>DHPK01000016.1:11779-23547 GCA_002407845.1 Leptolinea sp. UBA5366 | reverse complement strand
GATGAAAATGTCTGGAAACAAAAAGCGCATGAATTAAGCGGCGGAATGAAGCGCAGAACTGCGATCGTCCGCGCATTGATGCCCGAGGCAAATTTGTATCTGCTGGACGAACCGGTGAAAGAATTGGATGAAGAGAATCAGGAAAATGTGATCAATTTGATTCTGAAAGTCACCGCTGGAAAAACGCTCATCGTTGCGACGCATGAATCGGATGATATTCAAAGATTCAATGCAGAAAAGCTGATTCGGTTAGAATAATTAATTCTTGTCCTTGTAACAAATTTTCTTTACTAGATTTCTAAATTAAAGGCTGCCCATTCAACCGAAGAGCAGCCTTTTCGTTTAATCAATCAATTAAAATCAGCTTTTTGCTGGTTCTGTCTCGCGATTTCGCTTGTGATAATGTGTATGCAGATATTCATGCGCGACGTCGCTGTTCGTCTCTTTCAGCCAGCGGTCATAGAGTTCGCAAACCAAAATATTGTCATGCGCAATCCGGATCTGCTGGCGTTTGTCGCCGATTACCAAGCCGCTGGTGCGTTTTTCACGCTGATAGGTCTCATTGGGGAAGGGTTGCCCGCCGCCGCCGATGCAGCCGCCCGGACATGCCATCACTTCGACAATATCAAATGCCAGTTCTTTAGATTCAATGGCAGCGATAACATTTTTAATGTTTCCCATGCCGCTGACAATTCCGAGGCGAACCGGTGTTCCATCCGGAAGAACCATTTCTGCAGCGAACAAGCCGGGATATCCATCAACGGGCTCCATCGGCAGCTCATTGATGCGTTCACTGGTCAGCAGGTAGCGCGCTTCGCGGACGACAGCTGTTGCCACGCCGCCAGTCATACCATAAATTACTGCTGAGCCAGTAGCAAAACCGTAAGGAATATCGAATGATTCTTCATTCAGTTCATCAAAGACAATTCCAGCAGCTTTGATCATTCGTCCCAATTCGGACGTTGTGATTACTACGTCAACATCTTGCTGACCATGACGGCTCAATTCAGGACGATGTGCTTCGAATTTTTTAGCAACACAAGGCATGACGGATACAATCACCAAGTTTTCCCGTTTCATTCCGAGTTCTTCAACATAGTGATGAACCAACAGCGACGCATCCATCGCCTGCGGGCTGCGGCAGGTGGAAAGATTGTTGAGCAAGTGCGGATAGTAGGTCTCGCAGGCTTTCACCCATGCTGGGCAGCAGGAAGTGAAATGCGGCAGATTTTCCTGATTCTTGAGACGCGTCACGAATTCAGCTGTTTCTTCCCATGTCGTAACATCCGCAGCATAACAGGTGTCAAACACTTCATCAAAACCAATTTTTCGGATCGCAGCTACCATTTTTCCGGTTTCAATTGACCCAGGTTCGTGCCCAAACTCCTCACCAATTGCCACGCGGACAGCCGGTGCTACGCTGATCACAACATGTTTCTCGGGATCCTGTAAAGCTTCCCAAATTGCATCAACCTGAGAGACGGTCGTCAGCGCTCCGGTGGGGCAGACTGCGATACATTGACCGCAATTGATGCAGTCCGTTTCAGCCAGTCCACGGTCAAATGCGCTCATCACTCGTGTTTTAGCGCCGCGGTTTGCAAAACTAATCGCGCCGACACTTTGAATTTCGGCACAGGTCCGGACGCAGTCGCCACAAAGAATGCACTTGTTTTCATCACGCTTGACGCTGATACTGCTGGTGTCAATCCGTTTTTTCGTTTTGTTGGTTTCGAACGGAATTTCATCAACATCAAATCGATGGCTCAGATTTTGCAGAATGCAGATTCCGCTCTTCGCGCATGAAGTACATTCGCGGTCATGGTTTGCCAGCAATAACTGCAGCATCATTTTCCGAATACGCAGCAATCTGGGCGTGTTCGTCTTGATCACCATGCCATCCGATGGCGGCGTGGAACAGGAACTGATGACCTGCCCTTTGTCTGTTTCGACAACACATAATCGACAGGCGCCATAAATACTCAATTCGGAGTGATAGCAGAAAGTCGGCAGGTCAATGCCGGTTTTCCGAACCAGTTCGAGTAGATTTTTCTCGCCTTCGATCTTTACTTTTTGATTATCAACGGTTATATATCCATTCATTTTTACCTCACTTCAATCGCGTCAAAACGACAGGTTTCCACGCACGTATCACAGCGGATACACAGATTTGTGTCAATCACAAACGGATTTTTGACAACACCGCTGATGGCGTTCGTCGGGCATTTCTTTGAGCAAGCACTGCAGCCGACACATTTTTCCGGAATGATCGTGTATTTTTTGAAGGCCGCGCAAACACCTGAAGGACATTCATGATCCACAATGTGCGCAAGATATTCATCTCTGAAATAGCGCAGCGTACTCAAAATCGGATTCGCGGCAGTTTTTCCCAGTGCACACAGTGATGCATCTTTGACAACCGATGCAATTTCTTCGAGCAGTTCAAGGTCTTCCAGTGTCGCTTTGTCTTCAACAATTTTAGTAATGATATGAAGCATCTGTTTGGTGCCTTCACGACAGGCAACACATTTTCCACAAGATTCAGCCTGGATGAAGGACATGAAGAATTTGGCTACCTCTACAATGCAGTTATCCTCGTCCATGACCACAATGCCGCCGGATCCGATCATTGCTCCAACTTTTTGCAGGGAATCGTAATCCAGTGCATTATCCAGCTCGTGTTCCGGCAGACATCCGCCGGATGGACCGCCAATTTGAACTGCCTTAAACTTCTTCCCGTTTGGCACGCCACCGCCGATATCGAAAACGACTTTCCGTAGAGAAGTCCCCATTGGAATTTCAACCAGTCCAGTGTTCTGAACTTTGCCTGTCAGCGCAAAAGTCTTGGTTCCGGGTGACATTTCGGTGCCATATTGGCGGAACCATTGCGGACCGTTCAAAACAATCTTTGCCAGATTGGCGATCGTTTCAACGTTGTTAATGATCGTAGGTTTCCCGAACAATCCTGACACAGCCGGGAATGGCGGACGTGGTTTCGGCACACCGCGTTTTCCTTCAACCGATGCCAGCAAGGCAGTTTCCTCACCGCAGACGAAAGCTCCTGCGCCTTCCCGGATCGAAAGTTTGAAATTGAAATTTGACCCCAGGATATTCTGCCCGAGGAAACCGGCTTTCTCAGCCTGTTCAATCGCGACTCGCAGCCGTTCAACGGCAAGCGGATATTCTGCACGCAGATAAAAGATGCCTTCATCCGCGCCAATTGCATAGCCGGCAATCATCATGCCTTCAATCACGCGATGCGGATCCCCTTCGAGAACCGAGCGATTCATAAAAGCTCCCGGGTCGCCCTCGTCACCGTTGCAGATAATGTACTTCTTGTCAGAAACCTGGGCACTCGCGAAGCTCCATTTTTTGCCAGTAGGAAAGCCAGCTCCGCCTCTGCCGCGCAAGCCGGAGGCAGAAACTGTCTGGATAACCTCATCCGGAGTCATTCCGGACAGAACTTTCGCAATTGCCTGATAGCCTTTGTCCGCGATGTATTCTTCGATTGATTCGGGATTTATCCGTCCGCAGTGCAGCAGAATGTTAGCGGTTTGATTTTTATAAAATGGGGATTTCTCAGCAACCGGATAACTGTCATTCGTTTCAGGATCGTGATAAACCAGACGGTCAATGATTTTTCCATCGACTGCTGCCTGATAAATTTCCTGAGCGTCATCCTCAGTCACATGGGTATAAAGAACATTCTGAGGATCAACATGAACCAGCGGTCCTTTTGCGCAGAAGCCACGGCAGCCGGTCTTGACGACCGTTTGACCTTCAAGGTTCTCATCCTCAGCCAGCATTTGAATATAGACCAGTCCGCCGTTTTCTGTTGCAATCTTGCTCAGGGCATCAAAAACTTTTTTTGATCCGTTCGCGATACAACCGGTTCCGGCACAGACTGAAATCCGCAATTTTTCTCGTGAAAGTGCATCCTGATATATTTTTGACTTATTTACCAGTTCTACCATCGAGCATATTTCGGTCATTTTCCAGCCTCCTGTGGTTCAAGTTCCCGGTGCATCAAAGTATCGATGATACTAACCGCGGTTTCGGGATGAACTTGGGGATAAACCGTTTCATTAATCACCATTACGGGAGCGATCCCGCAGGCGCCCAGGCATGCGACTGTTTCAAGCGTGAACAGTCCGTCCACCGTCGTTTTCTTCCCTGGGATAAATTTCAGGTGTTTTTCAATAGCTTTATAAATCTTCTCAGAATTTTTCACATGGCAGGCAGTCCCGTCACAAATCTTGACGATATACATGCCCTTTGGATCAAGCGAAAACTGCGCATAAAAAGTGGCAACGCCAAAAACAGTCTGGGGTGTCACATTCAGTCCGCGCGCTATTTCATTGAGCGCTGCCTCAGGTAAATAATGAAATTCTGTTTGAATTTCCTGAAGCATCGCAATAATTTCCGTCTTATTTCCTGAATGCTGCTTGACCACATTCCTTGCAAACGATACGATCTTATCTTTTTCTATTTCCATAAGTCCCTGCCTTAACATTAGCTTTATTTGCATCATAATAATGATCTTCAATAACCGAACACGCCGCTCTGATTAAAGGAGAACAGATAAAATAATGGGCCTTCACTTGAAGGCTCATTAAACTATTTAATTGATTACCGCACGGCTGGGGGATTGTCTTTATCAACTGTCGAATCAAAAAT
Organism: Leptolinea sp. UBA5366; assembly: GCA_002407845.1. Lineage (GTDB taxonomy): Bacteria > Chloroflexota > Anaerolineae > Anaerolineales > Anaerolineaceae > Flexilinea. Next base: position 18,873 of record DHPK01000016.1, on the reverse strand, counting down.
ATGGAAGTTGCCCATATCAATAGCGATCTTGATTTTGTCATGGATCGCATATTGGCTCCGAGGATCAACCCGCGCTACAAACTGGGTATCGCTAGCCATACAATAAAGGAAAATTTCATTCCCCATCAACTCAATAACGTCGACAACTGCTTCGATCTCTGCTGTTTCGATGCCCGGGGCAACAAAATCAGGGTTATGGAGGTTTTCCGGCCGAATGCCGAAAATGACTTCCTTACCGTCAAACGGAGCATAAGTCTCCTTGCGGTTGTCAGGAATCTGGACCGTGAAGCTGTCCGTCACGACATAGGTGTTGCCGTTGTCAACTTTAATTTTCGCATTGAAGAAGTTCATGGCAGGTGAGCCAATGAATCCTGCAACGAAAAGGTTAGTCGGAGTGTTGTACAGATTCTGCGGGGTATCCAACTGCTGAACGATACCTTTGTACATCACTGCAATCCGATCCGCCATCGTCATCGCCTCTACCTGGTCATGGGTAACATAGATGAAGGTGGTCTGCAGCCGCTGATGCAGCTTGCTGATTTCGGAGCGGGTCTGGACTCTCAATTTCGCGTCCAGGTTGGACAGTGGTTCGTCCAAAAGGAACACTTGCGGATTTCGAACAATCGCGCGGCCGAGTGCAACCCGTTGCCGCTGACCGCCGGAAAGTTCGCGTGGCTTACGCTGAAGCAGTCTTTCAAGTCCGAGGGTTCCTGCTGCTTCGTTGACACGTTTCGCAATTTCTTCTTTCGGAGTTTTGCGCAATTTAAGACCGAATGCCATGTTGTCGAACACAGTCATGTGTGGATAAAGTGCGTATGACTGGAACACCATCGCAATATCGCGGTCTTTAGGAGATACATCATTGACGACACGGTCGCCAATCAGGATTTCGCCGGAAGTGACTTCTTCCAGCCCGGCAAGACAGCGCAGCGCGGTTGATTTACCACAACCGGACGGACCAACAAGAACCAGAAATTCTTTGTCGTTGATCGAGAGCTGAATGTCTTTCAACACTTCAACATCACCAAACTTTTTCCAAACATGATTATATGTTACGGAAGCCATGCAATTATTCCTCCATTTCGGACGAGTATAGTGGCTTAATTATACTTGTATTTACAAATCAAGGGGGAGCAGTTTGAGCAGATATTAGTGATATATATCACACGCGAGGCTGTCAATTGGCATAAATATACCCCACTGTGTCGTGTGCTGCTGAGTTTTGAACCTGCATAAGCAGGTCGGTTACCCGTTTCGCAACGCTGCCTTGGCTCGAGCCTATCGCATTATTGCTGATACCGAGTAACCCTTTTTAATTAGTGTTGGCCCAAAACCGTTTGTACAGCATCACCTACACAACAGGGTGTATTTATTTTATACCATAAAAGTCAAGCGTTGGATAGGAATTTTATCTTCCTACCTCGAAAATGACACCTTTTTAATTTTTCCATCCCGCGTCACAGTAACTCGGGTGATCAATCGGTCAAGCATCGATCCCATCTTCGCATCTTTCGAATAGACGATGACATAATTCTGTGATTCAGCGATCTGGCTGGGACTGCCGTTTGATTTCGCGTTCAGAATCTGTTTTTGGATCGTAAAGGTCGAGAACTCATCGCTGGCTCCCTGCATGTCATACATTTCTTTGACTTCACTGTAGATCCGTTTCGCCATATCCGTGTCAATCACGACCTTGCTGTCCATTTTTTCCCGGATCAGCTCATAGCTTTTCGCAGTTTTCGCCCGTTGCATTCGGTCAGTAATATCTGAACTGTCTGAAATCGCATAGAGCGGATCCCCATAATATACAAACGAGATCAGTGTTTTCTGGATTTCACCATCCAGCGCACCGGAGCGCGATTCGGTTTCAGTAGCAAGGTTCTTTTTAGCACGGCGGAAAGCCTCTCCACAGGAAATCCCGGTCATCAGGTGTTTCCAGAAGAGGTGCCCAAGGAGATCTGCAGCCGTCAGCGGTAGATTCATCGCGCCGTAAGCAATCACTGTCGAGCCGATGAAGACACGGGTTCCTTTTCCGATCATATGCAGCGAAAACGCATTGAGTTCTGATCGATTTACAATTTCCGCACCGTAGCAGTTTTCGGCGAAAACTACTTTCGGGGTTTTCGAAACCCGCTGAATGTTCTGCATTTCTAACGCAATCGGGATCATCGGGATTGCTGAAGTATCGCGCGAATCTTTCTGTCCGTACCAGTTTGGCTGGCCTTTTATGCCATGCAGGTTGAAGTAGCCGAAATCCATTCCCTCAAGTCTGGTCGCTGGGAAATTAGATGCCATCGTCGGCGGCGAGGTCAGCAAGTTTGCGCTGTCTGAAATATTGCGATACACTGCAACGGAAGGGCGCTGCCAGACTGAGCAGCAGTATCCAAAAGATTTGATACCTTTGATCGTTTTGCCAAGCCGCTGAGGTTTGGTGGTTTTCTTCCGCGTCTTGGATTGTTCCATTTCAAACCTGCTAATATGATGGTTCTGAATGGATCGCAGCTGGCTCAACAGCAAGCCGGGGTCGTTGGTATTATCCCCCGGCACTCGCCCAACCTGCCACTGCTGATCATAATATCGAACCAGATCATGGCTTCCATAAGGGATATCCGAATGGATAGATAAATCATCATCCATTGCCGGATTAGCAAGTGTAAAAAACGGAACCACGTCATGCCCGCCAACGATCAGCACAGCGCCGATCATCGACCCTTTCTGGGAAAGCGTCTCATCCAATTTGATCAAGGCGTTCCGAATTGACTGCGGGTCAAGCACGGTTTTCCCGTTAGACTGGAATTCATCAGGATAGAAAACTACTGCATTCCATCCTTCGCGGTTATCAACAGCGTCAGCAACTGAATGCATTTCCTGATCGATAAAATCCTTGTTGTTTTTTCCATATTTTGCGGTCAGACCGGCGATGGTCGACAGGACGACATAGACAGGAAAACGCTCATCTGCGTCATTCACGTCAAGTTTGTAAACGAATTCCTTGATTGAATCGAGTGAATCAGGCTGGGTTTTTGTTTTTCCTGAAAACAGCTGTTTAACAAACCCCAGAGCGCTTGGCAGACAGCCCGAATTCAAAGCCATTCTTGCTTCTGTTGGCAAATCCCCCGCTTTTTCCGCTAAAGACAGCGGTTCAATCGGTTCAGGAATTGGATTTTCTTCTAGAGGCTGCAATGTTCCCGGTAATACAAATACGTCTTTCACATCGAGCTGAGCTTCGCCTGAATTAGAGGTTTTGAATCCGTCATCGGCGGCGGTCGTCAGTGATTCGAGTTTTGCCTTTTTTAGAATGTTCCCCGGAATTTCAATTCGCGAAACATCAATCGAAAGCGATTCAGGATCAACCCACAGTTTTTGATAACGATTATCATTTTTCCAGATCCGGTTTGCAACCTGCCCCAGCAAGTCATCCGCTAAAGTCGAATGAATCAACTTAGTACCTTGATCCGGATTGCCTGACTGATTCATGGCATCGCCAAGCAGCAGTTTAAACTGCAGAGCCTTTGGCCAACGGCGGCTGTAAATTTTCATCATCCGAAAATATGAATTTGCATCTTTTTGCTGGAGTTCGCTGCGCGCAACCCGAATAGCCGATAAAACATCGAAATCATCAACGTCTTCAATATCATCGAACGGTTTTTGCCCTGGTTTGCGGGCGAAAATCGTTGAAAGTCCCTTCTGATTTTTTGCAGCATCTTGTTTTTCAAATGATTTGAGCAGTTTAACCCGGCTGACCGCGTCTTTCCGATCTTCACTTTTTTGCGGATACAATGCCGCCAGCAATTCCCAAACTTCAATAAACTCAGGATCATATCGAATGATCACTTCACACAGGCGGATCGCTTCATTCTTTTTGCCAGATTTGTAGAGGACGATCGCCAGCCGATAACGGATCCATAAATCATTGGGGTAAACCTTCAGCCAGGCGATAAACAATTTCCGGGCTGATTCAAAATTCCCCAGTTGATAGGCGGCATTCGTGAGATCAATCAGTTGGCTTCGGGTAATTTGCGAATTATTCATTGAGCAGCCTTTAAAATCAAATTAGAAATAAAAAGTAACAAACAGCAGCTAAGATACTGCCGACCAGGATCAGAGACATGCCAACGCCCCGTTTGGTTTCAATCAGCGAATTCACTTCTCGGATGAGAGAACTGGCGTTTCCCAGCGCACCGCTCAATTCATCTGTAAACCCCTTGCTGGACAATCGAACAGCCTGCTTTTGAATCTCCTGCGCATTTTTGGAAAATACGCTTGAAATCAAAATGATAATGCCGGCAAGAATTGCCAGGCAGCCTGCAATAAATATGACCAGACTGGCGATTGAAACAGTGTTTGAGATGGTATCTGCCATAGTCCCCTCCGTACCTTACTCCATCTTTGCAATATCCGCGGGGATATCACTCAGACTAATCATGTCGCTTTGACAAAGGATGCTTGCGCGTTCAATCGCATTCCGTAACTCCCTGATATTGCCGGGCCAGGAATAATTTTGAAAGGCGCGCAGAACCCCTTCTGATATTTTTGTAATGTTCAAACCGCGCTCCTGACAGATCGACTTCACAAAAAAACCGATCAACTCAGGCAAGTCTTCTTTTCTCTCGCGTAAAGGCGGAATTTCAAGGTCGACTATGCGCAATCTGTAATACAAGTCCTCGCGGAATTCGTTGTTTTTGATCATCTGTGGGATATCCCGGTTCGAAGCAGCAATAATTTGAACGTCCACCGGAATTTCCTTCGTCCCGCCGACTCGCCGAATCTTTTTATCTTCAATCGCTCGCAACAGTTTTGACTGCATATCCATGCTCATCGAGGAAATTTCATCTAAGAAAAGAATTCCCCCGTCAGCCGTTTCAAAAAGACCGATATGGCGTGCATCAGCATTTGTAAATGCGCCTTTTTCATAACCGAAAAGTTCAGATTCAAGGATTGTCGGCTGAATCGCAGCACAATTAATCGGCACCAGCGGTTTGTTAGCTCTCGGGCCGGATTGATGGATGAATTTCGCCAGGATTTCTTTGCCCGTCCCTGTTTCACCATTGATGATGATCGAGACCTGAGCTGTCGAAGCCAAATGGGCATCTTTAAATGCCCGTTTCATTTTTTCATTATTACCGACTACAAACGAGAAGTCTTTTTTATATGCCCCGCGCAGAGTTTCAATTTCTTTCTGCATGCGGATCACTTCTTCTGCCCGCTTGAGCGTTGCCTCAAGCAGTTGAAAATTCAACGGTTTGGAAAGAAAGTCGAATGCGCCATTTTTCATCGCGTCAACTGCCATATCGACTTCACCATAGGCAGTGATCAAAATTGTTTTTGGGGTTGGGCGAATCCGACCGATATCATACAGCAGGTCAGGTCCGTATTCCTTCCCGATTTGAACATCCAGCATCACAATATCAATTGGGGTACGATTCAGAATTGCCCGGGCATCTGTTAAAGATTCAGCATCATATACCTCATATTCCTTCTTCGTAAGGTATTGCTTGATGCCTTCCCGGAAATTGTCTTCATCGTCCACAACTAAAATCGAAAAAATCATTCAGCTATCCTCCGGAATTGGTCGGCAGCATAATTTCAAACACAGTACCGCCGGGATATGATTTTACCTGAACAGTCCCTTTGTGCGATGTAATAATGCGTTTGCTTAATGCCAGCCCCCATCCGTTTCCTTTTTTCTTCGATGTTACAAAAGGTTCGAAAATATGATCGATCAGCTCATCGGGAATTCCGGGACCGTTGTCAGACACGGAAATCAAAATCTGCTTTCGTCCGATCTCTGATTCATGCAGACTGAGCTTGAATGAAATCACACCGCCTTTGTTGTCAAATGCATCCACCGCGTTGCCAATCAGATTATTAAACACCTGTTCCATCGAACGCGGGTCAATAAAAATCTTCGGCAGATCATCCGGCGCTGAATAATAGGTCTTGATGTTGGCGCGGGCAAAATTCAGTTTCCAACGGTCGATCGTTTCGTTCAAATACTGCGAAAGATCAGTCTCTTCAAGATTCAATTTCAGCGGACGTGAAAATGCCAGAATGTTGCTGATCAGATGAGAAACGCGGGAACAGTCTTCTTCAATGCGGTTCGCTGCCTGATACACTTCATCTTCTTCTTGAGTAAGAGATTTGATATTCTGCAGCCAAATGCTCATATTATTGATTGGATTGCGGATTTCGTGCGCAAGCATCGAAGCAAAGTCGCCCAGAAATGCCCGTTGGGCAAGCTGCTCAGTCTTCAGCCGGCTTTCTTCGGTCTCAGTATTGTCTGTCAGCACAAAAATCGTGTATTTATTCTTCTCATCGAAATCCAAAAAAGACAGCCGAATATGGCAGGGGAAACTTTCCCCGCTGCGTCGGTGTAGATACTGTATAGATGAGGCATCGCTGGTCTCGTGCGGTGAATCGTTGTCGCTCAGACTTTGAACGAGTTTGCTGACCCCTTCAGTTGTCACCAGCAGGTCATCCAACGGGTGGCCGATCACGTCTGAGGGAGCAAATCCGAACATCATCGAGGACATCTGATTGATGTAAACAATTTGGTACTCGGTGTTGGTGATAATCACGCCTTCCGAAATGTTATCGATAATTTGGGCATTCAACGTGTTTTCGAATTCGCTCTGATATAACGACTTGGTCATTTCCATTGATTCAAACAGGTTTTGCATGAAAACGCTGACGACTTCAAGAATTGTCTGGAAGTAATCAGGCTGATAACTGCTGCTCTCTCTGAATTTCAGCAAGAAATAACCGATGTTCGATTCTGAATTGGTGACCGGAAAGATGTGCAGATTCGCAGGTGCTTCCTGGTGCTGGAGTTCGACTGCTGACAGAACATTTTTCGGGAACCTCGAAAAAGTTTTCTGCTGATCAGCAATGAAAGGATAAAAGGTTTTCACTTTCAGAATGTTGTAAAGGCTATCGTAGAGATCATATTGCCGAAAAACAGCTTCTGGCAGAAAGCCGAATTCACTTAAATTCAATTCAATGCATGCCATATCGAGGAAAGATTCGATCCCCTCAAGAAAGTCCGTCCTTGAGCAGAATGTGACCGATGCTGCCTTGGCAATGCGCGTCAGCAC
>DHPK01000016.1:771-11690 GCA_002407845.1 Leptolinea sp. UBA5366 | reverse complement strand
GGCAATGCGCGTCAGCACCGCCATTGATTGATCACTGCCGGATTCAACCCGCCAGCGCGGATTTACCACAACCGTTGCCAGCACATCTTTTTCCGGCGTCAGATAAGAGTTTCTGACCTGAATCGAGCGAACCGATCCGTCGCGCGTTACCATGTCCATCCACATTGCATGATGGCTGGCGTCTGAGATTTCATTCCAATTTCGGAATACATCGCTGATTTTTTCGGGTTGTTCGTAAGGCGATAATTTCTTGAGCAGCTCGAACCCCATCGCATTCGCAGCGATCAGACTTCCATCAGCGAGTGACCAGATGAACGCCGGTGTGATACATGAATATAGAAAAGCATCGCTGAAAGTTTTTACTTCGAGGGATGACGTAATCTCAGTACTTTTCATCGGGATCCAGCTTATCTGATGTTCGCAGTGTTTCTCATGTGAGCGGGCAAAATGCCTTCCATTGCCCGGTACTTTGCAACAGTCCGCCTGGCAATATCAAACCCCATCCCTGTCAGAAGCTCAACAATTTTCGCATCTGTCAGCGGGCGCTTTTCTTCTTTCACGAGGTCTTTAATAATCGTTCGGACGTTTAAGCTGCGATCAAAGAAGGACGCCAGCGGGATCACTTTGCGATTTGGCAGCATCACAGTTTTATTTGCAACTGCCCGGCTGATGGTCGATTCATGGACATCGAGTGTCTTTGAGATTTGTGCTCGCGTAATTGGCACAATTGCGCTGTCGCCATAGCGGATAAATTCTCCTTGAAGATCGACCAGCACTTCCATCAATCGCACCATGGTATTGTTTCGCTGGTGCAGGCATTTTACCAACAGAGAGGCACGATCAAGATCGTTGCGCCATTCATCTGCCTTTTCTTCAGGTGCAGTCTTAGCAGCTTTCTTAAAAAACTCATTAACCCGCAGATAGCCGCTGATCGGCATGATTATTTCAATCACTAGCGGATTTTCCGGATTGTCGTTCAAATGATAGATCAGGATATCTGGATAATGATAAGTCTCGATATCCCCAGTGTCGGTCATGCCCTTCCCGCCCCAAAATGCGCGGGCTGGGAATGGATTCAAGTTTTCGCCAACAAATTTTTCAATGAACTGGACTTGCTTCATTGTCAGGTCATGCGCTTTTGCGACTTCCCGATATTTTCCGTGAATCATCAGTTCGTAAGAGTCGCGAATCACATCGAGCGTGCCTTCTGGAACATTGTGAGTTCCGGCAAGATGCTGGATTTGGATCATCAGCGCTTCCTGCGGGTTCCTCGACCCGACGCCGAGCGGGTCAGCGTGCTGAACCAACTGGATCACTTCTTCAACTTTTGACGGCATCACATGATAGTATTGTGCAATTTCCAGGGTCGAACTGGTGATGAACCCATCTTCGTCAAGACTGGTTAGCAGATACGCTGCGATCAGTTTTTCTTCATCATCGAGATCAGGTCCGATCTGTTTCAATACATAGGTCGCAAGGTCTTCCTGTTGCGCTGAATCAAGCTGTGGCTCATGCGAAGTTTCAGCCTGCAGCATGTAATTTTCACTGGTAAAGTCATCGCGTGGACTGACAAAAACGATGCTCCCGTCTTCCAAATCTGAACGAAGATCAGAACATTTCGGACAAACTCCGTTTTCTGGCAGCGGGCGATGGCAGGTTGGACAAACGCGTTCCTCGACCAATTCAAGTGCTGGATTATTTGACAATTCGCTGACGATTTTCTCGCGAATTTCATCGGCTGACATACTTAGAATTGTCATCGTCTGTGCCAAATGAGCAGAAGTTAACGGACGAAGTTCCTGTTTTTGTCGTTGGTACATTTTTTCCTCTTTATCAGTTCGCGTTTGCTAATTTAAATGTAATTCTTAATTTATCCTTATATAGTGCAAGTTATGTGCCAGCGCACAAGAATTATACCAAAGTTGATTTCTCAGTAAATCTTCCTGTTTTTATTGGATTGTCTCGTTCATTGATTACAATATTGCAATGAATTTACCCGAAGGAACGCAATTGATTGTGATCGGCGGCGGGCTAGCTGGCTGTGAAGCTGCCTGGACAGCTGCCAATCAAGGAATCCGGACGGTTATATTCGAAATGCGTCCGGTGAAAATGACAGGTGCCCACACCACCAGCCGATTGGCTGAGCTAGTCTGCTCCAATTCATTAGGGTCAAAGCTGAGCGACCGGGCTTCCGGTTTATTTAAAGAGGAGCTGCGCATTTTAGGTTCACTGCTCGTCAAATCTGCCGAAGCAGCTGCCTTGCCAGCCGGGAACGCCTTGGCTGTCGACCGCGACCTCTTTTCAGAATCAGTTGAAGCTGCCATATCAACCCATCCGAATATCACGCTCATTCGGGCAGAGATGACTGAGATTCCTTCCGATCTGCCAGTCATTATCGCCTCAGGTCCGTTAACCTCAGATGCACTCAGCCGCGCGGTCAGTCAGTTGACTGGCGAAGAAAACCTTTTTTTCTTTGATGCAATCGCCCCAGTGATCGCGCTTGATTCCATCAATATGGAAATCGCATTTCGCGCTTCCCGTTATGACCGTGAAGAAACAGGTGACGGAGATTACATCAACTGTCCGTTTTCAAAAGAAGAATATGAAACCTTTGTTGATACGCTCTTGTCCGGCGAACGAATCGTGCTCAAATCTTTTGAAGCCGCACTTCAATCCGATACAAATAAAAATGGCAAATATTTTTTCGAAGGTTGTCTGCCGGTCGAAATCTTAGCTGCACGCGGGAAAGATGCGCTGGCATTCGGTCCGCTCCGCCCGGTCGGGCTGCGAGATCCGCGCACTGGCAAACGTCCCTGGGCAGCGCTGCAGCTGCGGCAAGATAATTTGGCAGGTGATCAATATAATATGGTCGGATTCCAGACTAACTTAAAATATAGTGAGCAGCAGCGGATTTTCCGAACCATTCCCGGGCTGGAAAACGCGGTGTTCGAACGCTATGGCCAGATGCATCGCAATTCATACATCGCCGCACCGGGACTGCTCAACAGCAAGCTACAAATGATTCAGCATCCTAATGTTTTCTTTGCAGGTCAATTAGCTGGCGTTGAAGGATACATGGGGAATATCGGTACCGGTCTGATCGCGGGGTTGAACGCAGCGTCGTGGATTCAAGGGATTGATTTTCCGGAGATCCCTTCAGAGACGATGATTGGGTCGATGCTGTATTACCTGAGCCACGCTAACAAGGAAAGTTTTCAACCTGTTAAAGCAAACTTTGGCATCATGCCTCCGCTTAAAGAACCAGCCCGCTCAAAACAGGAGCGGGCGAAGCAATATGCGTCACGGTCTCTCTCGGCGCTGCAGCAGTGCCGGATGACTAATTCTCAATCTTCAACTTTTTGATTAATGTAATCTGTCACTTCATCTGGAGAAATGTTTAGAGAAAAAGCGATTTCACCAAACAGAATTTTTTCCACATCATCCATAACCGAAGATTCGTAATCGGAAATTCGCTTTTTATTCTTAAGCAGGTTTTGCCGTTTGCGGTAAATCGTTTTTAACAATCTTGCAAGCTCAATCGGCTCAGACGAATAACGAATTCTCTCGTATGTCGTGCGGATGACGTCCATGTCCGCGGCTTTGTTGCCGGTGATTGGAAGTTCGAGCGGTTCAACCTGCGGCAGTGCCAGCACCAATTCGTCAATTTCTTCGGCTGAAAGCACATCCCGGATCACGCCAGAATCAGATGTTTCATAAGGTGTGTAAACGATTGTTCCAAAAAGATCATCCAACGGCGCCAGTGAATAATATTTCTGAGGTTCCGCTTTGCCTGGAATTTTCTTTTCGATAATTCCAACCACTTTGCAGACGCCATATTTATTATGAATGATTACTTTTTCCTTTTGTTCCGTCACGTGTCTCACCTGATTCGTAATTAGCTTTTTGTCAAATAATTTTCAATATAGTTTTATTATACTCCCCTTTTTATGCAGAGTATTTTTACAATAATTACATTTCTTTCGATTTATTAATCCAGGGATTCTGACTTTTTAGACAATGCTTTATGTCAGATAAGCCGTATTCGAATAAGAATATTTCTTGTTAATTTTCCTGAAGTGGTCTTACGTCCGCCGCCCGTTTTCCTTTTTGTCCGTCGACGATTTTAAACTCGACTTGCTGACCTTCGGCAAGATTTTTAAAGCCTTCGCTTTGAATATCCTGATAATGGACAAACACGTCTTCCATGCCAGAGACCGAAATAAAGCCAAATCCTTTGCTGGTATTGAACCATTTAACCGTTCCAGTTTTTTTCTCACTCATAAAGTCGCTCCATTTTTTCGGCATTTATTCGATCGGACGGCTGATCCAGCCGCCAATCAGCAAGATGCCGATGCTTGATATTGTGCCGACGCCAAAATTGATCGTTCCCAATGGAAACAGGCTGATTCCAATTAAACCTGCCAGATATTGCCCGCCAAAAAATCCGATATTCGACACCAAAACATAGATAAAAAGGGTGAACAGATTTCCGCCTTTAATTATGTGGAAAATGGACCCGTAAAGGCTTGCCATAATGATGCTGAATAGGATTGCGGGAAATGTCATGTGTATCGATCCGTCTTAACAATTTTACCACTGGCGATGACTTCGTCATCAGGCGAGTAGATAACTGCAATTTGACCGATTGCAATACTGTCATGATCTGCTGTCAGTCTGATCCGAATTTGATCGTCAGCAATCTGTTCAATCTGAACCGCTGCCGGTTTTGATTTATAGCGGAACTGAGCTAAAAGTTGAATTTCTTGAACTTCTTTTATCGGACGTATCCAATTTACATCCGAGGCGATCACCTCATTAACTAAAAAATCCGCTTTCGATCCGACAATGATCTCGTTGGCTTCCAAATCTTTCTTGACGACATACAAAGGGTTTTCAGCGGCAATCATTATTCCTTTCCGTTGTCCGACGGTGTAATACGGCAGTCCCTGATGAGTCCCTCGCACCTTTCCTGTGAGGTCGTGAATAATTCCTGGCTGAATTGCATCCGGTCGAACTCTTTTCAGAAAAGCCCGATAGTCACCATCCCCAATAAAGCAGATATCCTGGCTGTCAGGTTTTTCTGTAACCGGCAGATGATGGCTGCGGGAAATTTCCCTGACATCGGTTTTCAGCATTTCAGCTAAAGGAAAAACCGAACGGCGCAGGAAATGCTGAGGCAGCCGGCTGATGATATACGACTGATCTTTGTGAGGGTCATATCCGCGGAAAAGGCGGGCATCGCCATTTGTGCTGATTTCTGTCCGCGCGTAATGCCCAGTCGCTATGTATTGCGCTCCGATTGCATCTGCGTAATTCGTCAAATAATGCCAGCGAATCAGTGGGTTGCAAAGAGCGCAAGGGTTGGGTGTCTCTCCATTGAAATAGGACTCAATAAACGAATTGACAACGATATTGTAAAATGGGTCAACCGCATCCAGGAGATAAAACGGAATCCCAATCAGCGAGGCGATCCTGCGAGCCTGTTCAACTGACTCCAGCGAGCAGCACTGGTTTTCACGGCTGAATCCTTCCTCCGCCCAAAGTTTCAGCATGACACCGACAACCAGGTAGCCTTGCTGCTTCAATAATAATGCTGCAACTGAACTGTCCACGCCGCCGCTCATGCCGACGACGACTTTTTTGGGATCGCTCACAAGCCCGATCTCCGTAAGAATGCGACTGATTCAGTCAATGCAGAAACGAGTTCATCAATAGCATCGTCGGTTGTGTAAATGCCGGCAGTAATCCGCAGCCCTCCGCTTGCCCAATCTGCATTCAAACCAAGGTCGATCAGCTGCTGTTGGCCGCGAATCGCGTTTGAGCGGCAGGCAGAGCCGACTGACACAGCAAATCCTTTCTGATCCAGCACAGCCTGCAAAGTCAAACTGTCGATATTTTTAAATGCAAAGCTGGCATGGTTTGCAAGCCGCTCGGTCGGATGACCTGTCAGTTGTGTGTCCGGAATTTGGTCCAGCACCAGGCTGATTATCCGGTCACGGGCTGCTGTCTCATGCGCTAACCGTTTTGCATGAGAGGCATGAAAAACGGAAAACGCGCTTGCAAGTCCAACGATTGAAGGAACATCCAGTGTCCCGCTGCGCAGACCATTTTGCTGTTTCCCCCCATAAATCAGAGGAGTAATCGAATCATTTTTCACATTTCGATAGATCAGCGCACCGCTTCCTTTCGGACCGTAGCACTTATGCGCGGCAATGTTGAATGTCAATGGAAATTTTCTGTTTTTTTCCAGCGGGTGATGAGCAGCAAACTGTGTTGCATCGGAATGGAAATAAACATCCCTTTCAGCGCAGATTTGATTTATTTCGGGAATTGGATTGATTGTTCCGATCTCGTTATTGCCGTAGATCACGCTGACAAGGGCAGTGTCAGGACGAATCCTTTCCTTTACATCATCCGGACTCACTTGCCCGCAGGAATTTACCGGCAGGAATTCCAGCTCACACCAGCCCCATTTTTGCATCGCGATCAGGGGTTCTCGTACTGCACTGTGCTCCAGTGGTGATGTGATCACATGGCAGGCTTTTCCGGTTTGTTCCCAGGCTGAAAAAACTCTATGATGCAGGATCATGTTGCAGGCTTCGGTCGATGAGCCGGTGAATATTATTGAATCATCCGCTGAAAGGTTAAGCGCCTGTTTCAGCGTTTCGCGTGCATTTTCTACGGCAGAGAACGCGCGCTGCCCGAATTGGTGGGCAGAGGATGGATTTGCAAAATCTTGTGAAAAGTAAGGTTGAATGGCAGTGATAACTTCTGGCAGCATTGGTGTCGTTGCTGCGTAATCAAAATAGTGCTCAATTTTCTGCATAATAAAATTATATTCATTTTGAAAGATTGCGGGAAGTGTCTTACAATTAATTGAACAAATGGTTGTTTTATATGAACAGGTTAGGAAAATATGAATAACATAATAAACTGGTTTTCATCTCTTTCATTGGCAGAATTGCTGGGCGTTATCGGGTTCATCCTTTCAACCTTGATCATTCTTGTCAATCTGATCCGCTGGATTGTTCGCATTCCTGCAGGAAAAAGAACTCAAACAGAGCTTCGTTTTAAATTAGAAGATGTCAACCATGAGATGTTCAAAAAGAAAGGATTCGTCTCGTTTGATTTGTTCGTCCGGAATGACGGAAAAGCGCCGGTAAACATTTTGCATGTTGGACTGGTGATGGCTGACGGATCAGAATTGCCAATTTATGAGGAACCTCATAAATTAAAGACGCCTGATATCTCAATAATTGCGCCGGGGCAGGAAGCTTTTTTTGACAATTGTGATCTATTCATGACATTGAACGGGAACGGAACCAACTATAAGAAGATTATCGGCTTTTATGCCGATCTCCGCAACAGCCCGCGGTTTTACGCAAATGCTGATATTCATCCGCTGCTCAACGATCAAATCGTGCGCGGCTTGCTGACGGACATCAAGGGTTTGAACGGTTTCTGACCTGAAAGAAATGAAACTTATGGTAAAATAGCGTCTGTTATCTTTCCGCGGGAGTCGCCAAGTGGTAAGGCATCAGCCTTCCAAGCTGATATTCGCGAGTTCGAATCTCGTCTCCCGCTCTTTTTTATTTAAAGTCCACTTTTTACTCGTAACCTTAACGAATCCGAAAGATGGTGCAAGGTGAGTACCCAAAAGTGGAAAAAAGCTTCCCCAATTTCTTAAAAGCCGGTGCGGCACAAATATCTTCAGTTATCGAAATTTTCATGATTGCAAAACGGGCGCAAATGATCTCTGCAAGAACGCTTGATTGCAGACAGGTCACTTTCGTATGCAAAAGAAATATGCGGACATTTTTACTAGGGCATTGGGAACAGAAAACGGCAAATAAGCAGGAAATATTTGCCGTTTTTCAAAAATTGATTCAACGTAACGCGAAACTAAGACTCGATTAAACACCAGACTGTCAGGAATTCGCCCCGCAGCTCTGCCGATAGCGCCGGATCACGGCGCCGATGTGGGCCTCCAGCAGGTCTTCCGGCGTATTCGCCAGCTTACCTTCCCGAATTAAGCGCGCCTCTTCCGGCAGAAATTGGCTCAGCAGCGGGTAAGGCAGCGGATTTTCAGCGATATTTCGCAGCAGGCTGTCCACGGCCCGTTGAATATCCGGCTGATTCCAGTAATACCGCACCCGGTCACTCAGGCTGTACTTGCGGGAAAAGGCCTGTTCCGCCGGGTCGTCACCGTAAAATTTCAGCCAATTCTCAGGGAACGCTTTCATCGTATCGTCCACGACATCCAGAACCCGGCTGGCTTTCTCCCCCAGCCGCTCGCCGACCCAGGCTTCCTCCGTCAGCGCCAGCGCAAACAGCGCCTCACGATAGGCAAAAGTCAGTTCCGGCCCCACCTTCAGGATGGCAAAATGGTCCGCCACCAGCGCCTTCAACGCATCGGCGGTCTGATAATCCGTCGAGTGGGCTTCATAGACCATATTTGGAACCGAACGGATCGCTTCGGACAGCCGAATTGCTTTTTCACGATCGTAATCATGGATTTCATGATCGCCGAACTCAACGCCGGGCTGCACTACCAGCGCAACCGTCCGCTTGAAAGCCTCATCCAGCCCATGATCGGAAAAGACCTTTCTGAAAAGTTCAATTGTCGCCAACGCATCTTCCGCACTGGTCACCGCCAGTTCAGCTTCGCCGCTTTTTGCGCCGCCCGGCGGAGGTACTTCCGATCCGATAATATAAACCGGCTTCACCGCGCCCAGTTCCGCCGCGGCCTTTTCCGCCGCCTCACACAGGATCGCCGAACGTTCCGCGATAATTTCTCCTGATAGCGGCAACACCAGGTCATCCGCCGCCGGCATGCTCATATCCAGATGAATTTTCGTGAAACCCGCTCGAACAAAATCCCCCACCATGGTCACCGCTTTGGCAAGCGCCGCAGCGATCGGTTCCTTTTGCCAGGGATTAATTCCCAGGTGGTCACCGCCCAGAATGATCCGATCCACCGGAAAATCCAACTCCTGTGCGATCGAACGAACGTAAGCGGCAAAATCCTGCGGCGTCATCCCGGTATACCCGCCGAATTGGTTGACCTGGTTACAGGTCGCCTCGATCAGGATGGTTTCGCCTGTCTGTGCCGCTTCTCTCATCGCGGCCCGAAGCACGGAGCGATGCGCGGAGCAAATCGAATAAATACCGGCAGTTTGACCCTGCTTTTGTTTTTTTACAATTTCAAGCAGCAAGTCAGCCGGACAAAATTGTGCCATATCCAATCCTTTCAGGTGAGAATAACTTAGAGATACGTGTTCAGTTCAGCCAGGGTGGCCTGCGCAGCCGTGCCGCCCAACCCCTGGGTCGACAACGCGCCACAGATGCAGCCGATACGCAGCGATTTTTCAATCGGAAATTGGTTCAGATACCCATAAATGAAACCGGCATCAAAGGAATCGCCCGCGCCGGTGGTATCCAGCGGCGTGACGGTTATGCTTGAAACGGAATACTTCTCTCCGTTGGAAAAGGCCAGCGCACCGTCCGCGCCATTTTTTAATGTCACCATCAGCTTCCGGCCCGAAGTAAAGTGCTCAACCGCCGCTTCAAGCGTTTTCTGTCCGGAAATTGCCAGCAATTCGGTCATGTTCGGCAGGAAAAGATCGGTGTGATCCAAAACATCAAACACTTGCCGGTCCCAGACTTCTTTCGGATCATAATTCGTATCCAGCGAAGTCGTCAGTCCCAACGCCTGAGCTTCCTGATAGATCCGAGCCAGATCAGGGCGGAGGCCATCCAACAGATAATAAGAACCGGAATGTAAGTGGCGGCCACGCGACAATAAATCGAAATCAATATCGTTATAAGACAGCAGCGGAATCGAGCCGCCAAAAGTCAGAATCGCCCGGTCATTGCCGTCCGAGAGACTGATCCCCAACCCGGTTTTGATCTTTGGATCAATCACCAGTCCGCTGACATCAATCCCGTGACGGACAAATTGATCACGCATGAAATGGCCAAACTCATCCGCGCCCACTTTGCCGATGAAAGCCGTTTTCAGGCCCAGTTTCGCCGCACCCACCGCGAAGATACCGGCCGAGCCGCCAACGGTCAGTTCGGCATTATCAATCCATTTTTCAACCTGACCAAATTCCGGGACAATGTCTTTCCCCGTCAGGATCAAATCCGGATTGGCGTCGCCCAGAACAACCAAATCAAATTCTTTTTCCATATCTTTTTATTTTTTCCGTAATCTCCAGAAACGTCAGGCTTTTCCGCCCGATCCGCACACCACAATCTTTTGTTTCACAAAATCCCGCACGGCGTCACGGCCGGCAGAACCATATTTTTTCGGATCAAATATTTCGCCGTCCGTAAGCACTTTCCGACAAGCCTGGGTGAAATACCAGCGCAGCTCCGTAGCAAAATTCACTTTGCTCATGCCCAGCCGAATCGCATGCTGAACATCTTCATCCGGAATGCCGGACCCGCCATGCAGCACCAACGGAACAGAGACCCGTTTGGCGATCTGTTCAATCCGCACAAAATCCAGCTTCGGTGTTCCTTTATAGAATCCATGCGCTGTCCCAATCGCCACAGCCAGGAAGGAACATCCCGTCCGGTCCACAAACTCCTCGGCCTGATCCACGTTGGTGTAAAGCGCGTCCTTATCCTTCACCTCGTGGCTGTCTTCCTTCCCGCCGATCGTGCCCAATTCACCTTCCACGGGAATGTTCGAACTGGAAGCCACTTCGACAACCCGCTTCGTCAACGCGATATTTTCTTCAAAGGGAAGTTTCGAACCGTCGATCATGATGGAGGTATATCCGGCCCGAATTGCTTCGCAGGAACGCGCAAAGGAGTCGCCGTGATCCAAATGGAGCGCCACCGGAATCGGCGCTTCGTCCGCAAGCGTCTTCACGATGGCGTAAAACATGCGTGGGTCGGCATATTTCAAC
>DHPK01000016.1:0-611 GCA_002407845.1 Leptolinea sp. UBA5366 | reverse complement strand
GAGACCGCAACTCTGTTCCAGCCGCGATCACCGCCTGTGCCATTTCCATATTTTCGATATTAAACGCACCAATCGCGTAATGTTCGCGCTGTGCCTGAGTAATAAGTTCCGCCGAACTGACTAAAGCCATACATACCCTCACTTTCAATCAAGAAAATGAAAAAAAAGTTTGATCTAAGGAATCGACCCTTGCGGGTCCGCAACAACGCTGCACATCCCTTTATGGCGAAAACGTCCTCTGTCCGGCAGCGGTAACAACCTGTTATTGAGAAGAAATCATATTCTCAATCGTTTCGGGGGAAATATCACCTTCCATCGGACCAAAAGCCATCGCGTTGAGGGCGCCTGCCGCAGCCGCCATTCTGGCTGCCTCCCCAAGGGATTTTCCCTTCAGCAATCCGCACAAAAAGGCTGCGTCAAAACAATCCCCTGCGCCTGTCGCATCCACCTGTATCACCTTATATGCCGGGATGTGCTCGCGGTTTTCTCGTGTAATGATATCACAGCCGCGAGCGCCCTGCTTCAGCACAATGACCTCCAGCAGCGGATTTTTGAACAATTTCTCAACAGAAGCGTCGATCGTATCCGCCTCTGCGATCGTCAGTAATTCG
>DHPK01000032.1:199419-206002 GCA_002407845.1 Leptolinea sp. UBA5366 | reverse complement strand
TCCAAGTTTCAGGGTGCAGTTCATGTGCGGGTGGTAGTGATTTCTCTTGATGCAGAGGTTTCCGGTTGTTTGTTTTGATGAAAAAAGAATAATGTCATCGCAGCGGAGTATGTTTGCAGACGAGATTGAAAAGGAAGAAATAACACAGCTGCCGGTGAATAGATCATTCCGCTTCTGATGCATGAAAGGCAGATGATTAGGCTTTAGCCCTCCGTTTAAAGTTAGCTAGCATAGACTGTTATTTGACGAAATTTGATTCGATCAAAAACGGTTCTCCATCATTTCCGCTCAAACTAATCGCATACATTCTTTCTGTTCCGCTTTCATCAAGATAAGAGATTCCCATATTGGGAATGGATCCCCAAAAAACCATTCCAACAACCAGCGGTTTTTCAGGAGCCAGCTCAGCCAAAGTAAATAACTCTTCCGTCCTACTGAAACTCATTTCCCCTTCTTCGCTGACTTCCGGGGCATTCAACGAGAGCACTTTGAAGTCATGGACTTTGACGTTGGTTGAAAAAGTAACCTTCACCTGATATTCAGATTCTTCAGCGATAAATCGAATGGATGCATCCGGATTTTTAAGCAGCTCGTCAGACGCAAATTCTACTTCGATCACAGCTTGGGAGAAGTCATTGTAAGAGGGTTGTTGGGGTTCACAATAAATCCATTCATTTTCATTTCGAATCACGACACAATTCTCGCACTGAGCATAAGGCAGATTCCCTTCTGGATAAAAATTCACTGCCCCATTTTTTGAGGGCATCCCTTCTACTGAATGCGTATATCCGAAACTCGCTTTGTCTGATGAATAGGCTGAGGAATTTACTTTTGAACAAATGTACAAATCACCATTTACCATGATGGCAGCAGGTTGTTCAGAGGCAGCGGATGTGGAGACCAAAACGAAGAATAACACGGCTGATTGGATGAGAACTGATAGGATTTTCCTTGACATGAGCAGACAGTCCCTTCTTTAGGCTAACTTGCAAATACTGATGAAAAAACGCGAGAAGTTTAAATGTATATGAAAATTATAACAAGAGACAAAACTAATTCACTCTGAAAGAAGTTGCTGCAGTTGAATGATAAAGAAATGGGGAAATAAAAGAAATGTGATGCGTTGGACGAGAAGAAATGTGCAAAAGGAGTACGGAACTATAATTGCGGAACGAATAAGCAGAACAGCCTTAAATAACCTTTTAGGTAGATAAAAAACAAAGACGTTCGTCAGCGACGGTCTCTGATAGTACAGATGGTTAAGATTCTGGTTTTTCGGATTCAGCCAGCCGGTCAAGAATCAAATTGTAGCCATTCGAGCCATAGTTCAAGCTGCGGTTGACACGCGAAATGGTCGCGGTTGATGCTCCGGTTTCAGCCACAATATGGTTGAAGGTCGCTTTCTTTCTCAGCATCTTTGCAACCTGGAATCGTTGAGCAATTGCGACCATCTCGCCAATTGTACAAACATCATCGAAAAAACGATAACACTCTTCAACTGTTTCCAGCGCCAAAATGGCTTCGAAAAGTTCATCTGAGGCTTTACCTGCGGTTTTGCTTTCGTATGCCATGAATGCCTCCCTGTTTATAATTGCAGCCGGCTGAGGAATGCTTTTGTGCGGGCGTTCTCCGGATTATTGATCAGCTGTTCTGCGCTTCCTTCTTCAATGATGATACCAGCATCCATGAAAATTACCCGATCTGCAACGATGCGGGCGAATTCGATCTCATGCGTGACGATCACCATCGTCATATTCTCAAGCGCCAGCGTGCGGATCACTCTTAAAATTTCGCCGGTCAGCTCTGGATCAAGCGCCGAGGTCGGTTCATCGAAGAATAAGATTTCAGGGTTCATTGCCAGCGCGCGTGCAATTGAGACTCGCTGCTGCTGACCGCCGGAAAGCTGATAAGGGTAGGCATCCGCTTTATCCGAAATACCCATTTTAGCCAGCAAGGCGTCCGCCTCGGCAAATACTTCCTTAGGGTCTCTTTTTTGAACGCAGATCGGTGCGTCTGTGATGTTCTTCATGACAGAATAATGCGGGAAGAGATTAAAGTTTTGGAAAACGAGCCCAAATTTGCTCTTGATTTTTTTCAGTTCCGCCTCAGGCGCATAGACAGTTTTTCCGTCCGGCCCATTCCAGGCAGCTTTTTCGCCGGAATAACTCAACTCACCGGAATCCATCGTTTCAAGCAGTGTCGCGCAGCGCAGCAGCGTTGATTTTCCGGAACCGGAAGGACCGATGATTGCAACGACTTCGCCCTGGCTGACAGAGATGTCGATCCCCTGTAATACGTCGAGATTATTGTCAAAAGTTTTACTTGCCTGTTTGATATTGAAAACTTCCATGATCTGCTCCTTTAGTGATAATAGTTGAGTTTCTTTTCAATTCGTTCCATGATCATGGCGACAATAAAATTGAAAACATAATAAAAAATCCCGGCAAAGACGTAAGCCATCAAGGTTTTTTCGGATGATGCAATCGCTTTGGCAATCGTGAACATTTCCGTGACGGCGATTGCAAATGCCAGCGAGGTATCTTTAATGAGCGTGATCACTTCATTGGTGATGGAAGGGATAATGCGTTTGATCACCTGCGGCAGAATGATTTTTACGAATGTTTGGCTCGATGAATATCCTAATACTTTTGCCGCTTCATATTGCCCCGGAGCAATTGATTCAATCCCGCCGCGGTAGATTTCGGCGAAATAAGCTGCATAATTGATCACAAAGGCGATGATGACTGCCCAGTAGCGATAATTCGGGGACAATTTGATTCCGAATACATAATAAGGGCCAAAATAGACAACCAGGAGCTGGAGCATCAGCGGCGTTCCCCGCATGATTGAGATGTAAATCCGCATGATACCTTTCACAAGCGCGTTTTTGCTCATCCGTGCCAGCGCAACGAGCAGCCCGAGCGGCAGTGAGAAGATCAGCGTCAAGGAGAAAATGCTGAAGGAGGTCAGCATCCCTCCGGCTAATTTGCTCAGTATGGTTGTCAGTGTCATTCCTTATTCCTTCCGGTGTTTTGTTTTTTGCAGAATTCAAGGACGCCTCTCAAATTTGATTGGCGTCCTTGAAAAAAGTCACTTTAGCAAGAGCTGTTATTTTTCCGGCTGACAAGCTGCCATGATGCAGGAGTCATAGCTGAAATATTTTTCTGACAGTTCAGCGAACACGCCGTCTTTTGCCATTTCGTCAAGTACAACCTGGACCTTGTCGCGCAGTTCGGTGTTGCCAAGCTTGAAACCAACGCCGTATTCTTCTTTCTGCAGGAATTCATCCAGGATCAGATATTTGTCTTCTTTGCCTTCGATTTGATATTTCGCAACATCGATGTCGAGAATGATCGCGTCAATTGCACCTGATTCGAGTTCCATGAAGGCTTCGTTGTACTGAGGGATCACCAGCAGTTCTTTGAATGAGTCGAGAAGGTCTTTGTTTTCTTCATCCTGGATCGCGTATAAACCTGCGGAATCTGTCTGAACAGCCACGACTTTGCCTTTCAGTCCGGAATAATCGGTTACGCCTGAGTCAGCAGCCAGCAGGAAGACTTGACCAGCGCCCTTGTAAGCTTCAGTCCAAGTGTATTTGTCTTCACGGTTATTCATTGTGAAACCATTCCAAATGCAGTCAATTGTGCCGGAATCGAGTTCGAGGTCTTTTGCGTCCCAGTCGATTGGCTGATAAACAATTTCGAGTTCCATTCTTTTCGCTGCTTCGGCTGCTAATTCGAGGTCATACCCAGTATATTCACCGTCTTCGCCAACATAGCCATAGGGCGGGAAGTTCTGATCAAAACCAACGATCAACGTTTTGACGCCATCAGCCTGAACTGAGAGGATGCCAACGAACAATGCTGCAAGCACTACGACGATTGCGATTACCGAAAAATTCTTTTTCATGATGTTGCTCCTTACAAAAACTGTTTTATTTTTCTAACGTAGCAATATGATAGCGCTTTAGCATGATAAAGTCAAGGGGTTAAAATGACAAATTTGAAAAGTCATGACAACCAATTTTTTTGTCCTGACCTGTGATGAAGTCGCTGAGGGAAATCGATTCAATGTTATACTTATGGGTCGAATATGAAAGAAAAAATTCGCAATTTTTGTATCATTGCTCATGTGGATCATGGTAAGTCAACGCTTGCCGATCGGCTGCTTCAGCTGACTGGAACAATTTCGGATCGGCAGATGATGGATCAGGTGCTTGACTCGATGGATCTGGAACGCGAAAAAGGCGTGACAATCAAAGCCTCCGCTGTGCGCATGACATACCGCGCACAAGACGGCGAAGATTATGAACTGAACCTGATCGACACCCCCGGGCACGTAGACTTCAGTTATGAAGTCAGCCGGGCACTGGCAGCCTGTGAAGGGGCGCTGCTGGTTGTGGATGCCACGCAAGGCGTTGAAGCTCAGACGCTGGCAAACCTGTATCTCGCACTTGAGTCAGATTTGGTGATCATCCCGGTGATCAATAAAATCGATCTGCCTTCGGCACAGCCGGAGGTGATCGCGGATGAATTATCCAACCTGCTCGGAGTTGATTCGGCCGATATTCCGCGGATTTCAGCGAAAGAAGGCTTGAATGTCGAGGCTGTGCTGGAAGCTGTCGTTAAGCAGGTTCCGCCGCCGCAAGGGGATGAAGATGCCCCGCTGCAGGCATTGATTTTCGATTCAGAATACGATTCATATAAAGGCGTTGTCGCCTACATCCGCGTGCGCGAAGGGCAGATTCTGCCCAATCAAACGCTGCACATGATGGTCACGAAAGCTGACTTAAAACCAGTCGAGATCGGCATTTTTTCACCCGCGATGAAACCGGTTGAAAAGCTGAGCGCTGGTGAGGTAGGCTATATAGCCACCGGATTGAAGACTATCCGGGAATGCCGGGTCGGGGACACAGTGACCTCTGCGAGCAAGCCAGCTGAAAAAATGCTGCCGGGGTATCAGAAGGCAAAACCAATGGTCTTTGCTGGTATTTATCCAGTAGAAGGCGAAGATTATGACAGCCTGCGGGACGCGATCGAAAAGCTACAGTTAAACGATGCAGCGCTCGACTTCCAGCCTGAAACTTCTCAAGCGTTGAACTTCGGCTTCCGCTGCGGTTTCCTCGGACTGTTCCATATGGAGATCATTCAAGAACGCCTCGAGCGGGAATATGATCTTGACATCGTAGTGACTGCGCCTTCGGTTGAATACAACGTGGAGCTGCTAACCGGCGAAACCATCTTGATCGATTCACCTGTGCAGCTGCCTGAGGAATCGACGATCAAAGAGATCCGCGAACCGTGGATGAAACTCCAAATTTTTTCACCTGTAGAATTTTACGGCACGATCATGGAGCTGGTGCGGAAAAGACGCGGAATTTTTATCGATCAGGATTATCCCGCTCCGGAGCGCGTTCAGCTCAATTTCGAAATCCCGTTGGCAGAGTTGATCGTAAATTTCTTCGATGAGCTGAAATCCCGCACCCGCGGATATGCCTCAATGGATTATCATGTGGCTGAATACCGTCCCGGAAACCTGGTTAAAGTTGAAGTCTTGGTCGGCGGTGAGCCGGTTGACGCACTGGCAACAATTGTGCATAAGGAAGACGCCTACCATAAAGGACAGTTGCTGGTCACCAAGCTAAAAGCGCTGATCCCGCGCCAAATGTATGACGTAGCCATCCAGGCGAGTTCATCCGGGCGGATTATCTCCCGCGCAAACGTTAAAGCGCTGCGCAAAGACGTGCTGGCAAAATGCTATGGCGGTGATATTTCGCGTAAACGCAAACTGTTGGAAAAACAAAAGCGCGGTAAAAAACGCATGAAAATGGTTGGAAATGTGGAAATCCCGCAGGAAGCATTCATGGCGATTTTGCAGTTAGAGGATTAATGCCTGATGGGCAAAAAAACTGAGAGTGGAAATTCATCCTGGAAACAAATGCTTCCGGGAATTCTTGTCAGCCTAATTATCATTATCATTTTGGGATTTGTGATTGACTTAAAGGAGCTGGCAGCTTCATTTAAGAACGTCTCAATTGAGTTAATTCTGGTAGTATTCGTGCTGCAAGTCACTGCTTTCGTTTGCCGGGCATTTGCTTGGAAAGTCACGCTGCTTGACCTGCCAACTTGGTCTCAATGTTTTTGGACAATCACCCAGGGTTATCTGCTGAATCTGCTGCCATTGAGATTAGGGGAGATCGGCAGAGCTGTTATTATGGGAGGGCTGATCGACCGCAGTCCTTTGTTTGTGTTTTCGACCATCCTGCTTGAACGCTTGTTTGATGTGGTCATCACACTGATCATGCTGCTGATGACGATTCCGCTTGTTTCCGGCGCTGCTTTTTCTTCTACCCTTTACATTATCCTGACGGCAGCGATTGCCGTTGGATTATTATTCTTGTTTTTTATCTCCAAAAACCAAGAAGCTTTTATCCGATTTATTGAAAAGTTCATCAAACCGGAATCGAAAGCTGGACTTTTTCTCTATCCAAAGGTCCGGTCTTTGCTGAAAGGGGTTGCGGTATTGTCTGAGCCCAAAAAGTTTCTGCAATGGCTGTTCTGGATTCTGATGACGTGGGTTTTCT
>DHPK01000032.1:198935-199315 GCA_002407845.1 Leptolinea sp. UBA5366 | reverse complement strand
TTTCTGGATTGCTACCATGCTGGTCTGTGTCAAAGTTTTCTTTCCGGAATTACCGCTTTGGTCATCGTTTTTCGTCCAAAGCGTAACCGCGCTTGGCGGAGCGATCCCATCCGCTCCTGCCGGTTTAGGCGTGATCGAAGGAGCGTTTGTAGCTGCGCTGAGCTTTTTTGGCATCAACCAATCTGAAGCTTTGGGGTTTGGTATGTTCAACCATTCGATGGGCATCATCACACCCGTGATTTGGGGGCTGATCGGATTCGCAGTTCAGGGTCAGAGTTTTTCAAAAGTTTTTTCAGGTTTGCGTAAGGTGAACCTGTCAGAAGAGGAACACACGAATGAGTAAGAAATATTTTATTACCGGCGGTGCCGGTTTTATCGGC
>DHPK01000032.1:181780-198731 GCA_002407845.1 Leptolinea sp. UBA5366 | reverse complement strand
AACATCAGCTGGCTGCGCAGCCAGTTTGGCGCAGATTCTTTTCAGCTGATTCAAGGCGACGTGCGGGACGCGGATACACTGGATAAATCAATCGGCAATGCTGATGTCGTTGCTCATTTCGCGGCACAGGTTGCCGTGACTACCTCGGTAACTGATCCGCGGGAAGATTTTGATATCAATGCGTTGGGCACCTTCAACGTGCTTGAGGCGGTGCGGAAGACTGGACGACATCCGGTCGTTTTATATACTTCGACCAATAAAGTCTATGGCGGAATGGAAGACACGCGCGTTGAAGAACGCGAAATGGACTACATTTACAGCGATTTTCCGCTGGGTATATCTGAAACCCAGCCGCTCGATTTTCATTCCCCTTACGGCTGCTCAAAGGGCTGCGGCGATCAATACATGCGGGATTATGCCCGGATCTATGATCTGCCGACAATCGTTTTTCGCCAGAGCGCGATTTATGGGCCGCGTCAATTCGGTGTTGAAGATCAAGGCTGGGTTTCCTGGTTTATTATCGCAGTACTGCTGAAGAAACCAATCACAATTTATGGAAACGGCAAACAAGTGCGCGACCTTTTGTATATTGACGATCTGGTGGCTGCCTATAACGCAGCTATTGATCAACCGGAGAGAACCGGCGGGCAGATTTTCAATATCGGGGGCGGACCGGAAAATGTTATTTCGGTGTGGAAAGAATTCGGACCGATGCTCGAAAAACTGAACGGAATGAGGATTCCAGTTAAATACAGTGACTGGCGTCCGGGCGATCAGGTCATTTATGTCTCAGACATTCGCAAAGCGGAACAGGTTTTTGGCTGGAAACCGCGGGTATCAGTCGAAGAAGGAATCACCAAATTATTCCAATGGGCGTCGAGTAATCAGGATTTGTTTGCATGAAAATTCTGATCGCGCTGACTTATTACAGTCCTTATATCAGCGGATTGACGATTTATGCCGAGCGTATCGCACGCGCTTGGGCGGATCGAGGTCATGATGTGACCGTCTTAACTTCTCATCACGATTCCAGTTTGCCTAAGGAAGAAACGCTCGACAGTGTGCGCGTGATCCGGGCGCCGATCCTGATGCGAATCAGCAAGGGAGCGGTCATGCCGGCGTTCTGGGCGAAAGCGGCGCAGCTTGCGAAGGAAGCTGATGTGGTCAACATCCACCTGCCGCAATTTGATGCCGGGTGGGTTGCCCTGCAGGCGCGCAGACATCATAAATTCACCGTTTTGACCTACCATTGCGATTTGCAGATGCCAGCCGGACTGATCAACCAGGTCGCAAATAAAGCTGTGCTGTGGATGAATGATCTTGCTGGGAAAAAATGCGATGCAATCGTTGCTTACACGGAGGATTACGCGGCTTATTCATTCTTCCTGCCTCGATTTGCTGACAAAGTGCACATTATTCAACCGCCGGTTGAACTGCCGCAAGTCAGTGCGGAAGAAGTCAAGGCGTTTCAGCTTCTCCATAATCCGGAAGGGAAAAATCCTGTGATCGGCATGGCTTGCCGGTTTGCAGCGGATAAAGGGGTTGAAATTTTGCTCGATGCTCTTCCCAGAATTCTTGAAGCGTTCCCTGATGCCTGCGTCCATTTTGCGGGTCCCTATGACAATGTGTTAGGCGAGCGCGCTTATTACGAGCGCTTGAAACCTCGTCTGGATGAGCAAATTTCAGACGGACATTGGCGATTTTTAGGGAGTCTCTCCCCGATTGATATGGCGAAATTTTATCAATCGATTGACCTTTTGACGATGCCGAGCCTGAACCGCACTGATGCATTCGGACTGGTTCAGATCGAAGCGATGATGAATGGAAAACCCAGTGTGGCGTCGAACCTGCCGGGGATCCGTGTGCCGGTCAATCGCCATGAAATGGGAAGAATCGCTGCCATTGGCGATGCCGCTGATCTGGCGGAAAAGATAATTGCTGTCCTTTCAGAAAAACAAGACTATTCGGAGAAAAAAGATCCGATCAAGGCTTTTTATGCCCCTGACTCAGTAGCCGAGGCGTACGAGGATCTGTTCAGACAATATGGAATCAACTAAAAACTCACCCAATCCGACAGAAAAAGATTTTTTATGGATTCAAATCAGAGAAATGCCTTATTTCCGGGCGTTGCTGCGTGCTGTTGAAGCCAAGTTCTATCAGAACTTGGAACTCGAGCACCCAATTCTGGATTTAGGCTGCGGCGATGGGCATTTTGCCTCCCGCACGTTTGAATTCAAAATTGATACCGGCATCGATCCCTGGAAAGGACCTGTCGCTGAAGCGGCAAAATCAGGCGCTTATCTTTCGACGCTGCGCTGCGAAGGGGCAGATATCCCGCTCCCTGATCAATATTTTCAGACGATTATCAGCAATTCTGTGCTGGAGCATATCGAAGATGTTGACGCTGTTATCGTTGAAGCCGGCAGGGTCATCAAACCCGGCGGAACTTTTATTTTTTGTGTCCCCAACCATCAATTTCTCTCGAACCTTTCAGTCTCAAACTTCCTTGACAAAATAAAGATTCATTTTCTTGCAGATGCCTATCGGTCATTTTTCAATCGAATTTCCCGCCATCATCATTGCGATGACCCTGAAGTTTGGCGGAGCAGGTTGGCGTTGGGCGGTTTTGAGATCGTGCGTTCCTGGCACTATTTTTCGCCGGGCGCTTTTCACACGCTTGAGTGGGGCCATTATTTCGGACTGCCATCCTGGATCAGCCATGCCTTGTTTGGAAAATGGGTTTTATTCCCAACGCGCTGGAACCTTTGGCTGACTGAAAAGATCTGCCGTCCATGGTATGAAGAGGAAGCCGAGCAGCCGGAAGGCGCTTACACTTTTTATATCGCAAAAAAGAAAGCCTGACGGATGGATGAACTCAGCGTTTTAGATTATCTGAAACTCAAACTAAAACCGGAAAATTGGCATCGTTCGATTTTGCCAGAGGAATCAGCTTTTGAGATCGAATCAGCCGCTGAGACTGCCCGGGCGAATTGGCTCACCCGCCTTTCTGAAAAAATCGTGTGGGAAGCCAGTGCGGTCAGAAATCGTCCCTTTTCTACCGATGTTCCATCACCTGTGATCACCATCGCTGTTCTGATCTGCGCTTTGTCTGCCCAACTTTTTATCGATCCCGCGGTCATGACCGGTTCCCGCAATCCTCTGCTTGCCGGAATTATCTACCTGATCGCTGCCTGCCTGCTGGTTATCGGCTGGCTGATCGCGATGAGGAAAGAAGCCCCGCCTGCATCGCTGCCATCAGAAGAAATCGCCCCACAGAACGAAGATCTGCTTGAACTCGAAACATCAGAACCTGCTTTCGAAACAAATCTGAACAAACAGTGGGCGCTGATCTCACTTGGCTGTGCAGTCCTTGCATTTTTTCTGTTCAGCGGGAATCGATTTAATTTCCTGAACGTTTCATTTTGGATCCTATCAATAATCTTTGCGATATTCGCTCTTGAGGGCGCACCCTCTGCTGCCGGAATCCGAGCCAGATTCAGCAGGTTGCGCGCAAAACTAAATCCGGTTCAAATCCGCCTCACACCCTGGACACTGGCATGTTTGGCTGTTTTCTTCATCAGCGTCTGGTTCCGGTTTCATCAATTGAACAATGTGCCGGGCGACATGTTCAGCGACCATGCGGAAAAGTTGGCTGATGTGATGGATATTCAAAACGGCACTTATCCGATTTTCTTTGTGCGAAACACGGGGCGAGAAGCGTTTCAGTTTTATTGGACTGCGCTGATGATCAAAATTTTCGGAACCGGCATCAGCTTTTTGAGCCTGAAAATCGGAACTGCATTGGCTGGCTTGTTTGCGCTGCCATTTGTCTATCTGCTCGGGAAGAAACTTGGAAACCGCTGGATCGGCTTGACTGCAATGTTCTTGATGGGAACCGCTTATTGGCCAAACGTGATTGGGCGGGTGGCGCTGCGTTTTTCTTTTTACCCGATGTTCACAGCACCAGCCTTGTATTTTCTGATCAATGGTCTGACCGAAAGAAACCGAAAAGACTTGATACTGAGCGGTTTATTCTTAGGGATTGGTCTACAAGGTTACAGCGCGATGCGAATTGTGCCGCTGCTATTTGTCTTGATCTTTTTTATCTATTACTGGACAGTTCCAAAGGCTGACCGAAAAGACGCTTTCTTAGCTTTTGGAGTGTTAATCATTTTTGCAACTCTTGCCTGTTTGCCGCTGATCCGGATTGCCACAATTTCGCCGCCTTTAGTCTTGTATCGCTCCATGACCCGATTAAGTGACATCGAAACAACCTTGCAGGCTTCTCCGTTGATAATCTTTTTCGAAAATTTTTGGAAAGCGCTGATCATGCCCTTCTGGGATAATGGGCGGATTTGGGTGCATTCGATCCCTTACCGTCCGGCACTTGACCATATCACTGCCTCCTTTACCTTCATCGGATCATTATTGTGGCTGTTGCGAATTGTTCGACTAAGGAAATGGCAGGATATCAGCCTCCTGATTTCGGTGCCGGTGCTGATGCTGCCATCCATATTATCAATTGCATTTCCGGATGAAAATCCGAGCTTGAACCGAACCGGCGCTGCCGCGATTCCGGTATTTATTCTCGCAGCTGCTGGGATTGTCTGGTTATTCCAGGCTTTGATTCAAGGTTTCAAGAAACAGCGCATAACCGTTTTAGGCATCTTGCTGATCTTTGTATTTCTGATGGGATGGACTGCCCGCAACAACTATCAGCTGGTTTTCAAAGATTACCGGCAGAACTACGACAGAAACGCCCTCAACACGCGCCAGATTGGGCAGGTCATTCGCAGCTTCAGCGACCTGACCGATTCTGCGGAAGAAGCCTACGTGATTCCTTATCCTCATTGGGTGGATACTCGCTTGGTAGGGATCAATGCCGGACAGCCAGGCAGAGATTATGCGCTTGATCGCAGTCTGATCAGCAGTCTTGCGGATATAGAAGAGACGCTGCTGTTTATCTTCAATGTGAATGACACTGAGACTGAAGCTTTGCTGACTGAAATCTTTCCAGCTGGGCTGAAAAAACTGCATGAAAATTCCAATCCGGACAGACAATTTTATAGTTATCTGATTCCATGAAATAATCCATGGCTCAACTTGCTGGAAAAAAGAAAATTCTGTTCATTCTCGCAATCATCCTGATTGCAGGACTGAGTGCATTTTTTCGGCTGGATGGCTTGAATTGGGATGAAAGCCGCTTTCTTCACCCTGATGAGCGCTTTCTGATTCAGGTTGCTGATTCAATTTCACTGACAAGATCCTTTGGATCCTGGCTGGATACAAAAACCTCCTCCATGAACCCCGCGAATCAGGGGTTCGAGTTTTATGTTTATGGGACTTTTCCTCTGTTGCTGATCAAAACAGTTGAAAGCCTATTCGCAGCTAAGGCAGGGCTGGCATCCAGCGAATTTCTATTGCTGTCTGGACGATTTCTGAGTGCGTTCTTTGATCTGCTTACATTGCTGACGGCTGGTTGGCTGAGCTGGCGGCTCTGGCGGAAGCCGGCAGCTGTGCTGCTGACGATGACTGGGTATGGGTTGCTCACTGGAGCGATCCAGCAGTCCCACTATTTTACGGTCGATTCGTACAGCACCTTTTTTGCGACACTTTCGTTAGCGATAATCTTTGGCAGCCGCGATCAAGACAGGCGGCAAGCTGCGGCGCTGAGCTGGCTGATCAGCGGCGCTGCACTCGGCACAGCGGCTGCCTGCAAAATTTCAGCTGTATTTTTCATTGTCTTTCCTGTATTATTTTTGATGATTGCCTGTTTTCAGGATCGAAAAATCAGTTTGCATGCTGTGGTCAATCTGCTCTGTTTGTTGATTGGCAGCGCTTTTGCATTCAGAATTCTTCAGCCTTATGCCTTCGGGAATCCTTCATTCTTCGATTTCCGGTTTTCTTCTCAATGGCTGGAAAGCCTGTTTGAATTGTCAGCGCAAAGCTCAGGTAAAATAGATTTCCCGCCTGCCTGGCAGTGGGTCAATAAGCCGCCGTTTTATGCTTTTCAAACGCTATTTGTCTATGGCATGGGATTGCCGCTTGGGTTGTTAGTCGCCGCAGCGATGATTCGCAGTCTGGAACAGGCAATGCGATACAAAGACAGGTTGCTGCTGGCGATCGTTGCAGGGAGTTTGCTGTTCAGCCTCTGGCAATCGACGCAGTTCTCAAAAATGATGCGATATTTGCTGCCGATCTGCCCGCACTGGATGGTGCTGCTGGGCAGCTTGGCAGGTTGGGGCGATTCATTATCGGGAAAGAAAAAGCAGCTAATGAAAGCTGCGGCTTTGACCTGTCTGGGTTTAGCGCTGGGCTGGGTCGTTGCATTTACCAGCATTTACCGCACGCCGCACACCAGAATTCAGGCAAGCCGCTGGATTTATGAAAATATTCCGGCTCCTGTTGAACTGCAATTGGCGGATGGGGAAGGGAAAATATCTACAATCGGCGTGGCGACCGCCAATGCACTGGAAATTTCTGCGGGACAATCGCGAACAATCCCGATCACAGTCCGTACGGGGGATCAAATTCGCACGCTGGAGTGGGACAATCAGCAGAATTCGGCGAATGAAGCCTGTCAGGTGAAAGCCGCGCTTTGTGAGGATTCGGATTGCAGCATCGTGCTTGCAGAGATCCTGGTCGACCCGATTCAGGATTCGCGGGCTTTTTTTCAGCAAGCAGCGATTGTTCAGTCAGATCAAACTTGGTTGAAATTTTCTGTTGACAGCGGTACCTGTGATGTTCGCTGGGCAGGCGATACTTTTCTCTACTTGATTCGGGACGGGTTGCCGCGCTATGAATTCATTGACGGATTGGCGAATTGGCTGAGCTCGGATTCGCCGCTTGCTTTTGAATTTCAGCCCGCAGCAGCTGGAAAACTGAGATCGGTTCGGTTTCCACATTGGTCAGGCATCCTCGACACAGACAAAGCTTTAACGATTTCACTTCAAAGTGGTGGAGGTGAGGGAGAACTGATAACGGACGGTGAGCTGACTGAAACGTCTGACGGGTTGACCCTTGCGGTTCAGCCAGAAATCCCGCTTACCGCTAGCACTTCCTATAAATTGCGCATAGATACTAAAAATCCTGAAGACTGGATTCATGCTGATTTTGGTCGAATTGCGTCAGAAAGCAGCTGGGATGATGCCCTGCCGCTCAGGCTTGATGGAAAAGTTCCTTACGGCTCTGAGACCAGCCTTTATGGAAACCTGATTGATCTTGATTTGCTCGGGAATTTTGACCTATTTAAGCTCGAAAAGCTGCTGGCACAGCTTGAGAAAGCTGATTATTTTGTTATCAGTTCCAACCGAATTTATGGCGCGGTAGACAATGCCCCGCAGCGATTTCAGCAAGCAGACGAAATTTACTGGAATTTGATCGGCTGTAAAGCATCTTCATTTGCGGATTGCCTTGCAAACCTGTCAATAGAGACCCAATCGGATCGCGCGTTGTTTTCTTTAGCAGCAGCATTCGAATCTGAACCAGCTTTGTTTGGTCTGTCTTTTTCAACTCAAAAAGCTGAGGAAGCATTCACTGTATATGATCATCCAAAAGTTTTCGTTTTCAAAAAGAATTCCGACGTCAGTTTTGATCAGTGGCGCAAACAACTTGATTTGTCCGGCAGTGACAAGAGTTTTGAAAAAACTCCATTAGAATACTCCCATATGCAACAATTGGATGGGATGTTAACCGAGAGTGCAAGCCTGCTGCAGCAGAGCGGCGGAACCTGGTCCCAACTGTTTCAGCGGGATGCGTTGATCAACAGCAACGAGTTCCTGACAGTTCTGCTCTGGTATGGTCTGATTTGGCTGATCGGTCTAGTTTTTCTGCCGCTGACGAACTGGATTTTCGGTTCTCTGCGTGATAAAGGCTATGGCGTATCGCGCCTGTTTGGACTCCTTTCTACCGGTTTCGTTGTCTGGCGGCTGTGTTTTTCAGTTGCGCTTTATTCCCCAAAATCTATCAGCCTCATATTTCTGGGTTTTCTTATCTTGAACGGAATTGTTTTCCTCTTCCGGCGTGAAAAAATGGTTGCTGAGCTGCGTCCCGCTTGGAAATATATGCTGCAATCGGAAGCGGTTTTTCTGGCATGTTTTCTCTTCTTTCTTTTTATCCGTCTGGGAAATCCGGATCTCTGGCACCTATACAAGGGCGGCGAGAAACCGATGGACTTCTCTTACTTTAACGCGGTATTGAAAAGTTCAACTTTCCCGCCTTATGATCCCTGGTTTGCAGGGGGGACGCTCAACTATTATTACTATGGATTTTTTCTTTCCGGTTTGCTTGTGAAATGGATTGGACTGATCCCCGCAACCGCTTATAATCTGATTTTGCCAACCTGGTATGCCTTCCTCGGTGCGGGCGCTTTTTCGGTCGGCAGTAGCCTATCCCATCTTTTGCGCAAAGCAGCACCGGAAAACGCAGACCGAGCGGGACTCACAGGACTGATTTCTGTGCTCTTCATGCAGGTCATCGGCAATCTCGGCACGCTTAAAGTTATCGCTGTCGAGGCGGCAGAACTGGGCTGTGCAGGCATTACGGAAACCATGCCCGGATTTGAGAAAATCGGCTGTTTTGTGTCCGGTGTCGGCAATCTGATCAAGGGTCAGCATTTCCAGATGTATCCGGGCGACTGGTATTGGCTGCCGAGCCGGGCTATTCCCGGTGAACCGATCACTGAATTTCCTTTTTTCACCTTTCTGTATGGCGATCCGCATGCGCACCTGTTTGCCCTGCCGGTCACGGTTCTGGCGCTGGCTTGGCTGACAGCGATTCTCATTCAGCGCGCAGATCAAACACTGTTGCAAAAAATCGTCAGTCTGATCAGCGGTGCACTGATCATCGGGTCGCTGATTCCAACAAATACATGGGATACGCCGACTTATCTGCTGATTGCCTGCATTTCGCTGATCGGACTTGGCTGCCAAACGCCATATTTTAGAATTGGAAACTCAACCGACGGAAAAAATTCACTCAAGCAGAAGGTTTTCTCAATCCTGCTGGTTCTCGGGATCCTCTGCGGGTTGTCGGTTCTGTTTTTCAAACCCTTTTTGGACGCTGGATCACGGGAAACAGCGATTGATGTCTGGAAGGGAAGCCGGACACCGCTTTGGTCCTATTTCATGCATTGGGGATTATTCCTGTTTGCAATTCTCAGCTGGTACATTATGCAGACGCTTGATTGGCTCGACAGTGTGCGCTGGCTGGATTTTAAACAGGTGATAGACAGATATAAGCCAATTCTAATTGCAGCGGGTGCGGCGCTGCTGGCAGCGCTTGTCGCCTGCGCCACCCAGCAAGTTTGGACGGCTGTGATTTCGCTGCCCATGATGTTCTGGTCGCTGATTCTGATGATACGGAAAGAAAAAGGCGCTGCCTCACGACTGCTGCTGTTTATTTCAGGCACTGCATTTTTTATAACACTTTTTGTTGAGTTTTTCAGCCTGCGCGGAGATTTGGGACGGATGAACATGGTCTTCAAACTCTATTTGCAGGCTTGGGTGTTATTTTCACTGGTTGCCGCAGTCGGGATTACAGAAGTATTAAATAAACTGAATTCCAGAGAACTGAAAGAATCCGTTAGCTGGAAGCGTCAGACTTGGATTGTGATGTTTGGACTATTGATGATCGGGACGCTCAGCTACACGCTCTTCGCGTCAGTTGATAAAATTCGGGATCGCATGTCTGCCGCAGCTCCCCACACGCTGGACGGAATGCGGTATATGGAGAGCTCGTTTTATTATCAGGATGGCTTTATGATGGACTTGTCGCAGGATTATGCAGCGATCCAATGGATGCAAGATCACGTTCAGGGTTCGCCGGTCATCGTGGAAGGAAATCCGACCGAATATAAATGGGGAAATCGTTATACAGTTTATACAGGTTTGCCGGGGGTGATTGGTTGGAATTACCATCAGCGCCAGCAGCGCGGTCCGATGTCTGATCAGGTTTGGGAGCGCGTAAACGCCGTAACCGAATTTTACAACGAGCCTGATCCCGCTGCTGCGAACGCCTTTTTGGACCGTTATCAGGTTCAGTATATAATCGTAGGGCAGATGGAACGCGGTATGTTTACGGCAGAAGGAATTGAAAAGTTTGCGGCTGGCAGCGGAATTTTCTGGGATCAGGTCTATCAGGCACAGGATACGGCGATTTACGAAGTCAGAAAGAATTAAAGGAATTTTCCATGGTTTGGGCTGAGATAACAAATTGGTTGATCGTATTAATTGGCTTTGGCTTGATTGGACTCCCGATCTGTTTCTGTATCT
Source organism: Leptolinea sp. UBA5366 (assembly GCA_002407845.1). Taxonomy (GTDB): domain Bacteria; phylum Chloroflexota; class Anaerolineae; order Anaerolineales; family Anaerolineaceae; genus Flexilinea. Next base: position 188,460 of record DHPK01000032.1, on the reverse strand, counting down.
TGCGCAATCTGCCTGGCAGAGGAATCGCGTTCAGCCGAATCGCAGCCTTGATCCTTTTTGGATTTATCTATTGGATTTCCGGCTCGCTTGGTCTGACCGGGAACACGCTCGGCTCAGCCTTGGTGGTTCTTATTCCGCTTGTTGCGCTTTCGCTTAAACTTTGGCTGCGATATTTCAATGAATTGCGAGCCTGGTTCAAAATCAATAACCGCTATTGGATTCTGAACGAGATTGTTTTCCTGCTGGCGTTCGGTCTTGTTTTGTTGTTTCGCCTGTCCGATCCGAACATTTCCGGAACTGAGAAACCGATGGAAATGACTTTTATCAACGGCATCCTGAATTCGGACTCGTTCCCTCCGCATGACTCATGGCTGTCTGGTTACGGTATCTCCTATTACTATTTTGGCTATCTTCTAACGGCAGTGCTGATCCGCTTTGCTGGAGTTCAGGCAGAAGTCGGCTTCAATCTGATGCTGGCGACAGTATTTGGGCTGGCGGCGTCTGCTGCCTTTGCGCTCGTGACGGATTTGTTGAATCTTGCACGAAAAAATCGACCGGACGTGCCTGTAAAAATTTATCCCTCATCCTGGCTGGCTCCCCTGTTCTTATTGATTGCCAGCAACCTCGAAGGGCTGTTCGAACTGATGTATGCGCGGGGTTTATTTTGGAAAGCTGATGGCACATCGCGTTTTTGGCAGTGGCTCGGGTTGAAAGAGCTGAACTCCGCGCCGACCGGATCGCCGTCATGGGACATCACGCAGCGTCCAGGAATTTGGTGGTGGCGTGCCTCGCGGGTCGTGTCCGACACCGGACTTGACGGTTCAAGCAAAGAGATCATCGATGAGTTTCCATTTTTCGCTTTTTATCTCGGTGATTTGCATCCGCATGTGCTTGCAATACCGCTGGTTCTGTTAGCGATTGCACTGGCTTTAAATCTCTATTTGCGCACTTCATCTGAATATAATCGAACGTTTGACACGGGGAAAAGAAACTGGATTGACACTTCGGTCAACATCTCTCACCTGGTCAGGAATACGAATTTTTGGTTCAGCGCGATCTGCATCGGCGGATTGATCTTCATGAATACCTGGGATTTCCCGATTTATTTTGCGATTTATTGCGGAGCTTATGCGCTGGCAATTTTTGAACAATCCGGAAAGATCAAATATTCTTTGATTGCTTTCATAGAAAAAGCTGTCCCGTTTGGAATCGCCTGTATATTGTTCTATTTTCTGTTTCTGACCGGTCTGTCATCACAGGCTGGCGGCATTATCCCCAGTGGGGTATTTACGACCCGTCCGATTCAACTGTTCATCATGTTCGGGCTATTCTTGGTCCCGGTCCTTTGGTGGCTGTGGCTGAAAATGCGGGATTTGCGGGCAAATCACTTGAAACCGTTTTTGAAATTCAGCATGCGAATTGCGCTGGGATTGTTCGTCATAGAAACCGTGTTTTTTGCAGCACTTGCCTGGTTCAATCAGATTGGTCCTGAGTTGCAAACCTCCTCCCAGCAGTGGCTATCCAACCTTGGCGCGCTGATGAAAACTGCCGGATCAGCTTATGCAGGTGTGCAGGGGTTCAGTTCTTTTCAGCAGGCGATCAGCGGATTTTTATCAAACCGGCTTTTTTCAGTGCCGTTGCTGGTGATTTTGTTTGGCAGTGCGGCAATTTTGTTAGGAATCCTATTTACGAAGAAAGATGCAGAATTAAATCCAAAAATAGACAATAATGCAGCTGAGTTGACTTCAATAGGAAAAGCTGACAAGTTTGTTGCCATTCTGTTGCTGATGGCATTCTTCCTGATCCTATTTCCTGAATTCTTTTATTTGCGGGACTTTTTTGGAACACGGATGAACACAATTTTCAAATTTTATTATCAAGTTTGGATCCTAATGAGCCTCAGCAGCGCTTATCTCTGTGCACGAATCGGGGAACGATTGTCAAAGGGTTGGAAACTGACATTTCAAATTTCTATGACGATCGTCGTTGTCGCCAGTTTGATTTACCCGCTGCAGGGCATTGCAGATCGAACAGAATCAGTCGTTCGAAAACTTTCCAATGAAAATCGAGCAGCTGCGCTTCACCTTGATGGTGCCCAATTTCTGAAGGAAAGCCGGCCGGATGATTGGGCGGGAGTTGAATGGCTAAAAGCGAATGATCCCGGTGTTATCGTTGAAAAAGTTGGCTCGAGCTACACCTCTGATAACATGGTCAGCACATTTTCAGGAAATCCTACAATTCTCGGCCCGACGAATCACGAATCTCAGTGGCGCGGCGGCTACACTGAAATTGGCACACGGGAAGCGGATGTGCTCACGATCTATGAATCGCGCGACTGGGATAAAGTTGAAACGCTGTTAGCCCAATATCAGGTGCGGTATGTATTCATCGGCAGTGCCGAACGGGCAGCGTATCGCATTCAAGAGCAAAAATTCGAACGGAATTTAGCGCTGGTGTTCGAATCCGGAAATTGTAAAATCTATCAGGTTTATTGAAACTTTAGAAAATCAAGACAGGAAAATTGCTCCGACAACCGCGCCGATGAGCGTCAGATAGATTGGATTAATTTTGAATTTCACATCGGCAAGGATGGATAAAAGCGTGATAAGAATCATCCCGAGTGTTACGGGGGTGAAGGATTCCAAGGATAACTCTGAATAAGATTCGATATTGAAGAATACAGATTTTGTCAGCGTTACGGTTGTGAAAAACATCAATCCGCCGGTTGCCGGGGTGATACCGGTAAATAACCCTCTCACAAAGATGCTGTTGTAGAAACGATCGAGAAAGATCAGCACTAAGGTGCAGATGATTACGGATGGCAGAATTGAGCCGACGGTGGAAAAGATTGATCCGATCCAGCCGCCTTTAATATAGCCGACGTAGGTCGCAGCGTTGACCGCAACCGGCCCGGAGCAGATCAGGTCCAGCGCTGTCATGTCTGTGAACTCAGCCCGGGTCAGACCCACAACGCGGTTGCCTTCATCCATGATCATGGACATCATGCCATACCCGCCGCCGAACGAGGTGAAACCAATTTTTAGGAAAAGAAAGAATAGGGTCCAGTAAATTGACATGGCTATTTATCCTCTCCTGCAGTTTCTTGTTTTTTATTTTGCTGGTTGTAAATGTAGTAGAGAATGCCGATTAACCCGCTCAATAAGATCGTATAAAATGCACTGATTTTCGTGAGCAAAGGCACTGCCAGGGCAAACAACATCATCAGTATACCGAATGCATTTTTCCGGTATTTGAGAAAGACGCGCACACCCATGTCAAATAGGATTGCGACAGACACGGCGCGGATTCCGTTGATTGCCCCGCGGACGTAGCGATTTTCGGGCAGTCCCTGGAAAAGAAATGCAACCAGCAGCATGGAAAAATAAGCTGGCAGCGCCGTTGCGAGAACCGCCATCAGCGAACCAAAGGGACCGGCAATTTTATAGCCGGTGAAAATGCTGTTATTGATGCCGATAATGCCGGGAAGGGAGTTGCTCAGCGCAATTATTTCGAGATATTCTTCTTCGGTCAGCAGCTGGCGTTTGGTGACGATTTCATAAATCAGTGTCGGCGTTGCTGCCATACCGCCGGTGAATGCGAATGCCATCGCTTTAAAATAAATCCAAAAAAGCAGCAAGCCTTTTCGGAAATTCGTCATGTGATAATATTTTGACAGGTTGTTGTCCATTGATTATTTTCCGGTCATACGGTTCGCATGATTATACCACTCCAAACCAACGGCATGAATTATACTTCGATTGACAATGACGATCCGAGCCGGATCATTCGCATAGAAATGGGGATAAAACAATGGAAAACCTGCCTAAGAGGGAAGAAGCCTGGAGCATTTTAACTGATTTTGTCCAATCAGAATCTCTGCAGCGGCATGCCTTGACAGTTGAAGGTGTGATGCGCCATTTTGCCGGACTTTTCAATGAGGACGCGGAAGAATGGGCTGTTTTGGGACTTTTGCATGACTTGGATTTTGAAATCTATCCAGAACAGCACTGTATAAAGGTTCAGGAAATATTGAAAGATAAAGGGTTCGCAGATGATTTTATCCATGCAGTCGCCAGTCATGGTTATGGGATTTGCACCGATATTGAACCTGAAACCAATGCTGAGAAAGTGCTGTATACGATCGATGAACTAACCGGATTGATTTATGCGGCAGCTCTGATGCGCCCCTCGAAAAGCATTATGGATCTGGAATTGAAATCGGTGATGAAAAAATTCAAATCTCCAGCGTTTGCGGCTAACGTGGATCGGGATATTATTCGCGATGGCGCCGACCGATTGGGGATGCCGCTTGACACGGTGATTCAAGAAACGATCAATGGAATGAGAACTATTGCGGCTGAAATCGGTCTGCAGGGTGTGGCGGCAGAAGCTGCAGAATAATTTACAACCGGAAGGAGTCAAAAGAAGATGAAAGTACTATTAATTAACGGCAGTCCGCATGTCGAAGGATGCACCTATACGGCACTTCGAGAAGTTGCTGACCAGATTGAATTGGCTGGGATAGAGACAGAGCTCATGCATGTCGGCGTTATGCCGGTGAATGGCTGCACAGGCTGTGGTTTTTGCACGAAGCATCAGCGCAACATGTGCGTATTCATGAAAGACCCAGTCAATGACGCGCTTGAAAAATCAAAAGAAGCTGATGGAATCGTAATTGGCTCACCGGTGCATTATGCCGGACCGTCCGGAATGGCGAAGAGCTTTTTCGATCGTTTCTTCCATGCAGGTTTGTATTTCAGGAATAAACCAGGCGCGGCGATCGTCAGCTGCCGGCGGGGCGGCGCAACCACGGCGCTTGATCAGCTAAATAAATATTTTATGATTAAAGAGATGAACCTTGTAGCCTCTCAATACTGGAATATGGTTCATGGACACACTCCGGACGAAGTGCGGCAAGATCTTGAGGGCATGCAAACGATGCGTGTGTTGGGGCGTAATCTGGCTTGGCTGCTAAAATCGATCGATGCAGGTCGGGCTGCTGGAATTCCGTCGCCAGAAACGGAACCACGGGAAAAGACGAATTTTATTCGCTGAGTTTATCAACTGAACCGCAGCTTTATATCAGAGCTGCGGATTTTCTATCCCGATTCAGGCTGGCTCGGGGATGAGTTCCCTATCTTTGCAAGTTCGAGTATCCAGCTTAATGCGCGGGAAAAGCTGACGCATCAGCGTGATGATCTTGACATCCAGCAGCAATATGTGATTTGATGATTCATGGACTGATTGATGCTCGGGATGGGACATATGCGACATTCCGCAATGGTTGTATACGAAGCCAAAGGATCAGGATCGCTGAAGGGTTGATTTCAAATCAAATTCTAATCATTTGAAAAATGGATGCATTTTTCACATCTTTTCTAAAAAACGATTGATCGAAAGCTCCTTGATTGATATCTGATCAATAAAAGACAGATCGTGCTTTCCGATTAATTGATGAATTAAACAACCAGCCAGAAAAGACCTTTCGAGTAGATTGTCAAGAGCTATAATTAATTTACAAAAGCAATAAGGATTTGTAATGGAAAAAAGAATTATTGTCGCCGGTCTGACATGCGTGGACTTCACGCCTAAATTCGATCGTAATCTCGGATCGGAAATAAAAGATATTTTCATACCGGGCAAGAATATTACGATGGATGGCTATTCCATTGCGGGCGGGGGAATTGTGGTCAACACCGGATTGGGACTGAAAAAATTAGGAGCAGATGTGCTGCCGATCGGCAAAATTGGCAATGACTTTTTTGGCGATATCATCCAGTCCTTATTTGAGACCTATCAGGCGGCAGACGGACTGATTCGCTCGGAAAAGACAACGACTTCATTCACACTGGTGATGGCATTGCCGGGCATCGATCGCTTTTTTCTGCACGATCCGGCAGCGAACGACGACTTTGGCATTGACGATCTTGATTTTGAGAAGATTCGGTCAGCGTCGATCTTTCTCTTCGGGTATCCGCCCTTGATGAAGAAAATATATCAGAATCAGGCTGAGGAGCTTCTCTCGATGTACAAAAAGGTCAAAGCACTGGGAGTGGCAACAGCTTTAGATATGACCGAAGTCGACCCGAATTCCGAAGCTGAAAATCAAGATTGGCGGGAGATTGTCAAGAAAGTCACGCCCGACGTCGATCTTTGGCTGCCGAGCGTGGGTGAGATTTGTTACATGATTGATCGCGATCGATATCAGCGCTGGAAGACCGCCGCCGGAACGCGCGAACTGACCTCAGTCCTGACCGCAGATGAAATGGAACCGCTGGCGGATCAGCTTCTGGATTGGGGTGCGAAAGTTGTGATGTTCAAATGCGGCGAGGCTGGGCTCTTTTTGAAAACGGGATCGATTGACCGCGTCCGAGAAGTTGGCGGGGGTCTGCTTGCTGATCCGGCAGCATGGGCAAATCTGCGCCATTTTGAAAAAAGCTACAAACCAGCTCAAGTTCTCTCAGGCACCGGTGCCGGCGACACCTGTAACGCGGCATTCCTACTGGCAGTCAGCCGCGGTTATCCATGGCTGCGCTGTCTTCAGCTGGCTGCCGGAACCGGCGCTTCCTGCGTTGAAGCATATGATTCGCTGAGCGGCTTGCGTTCGTTTGAGGAGCTGGAAGCAAAAATTGACGCTGGCTGGGAGAAAATATAAAAAAGGTGCCTCATTTTGAGGCACC
>DHPK01000032.1:180823-181640 GCA_002407845.1 Leptolinea sp. UBA5366 | reverse complement strand
TGAGGCACCTTTGCAGATTAAGTTAGCGATTTATTGGGCTTCGACTTCGACAACCCAGCCCATTGTGTCCGGCTTGATGCCGCGCTGGATGCCGACCAATTCTTCATACAGCCGTTTAGCAACGGGTCCAGCCTGATTGTTGTTGACCGCGACCTTCTTGTCTTTCCAGATCATCTCGCCGACTGGTGAAATCACGGCAGCTGTGCCGGAAGCGAATGCTTCGTTCAGCGTGCCATTTTCAGCGGCTGTAAAGACTTCATCGATCGTCAATAATCTTTCTGAGCAGGGGACGCCCCATTTTCGCAGCAGCGTCAGGCAGGAATCGCGGGTGATCCCCGGCAGGATAGTGCCGTCATCGAGCGGTGCGGTGATCACTTCATTGTTGATCACAAAGAACGCATTCGAAGTGCCGATTTCCTGCACATATTTTTTCTCCGCGCTGTCCAGCCAAAGCACCTGGTCATAGCCTTTTTCTGCGGCTTCGACCTGAGCTTTCATGCTGATGATATAGTTTGCGCCGATTTTTGCTGCGCCGGTTCCGCCGACAGCGGTTCGGGCGTATTTGTCTTCCACATAAATTTTCGTGGTCGGAAGACTATCGCCGCCGCCAACACTGTAATAAGCGCCGACTGGCGAGAGGATCACCATGAAGATGAAATGATTAGCAGGGTGGACACCAAGAAATGGTTCATCGGCGAAAATGAACGGCCGAATGTACAGCGAGGTTCCCGGTTTTTCCGGAATCCAATCGCGATCGATGTCAACGACAGCTTTGATTGCATCCAGCATCAGATCAGCATCGATTGTCGGCATGCAG
>DHPK01000032.1:152217-180707 GCA_002407845.1 Leptolinea sp. UBA5366 | reverse complement strand
TGACAGCATCGATTGTCGGCATGCAGACGCGTTCATTGGTGCGATTGGTTCTCTTGATGTTCATATCCGGCCGGAAAAGCTGGACCTTGCCATCTGCTGTTTTATAGGCTTTCATGCCTTCAAACATGGTAATCGCGTACTGAAACACAGCCGCAGCCGGATCCATTGGAAGCGGTCCGTAGGGAACAATTTTGCCGTCATGCCAGCCTTTGCCTGTTGTGTACTCCATCATAAACATATGATCTGTAAAAACTTTGCCAAAAACAAGCTTGTCTGGATCAGGTTTTTGCTTTGGATTCATCGTTTTTGTAATGCTGAAGTTGTGTTTCATATTTTCACCCCTAAAAATGTTATGGTTGCCAGGAGGTCAGCGCTTTGATGTTCCCTGCCAGGAACTTGGCTTTCTTCCCGGTCAATTCGTGTTCCATTGCCCGGATGATCCCGTCGATCGTGACAACATTTGTCGTCTGGGCGACAGCGCCGAGCATCACCATGTTTGCTCCGCGGTTTTCGCCGATTTTTTCCGCGATACCATAGGCATCAACATAAACTGCCTTGATATCGTCCCGGGTTGCTTTCTTGTCGATCATGGAGCTGTTAATGAACAGATACTTATCCGGATCGACCATGCTTTCAAATTTCGTCAGCGAGGGCAAATTCATCACAACCAAGACGTCAGCCGTGTGGATCAGCGGGCTGCTGATCGGTTTATCAGAGACAATGACTGTGCAATTTGCTGTACCGCCGCGCATTTCTGCCCCATATGATGGTAAGAATGTCACTTCCTTGCCGTCAGCCATCGCTGCGTAAGCGATCATCTTGCCCATTAACAGGACGCCCTGACCGCCAGAGCCTGAAAAAAACATCTTTGTCTGACTCATTTTTCATCCCCCCTGGTGTCTTTGAATACACCCAATGGATAATAAGGGATCATGTTTTCCGCTGCCCACTTTAGCGAATCGACCGGAGTGAGCCCCCAATTTGTCGGACAAGTTGAAATGAATTCTACTAAGGAGAATCCTAATCCCTTTTCTTGAACTTCGAGCGCATTCATGACAGCCTTTTTTGCTTTTCGAATGTTTGCCGGGGTGTTGAGCGCAACTCGCTCAATATAAGCGGCTCCATCGATGGTTGCCAACAATTCTGACATTCGGATCGGAATACCGTTTATTTCAGGTTTCCGCCCGTCGATGCTGGTCGTCGAACGCTGACCGATGAGCGTGGTGGGTGACATCTGACCGCCGGTCATGCCGTAAATCGCGTTGTTAATGAAGAAAGTTGTGATCTTTTCTCCCCGGACAGCAGCGTGCACAACCTCGGTTACACCGATCGAGGCTAAGTCCCCATCGCCCTGATAGCTGAACACCAGATGATTGGGGTGGACGCGCTTGATCCCGGTTGCCACTGCTGGCGCGCGGCCGTGAGCTGATTCGCACATTTCAACATTCATGAATTGATGCGCAACAACACTGCAGCCAATTGGCGAGACACCAATTGTGTCTCCGAGTCTGCCCTTTTCCTCGATGCAGCTCATAATGATTTTATGGGCAACGCCATGTCCGCAGCCTGCACAATAGCTGGTATCAACGGGTAATAATCCTTCAGTTGGTTCATATAAGGGTTTCATTTCAACTCTCCCAAAATCTTTTTGGCTCTTTCCAAAATTTCATTCGTGGTCGGGACAATGCCGCCGACGCGATTGATCAGCCTGGTTGGGATGCGTCCCTGCACGCTGTTTTCAACGTCAGCTAATAATTGACCCATGCTTAATTCTGTTGAAATCACCACTTTTGTTTTTTCAGGTGATAAGGCTTCAAACGGCGCTTTTGGAAAAGGCCAGAGGGAGATCGGACGGATCATGCCTGCTTTGATGCCTTCGTTATTCAAAATCTCAATCACTTCCGCGACAATTCGCGCCATGGTGCCGAACGCGACAAAGACAATTTCGGGGTCTTCCGCGCCAATTGTTTCATATCGGACAAGTTCTTTTTCCGCTTTGGCATATTTTTCAAACAGGTGAATAATATGATGTTCCAACTCTTCCGGTTTAGCCCAGTAAGAAACGATTCGATTGCGATGATCTTTGTTTTTTGTTCCAGTCAGCGCCCAAGGTTTATATTTCGTTATTTCGGCTTCGGTTTTATAAGGTTGTTTTTCTTCAGGAAGAACGACCGGTTCCATCATTTGACCCATCATGCCGTCAGCCAAAATAATGACTGGATTCCGCAGCTGGTCTGCGATTTCAAAAGAATTGTAGATGATGTCGATAGCTTCCTGCATGGTAGACGGGGCGAAAACCGGAATCTTGTAGTCGCCATTTCCGCCGCCGCGGGTGACCTGAAAATAATCAGCCTGAGCCGGCTGAATTCCGCCGATGCCCGGTCCGCTGCGGGAAACGTTTAAAATAACAATCGGCACTTCGGCTGAACAGGCAAAGCTCATGCCTTCTTGCATCAGCGCGATGCCCGGTGAAGCGGATGAAACGAAAACATTTCCTCCAGCGCATGCGATGCCGTAGGAGATATTGATAGATCCCAGCTCGCTTTCAGACTGAACGAAAGTTCCGCCGCGTTTGGGCATTTCATGTGACATATATTCAGGAATTTCACTTTGAGGGGTGATCGGATATCCGACGTAAAACCGGCAGCCGCCGCGGATAGCAGCTTCACAGAACGCCTCATTCCCTTTCATTAGCACTTTTTCAGACATTATTCATCTCCTGATACATCAAATACACTGATTACATTATCCGGGCACATGGTAGCACAGTTGAGGCAGCCGATGCAATCTTCCTGTTTCCCCGGGATGACTCCAGCAGGACGATACCCTTTTGAATTGATTTCTTTTTTATCAATTTCGAGTATCTTTTTGGGACAAACGGACACGCAAATTTCGCATCCTTTGCATTTGTCTCGGTTGAATTTAACTAGAAACTTTCGCATAAAAATCTCTCCTCTCAAGACAGTTTTGTATCCAGCCAGGTCTCGCGCATGAGCAAATTTACGGGCAGGATCTGGTGATCTAACGATTTGTAATAAGGTGACGCGATGAATTCATCAAAAAGAAAATTCGGACAGGTGGTGTAAAGCAAGGGTACCTTTAAAATTGCCGAAACTTCTTCACAAAAGTTTACGCCTGATTTGATTGTATCAATTGACGTCTCCCGCAACAGGTGGGTGTTGTTGACCAGACCGGTGAATTTCAAACCGGTGCGCTCCTCAATTTCATGAAAGTGGTCGGCAGCTCCTTTGACCGAGCGGGTTTCAGGACGATTGAAATTGATCACATCTAAAAATTCATAATCGCCTTCGTGAAAATATTTTCCAAACTGTACCGCTACCAAAGCGCCGGAAGAATTGCCTCCCAAGTCAACAATGCTGTAGGTTGACCGGTCTTCAAGCGGCGTTCGAACATCAGCGCTCAGCGCAGGAATCTCCATTGTAATGTCTGACCGATAGAAATCACCGTATACTTTGATCCCCATTTTTTCTAATTCTGCTGTTTTTTCCCTAGTGCGAAAATAAGGGTTGACGATATCAAGGTCGATCAGTGCGGTTTTAATGCCCTGCTCAAGGCGTTGTATTGCCAGATTCAGACAAAATTCGGTCTTCCCGCTGCCATAGTGTCCGGCAACAATTGTGATCTGTTTCAAGTCTGAGGGTTTCATCGGTTGCTTTTTCTCCAGATGCCAAGCGATTCAGCATCTTGGATCAATGAATCCCGAAAATCGGGATGAGCAATGCTGATGATTGCCTCGGCGCGTTCCCATAAAGACTTTCCCATCAGATTGGCAATTCCCCACTCGGTTACGAGGTAAAAAGCCACAGATCGCGGATCGGTCACTGTCGAGCCATTCGGCAGGGTCGGGACGATTCTGGATTTGAACCGGTTCTCACGCTTGTCAAAAAAAGTCGAACTCATGCAGATGAAACTTTTCCCGCCTTTTGAGAGGAAACTGCCCTGAAGGAAATCAAGCTGCCCGCCTGATCCGCTGATCTGCCGCGTTCCGGATGATTCTGAACAGATTTGACCGAAGAGATCTGCTTCGACACAATTGTTAACGGTGATCAGCTTGTCGGTCTGTGCCAGCACATGCAGCCCATTCGTATAGTCAACAGGATAGGAGTTTAGCTCCGGATTGTTTCGAACCCAGTCATAGGTTTCATCATCGCCCGCGCAAAGCGTCCAAACGCTGATGCCCTGATCGAGTTTCTTTCGTTTATTGGTCACGACACCGCTTTTTGCCAATTTCAGAAATGAGGGACCGATTAGCTCAGTGTGAATTCCGAGGTCCTTCAGATTTGAACCTGCAAGAATCTCACCAATCTGAGCCGGCAGGCTGCCGACGCCGATTTGTAAGTTGGAACCGTCTTCCACCTGTTCTGCGATCAATTGAGCAATTTTCATTTCGGTCTCAGACGCTGGTCCGGTCACGACCTGAGGCAGCCGATCATGATCCCCTTCGACAATCATGTCAACTTCTGACACATGAATCTGACCCTCAGCCCCAAAACAAACCGGCGGCAGATTCTCATTGACTTCGACGATAATCTTTTTGGATTTGCTGAGCATGGCAGCGGTGGAGCAATTGGCAACTGAGAAGTTGAAATACCCCTTATTATCCATCGGCGGCAGCTGCAGCATGGCGACATCAATATCCAGATAGCGGCGATAAATGTCGGGTTTATTGCGGTAACTCATCGGGATCAAATGGCAGAACCCCTGGTCGCTCAGCTTGCGTTCGATCGAACTCATGAACCAGCTGTTATAGCTGAACGCTTTTCCAGTAGGATCAGCGGAAGGTGTGATCAGTGGGCGATAGGCTAATAATCCACGGATTTTTACATTGGATAGTTCATCTTTTCTTGCCGCCAACGCTCGGTCAAGGATTTCCGGCATTAAGAGCATGGAGCCAAAATCGACCCAGTCCCCGCTTTTGACGGCGGCAACGGCTGATTCAGCTGATGTTAACTTTTGCCGGTATAGATCAGTAAATGCCATTCTATACCCCTGCGATAAGTATGGCTTAATTATATGATTGTTTTGTAGAAAATATAAGCTTTTTTACGAAAATATTTAATTAGTGAATAATGTCTGCTTGAGAGGTGATAGATATCAGAATATGGTTGATTGATCAGACGTACATCCACCCGATTGATTGCCTGAAAATAAAAAACTGGGCAGAAATAGACTGCCCAGTTTGAGCTAACATTTAGGAATCCGCTATCAGGCATTCATGATTTTCATGAATTCTTCCCCTGTGATCGTTTCCTTCTCGATCAAGAATTTCGACAGTTCATGCAATTTAGTCTCATTTTCCTGCAAGATCTGACGGGCATCCGCATGCGCCTGTTTGATGATTGACAATGTTTCCTCGTCAACGATGCGAGCGGTCTCTGACGAACAGGTCAGTTGAGATTCCTGACCCAGGTAGTTGTTGCCACCTGTTTCCAGCCCCATCATTCCGAATTTTTCAGTCATACCGTACTTTGTGACCATCGCGCGCGCAATTTTCGTCGCCTGCTCAATGTCATTTGAAGCGCCTGTTGTATATTCCCCGAAGACGAGTTCCTCTGCTGCCCGTCCGCCGCAATAAGTTGTGATCTTATTCAGGACTTCGGAGCGTGTGATCAGGTTTTTCTCGGTGGCTTCAACCTGCATGGTGTAGCCAAGTGCGCCAGAAGTTCGGGGTACGATCGTAATTTTATGCACGGGCGCACTGTCCGTCTGTTTTGCGGCGACAATTGCGTGTCCAATCTCATGATAAGCGACAATTTGCTTGTCTTTTTCGCTCAGAATATCATTTTTCTTCTGTTGTCCGGCGATAACGACTTCGATCGATTCTTCCAGGTCAGCCTGTGTCACAGTCTGATTCCCCATGCGAACAGCCCGCAAGGCACCTTCGTTCATGATGTTTGCCAGCTGCGCACCGGATGCGCCGGCGGTTGCTCGTGCCAAGAGGTTGTAGTCAATGTTCGAATCGACTTTGTACTTCTTAGCGTGAACTTTCAAAATGTCAATTCTTCCCTGCAGGTCTGGCAGTTCGACCCGGATTTGGCGGTCAAAACGCCCTGGGCGCAGCAGTGCAGGATCAAGAACTTCAGGACGGTTAGTCGCTGCCAAAATGATGACGCCTTTGTTTCCTTCAAACCCGTCCATCTCAGTCAGAAGCTGGTTCAAAGTTTGTTCCCGCTCATCATTGCTGCCGAATCCGCTGTCACGGCGTTTACCGATCGTGTCAAGCTCATCGATGAACACGATGCAGGGCGCTTTTTTGTTCGCCTCATCAAAGAGCTCGCGCACTTTTGCTGCGCCGCGGCCAACGAACATTTCGACAAATTCTGAGCCTGAAATTGAGAAGAATGGCACATGGGCTTCGCCTGCTACCGCTTTTGCCAGCAGCGTTTTACCAGTTCCTGGAGGACCTACCAACAAAATACCCTTCGGACATTCCGCACCGATCTCCTGATATTTATCTGGATGGGACAGGTAATCGATAATTTCGGTTAAGGACTCTTTCGCTTCTTCCTGCCCTGCGACGTCAGCGAATGACTTCTTATCGCTGTCCGGCACATAGATTTTCCCGGATTTTCCCTGCCCGAACATCAGATTTGTTCCTGTCATCTGTTTCTGCATGTTTTTATTGAGCAGACGACCGATACCAACGAATATCAGAATCGGTATACCGTATGACAATAAAATACTCAGCAAAATATTGGGCTGTTTTGGAATAACGCTTTTAAACTCAACTTGATTTTCCTGCAGGCGCTTGACCAAATCAGGGTCTTCAATGTAGCCGGTTTTGTAATATTCGCTTTTCCCCTCCGCGTTTTCGATAATGTAGAAAATCTGGTTTTCCTGAAGTTCGACGGTGGTGACATTTTTCGCATCGACCTGCTTTAAAAATTCCGAATAAGTCACTTCCTGAACTCGTGGCTGCAGGAAAATTGGGAAAACAAACCAGTTTAGTAAAAATACTGCCAGTAAGGCGATTGAATAATAGTAAAGCAACGGTTTTTTGGATGGATCTGTTAAATTGTTTTTTTCGTTCATTATTTCCTTCTTTTATATTTCAAACTTTCAGCGAAAGTTTTCCGCCATAAACAGGTTGTATTCCTTAAGAAATTGCAATATTTCTTTTAATTGTTCTTCAGAATAGACGTTTGTGAAATCCTGTATCCGTCTAAAAAGAAGCTGCTGAAAATCAGCCACAAGTTCTTTCCCATGTTTTGAGGCTGTTATTTCAAGGCTGCGATTATCGCTTTCGGAGCGGGAGCGTTCGATCAGATTTTTCGATTCGAGTGATTTGCAGATTTTGCTCAAATTGCCTGGATTCATAAATAAATCATCGGCAAGTTTCCCAAGCTGGCTGTTCTCATTAAGAAAAATTTGAATCAGAACCCGCGCCTGAAGCGGTGTGATGCCATATTTTTGGCTGAAATTACTCGAAATTTCGATTCGATTCGCTTCAGCAGTTTTGATTAATTCCCACATGTTCCAGACAAATTCGTCCTGCATCTTCCCTCCTAAGTGTTAGTAATTTACAACTATTATAAAATACAACTAACCAGCGGAGAATTTCTTATGAAATTCAAATAAAAAATGCCAGACGAAGTTGGTTGAATAAACAGTTAAGATCATTAAGCACGAATAAACGCACAATCCGATGAAGCCATTGAGGAATATGCAGGAAATTTCTGTATAATACGTACAGATACATTGGTATGATTGCTGTCTGGAAATTACTCAGGCCGATAATCAGAATCTACGAAAAATGCACAATTCTGGAGGGTCATGCTGAAACTTCTCTCTTATCCAATCAAGCCAAATATGCCGTCATGGCCGGGAAGTCCCTCGGTGAATCTTTCTCCTCGCAATGAAATCCGGCTTGGAAAATCGTCCAACACGACTATGCTGGAAATTTACAATCACTATGGGACACACATTGACGGTCCGCGGCACTACAACCCGGATGGGAAAAACATTGGTGAGCTGCCGCTTGAGATGTTCATCTACGATCGTCCTTTCTTACTCGATGTACCGAAGCATCCTGGCGAAAAAATCACGGCAGAGGATCTAAAACCTTTTACCGCAGAAATTGAAAAAGCCGATCTGCTGCTGATCCGGACAGGGTTTTATCATGTCAGACTGACTGAGCCGGAGGTATATGAGCAGAACGGACCGGCAGTCAACTCGGATGTTGCCCGTTGGCTGGTGGATCATTTCCCCGACTTGAAAGCAATTGCGCTGGACTTTGTATCGGTTGCCTCTTTTTCGGATCGAGCCGAAGGAAAACTGACGCATCAAATCTTATTGGGGATGACTCAAGAAAAATTCATCTGCATCATCGAAGACGTAAATCTTGGGAGTCTTAATTCAACGGAGCTAAAAAAGGTTTTTGCGATTCCGCTGATCGTTGAGGGAATGGACAGCAGCCCGGTCACGATGTGGGCGGAATGCAATTAGAATTTGGATCAAACAATCTGAATAAGGAAATGACATGAAATTTGTTGTATTTTTAGGGGATGGCATGGCAGATCTGCCAATTGCAGAGCTGAATGGCAAAACCCCGCTCGAAGCAGCAGAACACCCGACGATGGATTTTCTCGCGCAAAATGGGAAGATGGGGCTGGCAAAGACTGTTCCGGCAGGCATGCCCGCTGGAAGCGATGTTGCAAACCTTTCCGTGCTCGGTTATGACCCGGCAAAATATTATTCCGGCCGGTCGCCATTCGAAGCGCTGAGCATGGGCATTGAGCTCAACCCGGAAGATGTCACTTATCGCTGTAATCTGGTGCGATTGTCTGAAGAATCTCGCTTAGAGGATGCGACGATGATCGATTATTCGTCCGGTGAAATTGAGACGGACGATGCACGGGTAAATATCGAAGCGCTGCAGCAGGTCGTGAATCGCGACGGCGTGGAGCTTTACCCCGGAATTAGCTACCGCCATTGCCTGGTTCTGCGAAACGCCGACTCAGGCGGAACCCAGACACCTCCGCATGATATCACCAACCAGCCGATCTCCGATAAACTGCCGAAAGGGACAAACGCTGAGCTTTTGCTCGAGATTACCAAAAAGTCTTATCAGATGCTGCGGGATCTGCCAGTGAATCAGGAACGCGCCCGACAAGGGAAAAACGCGACGAATGCAGCCTGGATGTGGGGAGAAGGACGCAAGCCCAACCTGCCATCTTTTGAAGGAAAATATGGCTGTAAAGGCGGGATGATTTCCGCAGTAGACCTCCTGCACGGCATCGCTAAAAGCGCCGGCATGACGAGCATACCGGTTGAGAATATCACCGGGACGTATCATACTGACTTCAAAGCCAAAGGTGCGGCAACGATTGAAGCATTAAAAAAAGGACTTGACTTTGTTTACATTCATGTCGAAGCTGCGGATGAATGCGGGCATCATGGCGAGCTGAAAGAGAAAATCTGGTCAATTGAGCAGATCGATAAGCTGATTGTCCGGCCGGTTTTGGATTACCTGATGACATGCGGTGAAGATTTTGCGGTCTTGTTGACGCCTGACCATCCGACGCCGCTGTCTTTGCTGACGCACACCTCAGACCCGGTGCCTTTTGTATTGTATCGTCGTGAAGACGGAACTGCGAAAGAATCTTCCGTCCGGTACACTGAGGCGGACGCGAAAGCGACCGGTGTCTATGAACCCAATGGCTACACCTTGATGGATCAGCTGTTGCTGAAGAGGGATTAAATTTCGCATAGGAATTACTATCAAGCAGCAGGCTGATGCCTTTGCTGCTTTTCTTTTTTCTGGCGATTACGAATGATCAGGACAATGGTGGAAAAGGAAGATGAATCCGCTGATTCAAATTGAGAATCTGGTTTATCAGCCAGCCGGTTGGCTCTCTGAAACGCGGCCTATCCTGAAAGGGATAGATCTGAAAATCGAAGTTGGCGAACTGGTTGCGATCATCGGAGCGAACGGATGCGGAAAGACAACGCTCGCTCGGCATTTGAATGCGCTGCATTTGCCAACCAGCGGTGAAGTGCTGATCAATGGCATGAACACCCGAAATAAAGCTGATCATCCGAAAATTCGCGCTTTGACAGGCATGGTGTTTCAGCAGCCTGAAGATCAGATTGTGGCAGCGATTGTTGAAGAGGACGTCGCGTTTGGACCTGAGAACCTTTGCCGGCTGCCAGCGCTGATTCGGAATCAAGTGGAAAATGCACTGGAACAGGTCAGCATGCTGAGCCAGCGGCAGCTGCAGCCCTCCCGCCTTTCCGCTGGTCAAGTTCAGCGCGTTGCATTGGCAGGCGTTTTAGCGATGCAGCCTGAACTGATCATTTTTGATGAAGCCACAGCGATGCTTGATCCTGCTGGTCGGCGCGATGTGCTAAACACAATGCTGGAATTGAACCAAGCTGGAATCACGATTCTTTTTATCACGCATGATATGGAAGAAGTCAATCTGGCGAAAAGGGTTGTGCTGCTGGATCAGGGAAGCGTGAAATTTGACGGCACGCCCCCGCAGTTATTCTCCAATCCGGAAATGGTATTGGCGTGCGGATTGGAACTTCCCTTTAATTATCAGCTTTATCAGACCTTTCCTGGCTGGTTTCAGGAGCGGTCTGACCCGCTTGATGGGATTGAGCGGCTGTTTGAACTGATCCCGAAATTTGACGCTACCGAGTTCAAGACTTCCCATTTTCCGAAAAAATTATCCCCTGATCATCAATTCGAGATTGAAATTCATGGTCTCAATTTTTCCTATCCGGCAGAGGGTAAAAGCCGGAAATCATCATTGAAAGACGTCGAACTCATGGTTCCGTCCGGGCGCGCTCATGGGATTGTCGGAGCGACCGGCTCGGGCAAATCAACCTTGCTTCAGCACCTGAATGGTCTGTTTCTTCCTCAAACCGGTCAGGTGAGGATCGGGCAATTTGATTTAAACGCGGCGGACGTGGACTTGCTGGCGCTGCGCAGATATGCCGGAATGGTCTTCCAAAATCCTGAAAACTATTTCTTCAATCAGTATGTTGGAGATGAAGTCGCCTATGGAATTAAACTGCGCGACGGAAGAGTTGGATTAAAGGAAAAAGTTCGGGATGCGATGGAAATGGCAGGGTTAGATTTTGATCGATACAAAGACAGAATCGTGACGACATTGAGCGGCGGTGAACAGCGCAAAACGGCGCTGGCAGCTGCACTTGCTTTGAATCCCAAACTATTGATCCTGGATGAGCCAACTGCCGGGTTGGATCCGCGTTCGCGGAGGATGGTGCTCACGAAATTAAAAGAGCTTGAATCCTCAGGTGTTCAATTGGTTATTACTTCTCATAATATGGAAGATATTGCAGAAATTGCAAAAAACGTGACAGTGCTGGCTGATGGACAATCCGTTGCTTCAGATTCAACTGGCGGGATTTTTGCCGATGAGATTCGACTGGAACAAGCTGGACTGCAGCAGCCGGATTCTGTCAAATTCGCGAATGCTTTGCGTCAAAAAGGCTGGCCGCTTTCCCGGGCTGCGGTGACCTTTGACCAAATTCTTTCTGAATTGGAACGGCTTAAATCGGGAGCTGGCGATGAATCAATTTGATTACAGCTCAAAAATTGCGATTGGACAATATCAGCAGACTGGGTCGATTCTGCATCGGTTTGATCCGCGGGTTAAAATTTCAGGATTTTTCTTTTTGATCATGGCATTAACCTTAAGCAGGTCGCTGATTGGCATTCTTTTTGGATTAGCGTTCGCAATAATTGGAATTATCATCGCGCAAATTCCATTTAGAATGATTTCTCGCAGCATCCTGCTGCCCATGCCTTTTTTGTTAATTATCGCGATCATTCAGATGCTAATCTATCCTGATCGCGGCGGATCGGTTCTGCTGACCATCGGGAGTTTCCAGCTTTCCGAACTGGCAGTTCTATCCGCTGGATTGCTGATCCTGCGCTTCATTGCCTTGATCTTAACGATCAGCTTGATGTCTGCGACCGTATCCTCATCGGAAATGATTCATGGGCTTCAGCAGTTGCTGAAACCGTTGAACAAGCTTGGCATCCATACGATGGATTTTGTGATGATCATTCAGATCGCGCTGCGATTTCTGCCATTACTGGCAATTACGGCTGAGCGGATCGCTAAAGCTCAGGCGTCAAAAGGGGCTGATTGGGGGACAAAAAACCGCAGCATTTTCAAAAAGATCAAGCAAATCATCCCCTTGATCATCCCGCTGTTCACGATCAGCTTGAGACGGGCTGAATCGCTGGCGCTGGCGATGGATGCCAGGGCATATGGTTATCAGGCTGAACGAACCAGCATGACGGAATATCATTTCAGAACGAAGGATGCTTATTTTGGAAGCGTCTGCCTTATTGCGGCTGCATTGATAATTCTTCTGTAAACAAGAACGTTATAAATCCGCACCTTTTTTACCGATGCGAATCTGTCTGACGGCAGCGATGACTAAGAAAGAGATCAAAGCCGAAGCGCCGATTTCCGGCAATCCATTGACAACAGCAATGCCGGCAAGCACTTCCAGCGGCAGCAATCCGAGCAGTCCAATCATGCCCAGCACCAGGACGGTGTTTGTCAGCGATCCGGCAATGGCTGAAATCAGGATGCTGAACAGCTGCCAGCGCTGAAGAGAACGATACACCAGCCAGGTGATTGGACCGATGAACAATCTTGGCAGAACTGACAATAGCGGGTTAGTGAACCAGACATCGGTCGGTCCGGCAGGGGCGATCGCAGCCTGAAGCATGCTGAACAGCCCAAAGATCAGTCCAATGCCTGCGCCAACCAGCGGACCTTCCAAAATAGCGCCGATAATCAACGGAATGTGCATGATTGTCAGCGAAACCCCGCCAAACCAAGGGATGAACCCCCAATGCGTTACACCGAGAAAAATGGTAATTGCGCCGAGAACGCCGGTCACAGCGATTTTTTGGGATCTGGTATGCATGTGTCAACTTCTCCTGTGATGGTTTGACATGATGATCTTTGCGAATTGTAGCACGCTTACAACCAAATATCCGAATAAGAATTGAGTTTTTATAAATAGATTGAAGGTTGATAATCTGAAGGATATTATGGCAATTATGTCCAAATTGAATTTTCATCACCACTGCCTGATCGAGGGATATATTCGCAAATCTTGTAAAGAATTGTAAAAAGTTGTGTAAAACAACTGCATTTCTGCTCATTCGAAACAAAAATCGCTCGTTTAAGTCACTTTTATTTTGAACGAAAAAGTAAAATAGAAATGGACAGCATGACGTAAAATCCGCATGCAGTTTTCAAGAAAGGCGCTATGACAAATATTCTTAATATCCTTTTATTGCTTGGGATGATTGCTGCGGTGGTTTTCTTCTTTTACAGTTTGTTCAAGAGAAAGCTTCGCATATTGCCGCGCATCCTTCGACTGCTCCTGGCAGCTTTCCTTTTCTTTGTCGCAAGTCTGCTGCTTCTGATGCCAAAAGGGGGCAGCCTGCCTGTGACAGGAACGGACCAGGTCCTGAAAGTTGATGCTTTTTACAATTATCCTGACCGGGATGATCCTTATGCAAAGGACGATTCCACTAATGAAGTGCCCGTGACATTTTGGTATCCGGATGATGTTTCGAGCCAGGCTGCGCTGCCTTTGGTCGTGTTTTCCCATGGCGCATCTGGAATCAGTTCCAGTAATGAATCGCTCTATCGCGAACTCGCCAGCCATGGCTATGTCGTCTGCTCGATCAGCCACCCCAACCAGAGCCTCTATACTAAGCTTTCCAACGGAAAATCGATATATGTCAGCCCAGTCTTTATGGAGGAGATGATGTCCGACCGTCCTGACAAACGCCCGGAAGAAAGTGTTGTGCATTTTGAAAAATGGCTGGGTGTGCGGATGAGGGACATGAACTTCGTGCTTGACACGATCCTGAAAAAGGCTGCGGATAACGATCAGGAACTGGCAGTTTATCAACTGATCGACCCACAGCGGATCGGTTTGATGGGACATTCACTGGGCGGTTCGACTGTGTTGGGAATTGCGCGCCAGCGTTCGGATATTAAAGCTGTTATGGCTTTAGAATCCCCGTATTTATTCGATATTACCGGGGTAAATCCCGATGGGAAGTTTACCTTTGATGAGTCACCCTATGAAATCCCGATGCTGAACGTGTATAGCGATGCAACCTGGAGCCGTTTATCGGAAACAGATCTCTATGCCGAGAATGCACGAATGCTCAAGGAAGAGTCTGCTGACATTCAGAATGTCCACATCGCAGGAGCGGGTCATTTAGCGTTGACAGACCTTGCTCTTGCTTCGCCGTTTTTGGGAATGATGCTGGACGGCATGATCTATCGTCAGAGTCCGAAGGAAATCCTGACCGAAGTGAATGAAGTTTCGCTGCGTTTTTTTTGTGAGCACTTATCAAAGAATTAATTATTAACTAATTTGATAATAGGAGTAAAGTAAAGGGAATACATAAGAAAAAAATTATCAATGTAAAATAAGTTCATTAGCCGTTAGTTTCGTTTTTTTATGGTTTAATAAAAGATATGTTTGCTTGTTTTATTTTGGACCATTCTTTCTCCAATTTCTCTTGAGGGAGAATTTCATATATAAACAACCAATTATTCTCGAAATCTATCGTGTTTTTTGATAAATTCTCTGCATGTGTTTCTAAATCACATATTTTTGCTGCGTCGTTTTTTTGTCGATAGTATATATAGCTAAGTAGTTTCAAAATGCAAGATGAACTGCTTGTTATTACATTTATATCAATAGTACATATAGGAAAATTATATTTAATTGCAAAATAAATAGCATAACAAACAGCTTCATAATTCTTTACTTTTAATTCTTGGTTGTAGAGAGCATTAGTAAAACGCTCAATGAGTTCATTGTTTACATTAAAAGTCGAAAACACATGTGTGTCTAAAATTGGGACCAAATATGGATAGAGCAGTGACAAATTCAAAATTGATTTTATGGCAAGATCTCTTGCATTATTTGTTAAATCTTGGCTACCAAGAATTTTTATTGCATAATTCAAAACTGATGAATCACAATTTTCTACCATTATTTCAGTCGCATAATCCAAGAATGACTTAATAACTGGATATTTTCTTATCTCTTGCGTTTGAAATGATGAAAACCCTGTCAATTTTCTAGTCCAGTTAGAAGTTGAAGCCAGTGGTAATTCTAGAATTTGTGTTTTTTTATGATTTAAAGAAAGATTAAAATCACGTAGTTCAGCACCTAGATCTACTAAGAAATTTTCTGCAGATTCATGATTGTCAACAAAACACTCATAATCATCAATACTTCTAATAAATCGATATTCTTTGTTGTTGAGATTGTCATCCACTACAGTAAGAATTATTTCAGATAAAAGATTAGACGTATGGGGGCCAATTAATATTCCTGTAGTCTCGTTATTATTTAACGAGCGTGTGTAAGAATCAAACTGGTTATACCAATTATTTTTTGAATTCATTGTTTTTTTTGCCTTATCTTTTCCAACCAGTGCCCATGGAATAGAATGTGTATATATACTTGGAAAAAAATTTGATATATCTGCTTTTATTAAATATCTAGATTTGAAAGAAAGGTCTACTTCTGGTGATGGATCTAATATCCAGTTTGAGTAGTTCATTTTAAACAAACTTTTTGATCCAGCCCGTTTTCGCAAATGAATTCTGCTAATTTTATGTGTATTATCCTTCGTTTTACTAATAAAATGTTCTGTTATTTTAGACCAATTGTTTGATAGTAATAAACATTGGTCATGATAATAAAACGGATTTGGAATTCCAATTGGCCGAGGTGTATTTGTATTTTTTATACTTTCGTAATATATGGATGATGATTTACCTTTTCCTCCAAAAATATATTCTTTCGGAAAATTAGTTTTGCAATAGGATAAAAAATATTCTGATGTCAAGAATGGTGGCAGTTTTTCACTAAACAAACCATAACCAAGCAATCCTTCGAATAATTCTTCTGAAGATATTAAATTCGAATAAAAAGAATAAGGCGTAAATCGTGTCATAACAAAAAAATCCTTGAACAAATAATAATTAAATGTTTGTATGCTTACGAGATCCCGATTGTCTTGAAAAGCACTATATAATTATCGACCTAAGTCAGCAGAATCAGGATTTTCAGGTCCGAAATTCTTCAGCATCACCATTGAGGTGGTCAGGCTGTGGTTTCGGATGCGCACTCCCGCCTGAGCTGCTTCAAACGATACAAACAATTCATCGGATGTCAGTGCGCCGTAACGGATGATAGAGGGCGTATCAACGGCGACGCCGTTGACCGTACCGGTTCCGTCCATCATGATCAAGCCATAAGAGCCGCCGTCGCGGATCACGACTTCTTTTCCCGGGAAAACGGTCAGCTCTTTTGCAGAGAATTGATCATTGCGATAAACAACCCATTTTTCGTTGTACCCTTCAGCGTTCATCTCCTCTTCCGGCTTGACTGGCAGCGGCTCTAGATAGTGATCCTGCTTGAAATTTGTGTTCAAGTTGGCATCCCAATCTAAAACATCTGCCAGGTATTCGAAATCATAGTGTTTGTCGGCAGGGATGAAGCGTGTCAGGACGGAGCGGTCATGCGTTTTCGTTTCAAGAATTGACTGCATAAAAATTGAGGCATCGCTGCACGTCTGAACTTCATAGGTCACGACTGCGCCTGGGGCATGGATAATGCCAGCTGGAATGTTCCAGCCGGTTCCAATTTTGATGCGATACGCCGGGGAGAGTTCAAGGATGTGATTATCGCCAAAATCTCCTTTCCCCCAGTTTTCAAGCGCCTGAATGAAATCAGCGCGCGTCGTTCCTTGCAGAAACCCATAGTAAGAATATTGAAAACCATAGGTGATCGCGTTCAACTGGGGAGGGAAGTAATAACCTTCGGATTTTCCGCTTGAGCCGACCTTGACCGCATCCTGCTGGCGCAGATGAACATGCTGGGAGATCGGTGTGCAGAAGTCAAAAAATTTCGCATAGGAAGTCAAGCCGCCATATTTGTTCATCAGGTGAGAACCGATCAGGCGTTCCCCTTCGGATTGAACCGCATCTGCCAGCGGGATTTTTTCAGCTCCATCCTGGATCGCGACAAAACTGACACCTTCGTCCGGAACTGTCAAGGCTCCGTTATTCGCTTTGCCGGTCGATGAAAACCAGCGTTCGCAGATGCCGCCGCGTTCCAGCCCCATGCAGTACAGGTCTTTGGGATGGATTTTCATTCTCCTGCCGGGCGGGCGGTTGCTGCGAAAGACAAAGTTTGGAAATAGCCGCAGAATTCCGTTTTGGCGCGATAATTCGGATTGAATTTGTTGTTTAATTTTGCTCATTTTCGTCCCTTAGCGTTGAATCGTCCTGTCATCCATCTTGCAGACTGTAAAGAATAATTTTAAATTTCTGCCAGAAGTTCTAGCCTCTGGCAGAATGTTCTTCCCATTTTATCGTTACAAACAGCAGTGAAACTGGATGACCAACTCAGACATTATTCCATGCAGATTTCTACTATTTTCAAGAAATTACGGATGATATGATATGGATCCTTGACTGGCAGTCCGACTACTTTTTCCATCGGTTTATTATCCTGATCGAGAATCTGAATCCATTCTCCAATTTCCTGATTCGGGTTGGGGAATACCTTGAATGAATATGCCTTGCATTGCTCGTAGAGATCAAGAAAACGCTCTTCCTTAAACTTGAGATAGCAAAGCAGCGTTGTATAAAGCGTTTCGGAGTGAACCCACCATAATTTGCTGTTCCAGGACTGGTCGATCAGCCTTTCGAGCGGATCGCCGACTCGCCGGCCATCCGGTTTTTTTCCATTGATATCGACTTCGCGGAGGATCCCTCCGTAAATCGGATCCCAGCCCAGCTGGTAGCTGGCTTCAACAATGTCGCCAATCTTCTGATAATATGCTGAATCCATGCCTGAAGCTTCGACAATTTCGAGCTGAAACCACATGTCTTCGATGATATGTCCCGGTTTGTAAAAATTAACGATCATCGCATCTTCATCTGCGCTGGACAGCGGCACGGTTTCACGGATAAGATGAGTTTTCGGGTCATAAAACTGATCGAAAATTTCTTCTGAATATCCTTTTGCCTCTCGCAGCGACTGTTCGCAGCGCGGATGGCCGAGTTTTTTAGCCGATTCGTACAGCACAAATGCGGTGTTGGAGAGAATCATCGGAATGCCATGGGCTTTGAATCCAGGTGTAATCTGATAAGGCTCGCTGTAGATTTCGCCCCGATTAAGGTAATCCTGCATGCGGTCATAGAGTTCAAAAGCTTCATCCAGAATTCGGCTCTTTTTGGTTAATGCCGCGTATTCGGCAAATCCGGCGATTACAAAGGTGTCGACGTAGAAACTGGTATAGTACCCTTTTCCCGGAATCGATTCTTTTAATTTTCCATCGCCTTCTGTCAGAAAAGCGCAAACGCCTTCGCCTTCAGGCAGAATGGCGTGTTTATGAATAAACTGATAGATCCCCTCTGCGGCAGCCATTAAGAAACTGCGGTCGTCTGTGAAACAGCCTTTATCAAGCAAGCGAATATATTTCGAGAAAATGTACAGACTGCGTCCTTGTGACCAGATGTATTTGTCAGTGCTGACGCGCGTTGACCCATCATTCGTCCAGCAGGTGTAAATCCCGCCATGTTCATGGTCGATTGCTTTTTTCCAGAAGCGAAAGAAATCATTTTGAAGCAGATCACGATAAAATTCAAATTCCTTCTTTTTATCAAACCTGAGATTGCCATGGGTTTGATCGATGGTTGTATCTGTACTCATATTTTTTTATCCTTTCAAACCAGTTAGCTTTAACTCTTCAGCGCGGTGACAGGAGACAAACCGTTCTGGATAAATCTCCCGCAACACCGGTTTTTCAACTTTACAGCGATCGGCGCAATACTTACAGCGCGGATGGAAATAACAGCCTGACGGCGGATTCGCGGGACTGGGGACTTCCCCTTGCAGTCCTTCGCGTTCCTGCTGAATGCGCGGGTCAGCGATTGGCACAGAAGCCATCAGAGCTTCTGTGTAAGGATGCAGCGGTTCCAGGTACAGACTTTCAGTCGGGGCGGTTTCAACGATTTTCCCGACATACATGACCGTTACCCGGTCGCAGATATGCCGAACGACTGAAAGATCGTGGGCGACAAATAGGTAGGTCAGCCGCATGTTGTTCATCAGATCCATCAGCAGATTCAACACCTGAGCCTGAACCGAAACATCCAAGGCTGAGACAGGTTCGTCTGCAACGACCAGCCGGGGCTGCAAGGCCAGCGCGCGAGCGATGCCGATGCGCTGGCGCTGCCCGCCGCTGAATGAATGCGGATAACGCACCATATACTCTGAACGCAGTCCGACCAGTTTTAGCAATTCTGCAACCCGGTCTTCGCGTTCCTTATAATTTCGAATGCCATTCACCAGCATCGGCTCACTGATAATCTGAAAAATGTTCATGCGCGGATTGAGCGAACCGAAAGGATCCTGAAAGATCATCTGCATTTCAGGCCGTAGCGGACGCAATTCTTTTTGAGAAACTGTCGCCAAATCGTATGTTTTTCCAGACTTAGCGCGGTATAAAATTTCACCGGCAGTTGAGTCGATCGCGCGCAGAATGCAGCGGGAAACCGTTGTTTTTCCGCATCCTGATTCACCGACCAGTCCGAGTGTTTCGCCTTCATTAATGTAGAGATCGACATCATCAACTGCTTTCACATCACCGACGTGTTTTTTCAGAAAACCGCTGGTGATTGGAAAGAATTTCTTTAAATTCCGGACTTCGAGCAGGCGTTCAGGTTTGGAAATCTGCATTTCTGTCATGACGCAGCCTCCTTCGATTTTTCATACAGAAAACAATGAACAAAGTGGTTCTCGTTGACGAATGTCTCGTCTGGCGTTTCAACTTCACAAACTCCTCTGACCCACTGCGTGCAGCGCGGATGGAAAGGGCATCCTTTTGGTTTATTGAATGGATGCGGAATTGATCCGCTGATCGTGGGCAGTTTGACTCTGGTGGTTTTTTGTGCGGAAGGAATTGAACGCAGCAATGCCTGAGTGTAAGGATGCTTCGGATTGTGGAAAATCTCATCCACTGGTCCGCGTTCCATGACTCGTCCGAGATACATCACGACGACATATTGCGCCATTTGCGCGATCACGCCAAGATCGTGCGTGATGAAGATAATCGACATATTGCGCTCTTTTTGGAGCTGCTTGAGCAGTTTCAGAATTTGCGCCTGCGTTGTGACGTCAATTGCAGTTGTCGGTTCATCGGCAATTAATAATCGCGGATTGCTGGAGATCGCCATCGCGATGATTGCGCGCTGTCTCAACCCGCCGGAAAGCTGCCAGGTGTAAGAATCAACGCGTTTTTCGGGCATCGACATCCCGACCGCAGCCAACGCCTGAATGCATTGCTCGCGTGCTTTTTCCTTGCTGATATCGGAATGAAGCATGATCGCTTCTATGATTTGGTCGCCGATGGTGTGAACCGGGCTGAAAGCTGCCATCGGTTCCTGGGGGATCAGCGCGATTTCACCGCCGCGAATGGCACGGATCTCTTTCCCTTTTTCATCCATCGCCGTCAGATCATGATATTTCTCCGGATCTGTGCGATCCTGCAATCGGACTGTCCCTCCCATGATTTTACCGGGCGGTTCAACAATTTTCAGAATTGCTTTCATCGTGACAGATTTTCCGCAGCCTGATTCGCCGACAATGCCGACGACTTGTCCGGGGTAAGCATCGAAGGAAACACCGTCGACTGACTTCACAACCCCTTCATCCAGCTTGAAATAAACGCGCAGATCTCGAACGGTAAGCAAAGATTTGTTTTCTGTCATGCTTTTTCCTCCTTATTTACTGTATGGATCTGCTGCATCGCGCAATCCGTCACCGACGAGATTGAACATCAGCACGACGATTACAACGACTGCGCCGGGGATCATTAGCCATGGGGCTTTCGCCATGGTTTGAACGTTTTGGGCTTCCTGAAGCATCACGCCATAGCTGATGGCTGGCGGGCGCAAACCGAGTCCCAGATAACCGAGAGATGTCTCATTGATGATCATCAAGGGGATCGAAAGCGTCCCGGTTGCGATAATATGGCTCATGAAGGTGGGCAGCATATGAGTGAAAATGACTCGAGCCTTGCTGCAGCCGATCAATTCGGCTGCTAAAACGAAATCTTCTTCCCGGATTGAGAGGAACTTTCCTCGGACTTCGCGTCCCAGCGTTGTCCAGCCTAGCAGCGACAATATGATCGTGATTGCGAGAAAGCGCTGTTCCGGAGACCATTCGCGCGGAAGCGCCGCTGTCATCGCCATCCAGATTGGAACATAAGGAATTGAATTTAATATTTCGATGACCCTTTGGATGATCATGTCAGCGACACCGCCGAAGTAACCGCTGATCCCTCCCAGCACAACGCCGAGGATCAAGCTCAGAAAAACTGCGATCATCCCGACTGTCAGGGATGTTCTGGTTGCATAAGCCAAGCGCGACCACTGGTCACGGCCCATCCGATCTGACCCGAGCAGGAAGATTCTTGTTTTACCGTCTTGAGCGACCAGCAAATGGCGGTCGGTTTGCCAAAACATGAATTTCCACGGGATACCGTGTCCAAAAAACTTAACATCAACTTGGACTTCCGGGTTTGCGACCCAATCCATATTGAAAGTCTTGCGGTTGCGGACGCCCTCCATGCTTTCCATCCAGAGATCAAGTTTTCCATCTTTGAAAAAGTGCAGCGGCTGAATTGGCATGTAAGCCAGCCGGGCATCGCTGCGTTCGGAGTCGTCATTCGCATAAAACTGCGGGAAAAGAATGATTGAAACGACGATCAGCAGCAGAAAGAGGCAAATCACTGCCAGTTTATTTTTTCGGTAGCGCCACCAAACCAGTTTCCAGTTTGATGCGAGCGATACTTTTTCTTCCTCTGCTGTTGCTAAGGCTAAGCCAGTGTCCCCGAGATCGAGATTGAGATTGGCGATTTCTTCTGCATTTTCTGGTAAATTCAGTTTGTCTGACATATCAGTTGTTCTCCATTCGAATGCGGGGATCGACCATTGCCAGCAAAATGTCTGACAGAATTGTGCCTACGATTGACAACAGACAGTAGACCATCAAGATTGCGCCGGACAGATACATATCCTGCGTCTGTAGCGCCTGAAGCAGCAGCGGACCGATATTCTGCAGGTTCATAACGGTAGCCACGATTAGACTGCCCGAAAAGAGCTGCGGGATGTAGTTGCCGATGGTACTGATCAGCGGATTCAAAGCCAGCCTGACAGGATATTTCATCACGAGCGCCCACTCGGACATGCCTTTTGCTCTGCCGGTGATCATATAAGGTTTCCCGAGTTCATCCAGCAGATTTGCGCGCATAACGCGGGTCAGCCGGGCGGAGCCTCCTAAGGCAATCACCAGACTCGGGAGCCAGAGATGCTTGAGCAGGTCGACCACCCTCGCCCATGACCAGGGAGCATTGACGAACTCATTCGAGAACAAGCCGACCAGACTCATCCCCCACCATGAAAATGCGAGCCACATCAGCAGCAATGCAAGGAAGAAGTTGGGGATTGCCACGCCGATATAGTTGATCACAGTGAAAAAATAATCCCAGAATGAATTTTTGTGCGTGGCAGAGATGATCCCGGCTGGAATGGCTATCCCCCAGGATAGCAAAAATGAGAAAAGCGCCAGAAGAACGGTGAGCCCCAGCCGCTGCTTAATGAGCACCGAGTTCGGCACCATGTACAGCAGCGACAGTCCCATGTCCCCTTTCATGATTTTCCCCATCCATTTAAAGTATTGGACAAATAAGTTTTCATTCAGCCCGAACGAATCACGCATTTCATCTATCTGAGCCTTTGTGATGGATGTCCCGGATCCGGCGATGATTGCGACGTAAGACGTCACAAAATCCCCCGGCGGGGCTTGGATTAATGCGAAAATGATGACGGAGAACACCAGCAATAATACTGGTATTGCCAACAGCCGCCGTAAGATATAACCACCCATAGAACACCTCCAGTTTTGTCAGGAATCGAAAACCTGGTAAATCCAGCCATTTCAGTTTTGATTTCGAAATGGGCGGGATTTCCCAGTTTTTCGGCAACTGGGAAGGGGAAAAACCCCTTCCCAGAATTGCGTTCAAACTTATTTAATCTTCATTATTTCTTGAAATAAATCTGCTCGAGTCGAGCATTTCCAGGCGTGCGGAGCGGCCAGTCATTGCCGAGCTCATCATCACCAGGCAGGTTTTCAAGATTGATATTTACCACACCGACACCTTGAATCATCGGCGTCAGACCTGCGATTCCGATCTCATAGAGACCTTTTGACCAGATTTGGAACAATTCATGAGCCAATTCGACTTTTTCTTCTTCGCTCTTTGTCTTGGCAATGTCAACGATCTCCATGATGCGGGCAAAGTCAGCAGTCGGGGCTTCCCCTTCTTTACCGTCTGAAGCGACCCAGTCGCGGACGGCGATGGCGAAGGTCAGACCGGTGTTCCAGCTGTTGCGCGGATCAAATTTCGGTGAGCCGGTGAATGGGAATCCGGTGGTGTCTTCGTTCCAGATTTCAGTCATGAGCTTGTTGTCATCGCGCAGTGCGAATGCGGCGGTTCGTTCACGTTCAACGACTACGCCATCAAGCCCGACACCTTTCCAGTCCTCTGAAACCATCTGAGCGATATCGCCCCAGTTCGCAAACTGCGGAACCCAGTTGATCTCGATCATGATTCGGGAGCCGTCAGCAAATGTGCGGTACCCTTCAGCATCGCGATTGGTCAGACCCAAATCGTCCAAAATCTTGTTCGCGGCATCCTGATCATATTCTGTCGCATAGTAGGCATATTCATCACCCGGGTAGTACGGATGGGTGCTGCGGGGAACGCCCTGGCGAGCTTCACCAATGCCCATGAACGCGGATTCGATGATTTCTTCGCGGTCAATTGCAACTGATAAAGCATAGCGGAAATCATGGTTGCTGAGCAGTTCGCGGTATTTCATGTCCGGATAATACTGGTTGACTGCCAGGACAGCATCAGCGCCGCCGAAAGTCGTCCACAGCCGGACAGTGTACTTCCCAGTCGCTTCTGCTTGTTCAAGCAGCACCGGCAGGTTGCCCATGATGACATGGCGGTCCTGAAGGTCGATTTCACCCTGGATGACTGCCATGTTGAGTGCGTTCGAATCCTGATAAGTGATCATGTCGATCTGGTCGACGTAAGGAAGCTGGTTGCCTTCAGTATCGACTGCGACATAATAAGGATTGCGGACGAGCGTGTAAACCGGATCATTGATCGTGTTAACTGACATCCATGGCGTCATGACCGGGCGTGCAGGATTCCGGAAAGGCAGTTCCATGTTTTTGTAAAGCTGAGTCCAGCTATCGAAGGACATTTCTTTTGCTTTGGCTTCAAGCTGAGCTTTGTCCGTGAATGCAGGATGCCACTGTTTCATGTATTCTGAAGGCTGGAACATGGACATCTGAGCGTCTTTGTTGTCCATATTGGCGATTTCTGCCATGATCGTGGTGACCGGGTTTTTATACGTGAAGCGGACGGTATATTCATCCGGAGCCGTCATTTCGACGACCGTTCCGTCTTCATTTTTCAGCCAGGTCGGGATCGATGAGGTCAGTTCTTCGTTCAGCAGCACGTTTTCATACCAGTAAAGGATGTCAGCTGAAGTGAACGGTGATCCGTCTGACCACTTGGCTCCGTCTAGCATGTTGATTTCCCAAACGGAGAAATCGTCATTGCTTGTCATGGAACGTACCAGTTTCGGTTGAATTTCGTAACCGCTCTGGGAATAGCGCAGCAGAGCGTCATACATTAACCGCGTGTAGTTGTTGAAGTCGTTTGGTCCGGTGATACCACGGCGCAGGGTGCCGCCATAGGTACCAACTGAATTCAGCGGTTCAACTACCATCGGTTCTTTCGGCAGACGTTCTTCTACGGGGGGCAGCTCGCCGGCAGCAACTTTCTCGGCAAGCATCGGGGCTTCGTTGTACTCAACAGCAGAAACAACTGATGCGACGCTGAGTACCATAACAAAAGCCAGGATAAAAAATAAAGCTTTTCTTCGTATCATTACTTTCCTCCATAAAAATAATTAATAAAACACCGCAAAGGTGCTTATACACAAATTTAGTTGGGCGCAACTCCGGTTGAATACCGAAGCGTTAACGGCGCCTCAATTTGAATAAAGCCATTGGGAGTCTCCTCCCCATGATTTTGAAGAACACTGTTGATCGTCTGAACAGCCAGCTTCCCGAGGTAGTTCTTTGGCGGTGAAATAGTCGTTAAAGCTGGGTAACAATGAATCGCCATTTCAATATTATCATTACCGACAACCGAAATGTCTTCAGGTATTCGCAGGTTCTTTGTTCGGATCGCACGCATCGCTCCGAGAGCAATCAAATCGTTAAATGCAATCACGCCAGTCGGTCGTTTTGCTTTTGGTAAAGCTAACAGCGAGATCATGGCGTGGAAACCGCCTTCTTCATTAGGAAAACTGCTCACGCATAGTTCAGACGACAATTCCAAGCCGGATTGTTTCAGTGCCTCTCGGATGCCGTTTCCCCGTGAAATAGAAGGTTCCCGTTTTGATGGGCCTGATAGGTAAGCAATCCGTTTGTGACCGAGATTGATCAAGTGCATTGCTGCCTGGTACATGGCTTTATGGTGGTCAATTGTGATGCAGTTGATCTGCGGATAGTTGATCAGCCGGTTCAGCACGACCAGCGGAATCTTCGTTCTGGTAAAAAAGGCGATGAGTTTCGAATCGGACACCCCGCTGGCACAAATGATCAGTCCACCCAGCTGAAATCGCGGGATCAATTCAAAAATTCGGTTTTCAGTAGCAAGGTCTTCGTTCGTTTCAAAAATTTGGACGCCATAATCATAAAATTGCGCCTCGGAAACGACGCCGCGCATCACAACTTCAAAAAATGGATTGGAGAGATCTGAGACGATCAGTCCAATCACGAGCGGTTTGTCTCCGGTTCGGTTCCTTTTAATCTTATTCGCAGAGAGGTCTGCCCCGAGAGTTTGCACCGCATCGAACACCCGCTGTTCCATGGCGGGACTGACTGGAACAGTTTTGTTGATCACTCTGGAGACAGTTGCTTCTGAAACACCTGCCTGTTTTGCAATTTCTTTCAGCAAAATTTTCATTGTGTTCCGTGTTGTATGATGTGATGATTCCTTTTGGCTTAGTATACAGGAGGTTATTGAAAGTTGGCTAATCACTTATGGCTCAAAAAATCAAAATAATGACTTTCGTCCCAAATTGAGAGACGGATGTATGAAATATCTTGATTAAAAGTGTGAAAGTTTCAGAAAAAAGTATGTAAAGGCGGAGCTCGATTGGAGAAAAACGATCTATGATCAGAAAAATTTGATATATTTCGGATGATATTTTCTAAATGCAGGTATCAGGTTGGGATCTGCCCTTGATGGGAAGAGTGAAATGTTTTATTGGAAGAGAACAATGATTTACGGATGTGAGAAATTGTTTGCCTAAACAATCTCGAGAAAAATTCCTTCAAGAAGCTTTCATTAAGGAAGCTGTCATTAAGGAAACGATAGGGTATAGATAAAAAAAGACTGGAAAAATAATTTTCCAGTCTTTCAGTAGCGGGGGCACGATTCGAACGTACGACCTCCGGGTTATGAGCCCGACGAGCTGCCACTGCTCTACCCCGCATCAGCTGTATAAATATACCTCTTTTTAGGGATGGCGTCAAGCTCGGCGGAGATTTGTCATATTTGCAGTGGAAAACCAGAAGAAATGGATCGCTAAGAAAACCGAAAGCAACTGTTACACCTTGAAATTGATTCGCCTCTTTGATGTGCTTTTTGACAGATAGGTCATGTCCTGCTATATATAAATCATGAATAAAACTGAAGAGCAAACGAATTCGGAGGAACTCGATGGATCAATATGACGCAATCATCATTGGATTTGGAAAAGGCGGAAAAACGCTGGCAGGAAAATTGGGCGGCATGGGCAAGAAAGTTGCTGTTATTGAAAAATCTGAAAAGATGTATGGAGGCACTTGCATCAATGTAGGCTGCATTCCGTCCAAGTCACTGGTGCACAGTGCGGCATTCTCTTCTGCTTTTGAAGCGGATGATTTTGATGCGAAAGCAGTGCGCTATGCAGCTGCGATCGAAGAAAAAAGGAAGCTTGTAGACATGCTGCGGCGGAAAAATTACGAAAAATTAGCGAATAACCCGAACATCATAGTGATAAACGCAGCAGCTCAATTCCTTGAACCGCATGTGGTCGAGATTGTAAACAAAACTGAGATCAAGACCATCAGCGCGCCGCAAATCTTTATTAACACCGGTTCCGTTCCGATGATGCCTGAAATTGAGGGGCTGGCGGATAATCCCCGCGTTTATACCAGCGAGTCGCTGATGGAGAAAGATGATTTACCGAAAAGATTGACCATTATCGGCGGCGGCTACATCGGTCTTGAATTCGCTTCAATGTATGCGTCCTTCGGTTCAATCGTGACGATTTTACAGGATGGGGAAGTGTTCCTGCCCCGCGAAGACCAGGACATTGCTGATGAAATTCGAAACTTGTTGGAAAAGCAGCAGATTTCAATTTATACAGGAGTGAAAATCACCAAGGCAGGATCAGATGGCAGTGTGATCTATGAAAAAGCTGGAGATGAGAAAGCGCTTGCCGGTGATGCTATTCTGGTGGCAACTGGCCGCAGACCAAATATTGACGGATTGAATCTTGATGCAGCGGGGGTCGAAACGACTGTTCGCGGGGCAATCGCCGTCAATGAGAATCTTCAAACAAGACAACCTGGAATTTGGGCGCTTGGAGATGTGATCGGCGGACAGCAGTTTACCTATACATCGCTGGATGACTACCGAATTGTCATTTCTCAGCTGGCTGGGAAAGCAGATTATTCGCTCGAAAAACGGAAAAATGTACCATACAGCGTTTTTATGCGCACACCTTTTTCGAGAGTCGGGTTGAATGAGAAAGAGGCAGAAAAAGCTGGAATTGCATACAAAGTAATCAAAATGCCAGCTGCAGTTATCCCGAAGGCTCAGGTGCTTCGTCAGCCGGAAGGATTATTGAAGGCGCTGATTAGCCCGGAAAATGGGAAAATCATCGGTATGATGTTGTTATGTGCAGAGTCATATGAAGTGATCAATTTGATAAAATTAGCAATGGATCTGGATGCGGATTTCCATTTCCTGCGTGATCAGATTTACACGCATCCAACGATGAGCGAGGGGTTGAATGACTTTTTCAGCCTTGCCTGAATCGCGAAAAAATGGCTAAAAAGGTTCGACCGCTCAACTAAGCGAGATTTCTACTCGTTATAAGAGATGGAAGAGCAGGTAGAAAAATGAGTAAAAATACTGAAAATAATATTCAAAATTTGAAATTAGACTGGGACGAGGTTTCCAAAATAATATCAAACCGGTTCAAAGAAAACATGGA
>DHPK01000032.1:150445-152095 GCA_002407845.1 Leptolinea sp. UBA5366 | reverse complement strand
ATAATATCAAACCTGTTCAAAGAAAACATGGATCGGCACCCGGGACTTGACTGGGAAAAAATTGAAGAGCGGCTGGCTGGTCAGCCGGAAAAGCAAAAGTCGCTGACGATGATGGAATCAACCGGCGGAGAACCGGATGTAATCGGTTATGACAAAGAGACAGATCAATTCATTTTCTGTGACTGTTCGCCGGAAACTCCGGAAGGACGGCGCAGTCTCTGCTATGACAAGGAAGCGCTCGACTCCAGAAAAGAAAATAAGCCTGAGACCAGCGCGATGGAAATGGCAACTGAGATGGGGATAGAAATCCTATCAGAGGATCAGTACCGTGCCTTGCAGCAGCTTGGGAAGTTCGATGCCAAGACGTCAAGCTGGATTAAAACCCCTGCGGACGTTCGGAAGCTTGGCGGGGCATTGTTTGCCGATTTCCGCTTTGGCAGGGTCTTTGTCTACCATAATGGAGCGCAATCCTATTACAGCGGGAGAGCTTTCCGCGGTCGGCTGCTCGTCTGAAATCGGATGTATTCTGAAGATTCAGGATGCATGAACTCCGAAAATATAGTTTTGGAATAATAAATGTAAAAAAAAGATTCGGGTTTCCCCGAATCTTTTTTTTTATCTGAGATCGATTAGAAAAGACTATATTGGGTCTGATCGGAATCAGGATCAAGATCCTCTTTTCTAGGTTCCTCGATCGGTTTTACTTTTTTAGCTCGCGGTTTCTTCGGCTTTTCGGCTGGAACTTCCGGCTCTTTCTTCTCCGCACTTTCCAGTTTTTCCATCGGCAGGATGTCCAATCCGACCACTTTATGATTGATCAGCTTAATGAAGTATTCTAGGAAACGCGTTCGTTTGACTTGTTTAACCATCGCAGGACGCACCTGACGCGCTTTGTTATTGCCGTAGCGGATCAGAATATTCGATTTGCCGCCGGTGAATTTGATTGCGCCAACCAGTTTTTCATCCGGATTCAGGCGAATTGCTTTGACGCCCTGTCCATAGCGCCCCTGTTTCGGGAATTCAGAAAGCGGAATCTTTCCCAGTCCCCAGTCAGAAGTCGCCAGACAGCAAAAATCGCGTTCGTCAACCACAACCGCCGCAGAGACACGGTCAGTGCCCTTAAGCTTGATTCCGTTCACGCCGGCTGCAATTAGACCCATTGGGCGCAGATCAGCCTGATCAAACCGGATCGCCATGCCCTCCTCGGTGAAAAGCATGATTTGCTGGGCTTCGTTCAAACTGACAAATGCTCCAATCAAGGAATCGTCAGGATTGATTTTACAAAGCGTGAAAGCTTGGGACGAAGCAGTCGGAAGATCGGATGCAAGGGACCGCTTTACCATGCCATTTTGTGAAAATGTGATGACAGTGCAGTCGTCTGACGATCGTTCCTCCGGTTTCAGTGAAAAGACAGCTGCAACACGGTCTTCTTTCATGCTCCAACCATTGATCAATTCAATATTTGTACCTGCGGCGAAAACGTCCACTTTCGGCAGTGTTTCAACGTAATAACTGAACGCTTTCCCTGTTTCTGAGACAAAATATACAGTCTGATGGGTGTCCGTCTGGATAATCCAAGGCGGGATTTCAAATCCCTTTTCGGTAATCTTGAGTGGATCGCAGCGCCCAATCCTGCCGTCGGCCGTCAGT
>DHPK01000032.1:149847-150280 GCA_002407845.1 Leptolinea sp. UBA5366 | reverse complement strand
CCAATCCTGCCGTCGGCCGTCAGTCCGACGCATGCGGTTTCCGCCTCGATCAGGGCATTCGCAGTCAGAACTTCTTTTGATGAGATGCCTTCCCCGAGCAGGGCAATTTGGGTCCTGCGCGGATCGGCGTATTTTTCTTTCAGTGCCAATTGATTTTCAATTAACAATTTACGCATCTGCAGCGGGGAATCCAGCAGTTCGCTCATCGCCTTGATCTGCTTTTCAAGCTCCTTGAGTTCATTGATGAGCTTGTCCTGTTCAAGATGGGTCAGTCTCTTCAGCGGCATATCGAGGATTGCCTGCGTTTGTTCCTGATCTAGTTTGAATTTACTCATGATCTTCGTCCGGGCTTCCTGCTCGGTGTCAGAGTTTCTGATGATTTTAATGATTTCGTCGAGATGTTTGATTGCCACCAAGAGCCCGTCTAAAATAT
>DHPK01000032.1:149219-149719 GCA_002407845.1 Leptolinea sp. UBA5366 | reverse complement strand
CTAAAATATGAGCCCGGTGTTTTGCCTTGTTCAGTTGGAAAACGGTCTTCCGTCGAATTACTTCAAGCTGATGATCAATGTACACCCGCAGCGCTTGTTTCAGCGATAGAATGCGCGGCTGGTTATCAACCAGCGCCAGCATGATGATACCAAAGGTTGACTGCAGCGGAGTGTGCTTATAAAGTTTTCTTAAAACGTCTTCCGGGTCATCGGTTTTTGCCAGTTCGATGACAATTCGCATCCCCTGGCGATCTGACTCATCTCGAAGGTCGGAAATCATATCTAACACGCCGTCGCGCGTCAGTTTTGCAATGCGTTCAATCAATCCTTCTTTATTGATTTGGTAAGGGATTTCGGTGATGATAATTCTGCTTCTTCCGCGTCCCATGTCTTCGATATGGACTCTGCCGCGGACGGTCAGCTTTCCGCGTCCGGTGGCGTAAGCTGCGACGAGCTCGTTCCGCTCGTCTTCGAGGATGATGATCCCGCCGGTCGGGAAA
>DHPK01000032.1:102622-149099 GCA_002407845.1 Leptolinea sp. UBA5366 | reverse complement strand
ATGATGATCCCGCCGGTCGGGAAATCTGGACCTTGGACATAGCGCATCAGGTCATCGGCAGTGATGTCGTCATAAGCATCCCACTGATCCAGCATATAAACGATTGCGTCCACCAGCTCGCCGAGGTTGTGAGGAGGAATATTCGTCGCCATGCCCACGGCAATGCCGCTTGATCCATTGATCAGCATGTTCGGCAGCGAGGACGGCAGCACTTCAGGTTCGTCTAAGGTGTCATCAAAATTACGCGTGAAATTGATCGTGTCTTGATCAATGTTGTTCAGCAGTTCCATTGAGAATTGGTCGAGTTTGGCTTCGGTGTAACGCATCGCAGCCGGTGGATCTCCGTCAATCGAGCCAAAGTTCCCCTGCCCGTCGACGAGCGGATAGCGAATCGTGAAATCCTGTGCAAGCCGCGCCATCGCGTCATAAACCGCGGTGTCCCCGTGCGGATGGTACTTTCCGAGGACTTCACCGACAATTCTGGCTGATTTTTTATAACTGGAGTCCGGGCGGATACCCATGTCATACATTGCGTACAAGATACGCCGTTGAACTGGTTTCAGTCCATCGCGGGCGTCGGGCAGCGCTCGAGAAATGATAACGCTCATGGCATAGTCCAGATAGGACTGCTGCATTTCTTGTTCGATGTTGACAGGCTTTATATCGTGATTATCCATTTATTCCTCATTTTTTCCCGCGAGCGTCCGAGAGAACGCGCGGCAGGTCGTTCCGCGCCGGTGCGCCTTTTGATTTTACCTTACTATTTTTTAAAATCTCCAGAGGGTCATTTTGAAGTTATCAAGAAAATTGACCGGCTGCGCGAACGTCCTATATAATTATTGATGATATGCGAAGGAGGGAATAATGGACATTAATCGGGTGATCTGGATTGTTTTGGACAGCGCCGGCATGGGAGCAATTCCTGATGCGCACCTTTATGGCGATCATGAACCGAACACACTCGGGCACATCGCCGAAGCGCTGCCTGATTTTCGGCTGCCGAACATGGAAATGCTCGGGCTGGGCAATATTGATGGCATGATCGGCTTTTCCCAATTGCAAAACCCAAAAGGATCCTATGCTCGGCTGGCAGAAAAATCTGCGGGAAAAGACACAACGATTGGTCATTGGGAGATGGCAGGGCTGTATATTCCGCAGCCGTTTCCTGTATATCCGAATGGTTTTGGCCGGGATGTCATGGATCCCTTCGAGAAGAAAACTGGGCGCGGGACGCTCGGAAATTATCCTTCATCCGGATTAGCGATTATCGATGCATTCGGTGAAGAACATATGAAAACCGGTGATTTGATCATCTATACATCCGCAGACAGCGTTTTTCAGATTGCGGCTCATGAAGAGATTGTGCCGATTGAAAAACTGTATGAATTCTGCCAGACTGCTCGGGAAATCCTGACAGGCGAAAATGCTGTTGCGCGAGTGATTGCCCGGCCTTTTATCGGTACACCCGGACATTTCACGCGCACCTCGAACCGCCGAGACTTTTCGCTGGCACCGCCGCGTCCGACCGTTCTCGATCATTTGAAAGAGGCGGGATATCCGGTTGCTGGTGTCGGCAAAATCGAGGATATTTTTATGGGGCAGGGGATCACTTACGCGATTCACAATGAATCTAACGCTGATGGCATGAAACACACGGATGAATGCTTTGATAGTTTTGACACTGGGTTGATTTTCACTAATTTGGTCGATTTCGATATGAAATATGGCCATCGGCGCGATGTGCAAGGGTATGCGGATGCCTTGACCGAATTTGATAGATGGCTGGGCGGATTTATCGGGCGGATGAAAGCAACTGATGCGCTCTTTATCACGGCTGATCATGGCTGTGATCCGACGCATTCCGGGACGGATCATACGCGCGAGTATGTACCGCTTCTCATGTATGGTGAAGCAATTCCGACTGGCATTAATTTTAGAACCCGCGAGACATTTGCTGATATCGCCCAGACGATTGCGCGCATTTTTAACGTCAAGCCAACGGAGTCAGGTGTAAGTCTATTTTAAGAAGTTCTGGTCATTGAGGATTACCGAATTAATGCGGCTGATAAATAAAAACAGAGTGAAAAGATTCATTTTCACTCTGTTTTTTTATCCACTGAGCTATTCATTGAAGCGGAGTCAAGTTTGAAATTGTTCTTTTAATCTTTGAGTGTAGTTTTTCCAAGTCAAACAATCTTCTCTTGAATCTTGGCGTTTAGCTGCGCAATGCGTTTTCTCATAAAAAACACCTGCGTAAACCAAATGACAAAGTAGATGGCAAAGAATATTCCGAAGTAAAGCAGAATACCGGATAACGAATGGGGCATCCATCGGGTGAAGTAGGCGACGGGGAAGGTCGCAAGAGAGACGATGATCAAATGGGAAGCGGATTGACGAAGCAGACTCCAGTTTTCCTTTTCCCAGATGACCGATGCGCCTCCCCAGGCAGATCCATATAGGAGCGAGCAGATGGATTGTAAAATTATGGCGTTCACTTCGTTACCGCAGTCCGCGACTAAATCTGGAACAACAGCATAAAATTTTCCATCACCGATGATCAACGAAACAATGATTGCCATCGCCGTGCTGATCGCGAGACCGAGCGGAGCGCCAAGCAGACTTCGTAAAAGTATCTGTCTTTTCATTTCTTTTTCCTCATATTCCTAATACTTGTTTGATTTTCGAGACATATCGTCTCGATACGTAAGTGACTGTCCCATCCAGCATAGAAACGCAAATCGTGCCGGTAAAACTCAGATCGAACCCTTTGACTTTTTTCAAGTTGATGATTTCTGCATTAGATATTCGGACAAAACTGTTTTTATCCAAGCGGTCTTCAAGCTCATAAAGCCGCAGCCGCAGCGTGTATTCGCCTTTATCTGTCATCGCCAGCACTTTACCTGATTCGGCATAGACCCGCTGAATTTCTTCCGGTTCAAGAATTTCCAGTGTGCTGTCTCTAAATCCGGCAAATATCTGCGGAGATTCGTCCGAAATTCGTTTGACGAGTTCGGTTATCTCATCGGTAATTTTGTCGGTCAGAACGATGATTTTTGGTATTTTGCAGTTGTGGTCGATTTTTATTTCCACTTGCATTGAGTCACCTCCTTGCTTTTGTCACAGTATAAAGAATATGAAGGCAGTTTTCCACTGATTTTCGATAGATGGTTAGATTTGAACAATAAACGGTCAAAATCATAGAAATTGTACTGCCCGCAAGGCGTCGCCGCTTGATTTTCCGCTAAATGGTGTGCTAGAAAACGGTGGAAATCAAGGGACTTAATAGAGCAATGGAACAATCAAATAATGGGAAAATTCGCATAGATATAAAATTGACAAAACGTTTTGATTTTTTAGTATTAAAAAGAGACTCGCAGGTATGGGAATAACATTACCAGACTGTATAGCAAAAAACAATCTGCAATTTGCTCAAAAACCGAAAAGAGTGGGGAGCTCAAATCTCTGTCTGGCTGAGAGTTTGATAATAATTGTTTTCTTGAAGAATCCAATAGGATAAAAAAAGTGCCGCTAGAAATTGCGGCACTTTATCATTACGATTATTCGTTTATTCGCTTGGCAAATTTGAAATCAGAGCATTCTGAGCAACCAACTCTTCTTCGTTATCGAAGCGTCCGGGAACAAACCCGGTTCCGGCTGGTATAAGCTTACCGATGATGACGTTTTCTTTCAGACCATAAAGCGGATCTTTCATGCCGCCGATCGCTGCGCTTGCCAGCACCTTGATGGTGTGCTGGAAGGAAGATGCGGAAAGCCATGAGTCAGTGCTCAATGAAGCCTTTGTCACACCCAGCAGGATTTCAATATGCTTTGCCGGCTGTTTTCCTTCTGCTTCGAGTTTGGCGTTGATCTCACGCAGATTGAGTCGGTCGACGACGTCCATCGGCAGGAAGGGTGAGTCGCCTGAGCGGGTGATCTGAACCTTGCCGAGCATCTTACGAATGATGACTTCGAAGTGCTTGTCATTGATGTTCTGACCCTGTGCGCGATAAACCCGCTGAATTTCTGTCAGAATATACATCTGGCAGGCATCTCTGCCATTCAGTTTCAACACGGTGTGCGGGTTCAGCGACCCTTCGGTCAGCGGCTGACCTGATTTCACCTGCTGATTGTCTTTGATGATGACACGAGCAGTGCTCGGGATATCATATTCTTCACTGAGTTTCGATTCGTAGGTGACGATGACTTTCTCTTCTTCGATACGCACCTGACCAGCGTGCACAGCGGTGATCGTTGTTTCACTGTTTTCAGCGATGGTGTCACCAAGGTTGACAGTCTGCTCGTCTTTGACCTTGATCGTCCAGCTCTCTTCGACCTCGAATACATCGCTGACCAATTCAACGTGGTCAACGCGGATTGTCCGCAGGTCTGTGTATTTGTCCGACTGAATAATTCGGGCTGTTCCGTCGATTTGCGTGATAACTGCTTCACCCTTCGGCGTCCGCCGGGCTTCGAACAGTTCTTCAACGCGCGGGAGGCCGGTCGTGATATCGCCGCCCTGGGCAACGCCGCCCGAGTGGAAAGTTCTAAGTGTTAGCTGAGTACCAGGCTCGCCGATTGACTGCGCGGCGACTGTGCCAACGGCTGAACCGAGTTCAACCATTTTCCCCCTGCCAAGATCGAGACCATAGCAATGAGCACAGATACCGTGCTTGAGTTCACAGGTCATTGGCGAGCGAACCTTGAGTTCCTGGACATTCGATTTCGTGATGATCTTTGCCAGATCATGGTCAATCGGAGTGTTCTTTTCAGCGAGAATCTCGCCGGTTGCCGGATCAATTGTCCGCTCAGCAGTCATTCGGCCGTAAATTCTTTCAGCGTAAGACTGTTTCGCGACGTCATCGGCACGGCGAATGAAAATACCGTCCTCAGTTCCGCAGTCAATTTCGTTGATGATCAGATCCTGAGCAATGTCAACCAGACGGCGGGTCAGATAACCAGCGTCTGCAGTTCGCAGCGCGGTGTCTGCCAGACCTTTTCTGGCGCCATGGGTTGAGATGAAATATTCAAGTGCATCCAATCCTTCACGGAAATTGGATTTAATCGGCAGCCGGATGATACGGCCTGACGGGTCAGCCATCAACCCGCGCATGCCTG
The DNA here is from genome assembly GCA_002407845.1 of Leptolinea sp. UBA5366. Classification (GTDB taxonomy): domain Bacteria; phylum Chloroflexota; class Anaerolineae; order Anaerolineales; family Anaerolineaceae; genus Flexilinea. The sequence goes on along the minus strand of DHPK01000032.1, from coordinate 143,984 downwards.
CCAGCTGAGCGATCGGACCGAAACCGCCTTTGGTTGCGCCTGAGTTTGCCATGGTTGCCATGTTTCCCTGCGGATCCATGTTGTCGCGAACTTCTTTCGCGATGCGGGTGGTCGTATTCTGCCAGACGTCGATCGTGCGGTCGTTTCGTTCCTGTTCAGTCAGCAGACCGCGGCGCCATTGCTTGTTGATTGATTCAACTTCGCTGTCGGCTTCTGCCAGCATGCCATCTTTCTTCTCAGGAATTGTGATGTCAGACACTGCGATGGTTGAACCGGAGCGCATGGCATATTCAAAACCGATGTCTTTGATTGAGTCAGCCACGCTGGTGGTGACGTCCTGCCCGCAGATTTGATAAACTTCCGCGATCAAATCTTTAATCGCGCCTTTATCAAGCGGCATATTCTTAAAGCGCACTTCTTCCGGCAGAATGTCGTTGAAGATCACGCGTCCAACCGTGGTATCGATGATGCGTTTTTCCGGTTCAGCGAGGCGGATGCCATCTTCATTGAACCAGGTTTCGCCCAGATATTTAATCTTTGTATGCAGCTGAACCTGATTGAGTTCATAAGCATACTGAACTTCATCGATGGAGTAAAATGCTCTGCCATCGCCCTTGTGTTCCCCTGCGATGTCCATCGTCAGATAGAACACTCCCAAAACCATGTCTTTGGATGGGCTGATGATCGGCTCGCCATCTGCTGGTTTCAGCAGGTTTTTCGAAGCAAGCATTAAGGTGCGCGCTTCTTCAACTGCTTTTTCGGAAAGCGGTACGTGAACAGCCATCTGGTCTCCGTCAAAGTCAGCGTTGAACGCGGTACAAACCAGCGGATGCAGCTGAATGGCGTTTCCTTCGATCAGGATCGGTTCAAATGCCTGGATGCCGAGTCTGTGGAGGGTTGGAGCACGGTTCAGCAGAACCGGGCGGTCGCTGATGACTTCTTCCAACACTTCCCAAACCTCTGGGCGGTTGCGGTCTTTGCGCTCAATGATACGGTTCGCGCCTTTTACGTTCGAGGCATAACCGTGTTCAACCAGCCGTGAGACCAGGAACGGGTGGAATAATTCGAGCGCCATGTTTTTGGGCAGTCCGCACTGATTCAGTTTTAATTTCGCGCCGACGACGATGACGGAACGTCCAGAATAGTCCACACGTTTCCCCAGAAGGTTTCTTCTGAAACGGCCTTTCTTGCCTTTCAGCATGTCGCTCAGCGATTTCAATTCGCGTCTGCCGCGGCGTGAGAGTGCCTTGCCGCGCTGGGAGTTGTCGATCAGAGAATCGACCGCTTCCTGGAGCATTCTTTTTTCGTTGCGCACGATCACATCCGGTGCGCCGAGTTCTAACAGTCTCTTGAGCCGGTTGTTACGGTTAATCACACGGCGATAAAGATCGTTCAGGTCTGAGGTGGCGAAACGGCCACCGTCAAGCTGAACCATTGGGCGCAGGTCCGGAGGAATGACCGGCAGAACGGTCAAAATCATCCATTCCGGATGATTTTTCGAGGAGCGGAAAGATTCAACAACTTTCAATCGGGAAGTCGCTTTCTTTCGCTTCTGTTTGCTCTTGGTCGTGCGAACTTCGTTCCAGAGGTCTTCTGAAAGCTGGTCGAGATCAAGTCTCTTTAGGATGTCATAAAAGGCTTCTGCACCCATGTCCGCTCGGAAAACCTGACCCCAGCGGCTCTTGAGTTCGCGATAGGATGTTTCGCTGAGGAAAGTCAGCGGTTGAAGATCCTGAAGTTCATCGCGCAGCTTTGAATTCTGGCTTTGAGACTCGGTCGACTCGTCAACCAGCTGATTTCGGAGCGCTTCCATTTGTTCTTCGGCTTCAGCTCGAACCTGCTGTTTGTCCATGTCCAGCCGTTCAATGTCGCGTTGGAGCTGGCTTTTCAGCTCGCTTTCGATTTCGTCAAGCTTTTCTTTGACAGTTTTCTGCACAAGGGAAAGATGCGGGTTGGCAATTGTCTCCCCTTCAGCGACGATGATTGATTCCGTTGATGAAAAAACGATCGCGTTTTTGACAGTCTGTCCGATTTTTTCCTGAAGTTCAGCTTCCAGCCGCTGTCCTTCTTTCATAATAGGGTCGAGTCTGCTGGCGATTAACTCATCCGTTTTTGTCATCAAGGCTTCGCGTTGTTCCTGAATTTGTGTCAAGTTCTTATCGCGGGAAGTCTTGACGCTCAAAATCTTCTGATTAATTTCCTGTGCAAATTCTTTTTCAGAACCGCTGATTTCGTCTTCAAGCCGGTTCAATGCCTTTTGGCGGGCATCTTCGTCGACGTAGGTGACGATATATTGTGCAAAATAAAGCACCCGGTCAAGATTGCGGCGTGAAATGTCAAGCAGTAGACCCAAATATGATGGGATTCTGCGGGTGTACCAGATGTGAGCAATCGGTGTAGCGAGTTCGATATGGCCTAATCGTTCGCGTCTGACGGCTGAGCGAGTTACTTCGACACCGCATTTGTCGCAAACGATCCCTTTGTAACGCGGGTTCTTGTATTTACCGCAATAGCACTGCCAGTCGCGCGTCGGTCCAAAAATGGCTTCGCAAAACAGACCATCTTTTTCCGGACGCAGACGACGATAGTTAATTGTTTCAGGTTTTAGGACTTCACCATGAGACCAGGATCGAATGGTGTCTGGGGATGCAAGACTGATTCCTAATGCAACTAAACCTTTGGTTTCCACGAATGTTCCTCCCGAGAGTGATGAATTTCATTCCTATTAATGCATTTTGGCGCACAGAGCCCCAAGCTCCATGCGCAAAACAGGAGTTATTTTTTATTCTCCGGTTAAATACTAAAATTTAGCCGGAGATTTATTATAACAGAAGGATCGATCCAGCACGAAAATTCAGTGTGGAGGAAAGGAAAAAGGTGACACTAACGGCAAATATTAATAAATAATTAATAATAAGGTACGTCAAGTTTAAATTCAGTTCCTTTGCCGAGACGGCTCTCTAAACCGAACGTCCCCTTGTGTAATTTTATCGCATATTTCACAAAATCAAGCCCGTGAACTGCCTGTGTGTCCTCTGATGGACTCTTCTCGTTATTCTCATTTAGTAATTTCTCAACATCCAGCGGAGAGATCCCGATACCGAAGTCCTGCACAACCAGCACCCAGGAGTCGAGACCGAAATTTAAATCGACGCGGATCGGTTTGCTGTCCGGCTTTGAGTAGCGAATGGCATTTTCCAGCAAGTTGAAAACTGTCAGCGACAGCAGCCAGGCATCGCCAATCACCTTGCCATTTTGAGTTTGGCTTTTCTCTTCGCGGTCGATGTTGAAAACGATATCAAGATTTTTTTTCTTTGCTACGGTCTTGAGGTCGAAAACCACCTCTTTTACCAGCTCAGCGATATTGATCACTGCAAAAGCGCCTTCCCGGCTGTTATGGAAATTGAGATAATGCTTCTTTCCATCCTGGATCAGGACAAAAAGACGTCTCAGCTGCGCTTCAACTTTTTCTTTATAGTTATATTGGATCAGATTCATATTGCCGGCGTTTTCAAGCAGGCTCAGGTTGCCGATCGCTTTATTAACCATCAGTTCGAAGTAATCCAGTTCATTGGTATCAAAGCTGATAGGATGGTTTTGGCTATTATCGGAGAGAAACTGGAAGATTTTTCCGGTTTTTCCGCCGGGGAAACTGACGTCACGAATTGCGCAGTGATAAAGGTTGACCAATTCCATGAAAGAGTGTTCGGGCGCAATATTTTTTCGGATTAATTGCAAGATGTTCTCTTTGCTGCTCAGCGATTCGAAAGAAGGATTGGAAATGCTGACCTGATCCGGATAGATCACGATAATTGCAGGCGTCTTCTGCTGATCGAGAAAGTCCGCATAGCGCTGGGCGATCGCCTCGACTCCGAAATCAGTTTTTTGCACTGCGTTAATCGTCTCGGAAATCCAATCGTTGAAATTTTCAAAGACTTCAACCAAGCGGTCATCTGTCTTGCTTTCCGCGAAACATCCCCAAAAACAACCGCAATAACCGTATTCAGTTTTGACCGGCATGATGATCGCGGACGCGTTTTCGATTTCGAGTGTTGAGAGTAAGCCCGATTGGTTCACCGAAGGAATCACAATCTGGGACTGATTTTTCATGATTTTGTATATTTTCAGGTCAATTTCCTGAAGGGAAGTACTGTTTGTACCTTTAAAAAGTGTCAGCCATTCTTCATTCTCAATTTGACCGGCATTGCGATTCAGGATCAGGCGGACGGTAATAGGATTGAGAACCTGAACGGTTTCAAGTATTGTCCATAGTTTCTTTTCAACAGACTGATCCAAAATTGCTCCTTGTTTCTTTTCGAAAGAATCAAACGTAAGTTAATTATGAATGCTTTGAAGTATTTTTGCAACCACCTGCTGGGGATTTAGCTCATCTGTGTCAATGATTACTGCATCATCAGCCGGTTTCAGCGGTGCAACTGCTCGGGTCGAATCGAGTTGATCGCGCTGATGGATGGCATTCAGAATCTCAGCGTAAACAGATTCAATCCCTTTTTTGATATTCTCCTGAAAACGTCTTTCTGCCCTTTTTTCAGCGGAGGCTGAGAGGTAAATCTTCAAATCGGCATCTGGCAGAACGACCGTTCCGATGTCCCTGCCGACCACTACAATATTTCCGCCGGCAGAAATTTTGCGCTGCTGATCGGTCAGAACTTCGCGAACAGCTGGGATCGCAGCTACAATCGAAACATGGGCATCGATTTCAGGCGTGTGCAGCTGCTCCGAAATGTCTTTTCCGTTCAGTAGGACGATTGTCTCCTGACGAACGGCATCGTTTTGCAATTGGATATCCAGACTGCGGGTCAGGGCAGCAATCGTGTCAACATCTGAATCTTCTGCTTTGTTTTGGATTACAGCATAAGTCGCGATCCGGTACATTAACCCGGTGTCAAAGAACAGATAGCCGAGTTCATCCGCAAGGAGTTTACCGACTGTTGATTTACCAGACGCAGCGGGACCGTCAATCGCGATTTGGAAAGGTTTATTTTTCATGCAATATGTGCTCGTTTCAATTCGTTTGATATTCAATAAAATCTGCAGCGTTTTGCCAGAGGGTAATGGTCTGTTTTTGAATGACCGGTTCACGATAGAGCAGCCAGCGGAACCAATCGGTTGGCGTATAAGTCTGCCAGTTATCGGTTGATTTCCAGTCAGATATCATCCCAATCGAACCGCTTTTCAATTCGTCTGTCTCTTGTCCTGCTGTGATCACAAAAGCAGGTGTCGAGGCAGCTGGAGAAAGGATTTTCGAAAAAGTTACTTGCGGCTTATTAATAAATTCCCATCGCAGCATCGGATCATCCGAAATCAGCACCAATCCTTCATCCGGACGCAGGAATCCGACGGACCGCCAGCCTGACTCCTGAAGCACTGCGCTGAGTTCGTTCGGAATTTGCTGTATTTGACTGCCGAGGCTCAGTTCATGCCGCCCAGAGGTTCCGGTTTGAAAAGGATCGTCACTTGCATGATGAAGCCCAGCAGCGGACCAGGCGTTTAGAATGGTTCCATACAGAACTACAATCAGAGTGCCATGCAGCAACCCCCGCCTGATCCTTCCAGGACTGAAATACTCCAGCACCATCGGCAGCAAAATTGCGAATACAACGATGCAGATCAGGATGATCAGCAAATAGGCATGAAACCGTGACAGCGGGGTGACCAGCTGCTGATTCTGCCAGTAGACCGTCAAAGGAAGCGATAAATCGCCCAGTTTCAGCATTTCTGCAGCTCTGAACAATAAAAACAAAGATAAAGCAGGCGGAATCAAGAGTGCAAAAAATGTATAAATGTCAACTTCTGATTTTCGAAGAGGGGTGATTTTCAGGAGAACGTCCGCTCCGAAATACCAGAGCGGAATAACGAGCCAGGGCAAAAACAAAATGCCTTGATTCAAGAGGATCAGGAAAGCAGCGGCGGAAAGGATCACACTCATGATGAAAACCTTGGTTTTTTCGCCATTTTTTATATTCTGAATCAAGGCGATCAGAAACAGAACAAAGCCAGCTCCCTCATAAACGAAGAGCGCAATCAGAAGCGGTAAGTTGCCTACGCTGCGAAAGTCATGGATGGGATTCGGGCGCAGACCAAGCGCCAGCCCGTCTCCAATTGCACTGATTCCGCTCGGGAACGCCAGGCAGGCAGTTCCGCAAAGGAAAAATGATAAGAGAAATGCTTTGCCTGATTCACGGGAGACTTGGTGTTTTAGAATTAAAAAGACATCTGTCTGAGATTGGATCATGAGCGTGTCGATGATCATCGTCAGCAGTACGGCAAAAATACCCGCGATCAGGATCGGGAAAAAGCGCTCCCCGCCCATGCCAGCGAGCGGCAGGAGAATGATCGCTGGCAGCTGCCTGTTTGTGGCTGCCAGTCCGATGATTAAGGCAGTCAGAAAAATGACAGGCATCAGGCTGTCTGCCTGTCTGGACCAACTGATTAAAACCGGATCAATTGCCAGAATGAAAGCCAGAAGGACTTTCTTTTTCTCAGGAAAGCCTGATGGCTTTGAAATGAGCAGGAAAGGCAGCAATACCAGCAGGACACCGCTGAGAGCTGGGATGAAGCGCGCTGTAAAGGTTCCTGCTTTAAATAGGTCAAAGATTAAAGTAGTTAAGATGACATAAAGCGGCTGGCTGATGGGCTGAAAGTCCCTTTGCTGCCCGATTTCAACAGCCTGAACTGCTAAACGAGCTTCGTCACTTGAGAGCGGCAGCGCAGCCAAACCAGCGAAACGAAAGAAAATTGCAAGCAATAGGATTAAACCAACGAAAAGAACTTTTCTACTCGAGCTCATAAAAGAGGCCTCTTAGTCTTAGTTCGGTCAGACCGTTTATAAATCAGATTTGTCAGCCTGGCTTTTTCAGAATGGGCTCGTCTAAAACGAAAATACAGCGAAATCAGATAAATCAGAATACCGGAAAAAATAACGATATATCCCGCGATCATATAACTGAGAGTATCCGGATAGTCAATCATTTTCCTCTTCTTCCTGCCAAATCTGATTCAACATTTCTATTTCAACATCCAGCTTGCCGAGCTCGATGCGGTGCAGAAGAACCGCAATATAGAAAACAGTAAACGCAATAACCGAGAAGATCATAGCTTGAAGCATTTCGGGTGTCATGTTCATGCCGGAGGCTCCGCTGCCGATCACAACCGGATGGATCGAACGCGCACCGCGGATCGAAAAATAGGTCAGAGGAACGCTTAACCCTCCAATGATGCAGAAAACCGCAGCAATTTTGCGCATTTTGTCTTGATTTTCGAGAGAATTCCTTAGGAACAGATAGCTGATATAGATGAAACCCATGATCGTGGTTGTCGTCAATCGCGGATCCCAAGTCCACCAGGTGTTCCAGACCGGTTTTGCCCAAATTGAACCGGACAGCACTGCCAAAATGGTGAATACGAGTCCAATTTCAACCGCAGATTCAGCTGCGATATCCAGCTTGATTTGTCTGTTTTTTAAGTAGGACGCGGAGAACAATGCGGCAAAAATAAAACTAAGCATTCCGAGCCAAGCGCAGGCGACATGGAAATAAAAAACTTTCTGAACCATGCCCATGCTTCGTTCGATTGGAGTTCTAAAGATAATGTTGCCGAATGCCAGCAGAACAAGCGCTGCGGCGATGAAGTCTATAAGGTGTAGTTTGCCGGATGTTTTCTCGTTCATCGTCCTAATCTTCTGTGATCGTTTCAAACCCAAGTATACCTGCTGCCGTAAAAATCAGGTCAAAAACGATTATTTGACTGATGGCTCCGGAAACGGAAGAAAGCGGCTCCCCGGCGAAACTGGCGCTGGAAGCCTGAATGATGGAAACTGCCAGCGGGATGATCAGCGGATAAAAAAGAACTGGCAGTAAGATGTCGCGGGTTCTGGTTTGAATGGTCATAGTTGAAATTAAAACGCCTAAACTCGCATAGCCCCAGCATCCGATTAATGAAATCCAGAGAAAATGGGGAGATCTGAGCGGTACATTGAACAAGACACTGTAGACGGGGTGGATGATCAGCGTTATCACGAACATCGAAAGGAATGCCGAGATTGACTTGCCAAGATAGATTGCGGAACGGTGCGCCGGCGCAACCAGCAGCGCTTCCAGCATACCGGAGTTTTTTTCGATTCCCATGGTTTGGTTCAAACCCAGCTGCCCCGCGAGGATCACGATCATCCAAATCAGTCCGCTTGCGCTCTCACTGCCAGCGCGAATGTTTCTGTCGAGCGCAAAGTTCAAAATGAAGAGGATTGAAAGCGCAAAGACCAGCATGACCAGGAATAATTCACGCGTGCGGCTCTCAATCCGAAGATCTTTCCAAACCAGCAGTCCGGTCGTTTTCAAGTAATCACGCACGCTTTCCCCCTTGAATTGACCCCTTTTCCAGTTGAATAAAATCAGTCGCGATCGGATCAACTTCTTCACGGTTGTGAGTCGTGATCAGAATTGCTTTTTGAGCGGATTTCGCGTCAGCGATCATTTCATTCAGCATCTTTTGATTTTTCTGATCCAGCCCGGTGTATGGCTCGTCTAACAAATACAGCAATGGATCCAATAAATGCAGGATACATAAGCCGAGCCGCTGCTTCATTCCGCGAGAAAAAGTTCTGATCTGGTCAGCTGCGCGATGATCGAGTTCAAAGCGTGCCAATGCAGCCATTATTTCATCTTTATTACGGTCTAAATGATAAAGACTGGCATAAAAAGAAAGGTTTTCAAGCGCAGTCAGCTCCCCATAGAATAACGGCTGATGCCCCAGATAGCCAACAGCTGCGCGATAGGACCGGGTTCCGTAATCAAGCACTGGGTAAAGGGTGATCTCGTCAAAAGAATCGGGTTTGAGCGCTCCTGCCAGGATTCTGAGCAGTGTGCTTTTCCCAGCACCGTTTGCGCCTTCCATCACGACACATTCACCGGAAGAAATCTGCAGAGAAACCGACTTTAGGACACTTCGGCTGCCGTATTTTTTTCGGATACCTATCGCGTTGAGGACGGTTATCGGGTGAGGTTCTGAAGGCTGATTGACACGTTCCATTTGTACCCTTAACGCTGCTCAGCCGGTTGCAGCTGGCTGAGATTGTATTCATTGCTGCTAAAATGCCGTATGATGGCTGGGCTATAGTTGGTCATGAGCTGCCTTCAGCATCGAGTGCTGTGACGACTGCCTGATAGGCTGCAGTCAGTTCGCTGATCGGCATTCTGCAATTTGCCGGACTGGTCGAGGGCAGCCGGACAGCTGCCAAGCAAGTACTCGGGAAAATCAGTTTTTGATACAGCTGATGAGCCTTGCTGCCGGTCGCAAAGATCGTGTGGATTTTTGTTTTCTTCAGCAGTAGATCAATCGGGTTGGGCTTGAAATCGCGGATGGATGCGTCCGATGCGCCTTGGATCGTGCAGCAGGAGAGCACATCCCAGAGGGCAATCCGATTCTGCAGCAACAGGTCTTTGCGGTCCTCGATTGTCTCCGGGTATGGGGAGTTCAGCACTGTGCTGAGAACGGTCCAAAAGCGATTTTGAGGATGCCCATAATAAAACCCTTGTTCACGCGATTTAGGCGATGGAAAAGTCCCCAGCAGCAGAACGCACGAATTCGAATCGCTGACTGGTTCAATTGTGTGGAAAAGCAGTTCATTGGACATGAAGTTTCTTCCGCTTGAGCGATCCGAAATAGATGAAAACGCCGCCAAGACAAAGCAAAATACTGCCGATCCAAAGCCAGTTGATCAGCGGATTGTAATAAAAAGTAAACGATGCTTCAGTCTCATCTGCCTGATTCAAGATCAGATAAAGATCCCCCGCCAGATTGGACTGAATGCCAGGGATCGTTGTCATCTGCTGATAGGCTGAGAAAAACCGCTTCTGAGGCTGGATGACTGTTTCTCGATTGTTCTCATCGACGACTTGGAAATCAGCACGCAGCAGCGATCCCTCGGGAAATTCACTTTCCTGAATCCCCTGATAAGTGATCGCATAATTGTGAAAAGTGACTGTCTGATCTTTTGTCATTGTGAGCCGTTCTTCAGCCTGAAAACTCTCAATGCCGAGGATTCCGAGTGCCATCAGCAACAGACCTGTGTGCAGCAGCAGGATTGAGAAGCGCCTCGGATTTTTCGTGAATTGAGTCCAAAACTTTGAAAAGACAAGAACCCGTTTGCCATCCTGATAGGTGACAGCATTTCTCAACCAGTCATAAAGATAAACGAAGAATGAAAAAGCAATAATCCAAACGGCAAGGATGGTCATCAGCGAAGACGTGCCGGTCTTGAAGTTAACGACCGCAGCAATGACTGCCGCGACAGCGCTTAACAGAATCAATGCCAGCCGGTCCTTGGATTTATCTGCCTGTTTCCAATGGGAAAGCGGGAAAAATCCGGTCAAAAGAATAAACAACAGAAATAGCGGTCCGGTAGAAGAAGTGTAATAATCTTTGCCGATGGTGATTGGACGATCGGAGAAAAGCGCTGAAATGTTGGGCAGAAAGATCCCCCACAGGCAGAAAAAAGTGATAACAAACAAGATGAGGATCATCGCGTTAAAAACGAAGTGGCGTGAAAAAAGGCTGAACTTGGCTGTCGGTTGTTCTTCGGTCGATGGTGAGGACGGACTGACCGAATGCCAGCGCAGGATGATTAATCCAAGGATGAAAATGAAGAACAGCCCAAAATAAATCGAGAGAGGGCGTGAAAGCGGGCTGGCAGAAAACGCGTGCACTGACGAAATCAAACCTGAACGGGTAACGAAAGTTGAAATGACGATCGAAAAGAGGCTCAGCAACCCGGAAACCATCAGCCATCGCTGATATTTCTGCGTATAGATATTGCCGATCACCGCATGGATAAAGGCAGTCAGCAGCAGGAATGGGATCAGAGCGCTGACCTCAACCGGATCCCAACCCCAATACCCACCCCAGCCGAGCACGTCATATGCCCATCTTGAGCCTAAAATCAATCCGACAGCGAGAAAAAACCAAGCAAAAAGGTACCAGGAGCGAGTCTTTTTCAGCCAATCCGTTCCGGTTTGCCGGTGGATCAATGTGCTGACCTGATAAGCACCGGGGATAAAGATGCTGATATAGCCTAAATAAAGCGCTGGCGGGTGGAAAATCATGCCGTAATGACGCAAGACTGGATTCATCCCCAATCCTGAACCGGGGGTATAAGGGATTGTGTGAGCAGGTTGAAACATTGCGGTATAAATCGTTCCTGTGCTGAGATCTTGCCAATAACGATTGAATGGGTGTTCAACAAACAGATTGAGCCCAATGAAAAAGCCTGCATTTATTAGGAGAAAAAGCGATGAAGTTGTGAAGTTGGGATCATCCGGCTGAATGCTTTTTTTGATCCAAACGAACATAAAAAAAGAGAATAACCAAGTCCAGAACAAAAGCGACCCGGACTGTTTGCCCCAGATGGCGGCGATTTTTAGATAAAGCGGCTGATGGCTCGAAATTGTTTGAAAAACATAGTCGACCTGAAAATCTTCGCGAACGAGCAGGATAAGTAAAGCGACTCCAGCGATGCTAAGCAGCGGAAATAACAGCAAACAAGCCAGTCTCAGGCTTTCTTTCCAAAAGTGAGCTTGATTGAGAGTTGCGGCGACAGCTGCGAAAACTCCATATCCGGCGGTAAACAAGGCTGCTGCCAATGCAATATACCCGATTAATGTCAAGCTCATTGACTGGCACTTTCATACTTCGATGGGCATTTAAGCAGCAATTCATCCGCTTCAAAAACGGCGGCTGATGTTAATCTGCCTGTTACAATTGCCTGCGACTGATCCTTTAATAGATCAGGTTTCGCCCCGTGGTAAACAATCTGGAGCCGGGAAGTATTTGGATTGCTTACAGCTTCTTCGAGCGCCAATGCCATGCCGCCTTTTTCTGCAATTTCCTTGTGATCCGACGAAATGTTTGCAACTGTGAAAGCCACTTGCTGATTGTCCGATGAAACTTGAATGCTGTCGCCGATAACTGCGCCGGAAATCCTGACTTGTTTATCAAGATAAGCTGTCTGGTCAGCGAGCACTTCGTCAATCGTCAAAAAGTATTGGACATTATTCAGGGTCGAGGAGATCAACAAATAGATCAGCCCTGCAGCGATGACAATGCCTCCTGAGATCAGTTTCCAGTTTATTTTCTTTTTTGATGCCTTGCCTTGCCGAGGCAGATCATTTGCCATTGGTTCTCCGACAGTCCTTTATTTGGAGATATTTTATCATTCAACCCCGTTGAATAAATTTACTTCTGATTGATTAGTGGACTTGCAAAAAGATTTGCTCAAACGGGGAAACTGACCTCAGAATTCTTATTTAAGATTATAAAAGTTGCAAAAATAATGGAATAAATCAAAAGATCGTTGACGCAGAATCCTGTGAATGGTAAAAATGGGACGACTGGTTTTTTCCCTGGAAATAACTTGAACCAGTTGACTTGAATTGACATTTGATTTAAGGGAGAATCAAACGAATCTAGTGAGAGTTGGAGTTGAGAGAATGAGTGAACGATTTGTTGGAACAGTAAAATGGTTTAATGCCACAAAAGGCTACGGTTTTATCGGTCGTGCGGAAGAAGATCCGGATGTTTTTGTTCATTTTTCTGAAATCCAGATGGATGGATACAAACGTCTGAATGAAGGTCAAAAAGTTGAGTTTTCAATCGAAGAAGGTTCGCGCGGCGCTCAGGCGACCGGCGTAATCCTGCTGGATTAAATTTAGACTATCCTTAACGTAAAGGATGCGGTTATTAACCACATCCTTTTTTGATGCCAAAATCCTTTGTAAAGAAAAAGTCTGCATAATTTTCAGCAGATATAAATCTCATCACACGCTAAAGAAATAGTTTCTTCAAAAAGTCTAAGGCTGGGTAATCCGGAATATTCGTATCACGCTTGATAAAATAGCCCAAAATACGAATGTATTCTCCGGCGACGTCCTGCCATCCTCCTGCTGAGAGCCACCATAACTTCGGGTGAAAGTTTGGACTGGCAGCGCCGTAATACTGAACAAACATGCCAGTGTTCGAAAAAGTGTCGCTGTAGATAATCTTGGTGCGGCGGGTATGCCAGGCATCGGTCACAATGATGACTGAATTTGCCCGTAGCTCAACCATCTTCTCGATGATCCCGGTAGCTTCCTGTCCGGTATTTTTAGCCTCGAAATCCATCAAATGAATCGCTCCTTCCGGAACTTCCATTTCAATGAGTTTCTCAACTTGAAGTTGCGAATAGGGTAAATTCAGCTCGCTGTAAGTGCGCCCGGTATTCGTCAGCAGGATTGTCTCAGCATACCCTTCTTTATAGAGCTTTGCAGTGGCTTCCAGCCGAACATTGTCATTCCCGCTGAGAACTGTGATCACGTCTGCGCGTTCCAAACGCGTGTCAACGGTCAGGAATTCCCCTGCCAACATCAGAAGCGCTGCCAGCCCCACTATTGCGAGGAAAAATAACAGCCAGCTCGACGGACGCTTTGCCCGTTTGTCTGTTATGACTCCTGTCTGCCTTTCGCCGTTCAATTCATCAGCTCCGATTGATCGCCTCTGCCATCTTTTCAAGGGCTTCTGTCAGCGTCGCACGGGAAGTGCCGAAATTTAGCCGGACAAAGTTTTCATATTCTTCGCCGAATGCAGCGCCATCGTTCAAGCCAACCTTTGCTTTTTCTTCAAAGAACTTTTGCGGGCTAAGCGGCAGCTGTAAGCCGCTGCAATCCATCCATGAAAGGAAAGTTGCTTGAATTTCAGTTGTCTTTATAGCAGGCATTTCCCGATGGACAAAATCCAGCAGATAATTACGGTTGTCTTCCAGATATGCTGATAATTGCCGATGCCATTCAGCTCCTTGCGTGTAGGCAGCAAGACCGGCTGCCTGTGCGAGACAGCTGACCCCGCTGGAAAAGCCAGCCAATGCGCGGCGAAAATCTTTGCGTAAAGCTTCATTTTGTATGATGGCTGCAGAACAGGATAGTCCTGGGATATTAAATGTTTTACTGGGGGCGATAAATGTGATTGACTGCTGTGCCAGATCAGGCGAGAGCGATGCAATTGGGATGTGATGATTGCCGGAATAAACGATATCGCTATGAATCTCGTCAGAGCAAATGACCAGGTTCCGCTCGAGACAGATATTTCCCAATCTTTCCAATTCTGTTTTAGACAGCACCCTGCCGGTTGGATTCTGAGGATTGCACAGCAGGAACATTTTCGTTTCGGGCGTGATCTTTGATTCGAAATCAGCAAAATCAATTTCGTATAAGTCAGATTCCGGATTGAAGCGCATGGGATTTAATACGCTCCCGACTTGGTTGTTTTGCGGTGCATGAAAAAAAGGCGGGTATGCCGGTGTTTGGAAAATGATATTTTCTCCTGGTTTGCAGACTGCTCGAATCGCAAAGTTGAATCCGGAAACTATTCCTGGAACCAGAATGACACTTTCCGCTCCGATTTCCCATCCGTAAAAATTATGCATCCGTTGAACAATCGCATTAATTAGCTCGGGATCGTCGACGCTATATCCAAAAATTGGGTGTTCCAATCTTTTTTGGATACTCTGGATGATCGCTGGATCAACTGCAAAGTCTGTGTCAGCGACCCAAAACGGCAGCACGTCTGGGGGAAAGTATTCCCATTTTACAGAATTGGTATTATGGCGGTCAATAATCTGGTCAAAGTTAAATTTCATCTCAATCTCCATTAGTTATCAACGGTAATTTTGAAACACCGTTATTTAGAGAAATAATAATATCCTGTTTTATTTACTAGCCAGACAATAAAATGTCGGCACGTAAAAAACAGCATGGGGCAGAGCCTTCACATCTGCTGGAGCGAGTTGAGCAGAATCCTTTTCGAGTTGTGAAAACTCCTCGGCAAGAAAGTCTCTGCCTGTGCTGCCTGCCAGCTGCGTTCCATGAATCCCAGAAACTGGATTTTCAAAACCAGCCTCAATCATCCAACTCAATACCTGTCTGCCGGCGGCGGGATTCATGCCAGCGGCAATCAAAGCATCTGTCTGCAGCTGAGCTGCCTGTTCAAGTTCAGCCGGGAAGGTGATTCGAGCCTGATAGTCCGGTTCTGCCAGAACTGCGACCTTGCCGCCCGGTTTGCAAACCCTGCTAAGCTCCCTCAAAACGGTGACCGGCGCCTTGAGCCAGAGCAGCAGATAATGGCATTCAACGATGTCAAAAGTGCTATCCGCAAAAGGCAGCTGTTCCCCTCGCGCACAACTCAGTGCGGCTAATGTGTCTGAGCGGGCGAATGAAAGCGCATGCCAGTCCGGATCAATGCCGAAAAATGCAAAGGCACTTGAAGTGAATTGGCGCTGCTGATTCATGACAGCGCCTGTGCCGCAGCCAACTTCAAGCACTTTCCAGGGCGGAGAGGCGGGCATCGCTGAAAACAGGCTTCGCTGGAATGATTCTGTCCATGAAGCCTGTAATTGGTAACGCCGGTGTTGCTCCGCCAAAGCGTCTTTATTCATTGCAGCAGACGGATTTAAAAACAGCTCGGAATCGATTGCTGCGGATGAATGGCTGGCTTATAGGCAATTGCCAGCGGGCACCCTCCGCCGCAGATCTGGCTTTTTTCACAGGCTGAACAGTCTGATGGCTGATAGGTTCGATCGCGGATCGAATGGTTTAGCGGATGATTCCAGATTTTTTTCCAAGAATCCCGCAAAAGATTTCCCGTTCCCTCATACCAGGACTGGCAGGGCAGGACGGTTCCGTCCGGCTCAACGCACATGCTGTAACGGGCGGCAGAACAGCCTTTTATACCTAGCTGGAAATCCTGCGGATCGAACTGGCAATACTGCGTCGGCGTGTACCAGATCAGCTGCTGACCGTTTTCCTCGCAAACCTGCTGAGCTGTTTTGAGCAGAGGCGGCAGATCAGCTTCGTCCAGTCCGGTATCAACCGTCGTACCGGCTCCTGAATAAATCAAGGCATTTAATCCGACGGTTTTCACCCCGAGCTCATTGAGAAAACAGATCAATTCACGAACTTTTTCTGCTGTGCCGTTCGACCGCAGCAGCGTCGTGTTGGTCATGGTGAAAATTCCGGATTGCACGGCGTTCTGAATACCAGCGACTGTTTCTTTCCACGCGCCGGGAGTCTCAACCATCTCATCATGAACCGCTTCTTCGTTCGATTCAAGCGTGATTTGAATGTGATCTAGTTTCACTTGTGCGAGTTTATCGACGAGCGCTTTGTTCTGCAGTTCTCGCCCATTCGTATTCATGCCGGAAACGAGCCCCAGTTCTTCGGCATAAGCAGCCAGCTCAACCAGCCCGGGATAGAGCGTCGGTTCCCCGCCGGTAAAAACGATATGCGGGATGCCGTTATCCGCAATTTTCTTCATCACTTTTTTCCATTCCGGAACGGACAAAGGTTTCGACTGGCGGGCTCGGTCATTGTAACAATGGCTGCAATGGTTGTTACAGCCATAGGTTAATGCCAGATCCATGCGATACGGAGCAGACGGATTGGCGCTGAACGGCATATCGCTGTCAATGCCGCTTTGGCACAGATCGCAGACATCGGACTCGCCTGACAGCATCGCTTTCAATTCATGCGAAAACAGGCGATAATCAGCTTTGACCTTTTCTGCGTCTTGCGGATAGCTATTAACGAGCAATTTTTCAGTTTCAGCGTCCGAATAATTGTTGATTAGGCACCAGCTCATCAATGAGGCGCTCTGATTCAAATAAAAAGTCTGACTTGCATTGACCCAAAGAACGCCAGTTCCATCGGGATCAACGCGCAGATGAATTCGATTCTCAAATCCGCTTGGATCAGTGACTTTTTTTACAAATAAACCTTTGCTGAATTGTTTTTTTCCACTCAGCAGGTTAGTAATTGAGTCGAAGAATTTCATCGTCAGCGTCCTCCGCCGCCGCCAGCACAGGCACAAGCGCAGCCCGCGCAGGCGCAAGCACAGGCACAGCTGCTGCCGCCGCTGCGGCCGGATCCTCCGCGGCGTCCGCTTGAACTGCTGTGCACAGGCGCAGGGTTGGTCACACCCTTAACACTCTGCGTGAAATCGCGCAAGTTGCCGACAGTGCCCTCACTGAAATTGCGGACTGAATCCGTGATCGAGCGCGCAAAATCTGCGCCGGGCAGCGTTGGCATGCTGGTTGGCGTGGGGATGGACGGTGAAGGCGTGCCAGCAGGAATGGTGGAGGGTCCCCGACCGGTTGACGGATATCCATAGGTTGGGTTCATGCGCCACCACCAGGTCGGCAGGAAAACTGGACCGCCGCCAAAGGATTCTTCCGTTTGTTTTTCAATATCATCATCCAGCATAGCCCAGCCAAAGATTTCATCCAGTTTTTCGCCTTTTAGCTCAGGCGAATCCGCCTGTTTCACCTGTTCCCAGGCTTTGGAAATGATCGACTTGTAATAGAATTTTGTCTCTTCGAGGCTGAACCCTTTCATTTTTTCCGCAACAGAATTGATCAAGCCTGTGATCACTTTTTCCATCTTGACTTTTTTCTTTGAATCTTTGTCGAGTTCCATCGCCTCGATGAATCCAGTTTCATAATCATACAGATCGGCAGGCAAGTCACCCTCAACTTCAATTTTCAAAGGGTTTTGATTTGTCACGCGGATGACATTTTTCTTAACAAGTGAAAAAACGATCATCGAAATGACTTTGTCCATTTTTTCTTCTAATAAAACTGCGGCTTCGACCGCTGTCAGACCGCGTTTAATTCCCTCGCCTTCGGCTTTAATTGAAGGCGGCAGGTAACTGCCGGTTTTGATTTTTTTCTTATTTCCGGAGATCACTGCAACAAACAGGATGATACTGGCAATGATCGGTACGAGGAAACCGGAGGAACACAACGCATCGCTGGCTTTGGAAATGAACTGATTCTGCTGCGGTTCCTTAGAGATCGAGACATTCGCGTTCAGCAGCGATTGCGGGAACATCGCGCCGAAAATGTAGGGTGAGTAACTGTTTGCATTGGATGACTGCCATTCATAAACAACTTCACCAGTTTTCGTGATCCACGAATCGGGGTCAGGCATGCCATGCCAGTCCTCAGGTGGAAAGTAGACGGGGTCGCTGTTTGTCATGCCTGCCGGCAGCACCAGCCGAATCGTCAGGTCGGTGGTACCCCGCGTAAAATCTGAGCTGAAATAATTGGGCTGAAATTTAAAGCTGACATAATCTACACCGTTTTGGGGTTCAGACGCCTGATACAAAATGTCCCGCATCTGCTGAACCTCGATGTAGATTTCAGCTTGACTGCCAGCTGGGATTGGGTTGCTGCGGTTGTCAATAGTTATTCCGGACGCGATGCCTGTTTCTCCCGTATCCACGTATGATATTAGATTTTGAGGGACAGGGTCACCATCGATCGTGGCGGTCACACCGCTGAGCGGGAAATTGTTGTTCGGCAAACCGATATCGATAAAATCAAGTCCTTGCCCGCTGTTTTTGATCGAGAACTCATAGGAAATTGAGACAGTCCCATCTTTTTCAACCCAGAAGATGACCAGATCTTTTGGAATGGAAAATTGGTAGTCTGCGGCTAGCGCATGGAGCGGATTGCTGAGCGCCAGCAGACAAATGAACAAAGAAAAAAAGATCAGTTTTTTGACAGATAACTTGAAAAAAATATTTTTCAATCTGCTTTCTGCTGAGATTACCATTTAGGCTCCTCGGTCACTTCGTAAACTGCACCGCAATAGTGGCATTCGACCGTCGGGGTTCCATTGACAATCTTGAAGTCATTCGCATTGAGCGGTCCGCCGCATTGCTGGCAAGATTTGTTACTCACTTTTACTTCACCCGGCAGATCGACTTTGTAGGTGTTTACGGTTTTTTTCATGTTCTTACTGATCACATAAAGGATGATGATTCCAATGGCGACCATGATCAAACCGATGATTAATGATCCGCTGTCGAACGGTGTGCTAAACGCGCCCCAAATAAACAGTACTCCGAAAAATAGACTGATTCCTGTGATGATGTAAGAAATTATTTTCATTTTTTCTCCAGACTGATTATTCCACCGAGAGCATTCGTTTCAAGCTGATATTCCGCATTTACCTGAAAGGTCTGATAATCTTGAAGCGAGGTCGGAGTGTATGAATATGTTTTTCCTTCCGCGTCCTGGAATGAGACAGAATAAATTATTCTTTCCTGACCCCGGCGCTGGTTTGATTGGAAGTTGATCTCGGGCAGATAGGGGACGAGATCGCTTCCCTCTGCCTTGCTGATGCTGACCACATCCCAGTCCTTATACTTATACGTACAATAGTCGTCAAAGATTTCATAATGGCAGTCTTGAACTTTTTCGCTGTACCCATTTCCTTTGTCAACGTAATAAGGCGCGCCGCAAACTTCTTTTGAACCGGCAACATATGAGTCCGATTTACTGCGAACTCGTTCAGAGCAATTTCCGAGAACCCCGTTTGACGGAACTTCGTTATACCAGTCGGAACCCTCTTTCGTGACCAGCCCGATGATCTCGACACTGGACTGCCAGTTAGTGGCTGTGACAACGGCATTGTTCGCCTGGGTTCGGATGAA
Organism: Leptolinea sp. UBA5366; assembly: GCA_002407845.1. Taxonomy (GTDB): domain Bacteria; phylum Chloroflexota; class Anaerolineae; order Anaerolineales; family Anaerolineaceae; genus Flexilinea. The sequence goes on along the minus strand of DHPK01000032.1, from coordinate 124,448 downwards.
CAGGAAATAAATTGCCGCGATGGCTATTATTGCCATGATTACAGCTCCGATGATACAGCCGGGTCCTGTTTTGCCTTTGGGGGGCTGGCTTGCTGGCTCTTTCTCATCGCCAATCTTTCCAATCGTGCTTGCCAATGCTGAGCCGCAGGATGCACAGGTCAGGTTTCCGGCGGGGTTGCTCGTCCCGCAGACTGAGCAGGTGATCTGTTCAGGCTGATCCGTCTCTTCCACCTGATAGGTGGTGCCTGATTCGCGCTCTTCGCCCTCTGCGAGCGGGGCACCGCAATTGGAACAGTTTTCACTTAAAGCTGAGTTGCGATTGCCGCAAAAGCCGCAGTAAATATCAGCTCCGGCTTTAATTTCCTCAATTTTTTCAGTATCAGTTACCAGTTCTTCTTGAACAGGATGCTCAAAAACAACATCCTTCGGCATAGGAGCGCCGCAATTCTTGCAGAAGCGCCGAGATCCGAGGTTTTTCGTTGTGCAGTTTGGACAAGTCCAAACGAGCTGAACGTATCCGATTGATTTTTGGGCCATGATTAATCCTTTTCCAGTCCTTTTTTAGATCAGCTTACTATTCTTTCCTATCACAATTATAATGAAAAATACCCATCGCGATGCTGGGTCTTTAGAATAAGTCAGAATAGAAAATATTTGAACACTTATGGAAAGAAAGTATATGGATTTGTCAGCTGCATCAAAAGAAAGTTACATCAAATTAAAAGATGAAATAAATTTTCATAATTATCGTTATCACGTGCTGGATGCACCGGTTATTTCGGACAGCGAGTTTGACCAGCTGCTGGTCCAAATCCGGGCGATCGAAAACGATCACCCTGACTGGGTACTGCCGGACTCCCCGACCCAGCGCGCTGGCAGCGTAGTATCCGAGCGATTCAGTAAAATTCGACATGCGATGCCGGTGCTGAGTCTGTCCAATGCGTTTTCAGCTGCCGATGTTCAAGATTGGCTTAACCGGATTGAAAAACTGGATGAGCGGGTCAGGTATGCTGATTTCGTCCTGGAGCCAAAAATTGACGGACTGACCGTTGTGTTGACTTATCAGAATGGAGTATTAACAACCGGCGCGACGCGCGGCGATGGTTTGATTGGCGAGGATATCACTGCGAACGTTCGCACGATCAAAAGTATTCCGCTCTCAATCCCTGTCGGGAAGAGCTCGCTGACGATTCCCGAAACTTTAGTTGTTCGCGGCGAGGTCTTCATTCACAATTCGGATTTCGATAAAATCAATCAGGAACTTGCTAAACGCGGGGAAAAAACCTGGTTGAATCCGCGCAATACCGCTGCGGGTTCGCTGCGCCAGCTGAATCCGGAAGTGACTGCCGGCAGACCGCTGACAATTTTCAATTACCAGATTTTGTATTCTTCCCAGCCAGATTTGACTGGAACGCAATGGGAGACGCTTGAATACTTAAAAGAACTGGGGTTTCGGGTCAGCCCGGATTCTATTTATTGTGAAAGCAGTGAAGAGATGCTGACAGCGCTTGACAGCTGGCAGGAAATCCGCGACAGGCTGGACTACGCGATTGACGGCGTGGTAATCAAGATCAACGACCTGCAAGTCGCTGCCTCGCTGGGCTTTGTCGGGAAAGACCCGCGCGGTGCCATCGCGCTGAAATTTCCTGCTCGCGAAGTGACAACCAAGCTTGAAAACATTGGCGTCAATGTCGGGCGCACTGGAATGCTTGCGCCTTTTGCGATGCTGGAGCCGGTTGAAATCGGAGGCGTAGTCGTCAAGCAGGCGACGCTTCACAATTTCGAATATATCGATGAAAAAGATATCCGGATCGGCGACACGGTCATGGTCAAACGGGCTGGAGATGTGATCCCGAACGTGATCGGTCCTGTTGCAGATCTGCGGGACGGTTCTCAACTGCCTTACATACACCCGGAGACCTGTCCCTCGTGCGGTCAGCCGGTCGAAAAGCTGGAAGGTGAAGTAGCGGTCTATTGCGTGAACAGCGCTTGCCCGGCGCAGCTGATTCGGAATGTCGAATATTTCGCCTCGCGCGGAGCGATGGATATTGTCGGCATGGGGATCAAAATTGTGGAGCAGATCATCGCAGCCGGTCTGATAAAAGATGTCAGTGATATCTATCTCCTAAAAAAAGAGGACCTGCTCCTGTTAGAAGGATTTGGCGACAAGAAAGCGGACAATTTACTCGCTGCGATCGAGGCTTCTAAAAGCCAGCCGCTGGATCGATTTTTGAGCGCATTGGGCATTCATGGGATTGGCAGTGTGATGGCGAGTGTGCTGACGGAAAGGTACCGCTCATTAGATGAGCTGGCAGCGGCTGACGCAGCGGAGCTGCAGACAATTGACGGCGTTGGTCCGACTGGCGCGCAAGCCGTTACAGAATGGTTTTCGCGCGAATCAAATCAGCAAGTGCTGGTCAAATTTAAGGAAATTGGCGTCTGGCCGGTGAATGAGGCGCAATCAGCAGGCTTGAATCCAACTGATCAGGCTTTGACTGGGATGACGATTGTGGTGACCGGGACGCTCACTCATTTTTCCCGCGACGAAATTAAATCTGTTATCAAGGCACATGGGGGAAAAGCTGTTGATTCTGTCAGTGCAAAGACGACTTTCGTGCTTGCCGGCGAAAACCCCGGATCAAAACGAGAAAAAGCGCTGAGTTTGGGCATCCCTGTTCAATCTGAGGATGAATTTTTGAAACTGATTGGACAATGAGCGGCTGACGAAGGCGGACTAACTCAGCAGCATCGGAAAAGTTTAAAATAACGACAAATCATAATCAGAAATAAAAAACATCCGGATTTGCGAAAACAAATTCCGGATGTTTTTTGTATACGATATTCAGGGAATATCTCCCAGTTTGAATGATTAAACTATCTAAAAACCGAAGTCTTCCTTGATCAACAGAATGTGCATGTTGACATCGCGCGGTTTTTTGTGAATAATCACTTCAACCCGGCAGCAGCGGTCAGGCATTGCACAGTCGTAACACTTCCCGGTCTTTTTGCAGGGGGTGTTGTAGTTGACCATGACAGCGATTTTCGGCGAAACGACATCGAAAATCCGTCTGCGGGCTGCTTCCAAGTCTGGACATATTTTATTCTTGCCAATCAGAATGTAGACATCTCTCGGTCCAAAGACCATCGCAGAAACCCGATTTGACGCACCGTCCATGTTGACGAGTTTCCCGTCCATAGAAATTGCATTGGCGGAACAGATGTAATTTTCCGACTGCCGGGCAGCGTCTTTTACTTCGCGCCAGTTTTCTTTTGGTGCGCGCCAATGCCAGTGAACGGTGTATCCGGCATTTACCAGCTGGTCATAGAGACCAGTCTGTTCGATCGTTTTGGAGCCGCCCATGCCGATTTCATCCTCAGGTTTCAGCGTCTCGAGCAAGAATTTCACACATTCTTCGCCAGTTTCGAAAACTTGAGCCTGAAACTCATTTTTCTCGAGGGCTTTGGTTAGGGCAGCATAGTCAATGTTAGTCATTTTGATCCTCTAATTGATTAGAAAGGTCCCCACTGAATGATCTGCAAGACGGTCAAAAGGACGACTGCCAGCACGCACTGCAGCGCGAAAATCGGCATGTACCACTTCAGATAATTTTTGTAAGGAACACCAGTGATGCCCAAGCAGGCAAAGAGTGAGAAGGAGGTCGGGATGATCATGTCGACCAAACCGCCGCCGAGCTGATAAGCTTCCACTGCAACCTGGCGGGTCACATTGGTCAGGTCGGCAATTGGCGTCATAATCGGCATGATTGCGGCTGCCTGCCCTGCGTTGGAGGGGATGAAGAAGTCGATGATGCCATTGATGACAAACATCAAATTCGCGCCCAGAACCGGGCTGACGTTTTCAAGCGGTTTCGAAAGATAGTAAACGATACTGTCGATGATATTACCCGCATTCAAAACTTGGGCGATACCAGCTGCAATCCCCAGGATCAGCGCTGAATAAACGATGCCCTGGCAGCCTTTGACAAATGACTCACTGATGCCGTTGATGCCCATTTTGGCAACGATTCCGGTTGCGACGCCCATGACCAGGAACAGCGTTCCGTAATCTCTCGGACCCCAGTTCCATTTTGCGACACCGTAAATCAAAACGACAAAGCCGATGACATTCAGGATGATATTAATGATGTCTGAAACGGTGGGTTTGTGTTCACCTTCAGCGATTTCAGGCAGGTCAATACCTGATGCATCCATGTCGGTAGCAAGGCTTTTGCTCGGATCTTTTTTGATGGAGTCCATGTAGCGGAAGACAAACACGAGCATCATGACGAAATAAGCGATCATGATCCCCCAGCGCACACCGGCACCGGAGAAGCGCGGCAGACCGGCAACTTCGTGGGCGATACCAACGCTCTGAATTTGGTATGGGCCTAATGAAAAGCCAAGACCGTTCCCGACATGCATCATGATCAGCGCGACCATGCCGTCATATCCGAGCGAAATGGCGAGCACGACTGCGATCGGCAGCAGCGGGATGGTCGGTTTGACACCAATGCTCCCGAACATCATCATAACCAGCATGATGATTGTGATCGCAAATTTTTCCTTGCCTGCCATGGCAGTGATCAGTTTGTTGAATGAGCGCTTGATCATTCCGGTGTCTTCGAGGATTTTAATCCAGGCACCCATGGCGAACATGGCAAAGATCAGTGCGGAGCTGCTTGTCCAACCGTTGAAAATCCCAAGAAAAACGTCCCAGATATTCTGGGGATTTCTGTCCACCAGGTGAAACGAATCCGGAACATAGGTTGTGATTCCAGATACCGGGTCTTTAACCGTATCGAATTTACCTGCAGGAATAATCCAGGTAAGAACTGCGCCAAGACAGACGACAAAGAAAAGTACGGCATAAACGTGCATGCTCTTCTTTGGCTTCTCTTTTTTAACTACCTCAGCGCTGACATTATTTGATGCATTGACTGTACTCATAAATACTGCCCTTTCTAAATAAAAAAAAATAGAATCTTCCGGTAAATGGAATTGATAGGGCTATACTATAAATGATAAATAGCAGATTTATTTTTCGAAAAAGTTGGTAAATGTAAGATGATTTGTTAAGGTACCTCGTAACTTAATCGGTTTAGCTAAATTATTTGTGTGAAAAATACATATTAATGCAATGATAAAAAAATAAGACTCTGAATTTCAGAGCCTTATTTTAATTCCTAGTTGAACGTAGAAAAACTATACAGCAGCTTTCCAGAGACCATGCAGATTGCAGAATTCATAAACTGCGATGACCTTGTCATCCGTGACGTCAAACACTGCTTTTGGTTCTTCCCCTGGTTTCAACCACTTAATCCGGCCGCCGTTTGCGGTCAGCAAAAAGATGAACTGAATGTAATGCTCGGGTGCCATCGGGTGGAGTACGCTACCAACCTGAACTACAACTTTGTTTCCTTCGATTTTAATTTCAGGAACATGCTTTTCCTTTGCTGCATCGACAGTGTTCGCTGTCAGCAATTCCATCTCTTCACCGCAGCATACGGTCGGAGTATCAGCATCAGCAAGGAAAGTGATCACTTTCCCACATAACTTGCAATGATAGAATTTCGGTTCCATTAATCTCTCCTTAATAAAGATTTGTTTACAACAATAATCTTAGTATATCAAACCGGCTGTTAGTTTTCTGTTAGAAATTTGCATCCCTTCATTATTTCCTGACACCTAAGTCAACCTCCGCAAATTTCAAAAAACTTTGAGAAGTCCGATTAAAGCGAGCGAACGTCGGCAGCCAGCTGACGAACGGAGTCCCAAGTCGTCGCCCAGCTCGTGCAAAACCGGACAGCGCTATTTTCTTCATCGATCCGCTGCCAATACGAGTAAGCATATTTCTCTTTGAGAAGCATCAGCTTCTGATCCGGCAAGATTGGAAATTGCTGATTGGTCGGGGATTGGATCAGGAAGTCGTAGCCGGCTGCTTTAAATTCATCTCTCAAAAAGAGGGCTTTTTCGTTAGCTTCGCGGGCGATCGTGAAATAAAGATCGTTTTCAAAGAGCGTCAGGAACTGCAGCCCAAGCAGGCGACCTTTGGCAAACATTCCGCCTTTTTGCTTGATAATGTAGCGGAAATCCGGCTTTAATTCAGGATTTACGATTACGACACATTCGCCGAACAGCGCGCCTTGTTTGGTGCCGCCGATGTAAAACACGTCACACAGATTCGTCACGGTTGGCAGATCCAGATCATTTTCCGGAGAGGTCAGCGCATACCCGAGCCGGGCGCCATCCAAATATAGATACAAACCGTAACGATGGCAGGTTTCGCTGATCGCTTCGAGTTCAGCTCTTGAATAGATTGTGCCGATTTCAGTCGAATTGGAGATGTAGACCATTTTCGGCTGGGTGATATGTTCAAAGGAGGCGTCATGGATATGTTTCAGATAAGCGTTTTCGATGTCCTGCGTGGTGATTTTTCCGTCGGTGCTCGGAATCGGGTTGACTTTGTGCCCGGTTGCCTCGATCGCCCCTGTTTCATGTTCATTAATGTGACCGCTGGACGCGCTCAAGACGCTCTGATGCGGCCGCAGGGCAGCTGCGATCACGGTCAGATTTGTCTGTGTTCCGCCAACCAGAAAATGAACGTCGACGTCTTGCCGCTGGCACTGCGAACGGATCATTTCCCTTGCCTGCTGGCAGTATTCATCTTCACTGTATCCGGTTGTTTGCTCGAAGTTTGTTTCAACAAGTTTGTTCAGAATTGAAGGATGTGCTCCTTCCAAATAGTCGCTGTTAAATCGGATCATTTGCTCTTCCTTGGTTTCAGGTTCTTCTTGAAAGAAATATACTACAGTTTCCTTGCCAGAATCCCTATAAACCGAATAGAAATAATACAGATTTGTTGGACTTAGAAAAAGTGGGGCTTTATCCGACTGCGGTTTAAAAAAGCTGCCGCTCAACATTTTAATAAACCAGATGAAGGCGGCAGCGATTAAGTCAGATCATCTCTGTACGGGATTACTCCTGAACCTTTTCAAAATAATCCTTTGTGACGTAGCATTCCGGACAGGTCCAATCTTCCGGCAAATCTTCAAACGAAGTACCCGGTTTGATCCCGTTATCCGGATCACCGATTTCAGGGTCATATATATACCCGCAGGGTAAGCAAACGTATTTGTCCATCATCTTCTCCTTTCAATTACTTTTAATGTCTATCATCCAGCCGGGAACATTTCGTCCCAGGAATGGATCATGGCATGGAGCTGCTCGTGAATACCATGCCCGATTACTGTTTCTTCGAACTGTTCGAAGCGTTCAAATAATTCATCCTGTTCAGCGGCAGTAAAAGTGTTATCTGCCATGATGAACAAGACATTGTTTTCTTTATCGATGTGGTTCCTCATCAAATCCCGATAGGCAGCTGCAGCTTGATTAAAGCTTTGACTGTCTTTACTTTCAGCACTCTGGCTCATTTGGGCGATGTATTCGCGGCCTTGAGTGTGTTCGGAGAGCATCACGCCGATCGGACCGCTTTCGAGCGAGAACCCTTTGGCTGCCATCGATTTGAACAGATAGTTTTCTTCTTTTCCATGATGGCATTTATCTGCAAATGTTTTCAGAAAGTAAACCAAATCTGTGTGAACTGCCGCCAGCTTGTCTTGGCTCAGATCTGAATCTATCATTCGATCGATAATATTCAGTACATGCAAAATTGAGTCATGTTCGTTTCGTAAATCTTGTGTCGCTTTGTTCATGTTCCCCTCCGAAAAATTCTTCCGCTGGTCAAATCTTAAGAATGCTTGACTGGCAACTCGTTAGCGCTTTGTGCAAGACCGCTATTAATAGGATATAGCGATTCAAATTTCAGCATGTTGGAAAAACAACGGATATCTTGATTTTGATGGAAATAACGTAAGAAATGCGTTAGAAAACTTGCCGTAGTTTTTTAAATCGAATGGACTGTTTATCAAGCGAAAACCGGAATAGTGAGATCGTGATCTCGTATTGCAGCATAGTGAGGCTAAACGCTGAGACAAGTGCCCAAAGAGCCAATCTGTGAATGAATTGTGACCATAAGGAGGTCTAAGAGTGAAAATATAGCAGACAAAAAAATCAGGCCGCCCGATAGAGACAGCCTGATTAATGAACGAGTATTGCTTACTTTTTTGCAGCCAGACCGGCGGCAACATCGATGATTCGATCTTCCTGTCCGCCGATAGCGCCGATTCTTCCCAATTCAATCAGGATATCGCGCACATCGACATTGAACCGTTCTGCGGCGCGGCGGGCATGGAGCATGAAGCTTGAATAGACCCCCGCATAGCCGATCATAAGTGCGTCATGGTTAATCGGCAGGTGAACCCCGTATTCTGACAAGACCGGGACTAACTCTTGTTCGGTCACATCCAGCAGCTTATACAGATTCAGATTGCTTTCAATCTTTTCCTTCGCCATCACAGCCGCCAGCATTTCAGTGGGCGTGTTGCCTGCACCGGCACCGAGACCGCCCAGCGAGCCGTCGATGTAGGTCGCGCCAGCGCGAATTGCGGCGATCGAGTTGGAGACTGCCAGCCCGAGGTTGTGATGGGCATGGTGTCCAACCGGAATCGAGACCGCTTCTTTTACGGCACCGATCTTTTCAACGACATCCGAATTCAGCATTGCCCCGCCTGAATCCGTTACATAAACAAGGTCAGCGCCATAACTTTCCATCTTCTTCGCTTCTTCAACCACCCGTTCAACACATGCCATGTGGCTCATCATCAAGAATCCGACGGTTAAAAAGCCCATCTTTTTTGAGGCTTCAATATGCTGTGCTGAAATGTCTGCCTCTGTGACGTGCGTCGCGACGCGAACAACTGAGCAGCCGGCATCCCGGATCTGTTCGAGGTCTTCAACTGTGCCGATTCCGGGGATCAACAGAACTGCGACCTTGGCATTGGTGAGGACAGAACTTGCAGCCTGCACCAAATCAAAATCACTGCATTTGGAATAACCATAATTGATGGTTGAGCCGGTCAACCCATCGCCATGTCCGACTTCGATAATGTCCACGCCGGCGTCTTCCAGTCCTTTAGCGATCCGGCGGACATCATCCGTCGAAAATTGATGAGCGACGCTGTGACTGCCGTCGCGCAGACTGGTATCCACAACTGTTACTTTAGCCATTGTCTTTTCCTCCGTACTTCTTTTGCGCGTAGACTTCTGCGATCCGAACGGCTGCCGAGGTGATGATATCAAGATTACCGGCGTAAGTCGGTAAATAATCTCCCCGTCCAGTCACTTCAACCATGGTGGTCACAACGTCGTCTTTAGCAATCGGCTCTAAAACGACTTTATAGCCAGGGACATATTCCTGGATTTTGGCTACCATTTTGTGAACAGCCTCTGTGATCTTTGCGATGTCAGGGTTTTTTACTTTGACGTGCAGCGTGTTGCGCATGTTGATCGGCGGCTCTGCCGGGTTGAGAATGATGATTGCTTTTGCCTGATCCGCGCCGCCAACATCCATCATCGCTTTGCGGGTTGTTTGGGTAAACTCATCAATGTTAGCGCGGGTTCCGGCGCCGGCGCTCTTGCTGGCAAGCGAGGCGATCAATTCAGCGTATTCAACATGAACAACTGAGTTGATTGCTGAGAGAATCGGCACAATCGCCTGACCGGCGCAGGTGACCAGATTCAGGTTTGGTTTTTCGAGCAAATCTTCAGACAGGTTCACTGCCGGGACGCAGTAAGGTCCGACAGCTGCCGGCGTCAAATCCAGTGCAAAAATCCCTTTTTCTGCCAAAATCGGCGCGTGTTCAAGATGAGCAGTCGCGCTGGTGCAGTCAAAAACCAGATCGATGTCATCATAAGGATCAAGCCCTTTGATGCCGATGATGCTGGTATCAATCCCATGTTCGCGGGCAAATTGAATGCCGTTTGATTCAAACACATTGATCACGAGCGCAGGTTCGAGATACTCACTGCGCATGACCTTAATCAGCAAATCGCGTCCGATATTTCCCGGACCGATTAATCCAATTCGTAATTTTTTCACATATCCTCCTATCCAAAAGAGACAGAAACAGAACCAAGCTCGGAGAATTTAGCTTCAAACCGATCCCCTTTTTGTGCTGGAACAGCAGCAGAAAGTGCACCGGAAAGGATCACTTCTCCAGCATTCAGCTGAACGTTATATTGGCTCAGGCGGTTGCCGAGCCAGGCGACACAAAATGCCGGGTCGCCCAATGCATCAGAGCCTTTTCCTTCATTGACCAGCTCGCCATTGCGATAAAAGCTCATCTGAATCGCCTTCAGGTCAACCTTTTTAGGATCGAGCCAGGTTTTCCCCAAAACATATCGGCAGGAGGAAGCGTTATCCGAAACGGTATCCCAGATTTTTATCTTCCAGTCCTGAACCCGGCTGTCGACAATTTCCAATGAAGCGACAACTGATTCCGACGCGTCGAGAACCTCTTCAACGGTCAGGTTTGAACCGGATAGGCCACGATTGAGCTTGAAAGCGATTTCGGCTTCAACCCTAGGGGCGATCAAATCTGCCATTTGGATCATGCCGTCAAATTCAACTTCCATATCATTAAACAAATGACCGTAATCCGGCTGATCGACCGAAAAAAGGTTCTGCATCGCTTTTGAGGTCAGTCCAATCTTTTTGCCCGTAATTATCTTGCCTTTATCAAGTTCCTTCTGCACGTTGAGCATCTGGATCGCATAAGCTTCATCGATTGTTATATCCGATTGACGGGTTGACAACGGTTCAATCGCTTTCGCGGAATATAGGCTTTCGTACAATTCATCAGCAAAGCGCTTGATCATTTCATTTCGCGTATTCATTATTTCCTCCAATCGCCGGATCAATCTTTTCTTCAGCCGAGGAATTGATTGACCAACGTTGCAAATTCAAACGCTTTTTCGATCTGAGTCCAGTGACCGCAATGCCCAAAGACATGCAGATCTGCCTTGTCAATCGCTTTGATCAGTTTATATGCGTTTTCAAGCGGGATGACCTGATCTTCACGGCCGTGAACAATCAGGAACTCTTGTTTGAGTTCGCCGAAACGATCCTCATATTTTGCCATTGCATCGACTGAATTCTGCATCGGCTGCGGGAACATCGAGCCAAAAGCTTCTTGGAATCCGGGTTCAATGCTCGCCTGATAGCGGATTTCTGCCAGTTCATCGGTTGCGACTGCCTTGTTGTCAACAAACAAATTCAACAAAGTGCGCATGTTTTCGAAGGAAGGCTGATATCCCCAGACCTTTGAAAGACCGTCTGTGATCGGGAATTTTACGCCCATCGAACCCATCAGAACCACTTTGCGGACACGGTCAGGGTAGAGTACTGCCATCCCTAATGCCAATGCGCCGCCGAATGAGTTGCCGACAAAGTCAGCCTGTTTGATCCCCAGCGCGTCCATGAAATCGACTGTTTGCTGAACCCAGACTTCCATTCCATACTTGACACCGGCTGGCTTTTCGGTGTAACCGAAACCGACATAATCTAATGCCAGCACACGGCGTTTTTTCGCCAGCTCAGGCATGACCAGCCGCCAGTTTGCCCAGGCAGAAACGCCGGGACCCGAACCATGGACTAAGATCAAAGGATAGCCCTCTCCTGAATCGTGATAATTTGTTTTGAAGCTGCCGGTTTGGATTGATTTTGAAATTTCTGGTTTTGACATATTTTTCTCCTTATTTTGCTGTGTACCCTAACTTTGCAGAAATCAGCTGGCTGCCTTTCCGCAGCAGGTCAAACGCTTGCTCTTTCTTGCCTTCCATCCGAAAACTGGGACCTGAAACGCTGATGGCGTAGGCGGTCTTCCCATAAAAATCGAAGATTGGGAAAGCGACGCAGTAAAGCCCGGCTTCCATTTCTTCACGGTCGTAGCCAAAGCCATCCTTTCGGATGGTATCTAATTCATCATATAACTGAGACACCGAAGTGATTGTTTTCGGTGTCCGTTTTTCAAGAACAGCTGGGATATGAGCGGAAAGTGCAGCGTTGGGAATCCCAGACAGCAGCACTTTCCCGACACCTGTACAATAAGCAGGATTGCTCATCCCAACGGCGGACGCGATGCGGATTGATTGATTCGACTCGATCTTTTCAATGTAGATAACAGATTTTCCTCGAAGTAAACCGAGATGGACTGTCTCTTGAATTTTGTCGCAGATGTCGCGCATAATCGGACTGGCGATATCCACAATGTCAAGAGAATTTCGAACGCGATCACTATAGCCAAGAAATGCGATGCCAAGGCGATATTTTTGGGAGGTCTCGTCCTGGTCAATCAAACCGTGATATTTAAGAGTGGAGACCAATCCAAACACAGTACTCTTGTGATATCCGGTCATTTCGACAATTTCTGTTAATCGCAGTTCATTGTTTTGCATAAAACAATCCAAAATTTCAACAGCTCGGTCAATCGATTGCACGCGTGCGGCCATTCTTATGCTTCCTCCAAAGTTTAGGTTACGACCGTCAGGAAAGCATCATTCAGCGTGCGGCTGTAATAGAAAATCCCTTTCCCTACATGGTCGAAATCCCAGACTCTGACCGGCATATCCGGAAAATGTGCGTAACCGCCGGCATAAACCTCGTTGCGATTGCCAGATGGATCGAAGAAATAAATCGTCTGACCGCGGGTAACGCCATGGCGCATCGGGCCGGCATCGATTTTGATGTTATTGATTGACATCAAATCTGCAGCGCGTCCGATGTCGTTCCAGCTTTCGAGTTTGAAAGCAAAGTGATGAATCTTCCCCGGTTCCGGGAATTCAAGAACTGCGACATCATGGGCTTTGTTATTGCCGGTCAGCCAGACACAAAGATTGTTTTCTCCATCCGGTGCTTTGGCAATTTCAACGATGCTCAGACCTAACACATCGGTGAAATAACGCACTGTATCTTTAGCATTCGGCCCAAATAACAGCGCATGGTCAAAACCGGTGACGCCGATTCCTTTTGGCTCATGCTGCCAGATATTCGGGTTGGTCAGCTCTGGATGATCTGCTGCTAATTCTACTTCACTATAAAGATCAATGCGATGGCCAGTTGGCAGATCGACTGCATAACGCTTGCCAAATCCAGGCTGGTCGGATTGCGCGGGGACAGCTTCAATCTTCAGCCCAAATTCTGCGGTCTGTTTTGCATATTCTTCAAGGATTTCAGCACTTTCAACTTTGAATCCCATATAGTCGAGGCCTGGTTCTGCAGCTTCACGCAGCGTCAGGGAGTGGTGATCAAATTCGTCATATCCTTTGAACATCACTCTGCCATCAGCGGTTTTATCCACATAATCCAACCCCATCACGTCGCGGTAATATTGAACCGCTTCATCAAGGTTCAACACTCGCATTTGGATGAATCCTGCACGTAAAACACCTTTTATAGCCATTTCTTACTCCTTTTCAGTGGGTAATTTGTCAGGACAAGTCCTGTTTTACAACTTCGATATACAAATCTGACAGCGGAACTGTCTTGCAGGCAAGCACAAAACCGGATGCCAGTTCTGCTTGAGAAACATGAGCGGCGCTCATTTTCTCAGTGCGGTAACTGCCGGACAGAATGCGGATTTTACATTGACCGCATCCGCCTCCCATGCAGCGCAGCGGGATGACGTTTTCTTCAGACTGCTGCCAGAGACTTTTCAGCAGAAACTGATCTGATCTGACCCGAATCACGCGCTGCAATCCTTTGACTTTTAGAAGGAAAGTTTCTTCGTCCATTTTTGAAACGTCCTATAATACCGCACGCAGTTCAGCATAGTAGAACCATTGTAAACTGGAATTTTAAATTTGTAAAGGGTTTTAACCAACTGAATTTCATTGAAATTCAAGAGATTTAAAAATTGAATGAAATTGGTTTAATAAGGCGATGTGATTGGATTAATAAAAGGAGAATGAAGCCTTTAGCGTGGTGAAGCGAGACGCCTGTGTCGGATTCTACAAGTGGAAAAGAAATGAAAAATTCAAGCGAAATTAAACAAAAAAGGCGATTCAAAATCGCCTTTTGATCCAGTGGAGATGGCGGGAGTCGAACCCGCGTCCGAAAGAATCGACCCTCGAATGTACTACGAGCGTAGTTCTTTTATTGATTTCGTCTGGTTAAGGATAAAAGAACAAGACCTGTTCAGACTATTCACTCAGACCCGAAGATCCTCTTTTGCTCCATGTCGTGAAATCATGGGCAGCACCCTGACTTTGTGTCGCCTGCTCTGCGATCGGTCAGGAAAACGATGCAGGCAGACGTGACCTGAAAAGGTCATAGCGGCTCAGCCGTTTCGCTTAGGCAGCGAGAGGCATTGCAGCGTAGGAAGTGCGATTGTTGGCACTTAATAGTTTGCACTGATTTTACGAGATCGGTACCTCTCGGCTCGCAATCCGGGACCAGCCTCCCCCGTCGAAACCAGGGCATCCCCAAATTGTTGTCTATATTATAACATGAGGCAGTTTTTGCAGGCGAGGTTTTCCTGCAGAATTAATAAAGATTTAACATCTGAAAATGATAAAAATCCACGAAAATAAATTTTACAGTTCGATAAGTACAACAGCATCAACAATTGAAAGATCCTCCACAGACTTTATTTAGGATTCCAAAAATCTGCACTGGTCGAAAACGGCTCATATGAGTAAAATTAAGCGGTTGTAAATTTCAATAAGTTGGGGGAGGTATCGATGCTGAGATATTATAAGAACAACGAATTCGTTCTGGAAAAACTGGATGAAGCTGTTCCAAATTGTTGGATTGATGCCATAAACCCTACTGCTGAGGAAAAACAATTCCTGATCAATTTGGGAATTCCGCTTGATTTTATCACCTATTCCCTTGACGTTGATGAACGCTCCAGAATTGACGAAGAAGACAACGGCGTAACGCTGATTGTCGTGCGTATCCCCTACCACATGGGAGAGGATGAGGATATTCCTTACATCACAATCCCGTTGGGAATTATCCTGACAGAAAAATACATTGTTACACTTTGCAGTAAATCAACTGAAATCATTGAATTATTCGCGAGCGGCAAAGCGGCGAAGCTCTCGACGACCAAACGCAACCGATTCGCGCTGCGGATTTTGATGCGCGCAACGACGAACTATCTGGATGACTTGCGTGCGATTAATAAGACGGTGGACGGGCTCGAGGATAAATTGTATGCGTCGATGCGCAACAACGAACTGCTTGCCCTGTTGAAATATCAAAAAAGTTATGTCTATTTTTCTCAGGCGCTCAAGCAAAACGAACTGACGCTCTATCGGTTGTCAAAGTTGAGCCAATTCCAGAAATATGAGGAAGACGAAGACCTGATTGATGATGTGATCGTGGAAAATACCCAGGCGATCGACATGACCAACATTTCGTCTTCGATTCTGTCCTCTCTGATGGATGCCTTTGCGTCAGTGATCTCTAATAACCTGAACGTCGTGATGAAGTTTTTAGCTTCGGTCACAATCATCATGAGCATCCCGAATATCATCACCGGATTCTTTGGGATGAACGTAAATTTCCCGGAGCTGATCGCTCATCATCCCATGACCGCGCTTGCGATCATTCTTTTGATGGCTGCGGTTATTCTGGTTGCAATCTTCATTTTCCAAAAACGAAAATGGTTTTAAAAGGCTGATCGGATGCGTTTCATTCGCTATATCCAAGAAAATCAACCGGAAATTAAAACTGGCTGGATTTATGATGATCTGGTTGGAGAAATCGAAGGAAATCTTTTCTCCGAATACCGGCGGCTGGAAGCGGATGTTCCGATTGAGCGTGTTAAACTGCTGGCACCGTTGCAGCCCGGAAAAATTGTCGCAGTGGGTCTGAATTATCAGGATCATGCCCGCGAACATGACATGGATCTGCCCGAATTCCCCGGACTTTTTCTCAAGCCGACCAGCTCGATCATTGGAACTGGTGAAGGAATAGTCCTGCCGCCAGTTTCAAACTATGTCGAGCATGAGTGCGAACTGGCTCTGATCATCGGGAAAAGAATGAAATCAATCATGCCTGAAGAGGCATTTTCGTATGTCTTTGGCTATACCGTCGCAAATGACATCACAGCCCGCGACCTGGCTGAAAAAGACGGACTGTGGGCGCGTGCAAAGGGATATGACACCTTTTGCCCGCTGGGTCCCTGGATCGAAACGGATTTTGAACCCGCTGACGCAATGCTGACCTGCCGCGTGAACTCAGAATTGCGCCAGATGGCATCAACGCGGGATATGGTTTTTTCGATCCCTTCGATCTTAGCTTTTATTTCTTCCGTCATGACCTTGGAACCGGGTGACGTCGTGATGACTGGGACGCCTGCCGGCACGTCTGCGCTGAATCCCGGGGATGTGGTGGAGTCTCAAATCGAAGGAATTGGGCAGCTGGTTAACCCGGTTGTCGCCGGAATCTGATCAGGCAGTAAAAAATATCTGGTGTGATTGAAAACACCGGCATGAATGAGGTTATAATTATCTGAACGATGCTTGGAAGAAACGTGCCAGGGATCAATTTGCAATTAACATTCCTGATCAGGAATGAACCTAATTTGAAAAGGAAGTAAAAAATTATGTCAGGCCATTCACATTGGGCAACAATTAAACGCAAGAAAGGCGCCGGAGATGCAAAACGCGGACAGATGTTCACGAAACTGTCAAAAGAAGTCACTTTAGCCGCGCGCGAAGGCGGAGACCCGAACACTAACTTCAAATTACGTCTTGCCATTGACAAGGCGCGAGCAAACAACATGCCGAAGGACAGCATCGACCGCGCAATTAAGCGGGGAACGGGTGAATCCAAAGACGGCGTCAGCTTTGATGATGTGATGTACGAAGGTTATGGACCCAAGGGTGTGGCATTTATGATCGAATGTCTGACTGAGAATCGAAACCGGACGGTTGCGGATGTTCGCCATGTTTTGTCGCGAGCCGGTGGGAACTTAGGTGAAAGCGGTTCAGTTGCCTGGCAGTTCAACCGGAAGTCATATTTCCTGCTGACCGGCGATGACCTTGATTTTGACCAGATTTTCGAGCTGGCAGCTGAGAGCGGCGCTGACGACGTTGAACAAAGCGAAGACGGAATTGAGATTTTTGCCGAAGTTGAGAATTACAAGACGATCAGCGATGCGCTCTTTAAAGCCGGACTGCATGTCGAAGAAGCCGAATTACGGATGATTCCTAATCAGGAAGTTGAACTGCCGGTGGAGGACACCTTGCAAGTTTTGCGCGTAGCCGATTTACTTGATGAGCTGGACGATGTGCAGCACGTTTATCACAACATGAGCATCAGCGATGAAGCCCTGGCAGCATTGGAAAGTGATAATTAATATTGCATGATTGTGATGGGGGTTGATCCCGGAACAGCATTAACAGGATACGGATTCATCGAAATTTCTAAGAACGGACAATTGAGCGCCATCGATTACGGCGTCGTCAAGACTCCTGCCAAAGAAAAAATGGAGAACCGTCTGCTTCAGCTATACGAGAGTTTAAATCAGAAAATACTTCTTTATCAGCCTCAGCGCAGTGCGGTAGAGAAGTTATTTTTTCATAACAATGTGACGACTGCGATGAGCGTCGGTCAGGCGCGCGGCGTGATCATGCTGTGCCTCGCCAAAGCCGGATTGGAAATTGCCGAATTCACACCGATGGAAGTGAAACAAGCGGTGGTCGGCTACGGGGGAGCGGAAAAGCGGCAGGTTCAGATGATGGTTAAATCAATTCTGAACCTCACGGAAATTCCGAAACCCGACGATGCAGCGGACGCGCTTGCGATTGCCATTTGCGGCGCGAATACATATCGTTCGAATGAAGTCATTGGTATGTTTTAATGGTCATTTCCAGCACTGCAAATCAGAAAATTAAAGACATCCGCAAACTGAAAGACAGCCGGGAGTTGAAAAAATCCGATCTGTATTATCTTGAAGGACTGCGGATCATCGGCGAGGCGCTTGAACACAACGCGCCAATCGAAACGATCATCAGCTGCCCGGAACTGATTAAAAATGAATTTGGATTTCAGATGCTTCAAAAAGCGCAGGCACACGGGCTTGAAATTTTAGAAGTCAGCCAGCAGGTTTTCAACTCAATCGCGATCAAAGACAACCCGCAGGGTATAGCGGCAGTGGCTCGAAAGACCGTATTTTCGCTGAGCGACCTGTCTGCTGAGAGCGGAACGTTGGTTGTACTGACTGAAATCGCGGATCCTGGTAATCTCGGGACGATCATTCGCACAGCCGACGCTGTCTCTGCCAATGGCATTATCCTGATCGGCAATTGCGCCAGTCAATATGACGCCAGCGCGGTGCGCGGATCAATGGGGGCGATCTTCTCCCAAAAAATTGTCCGAACTGGGTTGGCAGAATTTTTAGATTGGCAGAAAATGCTGGGAATTCAGATGGTCGGCACATCCGATCATACGCAGCTGGATTACATGGAAGCGGACTATCAAAATCCGCTGATTTTATTGATGGGGAGTGAGCGGGAAGGACTGTCGGCTGAGCTGGAAAGCGCATGCGATTTGATGGTCAGAATTCCGATGCTGCGATCAAGCGACTCACTTAATTTGGCAGTTGCAACCGGAATTATGCTTTATCAAATTTATAATTGCCAGCGTGGATATGCGTTCAGAAAGGGCAGATCATGATTTCTTGTGTTGAAGGAATTGTTGTAGATAAAAAAGCTGATTCACTGACCGTCATGATTGGCGGAATCGGTCTGAAAGTTTTTACCACGCAGCACATTGCCGGCATTGTCGAAAAAGGAAAAGAAATCCTGCTCTATACCCAGCTGATTGTCCGCGAGGACTTGCTGGCGCTCTATGGGTTCGAAACTGAAGAAGAAGTGGATTACTTTAATCTGCTGCTGGGTGTCAGCGGCATTGGTCCAAGATTGGCATTGAACATCCTATCGACCGCCGGCATTGACACTGTCCGCCGTGCCGTCGTTCAGGAGCAGCCTGACTTTCTGTCAAGGGTGCCCGGAGTGGGGAAGAAAACTGCTCAAAAGATTATCCTTTACCTGCAGGGGCGGCTGACGGACGTTTCGGCTGATACCGGCTTCCTCGGAATTCAATCAGTTGATCTGGAAGTGATCGAAGCGCTGACCTCTTTAGGTTACAGTCTGGCTCAGGCACAGGCGGCAGTCCAGTCTATTTCGAAAGATACGCCTGAAAATGTGGAAGACAAGATTATTGCTGCGTTGCAAGCGCTTGGATGAAATTTGGAGATTAATTTTTGGCAGACAATCAATGGATTCGCGTAGTCGGCGCGAGAGAAAACAATTTAAAAAACATTACTGTTGAAATTCCCCGTGATAAGCTGGTTGTGATCACGGGGCTTTCAGGTTCGGGTAAATCCTCCCTGGCTTTTGATACGATTTTTGCTGAGGGTCAAAGGCGTTATGTGGAATCACTTTCCGCTTATGCCCGCCAGTTCTTGGGGCAAATGGATAAGCCGGATGTGGATTCAATCGATGGACTTTCGCCTGCGGTTTCGATCGATCAGAAAGGGACATCGAAAAACCCGCGGTCAACTGTCGGAACGATCACAGAAATTTATGATTATCTGCGCCTGCTTTTTGCGCGGATCGGCATTCCGCATTGCCCGGTTTGCGGGAGAGAAGTGCGAAAACAGTCTTCGGATGAAATTGTAGACGCGATTTTTTCCTTTCCAGAAAACAGCCGGCTGCTGATTTTAGCGCCGGTCGTGCGCGCCAGGAAGGGAACTTATCAGGCAGTCTTAGATGAAATTCGCAAGAGCGGTTTCATCAGGGCACGCGTTGACGGCACCGTTTACTCGCTTGATGAAAAAGTACAGCTTGACCGCTACAAAATCCATACGATTGAAGCAGTGGTAGATCGTGTGATCATCCATCATGCGGAGGATCCGGAAGATGAAAAGTCGAATCGATCCCGGCTGGCAGACTCGGTTGAAACTGCATTGAAAGTTGGGGAAGGTTATGTCACCATCAGCGATCTCAGTGAAGAGCCAGCGAAAGACCACCACTATTCTGAATTTCTCGCCTGCCCGGAACACGGGATCAGCATCGGTGAAATTGAACCACGCTCATTTTCTTTCAACACTCCCTATGGCGCATGCCCTGCCTGCCAAGGACTTGGCATTCGGCTTGAAATTGATCCTGACCTTGTCATCCCAGACAAATCCAGATCCTTCCGAGAAGGTGCGATCTCCATTTTAGAATGGAATAATTCGCGGGCGGAGAATGGCTATTACTGGCAGCAGCTTGAGACCGTTGCGGAAAAATTCGATATTGATCTGGATGCACCGATTTCAACGCTCTCCGCACAGAAATTAAAGTACATTCTGTATGGCACCGGCAGTACAAATGTCGAGATGAAGCTGACAGGGCGAAATAATCGCGTTTCAACCTATAAAGCGCCTTTTGAAGGGATCATTCCCAATCTTGAGCGGCGTTATAACGAAACCAACTCAGAATTTATCCGATCGCGCATTTCTGACTTTATGCAGGAAATCCCCTGCCAGGTCTGCCATGGAAAACGGGTTAAGCCTGAATCGCTCGCAGTCACAATTACAGACAAGAATATTATCGATGTCACGGAGATGTCGATTCTGCGCAACTTGGAATGGGTTCACTCGCTCGAGGAAGACCATACGCTTTTGACTGACCGGCAAAAGACCATTGCTGAAAAAGTGCTGAAAGAAATTGTCGCCCGTCTTGAATTCCTCGTCAGTGTCGGGCTGGACTATCTGACATTGCAGCGTTCGGCTGGCAGCCTCTCAGGCGGAGAAGCGCAGCGAATCCGGCTGGCAACACAGGTCGGCTCGCAGTTGATGGGCGTTCTGTATGTGTTGGATGAGCCTTCGATCGGGCTGCATGCCCGCGACAATCAGAAGCTTCTGCAAACGCTGATTCGGCTGCGCGACCTCGGAAACACGGTTTTGGTTGTGGAGCATGACGCCGAGACAATCAAAAGCGCTGATTGGATCGTGGACATGGGTCCCGGGGCGGGAGAACATGGCGGCGAGGTAGTTGCGTCAGGAAATTTGAGCACAATTCTAAAATCAAAAAAATCGCTGACTGCAGATTATCTGACAGGGCGTAAATTCGTTCCGATTCCGACCTCGCGCCGGGAAAAGAACGGAAAATCCTTAACAGTCATCGGCGCGAATGAGAACAACCTGCAAAACATCGATGTTGAAATCCCGCTGGGCATGCTGGTATGCATCACTGGTCTGTCCGGCAGCGGTAAATCAACCCTGATGAACGATATTCTCTACAAGGCACTTGCACGGGATTTGAATCGGGCGCTGACTGTGCCGGGGAAATATGAAAAGATCGAAGGCATTAAGAATCTGGATAAAGTGATCAATATCGATCAGTCCCCGATTGGACGCACGCCACGATCCAATCCGGGAACCTATACCGGTGTTTTTGATGAGATCCGGAAGCTGTTTTCTGAACTGCCTGAGAGCAAAATGCGCGGCTATCAGCCAGGGAGATTTTCTTTTAATGTTCATGGCGGACGCTGCGAGGCCTGTCAGGGACAAGGTCAGATCAAAATTGAAATGCAGTTTCTCCCCGATGTTTTTGTGAAATGCGAAGTGTGTCATGGGAAGCGATTTAATAATGAGACGCTAAACGTTAAATTCAAAGATAAATCGATTGCTGACGTTTTGGATATGACTGTCGAGGACGGAATATCGTTTTTCTCTGCGTTTCCGAGTATTCAAGCGAAACTCCAGCTGCTGGATGAAGTCGGTTTGGGTTATATCCGGATCGGTCAGCCGGGCAATACGCTTTCAGGCGGAGAGGCTCAGCGGATCAAACTGTCTAAAGAGCTGTCAAAACGCGCAACCGGTAAAACCCTCTATGTGCTGGATGAACCTTCAGTTGGGCTGCATGC
>DHPK01000032.1:55842-102511 GCA_002407845.1 Leptolinea sp. UBA5366 | reverse complement strand
TGAACCTTCAGTTGGGCTGCATGCCGCGGACGTTCATCGGCTGATTGAAGTGCTGGAACGGCTGGTGGATCAGGGAAACTCGGTCGTGATCATTGAACATAATATGGACATCATCAAGACCGCTGATTATTTAATCGACCTGGGACCGGAAGGCGGTGAACGCGGAGGTAAAGTGATTGCAGTCGGGACACCTGAAGCGGTTGCGGAAGTGGAAGAATCTTTTACTGGATCTTTTCTTAAACAGGCTTTACAGGGTGAAATAATCTAAAAAATGTGCGCTGCTTTGCGTAGATCAGCATTAGCGTGTAAAATTACAGTAGGTTGACAACGAATTGACCGTAAATTGGTACGGTGAAAGGAAACATTAATGGCGCGAAAGAACAGCCCGCAATATGTAATCAATTCATACCAAAAGAAACAGCGATTTCTGCCCTGGCTCATTTGGATCATCGCCGCTATCATTTTTGGCCTCGGTATTCTGCTGCTGGTACTCTGGTTCAAAGGAGGGGATGGCTTTTCGTTAGGGAGCCTTTTCGCATCCGCAACTCCGACCGCCACTTCAACCTTTACGCCAACACCGACTGTTCCGACTTCAACGCCGACCATCACGCCAACAGAGACGCTGACCCCGACGCCAACTTTGTCGCCGACACCGGAAGGTCCTCAGGTTTACATCGTTGAAGAGGGCGATAACTGCTGGTATGTTGCGGTCGAAAAATTTGGTGTAGGCATCGATGTGTTCCTCGCAATTAACGGATTTACGATGAACAACTGTAACCTGACCCCTGGTCAGGAAGTGATCATCCCGGGGACGAACACTGAGCTTCCGACCAGCACACCGATTGCATTGGATATTTACACTGCCGGGCAGCAGATTGAATATGAAATTCAGCTGAATGACTCACTGCGTGACATTGCGTCTAAATTTGATTCATCGATTGAGTCGATCCTCACGCTGAATAAAATTGAAGATCAAAATACGCCGCTGAACGCTGGTCAGACTATTATCGTGGCAGTAAATATCGTCACCCGCACGCCAACCTCTGTGCCGACATTTACGCCCGAACCGACGAAATAATCTGATTATTTGTTAATTGGAAAGCAGGCTGTTTCATAAACAGCCTGCTTTATTTTAAAGAATAGTTATCTGCTGAAAGCAAAATTTCTGCTGGAGCTATTTTTGATTCGCGATTGCATTACGCAGATTCCGTTTCCATCCAGAGGATTTGATGCGACTCACCGGTGATTTTTTATATTTTTGTTTGAACTCACTCTCAGAAATAAACAAATCACTCTCAAGGTCCTCTGCAAAATCGAATGATTTCAGGTAGCTTTCGACAGGAATAGCTTTTTGATTCCAAGGACAGACTGCCATGCAGACATCGCAGCCGAAGACCCAGTCTCCGCATCGTTCGGCAGCTCGTTGGCTTGGAAAGTCTCCTTTATGCTCGATTGTCAGATAAGAGATACATCGACTAGCGTCGATCAGACGTGCTTCAGGATCGATGCAGCCAGCCGGGCATGCCTCTGCGCAACGCCTGCAGTCCCCGCAGCCATCGGCAGCATAAGGTTCATCGGGCGGAAGTTCCCATGACAAAAAGATTTCAGAAAGCAAATTAAAGGAACCAAAAGACGGATGGATCAGCATCGAGCTTCTGCCTATCCAGCCTAAACCGGCACGCACTGCCAGCGATCGTTCGAGAACCGGTTTCGCGTCCACACACACTAAATACTTTGGCGTTGTGCCTGCAAGCTGGCTGACTCGCTGAATCAGCTGATCACAGCGATCCGCTATTTGCTCATGATAGTCATAATAATGAGCAAAGGACGCAATTTTGAATTGAGTTTGAGTGACTGGCTGGCTGACAGCAGTCCCTAAAACCATTACCGACCGGGCATCCGGCATCAGCAGCTGCAAATCAGCTCTTTTTGCAAGCGTATCCGGTCTATTTAGGTAATTCATTGTGCCAAAAACGTTTTTCCTAAGCCAGCTTTCAAAAATTGAAAAATCATTGAGCGGTTCAGTGCCGGTGAAACCGAAATAAGAAAAGCCGAGCTTTTCAGCTTCGGCTTTTAATAAATCTTTGATTTCGGAAAAATTCATCCGGACAGCGTTTATTTCACAAGAATCGCAACGAAAATATTGTCTAAGATGACATGTCCGTCATTGTTGATCAGTTCCCAGTAGGAGTTGTAAATCCCCGGTTTGTCTTTTCCGTCAAAATGGAGTGTGACGCTGGTGGATTCACCTTTTTTCACGACTGGCAGCATGATGACATCGCCTTCAATTGCGGGTTCGCCCTTGTAGTAACGCAGATAAAACTCGTTTGTCCAATCCTGAAGACCGACGTTTTTGAAAGTCCAGGTGACGTCCCAGTCCTCATATGCCTTATATTGACGATAGTTTTTATCTTGCTTGGTCAATCTTGCCATGTGGGCAAACATCTGCACAGTTGGTTTCACGAGTCCCGGTCCGACTTCGCCGGCAACTGGAATTGGCGTCTTTGCCATTTGGGTAGCAACCGTGCTGAATTCAGCCTGAACTGTGGAATAAATTTCTGCTATGACGGTTGCGGCGACTTCTGTGCGAATCGCTTCTTCCGAGATCTGGGCAGATTCCTGCGCACTGATTCCGGAAAAACCTGCGATGAGAATGATCAAGCCGGTGATGATTAATATCAATTTCGTCTTCATGCTTACGCCTCTTATTCCACGATAATCGTGATGTCTACGGTATAGAAGTTGTGATCTTCCGCGTTCGAAACCACCCATGCCATCTTATATTCGCCGGCACTGCTGGGTGCAACGATGTCAATCACAAATGCGGCAGTTTCCTGAGGACCGACTGCGGTTGGCAGTTTGTAGCGTGAGTTTCCGGCTTTCGCAAAGTTCGTTCCGGTAAAGAAGCGAACTGAATAATCCGTAGTCCAGGTGGTTGTGCCGACGTTGGTGATATACCAGATCAGATCAGCTGACTGTCCGGCTTTCAGGTGCGTCCCGTCTTTGATGCTTTGGTCTGCCCAAAGAGCTTTGTCGCCAACGGCTGCCAGAGTGGCAGTAGGCAGGCTGACAACAGCGGTGGGCTGTACCAAGGCTGGGATTCCAGCAGCTGCGCCTGAACCGGCGGTTGGCAGCGTCACCGAGCTTGCCGGATCAGCTGTTGGAGTGTAGGCGACCGGTGTATAGGTAGGTTCTGGGGTGTTGGTCGGCATCGCCTGGGCGGTCTGGGTAATGCCCGCTTCAATGGTCATTACCGCATTGGTCGCAAGCATGTTGACATCAACAGTTGGCACGGCTGTAGGTCTGGCACCGCAGGATGAAGTGAAAACAACGATCATTAACACAAACAACGCTGCAAATACCAAAGATTTTCGATTTTTCATGGAATCCTCCACTTGTTTTTAACAATCATTAAAGTATTGTACCAAATTAAGACGAGCCAACTGATGATTATGTTCCAATAAATTATCAGTTTCTGGTAAACAATCTTTATAAAATTCTGCGGCTTTCTACATAAAAGCGTTTTTCATGCGCTTCGCCCATCGAAAAAGTTTTCCGCGGCAAAACGCCATCCTGGATGATTCCCTGGAAGAATCCGCCTTTTTGAACAGGCGGCAGGTAGATTCCGGCGTTCCCCTTTTCAGCAGCAGTGTTGATCAGATCTTCTTTCCCATGGATGTAATCAATCTCTTCAAAATCGGCTTTTTCCTTGCATTGATCCAGGAACTGTTGAACGGACCCGACGCACAGTGCAGCCGGACATTCAATAAAAGTGACTTTAAAGTTCTTGCCGTCTTCAAGAATTCCGAATGACTGTTCTCCGAGCGGTGTGGCTTCGATTTCTGCAAACATGTTTTCGGCAGTGTCGATTTCCTTGATGGCGATCTGGCTGCCGAAACGATTTTTCAGCATGTCAAGCAGCGATAATTTCTCATTGAACAAAACCCGGTGGATCGGCTCGAATGCCATAATTGGATCATGCAGATTTTCAATTTCGACCATGGCATACCGGGCAGGATGATCCATTCCCCACTCGCCTTTGTATTTTTCCCAAATCGCTTTTGCAGTGGCAAGGGAGTGATTTCCGTCGCCAATTACGAACTGAATGCTCGTGTGATCATTAACCACGCCATACTTTCTGGCGATTTCTTCATCAGTTTGACCGGCCGCGATGACATCCATGATCTGTTTTTCAATCTTTGGGTCCGCCAGTGAATAACCGCGGACATGGCCGCTGTTCTCCATCAGTTCGATGTCGTATAAAACGGGCAGTGTGTCCTTAATCGCGATCAGCGGCTCAA
Organism: Leptolinea sp. UBA5366; assembly: GCA_002407845.1. Classification (GTDB taxonomy): domain Bacteria; phylum Chloroflexota; class Anaerolineae; order Anaerolineales; family Anaerolineaceae; genus Flexilinea. Next base: position 98,210 of record DHPK01000032.1, on the reverse strand, counting down.
TCAGTTTCTTCTGATCATCATCGATCAGCACCAGAATATGCGGAACCTCAAGCGGCGCGCCTTCCCGAATGCGCATGCGCGGGGGAATGCGTTCGGCAACGGTTCCTTCCGTTGCGCGGATCCAACTGGTTGACGTCCGGCTGTAATCGTAATCTTCGAGATCGATCGTTGCCATCAAGCCATAGCGGTAGCCGTTGTCAATTTTTCTCTCAACCAGGATCATACCGTGGTGGGCAACAAAAACGTCATCCTCCAGGTATTGTTCCATTGTTTGCTGGATATCCTTGATCTTCTGTGTTTCATCAATTTTCCCAAGATAAAACTCTGGAAATGTAATTTTCAAGGTGGAAGGTGCATCGCCGACAATGGATTCCACTGATTCCCAATAAGCTTTATTCGAGGTATATTGATCGCAGGCGATCGTTGCCCACTTGTGCTGGTCAACCTTTTTTGCTGGCAGTAAAATGTCAGGGCTTTTAAGAATATTCGGTTTTTTCATCTTTATCCACTCCAATTTGTTTATCTGTATTTGAAATAATTGTATCGTAAAGATTATTTCCGTAAAGGGTAAAGCCCCTTTGTAAGACAATTGGACAGGATAAGTTCGGCGAATAAATATTGACAGATAAAAAAAGAAAAAGTCTCAATTCAATTGAGACTTTTTCCTGACTGTCGGGGCGGGCGGATTTGAACCGCCGACCTCACGGACCCGAACCGTGCACTCTATCCGGACTGAGCCACGCCCCGAACAACGAGCCCTATTATAATCGACCTTTCAAAAATCGGGTAGAAAATAATAAATTTCAGGAAACTAGTTATGCAACGTGGAATCCGATCGCAATAAGCAAGGCGATGGCAACGAGCCGATGCACATTCAGCCACAAGCCGGGGCGTTTCTTCTGGATGTATTGACCAAAACAGCCGAGACTTGCCTGAAGCAGCATCAGCAAGGCTGCCGTCATTCCGGTGCGGCTGATGAACCCGTATCGGGTGTACTGAACGACGAAATGCAGGAGGACGAAGCCGGCTGCAGCGATCCCCCAGAATCGGTGATATCGGACGAAAAGCTGAATCAACCGTTTATCGAGTTTGATTTTGCTCTTTCTCCGAACCAGATACTGATTGAGCCGCTTTGTAACGAGGTTCATTAATGAACCGAAATATGCCAGGGCTGCTAAAAATCCGAGAAGTTTTCCAATATTCACAATCGTCTCCTGTCTACTTAAAACGAATCAAGTTTACCGAACTGATTTCAATAGTCCGTCATTTGTAATCATAATTTACATGAAGGAAGTAATATCAAACAGTGACAAAGGTAACTGAAATAAAGTTGTAAGACAACTTGGAAAATGTTAAAATGAATTAACGGAGGTCGGTGTTAAGCCATCGGCGTTGGTAGAGCTCCATCGAAAAGTGCCCCCGACGAATCAGGTGTAGTGATGGGAAAACCTTACTGAAGGACTTTGAAGAGCCGGTTCTTGATGATCGTCTCAAAAAAGCCGTATATCCCAAAATTGCATCCATCAATAACATTCAAGGAGAGTCAAATGCTTATCTACAACGCTAAGGTCGTAACCTGGGGAAATCCCAACGAGGTATTAAACAATCACGCCGTTTATATTAAGGATAATTTGATCGCTGAGATCGGTCCCAGCAACGTTCTTTTAGGAAAATACCCACAAGAAGAAAAAATTGACGCTGATGATCAGCTGCTGATGCCAGGCAGTATCTGTGCACATACCCATTTTTATGGCGCATACTCACGCGGGATGGGAATTCCCTGCAAACCTGCCAAAGATTTCCCTGAAATTTTAAATAACCTTTGGTACAAACTCGATCGCTCACTGGATGAAGAAAGCACTCGTTTGTCAGCTGAAATTTTCATCGTGGATGCAATCAAATCTGGCTGCACAACACTCTTTGATCATCATGCGTCCCCAGAATTTATTGATGGGTCGCTGGATGTGCTCGCTGATGTCGTCGATCAAAGCGGTATCCGAGCATCGTTGTGCTATGAAGTGACGGATCGTAACGGAAAAGACGGCACGAAAGCCGGTATCCGTGAAAACGCCCGATTTTTGAAAAAAATAAAAGACGGTTACACGCTGGACGGCCGTTTAACTGGCACTTTCGGGATTCATGCCTGCCTGACCGTAGACGAAGAAACACTGGCAGAATGCGCAGCAGCAATTCCTGAAGGATTCGGATTCCATATTCATGTCGGCGAAAGCCAGGAAGATGAATGGGACTCGCTGTATCGCTTCAACAAACGCTGCGGAAAACGCCTGTATGACAATAAGATTCTTGGCGACAAGACGATCGTTGCCCACGCGGTGCACGTGGATAAAGCCGAGATGGATATGCTGAAAGAGACCGGCACCTGGATCAGCCATCAGCCGCGATCGAATATGAACAATGCAGTAGGCGCTGCGCAGGTCGAATCCATGCTGGCTGACGGCATGAAAGTTTGCCTTGGAAATGATGGGTTCACTTTTGACATGTGGAGCGAATGGAAAGCTGCCTATTACATGCACAAGTTGATCAACCGCGATCCGCGCCGCATGAATGGCTATGATGTGCAGGAAATGGGCGCATACAACAACGCGCGTTTATCAGCCCACTCTTTCGGTTTGGATAAATTCGGGCAGATCGCTGTCGGCGCGCCGGCAGACTTGATTCTGGTTGAATATCGGCCGTTCACAGACCTGAATGCCGGGAACATCCCGTGGCATATCATCTTCGGTTTCAACGAAAGAATGATCACGGCTACGATCGCGAATGGCAAGGTTTTGATGCTCAATCGTGAACTGACAACCATGGACGAGAAGGCTATCTGTGCCCGCTCAATGGAGAAATATTCACAGGTTTGGGACAAGTTTAACAGTTACCATCAGTAAATCGATTTCAAAAATCCGCCCTCAATGGGCGGATTTTTGCTTTAAAGCGAAAGGAAGGTAAAATAATTCAGCCAGTGCGGCATAAAATTACAAGGACGATTTACGTGAAATATGCAGCCATTATCCTCGCTGCCGGCGGAGGTTCCCGCTTTCAGCAGACCACCCATAAATTGCTGGTAGAAATTCAGGGAAAGCCGCTGATTCATTTTCCAATTGCAGCCGCGATAGCCGCTCAGCTGGATCCGATCATTGTGGTCGTTGGCGCTCTGGCACAGGAAATAGAAAAAGTGTTGGCTGATCAACCTGTTAAGGTGGTTATGAATGAAGATTGGAGCCTGGGACAATCAACCTCATTACGGGCTGGCATTGCTGCGCTGCCACCAGATGTGGATGCAGTCTGCATCTTTTTAGCTGATCAGCCGTTTATTGCTCTCCAGACGATTGAATCTTTAAAACAGAAACAGATTGAATATCCGGATCGCATCATTGTTCCAGCTTGGCAGGGAAAACGCGGGAATCCAACCTTTTTTCCGCGGACAACATTCGCTGATCTGTTGAATCAGGCGCCGACCGATCAGGGGGGCAGAGCTCTGATTAAAAAATATGGCGCGATCGAAGTGGAAGTGACCGATCCTTATGTTGTGCGTGACATTGATACATTCGAAGATTATCAGAACTATCTGAAACAGTCTCCTGAGGAAGGGTATAATTCCGAGGATGGACACTAAAAAAGAGAACTTCTATCGGCTCAGCCCTGCTGCGGGCAGCTATCAGGCGGAATGCTTAAATTCTGGAAAGACCATTTCAATTGGCGATGCGCAAAAACTGACCCCAGAAGGTGCTTATACGACCTTTCGCACCTATGATAAATTCTTTGTACTCAATCTGGAAAAACATTTTAACCGGCTGGAAGAGACAGCTGCGCTAGCAGGAAAACAACTGCAAATTGATCGGAAAGCAGCAGCAGTGATTATTACTGCATATCTCGAAAATTCGGCTGACAGTGAATATCGGATCAGGCTGACGCTTGATCTGACTTTTCAACCCGGCGATCTTTATCTGGTGATTGAGCCGCTGACCACACCCAGCGAGGATGATTACCAGCTGGGGATTGATGTTGTTTCGACTGAAATGCATCGCACAAATCCCAAAGCGAAATTGAACAAGTTTTTAGCTCAGGCTTCAGAAGTTAAGCGTCAAAAAGGGAACAGATATGAAGAAATTCTGATGCTTGATGAAAATAAGGATATTTTAGAGGGGCTGAGCAGCAACTTTTACGCAATTATTAAAGGAGAATTATTCACAGCGGATGAAGGCGTTTTGTCCGGAACAACGCGTGAATTTGTCCTTTCGCTGGCAGAGAAAACAGGCATTCCAGTCCATTTCCGCCCCGTGTCAATCTTGGAGCTGCGCCATCTTGATGAGGCGTTCATCACCAGCACAAGCCGTTCAATCCTGCCGATCCGAGCGATCGACGGGCAGCGAATCGGACCGACAACACCCGGACCGGTAACTGCCAAACTGATCCGAGCCTTCAAGAAAAACCTGAAAACAGCGCTTGAGGATATTCGTTTAGTCTGAATCCTGGGTTTCGTCCTCTTCATCGTTCATTTCCCGTTCAGCGATTTCATCTTCCATGCTGAGCAGAAGGGATTCGGCTTCCGGGATACGCTCTTTTTCAACCGCAATTGCGATTTCTCCGAGCATACCAAATGAAAGGTTGTTCATCGCGCCATAACTTTCGCGCATCTTCTTTGCAGGAATGCCATACTGTTCAAACATCGCCAAAATAACGACAGCTTCGGCTTCATTTTCTGCCCAATAAACGATTTCATATTTTCCTGTCATTTCGGTCTCCGATTTTTTGATTAAGTTTATTGATTTGCCTGGTGAGTTTTTCACTCTTTTCCTTCTTCGACCAGATGCCGAGCGTCTCATCGCTTGAGAGTTGATCCAGACATTTTTCCAACAAGTCCACGGCGATATGAATTGTCTCACGTTTTTTTTGATAGAACGAGACTAATGCAAGACAGCTGTCGTAATCCCCTTCATCAAATAATGCAAGATAGATCGCTTCAGCTTTTTCGGTCTCGCCGCGAGTGAGAAATTGCCGGGCAGCTTTTCGGCGCATCGGCTGGGGGTAGCCCTGACAAAGGAAGGCGGTGTGATCGACAGCCAGTGATGTTTTCAGCGTGTGTTTTAGAAAGTTTTGGTGAGAAATTTTATGCGTTTCCCGGATGCCTGCGTCCCTGAGGTCTTTTTGAGCAAGATCGCTCAAATAAAGCAAAAAAGCGCTCAAACTCAGCACGTCAATTTGATTATGATAAGCTACGCCGGATAGGGTTTCCGCCTTGCCTGAACGTAAGAACTCCCGATAATATTCAGGTGCCAGATATCCAGGTACTTCCTCTTCACCGCGCTGAATTTGAAGCAAATCGCGTTCTACTGTGCTCAGCCGGCAATTCTCAAGCGATCCCCGCCAGAATCTGCGAACGATCGGTAAAAAATCGAGATGGTCAATTTCTTTGCAAAAATCAGGGAGAGCGTTAAATCGTATCCTGCTGCGAATCATCGGAATGTCAAAAGAAAGTCCGTTGTACGTCAGAATCGTCTTGAATTTGGCAAAAATCGCTCCAATTTGAGCCAAAAAAGCTTTTTCATAACTCAAGTCAGGCAGGATCAGCTGGTCAATGATATAAGCATCATCAGTAAAATAACCGAGTCCGATCATGAAGACAAATCCGGACGCAATTGACGAAAGCCCGCTGGTTTCAGTGTCCATCGCCAGCGTCTGTCTGTGGTCGGAGATAATCGTGTTCAGCAAAAGATTTAGCTTTTCATTTGGACTGAATGGATCATTTAGTGAGACAATGCCGTGCCGTTCCGAGAGCGGGTGGATGATGCGGTTATTGAAATAGGGACCATAAAAGTTCTCGCCAACAATCGCGTTTGGAAAAACTTTGATTAAGTTATCCACACTGTTTTGGTCAGGCTGCGCAGCTTTTTTAGGCTGATCAGGCATCCCAAGCGTGACACCGAGATGTTTGAGTTGAGAGAGGATATCGGTCATATGTTCTATTATATCAAATCGGTTCTTCAAGCAACCCAGTGGCGATAGCAAGTGCTTCAGCTTTGCCGCCGCTGCCAATTTCTCCAGCCGCGCCAACGCAGCCAGGGCAGCCGTCTTCACAACTGCAATCCTCAATCAAGCTTTCAACTGCTGAGGCGATTTTTTCAAAATTATCAAAAATTGACTGTGACAAGCCAATGCCAGCTGGAATGGTTTCATAAATATACACAGTAGGTTTGCCCCCAAATTCAGCGCAGGCTGGATCGCTGACCGCGCTGATGTCCCCGATGTCGCACTCTAAGAACAAAGCTGCCATTTGTTGGAAAGCTGTCCCGAATCCGGCTAATCCGCTGCGCATTCTGACCGCGGACTCGACCCGCTCATGGCACCCGGCACAGAGCGAAACAAGATTGTCAAGATTATTTGCTTCGTCCGCATCAGTGAAATTTCTGAATGGCACCAGATGATGCACGTGCAGAGAGACCCCCGTTCCCGCCGCACCGCAAAGTTTGCAATGAAATCCATCGCGTTCAAGCGCTTGCCGTCTGAGCTCTTGCCAGTCACTGCCGTATTGATTGGGATCGTTTTTCCACTTGTTTTCGCTTTTTAAGGTCTCGATAAATTCTGGTTTCAGACAAATAATAAAGGCATTGGTTGAGAGCGTTTCCTCTGGGAGGTCAAGCGGATAAATTCCTAAAATCTGGACTGTCTCAATGTGCCTTTTTTTATAAGAGACGACTTGGTTCGTGACAAGAACCTGAGAAGCAGTCAGATCAGCATTCGCAATCGACCGTTCGAGCAGGTGTTTCTCCGTTTGGAGAGACGTTTTTTTATCCGCTTCGGTTGTATATTCGGTTTCAATTCGATAAGCGAGGGCGAAGTTTTCCGCGAGATTCAAGGACTCAATGCGGTAAGACTCTCCGTTATGAAAATAGATCGCGCCTTCATGAATCATCCAGTAGCTTGAAGAGCGGTCGATGATTCCGATCGTCTTTAATTTTCCATCTTTTTCTTCAACTTCAATCGTGATTCTGTCCAAACTGCTGTTTCGCAAAGAGACACTGCGCTGCGGAACGTTTGCATCGATCCAGAAAAATTGCTCATTGCTCAGTTTTGCGATACCGCATTCGCATAGGTAATTTAAAAGTTGCTGCGTGCTGTTCTGATCCAGCCCGCCGTAAGTATCGGTTGTTTTAAACGGCAGTTCCGCCAGTGCGCATTGCAGATGCTGGAGCAGAATTTGCAGATTGTCAGGGTCAATCAACACCGGTTCAGATTTCCGTTCAATAATGTAGTCCGGGTGGCTCATCAGATATTGGTCGGTGGGGTTTTGGGAGGCGATCATGACAAAAGACGACGGACGAAGATTACGGCCGGCTCGCCCCATCCGCTGGTAAAAAGAGGCGATCGACCCGGGATAACCGATGGTGAGAATCGCGTCCATCCCGCTGATATCCATCCCCAGTTCCAGCGCGTTCGTTGAAACAACGGTTTGAATCTGCCCCTGTTTGAGCCCAGATTCGATCGTGCGGCGTTCTGCCGGAAGATAGCCTGAGCGGTAACCCTGTGCGTCAATTCCGACTTCCCGCAGCCTGCGGACGGCTGTTTCGACCGACTGCCGCGATTGGCAGTAAATCAGCGTTTGATCCCGGCGATGTTCGAACACTTCGGCAATTTTGGCGGCAGTGTAGATGGAGCCGGCGCGCACATGCAGTTCTTCATCGATAATTTGAGGATTGACAAAATAGATATCGCGCGATCCATTTCCGGAAGTGTCCTCGAAAATCTCTTGAACCTCCGACCCAATCAGACGTTCGGCGAATTGTTTGGCGTTTGACAGCGTTGCACTGCATAAAATAAACTGAGGCAGGCGTTTCCCGGGAGCGTAATGCTGGACGATTCGCAGCAGCCGCCGGATCACATTAGCAGTGTGCGCACCGAAGACGCCTTTGTAAATGTGCGCTTCATCGATGACGATATATTTCAAATTTTCAAAAATTCGCGCCCAAGCTGGGTGAAAAGGCAGAATGGAAAGATGGAGCATGTCGGGATTTGTCAGGATCACCCGCGCATTTTGGCGAACCGTGGGGCGCTGATGAGTCTTGGTATCTCCATCATAAACGGCGATCTCCCCGGCTGCATCCGGCATCATGCTGCACAGAGATTTATATTGATCAATTGTCAGCGCTTTGGTCGGAAACACCAACAAGGCTGCCGCCGCTGGATCATTCTCGACCATTTCCATGATAGGAATCTGATAACACAAGCTTTTCCCGCTGCTCGTTCCGGTCGAAAGTATCACATTCGACTGGCTGGCAATCGCCTCCAATGCCCGAGTCTGATGCTGGTAGAGAAATCTGATGTTCTTCTGGGCGATCCGGCTGATCAGCTGGTCCGAAATGAATGGCGGGATCGGTGTATATACCGGATCTTTCGCCGGAATGTGTAATTGAAATTCAATTTCGCCGGACCGGTTCAGTTTCTCGATTTCAGCAGCATTAAGGGAGTCGGACATTCTGCATTGGATTTTATCATGGCATCTGTTGATCTAAAACGAGCGATGCCTCAACTATTCTGTTACTCTATTTCGCAAAGAAATTGCGGACAGAATGACAAACGGAGCTGCAGTTTTGGAGAAGCAGCCCCGTTTCTTGAGATTTGTGATTGGAACTTATTGATCGAGTTTGTTAAGATCGTCAAATTCAGTTGAATTCTTTTTGTTTGCACTCGATTTGCGGATTTTTCGAATGATTGCCCGCAGGATGAAGAAGATCGGGACGGAAATAATCAGCAGGAAAGGCAGAACTGAGATCACGAAGTAAATCAGACCCTCGCCAAAAATTTGCAAACCGTCAATCAAATCCTGAATAGCGTTCTTTACAATGGTTGTCAGCGACCATTTCTTTATCTCAATCTCTTTTTCTGGTTTGATCGGTTGAATATTGACAACGATGGATGAGAGCGCTGCGCTTTCTTCCATGTATTTCAACTGACCTTTCAGCACTTCAATCTGAGTTTCGATGTTTGAAATTTCGCGGTAAACATTCAGCGTATCTTCGACCTTTTTGGATGTGTCCAATATTTCATACAATTTTTTTTGAGTTGCTTCCAGACTGGTCAGTTTTGAGGATGAATCGACATATTCGCTGGTGATGTCTTTGCCCGAAATGTCTTTTGAGATGACGTTTTCTTCCGGATCGGGCACGTTGCTTTCGATCATTGCAATTGCCGTATCAAAATTCTCAGCTTTGACCCGAATTGTGATTGAACCGTGCGGCAGGTCAACACCGCTATAGTACGCTTCAAGCCAAGTGTTGGATTGCACGACAAATCCGCCGAACTGCCCAGCGATTTTTGAAATATTCTCAATGGTTTGAGTGGTGTCGAGTACCCTGATCGACATATTCGCATTGCGAATGACGAGCCGGTCAGCGGATGAGGTCTCTGCAGTGATGTCAGTGGTGCTTTCTTGATATGCTGCACTGTCCCGCAGCATCATATTCGGAGCGCTTTCAGCCAGCATGAAGGAGCTGTCGGGCGCGAAGTCATACATCACTCCGCTTGGCAGTGATTTATTCGCATAGCTATCGTCCCCGCTGATGATATTACGCGCCATGCTGCAGCCGCTGAGCAGAACCATGATGCTGATGATGAAAATGATGATGTCTCTTTTAGTCCTCATTGTTTCTCTCCTCTCAACCCGTTGGTTTAATCTCAAAACGTAACCAGCTGGATGATAGTTCCATCAGAATTCTTATTGCAGCAGATGGATAATTTCATCAAGGACTGCTTCGGAAACTGCGGCTTTCGACGCTAACGGCAGCTCCTTTGAATTGCCGTCTCTAAAAAGCAGCGTCACCTGATTGGAATCGCTTTCAAATCCGATCTCTTTACGGGAAATGTCATTCGCGATGATTAAATCAAGATTTTTCTTTTGCAGTTTTTCCGCTGCGTTCTCGCGCAGTGACTGACTTTCAGCTGCAAAACCTGCGACTATTTTGAGCTTTGGGAAATTATCGCGCTGTGCACCGACGCCCGCCAGAATGTCGACTGTCGGCACCAATTCGATGGGCTGAATACCCGTGGATTTTTTGATTTTTTCAGAGGAAGGTGCAGCTGGCTTGAAGTCCGCAACCGCAGCTGTCATAATTAGAATATTTGCGGCGGAGATGTGTTCCAAAACCGCTTGATTCATCTGATCAGCGGATTTGACCTGAACAATCTCGCAGCCTGCAGGCACCGGGACAGCCGATGGCGCACTGATCAGCGTCACGTCCGCGCCGGCGTCCAATGCTGCCTGAGCCAGGGCATAGCCCTGTTTTCCAGAGGAACGATTGGTGATCACGCGTACCGGATCAATCTCCTCCTGCGTTCCGCCGGCAGTAACCAAAACACGTTTCCCACTGAGCGGATTGCCCCGCGAGAGGGCGTAACGAATTGCGCCTACGATCGTTGCGGGTTCGGACATGCGCCCTTTCCCTACCAATCCGGAAGCTAGGTGACCGGACTCAGGACCGATCAGCTGCACGCCCCGCTCCCTTAGAACTGAGATGTTGTGCTGCGTCGCGGCGTTGGCGTACATGTCGCCGTCCATGGCAGGGGCGATTAAAATCGGGCAATGGCTGGCAAGAACTGTCAACGCCAAAAGGGAATCTCCCAAACCTTGAACCATTTTCCCGATGAAGTCAGCAGATGCAGGCGCGACCACGATCAAGTCCGCATGATGCCCAAGCTCGATATGCGTCACGTGCTGATCCCCTTCCCAGAGGTCGCGGTCAACGGACGCATGACGGCCGGTTACGGAATGAAGCGTCAGCGGCGCGATGAACTTTTCTCCTGCTGGAGTCAGTACAGGGCTCACAATGGCGCCCTGTTTTGTGAGTGTGGAGGCGATTTCAGCTGCTTTATATGCGGCAATTGAGCCGGTGATGCCGAGGATTACTTTTTTATTCATAAAAGGGTTCATACTTGATTCATCTCCCAAATTAGTCTAAGTCCAGTCATTGTCAGCCAGGAGTCCACAAAATCGATCGTGTCTGTTTCGGCTGACAGAATTTTTGCAAGCCCGCCGGTCGCGACCACTTTCATGTCCGTACCCAGTTCTCTTTTATACCGTGCAACCATCCCTTCCACCATCGAAATATATCCGTAAAAAAGTCCAGACTGCATGCTCTGAATAGTATTTTTCCCGATGACGTGAGGGGGTTTCTGAATGTTAATGTTCGGCAGCTGGGCAGTTTTGCTGAATAGAGCGTCTGCGCTGGTTTGAATTCCAGCAGAAATCGCCCCGCCAATATAGCTGCCCTCACGGTTGATCAAATTAAATGTGGTTGCGGTTCCAAAATCGATCAGACAGCTTGGCGAACCGTACAAATGTTTGACTGCGACGGCGTCGGCAATTCGATCATTCCCGAGCTCAGATGGCTGATCAATTTCGATTTTCATGCTGAGGTTTAATTCATTCGAGACCTTTAAAATCGGTTTTTTCAAATAATAATCGAGTGCATCCTCTACCCTTGAAGTCACTTGCGGTACGACGGAAGTCAGGCAGATCCCGTCGATCAGGTCAGGGTTGATCCCGTTGTGGTCAAACAGGAACCAGAACTGCATGCCGTATTCGTCAGGCATTGAACTGCGGTTGGTTGCCATCCGCCAGCGCATGATTAGGTCAGCGCCGTTGAACATTCCTAAAGTGAGATTGGTGTTGCCGATGTCGATTGCAAATAACATTATTTCCTCTTTAGCCGAACAATTTTCATGAAAGCAGTCTCATAATAATCGCTGAAGCGGCTGATCAAGCCATATAGCGATTATAATTATATTCTACTGTCTCATACTGAAGGGGCATTTTGGACAAACTTCGAACCTACATCCTACTTGGCTTTTTTTTGGCGATACCCAGCGGCTATGGTCTTTATTGGATTGTTATGAACACGTTGCCTTATCTGCGGGAGCGCTGGATCTTTTTCTTCCTGCTGATCCTGTTCGTGACTGGAGTAACGCTGCCGATTTATGCTTCACTGAATAAGTATTTCTTCACCATCCATCGAATTGTTCCTCGGACAGTCGTGCGGGAAGCGATCGTATCAGCAATATTGTGCGCGCTGCTCTTATGGTTCCAAATCGGCAGAGTGTTGAATTCTGCCATCATCTTCATGTGCGTGGGCGGATTTATATTGATTGAATTGCTGATGCGCACGCGCGATTCCGTCCAATTCAGACCGGGTTTTGATGACGCCGACAACAAAAAAATTGATCATTCAGAGAGTTGATATGAAAAAAGAAATCTATTCGTTCATGCAGCAAAAAAACTTAGACGCAATCCTGATCGTCGGAGCCAGTGAATACAACCAGCCGATGAATTATTTCTTGAAAGGTCAATTCTTTACGCGGGCAATTGTCGCTATTTTGAAAGATAGGGAACCGGTTCTGTTTTATCGTCCGATGGAACGTGATAATGCTGAAAAAACTGGACTGGAAGCAGTTTGCTTTGATGATTTTCCAGCTGAGAAATATCAAAAAGAATCTGCTGGGGATCCGTCTCTGGCAGAAGCGCTCGAAATAAAAGACATTCTCGCAAGCTTAGGTCTTTCTGGCGGAAAAATCTCCTTCTCCGGCATGACCGAATTTGGAAAGTTTTATCCGGTTGTTACTGCTTTGCAGAAAATGGCACCTGGTTTTGAGATTTGCGGATCAGAAGGCTTTGACATTATCGCCGCAGCCCGATACACAAAAGACGCTGATGAACTGGTAGCAATCGAAAAGATGGGAAAAGTGGTCGTCGAGATAGCTGCTCGTGTTGAACAGTTCATCCTGAATAGCCGGGTGAAAGATGGTCAATTAGTCTCACTAACCGGCACACAAATTACCATTGGAGACGTTAAACAGAGAATCAATCGCTGGCTGAGCGAACTTGGCGGTGAGAATCCCAAGGGGACGATTTTCTCGATGGGAAGAGACGCTGGCGTGCCGCACAACAGCGGTGATGACGATGCAGTCCTCGAAGCCGGAAAAACAATCGTGTTTGACTTTTTCCCGCGCGAGGCTGGCGGTGGATATTTTTATGATTTCACCCGCACCTGGTGCATTGGCAACGCATCTGAAGCGGTCAAGAAGGCATATGATCAGGTTCGTGAAGTCCAGGAACGGGTGATCGCGGCAGTTGAACCGGGTCAGCCACTCAAAAAGCTTCAAATGCTGACCTGCGAACTGTTCAACGAAATGGGACATGAGACGGTTGCACAAAACCGGAATTGCAAAAATGGATACGTCCATTCCATTAGCCATGGTCTTGGTCTGAACATTCACGAACGTCCTTTCAGCGGCTTTTCCGCACCTGACAGCGACAGAATGGATATTGGCACGGTATTCACGGTCGAGCCAGTGTTGTATTATCCAGATGCCGATGAACCTTTCGGCATTCGGATCGAGGATACGATCACGATCGATCCCGATGGCAAAGCGCGCAAATTAGCTGAATTTCATTACCAGCTCGAATTGGCTGTGCCAGAATTTGATCCTGAGGAAGGAGCCAAATCAAGCCATGCGTAGCAAACAGCAGATTCGAATTTTAGGGATTGAATCTTCATGCGATGAGACAGCAGCTGCCGTTGTTGAAAATGGTAGCCGGATCATTTCCAACGTTGTCGCTTCACAGATTGAGATGCACAAAAAGTTCGGCGGAGTATTTCCGGAAGTCGCCTCACGCCAGCATGTGATTTCAATTGGCACTGTGATCGAAGAGACAATGCAGAAAGCGCATATGTCTTTCGATGATCTGGACGCGATTGCCGTGACGCGCGGACCTGGATTGGCAGGATCGCTGGTTGTTGGCATGAACGCTGCCAAAGGGCTTGCGCTGACGACGGGTTTGCCTATAATCGGAATCAATCATCTTGAAGGTCATCTCTATTCCGCCTGGCTTTATGGTCATGATGAACCTCAGCCGCTGATCATGCCTGAATTCCCTGCTATCGCCTTGCTCGTATCCGGGGGTCATTCAGAAATTATCCTGATCCGCTCCCATCTACACTATGAACGCTTGGGCGGGACGCTCGACGATGCCGCGGGAGAAGCCTTTGACAAAGTTGCCCGGCTGATCGGTTTGGAATACCCCGGCGGACCTTCAATTCAGAAATCAGCAACCGAAGGCGATGAGGCGCGATTCAACTTTCCTAAAGCACGATTGGATGGCACCTGGGATTTTTCTTTCAGCGGCGTGAAAACGGCGGTATTACGGAAAGTTCGCGAACTTGAAGCTGAAGCGCCGGATCAGCCATTGCCGGTTTCAGACCTGGCTGCTAGTTTCCAATCTGCGGTAACCGGCGTGCTGTTTGACAAAACGATGGAAGCTGCCCGTCAATTCAGCGCGCGCTGTATCTTGATTGCCGGCGGCGTTTCCGCTAACAGCAGTCTGCGCGGACGTTTTGAAGGACAGTCAGACTTTCCCTTGTTTATTCCTAGGTTATCGTATTGCACTGATAATGCGGCGATGATTGCTGCTGCCGGGTATCAGCGGTTCATCTCGGAGCAGCGCGATTCACTCGATATGGATGTGTATCCAACCTGGCCGTTGTCGCGCGTCAGCTTATAAGCGAGCATTATTTAGGCTTTGGCGTAACGGTCGGCGTCGGCACCAGCGGCGGACCATTATGAACCAGACTGCGGAAATCTGCGCATTCACAGGCGATCACAGTGCTCTGGAATCGCCGCATGCTGCCGCTGTAAGCTGCGTTTCCGTTTTCAACTTTCCAATTATCAAATTCGAATGGGATAATCCCTCCGGCTGAAAACCAGTCTCCGTTGTATTTTCGGGCGATATGAACGTGCGTCCCGGTTGAAACGCCGCCGTCGCAGGAGGGATGCCCGATCGGGTCTCCCTGTTCCAAAACTGTCCCAACGGGCGGAATCGAGGGCGTCAGAAGATGCAGGAAAAACAGGTTCCAACCCGTTCGTTCGTCTCCGTCACTGTCCAAATCCAGCACTGCGATTCCGGTACCAGTCCGGACGATTGTCCCGGACGCAGGTGCCAGCACCCACTCATCGCTGTAGACACAGCCGCTAGCTGTTGAGGGCGGTGCGAAGTCAATCGCCGCATTCGGCGCTGCGTCACCCCAGGCGGGGTGCGGACCGCCGGTGTAAGCCCAGCTCATCCCTTCTGCGAACGGGAGCTGGAACAAAGGCTGGTTCAGACTGCCGGGGATATATGTGCTGTCTGCGGGAAAATCGCCAAACAAAATCTGATAAGTTTTGCGAAAGCCATCTTCGCTGACAGCCTTGAAGAACTGGTCTTTAGATAAGATGCGTGAAAAATAATGCTGGAGTGCAGCGCTGGCAGGATTCAGCCAAGGATCCATCCGGTAGAGCGACCCGTCCCGCAGCTCGTATTCGAGTTTTCTGCCTTCGCGAACTTCATAAAAGGCTTCGTTTAAAAAGTTAGCAAGTTTGTTCAGCTGCGCGGATAGCTGTTTCGAATTGACGCCAGGAAATCCAAGGACACTTGAGGTGTCAAGGTTTTCTGGAACCCGGCTGTTTGTCAGCGCGCCGGTCTGATATTCCAGCAGCGCTAGCAGCAAACGCGGACTGATGCTGTAATTTACAGCGATATAATCGATGATTTCACCGCCGCGCCGGTTGGCTTCCCCGGTGTACGTCGAATAATACTTGAACCAGCCCGGTTGACGGTCAACGAAACTGCGCGCTGTGAACCCCACTTGAGCCGGACCATTTGAGAAAAGAAAATCGGGGAGGATTTCGAATGGGATGCCCCATTGACTGCGGAAATGGATTGGAATTTGCATCGGCATTCCAGGCGGAAGCGTGCTTACATCAGCTGGAATGATCGGATTTGCGGTCATGATTTCTAATTCGCTGGTGTTAAAGCGCGCAGCTAAGGCAGGCAGCGTATCGCCTGATCTGACTGTGTAATCAACCAGTTCGCCGGGCATGTAATTTGGTCTTAGCGGATATGGCGGCGCAACCGAAGGACTGTAAAGCGTGTCCGATGCTGGAACAGCTTTTGTCGGTTGTGAAATCTCATCTTCTGAGGGAAGAGATCCTGAATCATTCAAATTTCGTTTTTCAGCACAGCCGATCACAACTGACAGACAGAAGATCATCAGCAGCAAGAAGCTGAAAATATCACGTTTACCCATACTTCCGTATTTTAACATACTGTAAAAAACTGAAATTCTCAGTAGCGGACGATCGATTCTCCAGAACCGACCTGACTGGCACGGATAACTTCATTCCCGCGCGTCAGCCCGCCCAGATATTCGAGCGAACCTTCAAAAGGAACCCAGCCAGAGAGCGAAAAGGGCAGCGATCCCGTGGCATTTATCCATTCACCATTGTATTTTCGTGCGATATGAACATGTGTGCCGGTGGCTGCGCCCCCCTCACAAGAGGGATGCCCGATTTTGGTACCGATGGAGACTTCCGACCCGGGATAGATCTTATCCTTGGTCGCAATATGGAGGTAGAGCAGTACCCAGCCAGTCTCTTCAAGTCCGTCTCCGTCCAAATCCACCACAACGGTTCCGGTTCCGGTTCGAATCACTCTGCCGGCTGACGCAGAAAGGACATAGCGATCCGATTCGGCACAGCCGTGATACTGAGAAGGCGGGGCAAAATCGAGTGCGCCAAACGGAGAGCCGGTTGACCAGGCAGGGTGCGGTCCGCCTGTCAGCGCCCATCCTTCCGTCTTGCTGAACGGCATGGTCAAAGATGGCTGCCGCAAATCTGCGTTGAGCCCATTGCTGTCCTGAATAAAATTCTCCCAGACATTGCCAAACATGCCTGTGAAGGTTGAGTAAAACCCGCCTTCCCCATAAATCGCCGCATCCAGGGTGTTCCAGGGGTAGAGCTGCGCAAATAGGTGCTGAATCGCAACCGAACCGGCATTCAGGGTCGGTTCAAAATAGATTGTTTGAGGCGGTCTCGGATACTTGTAATATTGAATCTCGCTGACTGTGCCATAGCGCCAGCCATAATAGCCTTTTGATAACGTTCCGGCAGCCCATAGGAGCTGTTTATGAAGCCCCTTGCTCGAAGCATCGATCCATCCCAATGGGTAATCCCGTTCAGCTGCAGTCTTTGGAAATCCATAGACCCAATTGCTTTTAAATTCCAACAGCGCCAGCATTACGATAGGATTAATTGAAAAGTCTTTGCAGACCTTGTCAACAATTTCAGTGCCGGTCGTGAATCCATCCGCCAATTCCTCCCGATAGGTGGCAAGGTAACCGCCCGCTTGATTGATTTCATTGCTGAGATCATAATTTGCGGCCGTTCTCGAGAAAATCACGTATTCATCCGGAATAATTTTCACTGGCGAGCTGTAGGTGCGGTTGACGGCAGATGCGATAAAAAGCGTAACATTTGGATTCAGGAACCCAGTTGAAGTGATCGGCTGAATGCTCGAAACCTGGTCGGCTGCCACTCCGAAGCGGTTGGCAATTCCTTGCAGCGAGTCCCCGTTTTGCGTCACATACAGCAATCTTTCGGTTGGGAATGTGATCAATTCCGGCAGCGATTCTTGCGGAGTGATCTCGATGGCAGAAATATCCGGCTGCTGTATAAATGGCTCAGCGGTAGCTGGCTGATAGGCTAAACGGGTCGGTTCCCGATAAAGCGGAAATCCCGGATCAATCGGTTCAACCGGAAATGTGTTTCGCGGAGTTGGGCTGCTTTCCTGTGTCGGCTTTGGGGTTGCGGTTTGGATGACTTCGATTGCCTGGGCAGCAGTTGCTTCTGTGACTGCTGCTGTGTTCGGATTCATTGGAACAAGATAGATTAGAGTCGGTTTTGCTGCGGTGGGAAGGAGCGCGATTTCGGTGGCGTGCGGTTTAATCGCAAGAATTTGATCGGGGATGGCTGTCTGGAGACCAATTTTTGTGACTTCGAAGCGAATCGCCGCTTCTGTCAGTTGAACCGGCTCACTGACGGACCGGGTGCAGGCAAATGAAGGGATGCCGACCAGTATGATCAGGATGAGCGCGACCAGCAGCTCAGTAGGATATTTCGCTTTCTTCAGTTTTGTAGTACCAGGCTTCAACGATTCTGTCATCTTTTACCAAATAACCATCATAGATCGTACCGGCGGAAATCGCTTCCCATCCGCTCATGAAAAGCGGATAATTCCGGTCAATCGGAATCCATTCTCCATTATACCGTCTGGCAATGTGGATGTGGGATCCGTTTGACACGCCGCCTTCACAGGAAGGGTGCCCTATTTTCCCGCCAGTTTCGAGAATCGCTCCGGCTTCAACGCGATCCCGCGTTTCGAGGTGCAAGTAAACGAGTGTCCAGCCTGTGCGCAAATCCCCGTCATCGTCCAGATCCTGGAGCACTAATCCATTTTCTGAATAAAGAATTTCGCCCGGTGCGGAGGCGGTCACCCAATGTTCGCTTTGGCTACAGCCGATTGCGTCAGGCGGAACGAAATCGAGGGCTGACCAGGGAGATCCCGATGACCAGCCATAGTGAGGACCGCTGGTTAAATTCCAGACTTCACCCGCAGGGAACGGAAGTTGCAGATCTGGAAACGAATCAGGTGTGTTGTCCCAATTGTAGTTTTGGGGAGCTATTTCAAATAAAGAGCGATAGGCAGCTGTGAATCCAAATTCGGAAACGGCATACATCCAGTCATCCTTGCCGTAAATTTGACTGAACAGGTATTGAAGGGCGGCTGTACCTGCGTTAATTCCGGGGTCGACAGCGACTACTGTGTCATCATCCAGTATCCATTGATTGATTCGATGATTCTTCCATTGGTAATAACCGTAGTTGAGCGTGTCTGCTGCCCAGTTTAGCTGGCGGGCAAGGCTTTCATAACTTTTACCCAGATGCACAATAACGCTATTCTTCTGATTCCCATTTGGACGGGAGTTAGAAAGGGTTTTCGTCTGAAATTCCATTAATGCCAGCAGAATTTTGGGACTGATAGAATTTTGCAAAGCGATTTGATTCACAATCTGAACACCGGACCGCGGGATGAAATCCGGCTGACCTGCTGATGCACTTTTTTCATTATCCTTTGGAGGAAGCGGCGTCGGGGTCGGTTCGAGGTAGCCGGATATATAGTTATTCGGGTAACTTAGTAGGAACTCTTCGAGATGAAATCCAACTGAATTCGGACCATTGACTACCTCGCCATCCGGGAGGATCAAAAATCCCTTATCCCGTAAATCGCTCGTTTGCGGAGGAATGTTCAGCTTCTGTCCAATCGAAATAATGTCGGGGTTGATCAGGTCATTTGCTTCGATCAGCGCCCTTTTCGAAATTTGATAATAGCCAGCAATTTTCGAAATCGTATCGCCTTCTTTGATTTCATATTCCAGCATTTCCGGGCGCAATGTCGGAATTTCATCCAGCTTAAAAACCGGATGGGTAATCGCCTGATCTATAGGCTCGATCACTAATTTTGGAGTTGAAGTCGGGATAAGCGTCGGCTCGGCAGTTGATTGCAGGCGTTCGACTTTTTCAGCTGTCAGGCTGGCAATCGGAGCTGCGAGATTCAGCGGTTCGACTTGACTGACCGGATTCTTCGGCAGGCAGGCTGATAGGCTGAACAGACTGAAGACAACCCAGCCAATGCGAATCAGACTAAAAAACCGACGACGAATGCGCATAGATTTACTGAGCATTAAAAACTAACGGTCTGCCCCCCAGCAGGTGGAAATGCAAATGATGAACGGTTTGCCCGCCATCTGAACCGCAGTTGGTCACAACCCGATAGCCGCTCTGGTCTATGCCTTGCGCTGCGGCGATTTGCGCCGCAACGATCATAAGATGCCCAATCAGGGCAGAGTCTGCAGCATCGCAATCGCTCAAACTGGCATAATGTCCGTTTGGAATAAGCAAAATGTGGACTGGTGCGAGTGGCGAAAGATCCTTGAAAGCTGTGACTTGATCATCTTGATAGACAATTTCAGAAGGAATTTCTTTTTTAGCTATTTTGCAGAAAATGCAATCGTCATTGAATGCTTTCATGGGGTCTCCGATAAATCTCCTAAGGTTGGTTTGCAGACAATATCATAATATTCCAATTCAATCGCTCGGTTGGCGAAAAGCTCGTCATGAGCGGATTTCCCTATCTGGCGAACAGTGTCAATGTGCTGGCTGACGTCTGTGTCCCAATAGCGAGGCAGTACAAAAAGCGGATCATAGGTTCCGTCCTGCAGATAGGACGGTCTTGCAGGATCTGACTCATCATCCAGCGGCACCCAGTTGTACATGACCGGACCACGGGGATTGACCGTAAAACCGACTTGATAGCCCAGTTCTTTGGCAATTTCTATCGGGCGGTATCCAAAATTACCGCCCGGCCAGATGATGGCTTTGGGCGTTTTGCCGAAGTGTTCCTGAATTTTGTCGATTGATCCCTGCAGCTCGCTGTAAAGGTATTCATCTGACGATGAATCGTTCATGTTAACGTTATGAACAACGCCATGCGCCTGATGGTCGACGTAGCCTTTTGCCTCTACGCTGGCGTTTTCATCCCAGAGCTGCTGCGTGGTTTCAGCCGCACTGATCCAGCCGTTGATGACCTTCCAGCCATGTTCCTGATAAAACGGATAAAAATGATCTTCAAAATAAGCTGCAAAGTGACGGTCGTCCACAATTAATAAAGCTGACCGCGGCGGAATATAGTCATTGTTGGTCATAAAGTTAATGAACTGCGTCATATCAATCGCTTCAAATCCCTGATTGGCGAGATCAGCACCGATTTGCTTGTTCTTTTCTGAAGAAATCTGATTGTCGAGGACGACAGCCGACTCATCGCCCTTTACGATTGAATGGTACATGACAACCATCACGATCGTGCCGGGTTCAGCTTTACCCGCAGCCCAGCGATTTCGCAGCATCACGCAGGTGTCCTCCTCATAGGTATGAGGGTAGTCCCGCTTGTTCAGCAAATCCGTGGTGAAAGCAGCGGGGAGCGCTGGCGGGGTGCGGTTAGGATCAGGTGTCATTGTCGGCAGCGGCGTTGTGCTCGATTCTGGCGAACTTTCAACCATGTCTATCGATTCGCTTCCTGCAGCTGGAGTTTCAGTCGGGAGAAATTGTGCTGCCTTAGCAGTCTCAAGGATGTTTTCGAAAATCTGAGTTTCGTTCGGTTCTGCCAAATCGGCAGTCTGACCAGCTTGAGTTCCTGGAAAATTACATGAACCCAGCAGCAGCGAAAAGGCTAGAATTGTGAAGAAAAGTCGGAAATTAAGGCTCAAAATCCGGCTTGCAGGATTCGGTTTTTTGTATAAGTACCTATTCATATGCTCTCTATTATAAATGAACCAATGCCAACCCGTCACCAAATAAGATTTGTTGCTGAAAGGTAAAATATGTCTGTTGACTCCAATGACGCTTCTATAATTGAGCTAATTAATTCTGCTCGAAATTACTTCTCTTTCAATATTTAAACCGTTTATAATATTAATTAATATAGTAAATATGCTCAAAGTTTATTTGTCAGACAAATGTTGATAGAAAATATCGATATTGACAGATCGAGTAAATATATGATAGACTTGCGACAATTTGGAAAAGCGGAGATAAATCCGAACCCATACAAACTTTTCTAAGGAGATAGAAGTGAAAAAGTTATTATTTGTAGTTTTGGCTCTTGCGATGGTTTTCAGCGTCGCTACTGTTGCACTCGCAGCCGATAAACCGACTGTTGGTGTTCTCATTTACAAATATGATGATACTTACATTTCGACCGTCCGCAAGGCGATTGAAAAATACAGTGCCGATGTTCTTGACATCACAATGCAGGACGGCAAAGGTGATCAGGCTACTCAGAATGATCAGCTCGACGTTTTCATCCAGAAGGGTGTGGATGTCCTGGTCGTCAACATGGTTGACGCAGCTGCTGCCCAGGGCGTTGTTGACAAAGCCAAAGCTGCCGACATTCCGGTCGTTTTCTTCAACCGCGAACCAAGTGCTGACGTCATCAAATCATATGAAAAAGCAATTTTCGTTGGTACCAATGCTGCTGATGCAGGCGTTATGCAGGGTGAACTGATCGCCAGTATCTGGGGCGACGGAGCAGTCTATGATCTCAACAAAGACGGCATCGTTCAGTACCTGATGTTCCAGGGTGAACCAGACAATCCGGAAGCAATTGCTCGAACTGAATTCTCAGTTAAAGAAGCTGAAGCCAAGGGTCTGAAAATGGAATTGGCAAATGGCGAAATCCTGGTCTGCAACTGGGACGCTGCTTTAGCCCAGACCGCGATGGAAGCGATTCTGAACTCAGGAACAAACGTCGAATTCGTGATCTGCAACAACGATGGCATGGCTCAGGGCGCAATTGCCGCTTTGATCGCTGATGGAAAAAATACCGGTGAAGCCGGTGCAGATTTCATCCCGGTTGTTGGCGTTGATGCGACTGACGCTGCGATTGACCTGATTTCAAAAGGTCAGATGAGCGCGACCGTGAAACAGGACGGCGACGCAATGGGCAAGGCAATTGTTGAAGTTGCTGCGAACATCGCTGCTGGAAAAGACCCGCTTGATGGAACCGATTACAAATATGACGATTCAGGCGTTGCAATCCGCATTCCATATGCACCCTATGACGGAAAAACTGAATAAGTAAGAAATCAGAATAACAATCAAACATACACCGGAGAATCCTCCGGTGTATGTTTAAGAAAGAGAGTGATGAATTGAGTTCCGAATTCGTACTCGAAATGATTGAAATTGACAAGACGTTTCCGGGAGTGAAAGCGCTTGATCATGCACAGCTCAAGCTGCGCTATGGATCGGTGCACGCGCTGATGGGTGAAAATGGCGCGGGAAAATCCACTCTGATGAAATGTCTTTTTGGTATTTATCGTGAAGATGCCGGTGAAATTCGGATTGAAGGAAAAAAAGTATTTTTTGAAAATCCGGAACAGGCATTAAAAAACGGTGTGGCGATGGTCCATCAGGAGCTAAACCAGGTTCTTCAGCGGAATATCATGGAAAACATCTGGCTGGGACGATTTCCTGAAAAGAACGGATTTATCGACAATCGGAAAATGTATGATGACACGATGGACGTTTTCAAATCGCTGGAAATCAATGCTGATCCGCGGAATATTATTGGAAAACTTTCGGTTGCAGAACGGCAGATGGTAGAAATTGCAAAAGCAGTTTCCTATAATGCAAAAATATTAGTGTTAGATGAGCCGACCTCATCTCTCGCAGAACAGGAAGTTGAACACCTTTTCCGAATCATTAAAAAGCTGCGGGATGAAGGGGTTGGGATTATTTACATCTCTCATAAAATGGAAGAAATTCTTAGAATTTCTGATGAAGTTACAATCATGCGGGATGGGCAGTGGATCGCGACAGAGAAAGCGGAAGATCTGACGATTCAAGAGATCGTTAAGCTGATGGTCGGCCGCGACCTGACCAACCGTTATCCTCCCAAGACGAATGTGCCCGGCGAGACGATGCTTGAGGTCAAAAATCTCAGCGGCCGCTATATGCCGACTTGCCAGGATGTCTCATTCGATCTTCACCGGGGCGAAATTTTAGGAATTGCCGGACTGGTAGGCTCCAGACGGACAGAACTGCTTGAGACGATTTTTGGCATTCGCACCCGAGAATCGGGAGAAGTCATCCTCCGCAATGAAGCAGGAGAGTTACACCCAGTGAAGAACAAATCTTCACGCGATGCGATTTCAAATGGATTTGCAATGATCACAGAAGAACGCCGGGCAACCGGAATTTTCGCAGGCATGAGTGTGACTTTCAACGCGATCATTGCTAATATCATTGGATATGTGAAAAGAGGTTTTCTTTCGACCAAGCGGATTGCTGGGGACACACAGTGGGTTATTGATACAATGCGCGTGAAAACGCCCTCGCATAAAACGCCTATGCGATCTCTTTCTGGAGGAAATCAACAGAAAGTGATCATCGGTCGCTGGCTGCTGGCAAAACCAGAAATCCTGCTGCTGGATGAACCCACGCGCGGGATTGATGTCGGTTCGAAATATGAGATTTATCAATTGATCATCTCCCTTGCAAATGAAGGCAAAGGCGTGGTGATGGTCTCAAGTGAAATGCCGGAACTGCTCGGGATCTGTGACAGAATTGCAGTGATGTCGAATGGCAGATTAGCCGGAATCCTGGATCGAAGCGAAGCGACTCAGGAAGAAATTCTAACATTGGCTGCAAAATACATTTAACGGGAGGATTGTAAATGGAATCTTCTATCCAAGTAAAAGACAAGAAATGGGCAAATCTGGCGGATACGTTATTAAATTATGCCTTATACATCATTCTAGGGATCATGATTTTGGTTGTGATCATCATTGAACCCAGCTTTGTTTCTCCAAAAAATCTGATCAAGATCCTCTCTCAGGCTTCCACGCGCGGCATTCTTGCTTTAGGTGTTGCTGGGCTGATCGTTTTTGCCGGGACGGACCTGTCTGCTGGCCGGATCCTGGGCGCCTGCGCAGCGGTTTCTGCATCCATGCTGCAATCTGTGACTTACGCCTCAAGGATGTACCCTCAGATTCAAGAAATCATGCCGAAATGGGTTCCTTTCATCATCGCATTAGCAGCCGGTTTGATCGGGACGATTCTGGTCTACCGGAAGACTGGCAGTTTCCAATTTTGGATTCCGCTGGTTACGACCATCGCGACCGGGCTCTATTACCTGTTCTCGAGCGGGACGATGACCATCTGGCTGCCGCTGTTATTTTCCATCATCGTCGGCGTGGCCTTCAGTCTGCTGAACGGGTTTGGCGTCGCGAAACTGCATCTGCACGCGTTCATTATTTCGCTGGGCTCTCAGCTTATTGCCTATGGCGCGACCTGTATATATATTGACAGTCAGAAAGGCGGCGCACAGCCGCTGGCATCGCTCGACTCACAATTTATCAAACTGGTGAATGGATCAATTCCGATCAATGATTCGCTGAACATCCCTTATCTGGTGATCTATTTCGCGCTTTGCTCGGTCGTGATGTACATTATCTGGAATAAAACGACACTTGGTAAAAACATGTTTGCAATTGGCGGAAATCCTGAAGCAGCTGAAGTTTCTGGGGTGAATATCGTCAAGACGATTATGCAGGTGTACCTGATTTCCGGAGTGCTCTACGGCATTGCGGCTTATCTGGAGGCTGGACGGATCCAGTCGGTGACGACCAATACCGGTCTAAACTATGAGTTGGATGCCATATCCGGATGCGTTATCGGAGGTGTGAGTTTTTCGGGCGGAGTTGGCACGATCCCCGGCGTCATTATCGGGGTGATCATCTTGCAGGTTATCAACTATTCGCTCTATTACCTGAACGTCAATGCTTATCTTCAATATATTATCAAGGGCTTGATCATCATTTTAGCTGTGTCGATCGATGTCCGTAAATATATCAAGAAGAAGTAACGCTGGAGATGCAGATACCTGTGAGCGAAAATCAGGATAACCGAACCAGAGAAGAAAAGATCAGTCAAAGCTTTATTGAGCGGCGGAAACGATACAACTTGTATGACCGCATAAAGATTTCCGTTGAAACGCTTGATCGGCTGATCCTGATCTTAATCGTCCTGATAATAGGATTGACTTTGTTTGGATCGTTATTTGCCTGAGGCTGCAATCAAGTAAAGACTTTATTAATTACACAGTACAAGAGGCTGGAGATTATTCTCCAGCCTCTTGCTATTTAAGTGGTTCCTATAACCCAGATAGTCTATCAGAATTTACTATAGATGTTTGTTAGAAATCTGTTACTCCCGCCGAATGGCAGTGGACTTTATGCTAAAATTGCGACATGGGTGAAAAGATTGTCGCAACAAATCGAAAAGCAAGATTCGAATACTTTATCCTCGAGTCGTTCGAAGCAGGAATTGCCTTGCAGGGAACTGAAATAAAATCTGTCCGTTCGGGTCAAATCAGCTTGAACGAAGCTTATGTGCAGATTGAAAATGGCAAGGAAGCTTGGCTGGTTAATGCCCACATTTCCCCCTATGACCCTGCCAGCCGCTTCAATCACAATCCGATGCGTCCGCGGCGGTTGCTGCTCAATAAACGCGAGATCAGGACGATGTGGAACGAGGTTCGACTGAAAGGGATGACCATCATCCCGACAAAAGTTTATTTGAGCCATGGGTTAGCAAAAGTTGAAATCGGTATCGCAAAAGGAAAAAAACTTTACGATAAACGTGAAAGTATTGCGAAGCGCGATGCTGAAAGAGAAAAAGCGAGAAAAAATGAGTGATTCAGACAGAAAACCGATATCAAGGCGCGAGTTTCTGAAAATCGCTGCGGTATCCGGCGGAATGCTGATGCTTCCTAAAAATGTCAGCTCGTATTACTCGCCGATTCCACAGCTGGACAGTTTTCCTGATTCCCAGTTTATTGGACGTAACTGCCTGGGCGGGATCATGAATTTTCGCGTTCGTCCTGAAGCCGAAGCGGAAATCAATAAAAGCGTTTATGAAAATTATCTCTTTCCGGTTTACCGGGAAGTTGTCGGAAAACCGCCAGCAGGAACCTATAATGCGACCTGGTTTGAGACACCTTACGGGTATGTGTATTCTCCAGGGGTTCAGCTCGTAAAGAATGAACCGAACATCCCGGAAACAGTTTTACCCGAAACAAGCATGGGAAAAGGCTTTTGGGGCGTGGTGACTGTGCCCTACGTCAACTTGATCTTTGGCAAAGAACCGGTTTCTCCCTGGTATCAGTCGATCAAAGATTTTAATCCTAAGCTTTATTATGATCAGGTGTTTTGGATCGATGAGATTAAAGAAGCTTCGAACGGGACGACCCTTTACCGTGCGAATGAGCTTTATGGCACCTACGGCGATATCGTTTATGCTGATGCGCGCGCCATCCGCCGAATCACCGAAGAGGAGATTGCTCCGATTAGCCCGGAAGTCCAAGATAAGCGGATTTTTGTCAACCTGACTTATCAGACGCTGACCGCCTATGAAAATAATGTCGAAGTCTTTTTCTGCCGTGTTTCGACAGGCGCAATGTATGGCTTGGATGGGCAGCTATCGAGCAACTACACAACGCCGACCGGAAACCATTACCCATGGCGGAAATCAATTTCAATGCACATGTCGGGAAGCCTGACCGGCTCCGGCTGGGACACGCCGGGCGTGCCCTGGAATGTCTTGTTTTCCAACAGCGGAGCATCCATTCATGGTGTGTTCTGGCACAACGCTTATGGAACTCCGCGTTCTCACGGCTGTGTCAATTGCCGTCCGGACGATGCCAAATGGGTATGGCGATGGGTAAAGCCTGAAATCGGACTGGATCCGGGCGACATTACTGTGTCCGGCAATGTCGGGACGTTAATTGAGGTAAAAAATTAATAAAGAGACCGGCATGACTCCAACCGTTTGGAAGTCAATGCCGGACTCTGAGAAACCCATGAAGCCTGATAAACTGACACAATTTTTCAACCGATTCTATTTGCTGATTTTTGCACTTGTCTTTCTGGTTTTCGTCGGGCTGTCTTTTTTAGCGCCCGTTTTAATGCATTGGAATATGCAGACGCCTGCAAAATTGATCTATTCTTTCTTTTTTCTTTTTTGCCACCAGCTGCCTTATCGATCCTTTTTTTTATTCGGCAGCCAGGCATATTATCCGCTGGCAGAGGCTGGCATCAACGGGATGTTGTCTTTTGAAGAGGCGGTTCATACCTATCAAATGCGGTTTACTGAAGCAAAGGCATTTGTCGGCAACGCTGAAATGGGATATAAAACAGCCTTATGTCAGCGGGATATCGCGATTTATCTGGCGATAGCGCTTTTCTGCATTCTATTCATGCTGACGAATTACCGGCTGCCGCGCCTGCACTGGTCACTCTGGATTATATTAGGACTGATTCCGATGGCATTAGATGGATTTTCCCAGCTTTTCAGTTCGCTTTTTCCCGCGCTATTCACCAGCCGCGAAAGCACACCGGCGCTGCGGGTATTAACTGGCGGGATGTTCGGATTCATGACTGCCTGGTTTTTGTTTCCCTGGCTTCATCAAAAAATAAAGGAAAGCTCCGATGACGCTAATTATTGAGAGAAACAGTCTCAAGTATTATCAGTTTGAATCTTTCAACCAACTGGGCATCAAACATGGCTTCTTTACCAGGCATGGTGGCGTCAGCCCCGCTCCTTTTAACAGTTTGAACATGGCAACAACGGTCGGCGACACTAATGAAAATGTGATTGAAAACCTCACGTGGATGTTTGATTGCTTTGGTTTGGATCTGAGTTCGCGCTATGACGGATGGCAAGTGCATTCGGCGACTACCATCTGCGTAGATCGTCCGCGCGATGTCCGCAGCCGCACCATCCGCTGTGATGCCCTGCTAACGGATAAAGCTGACGTCACTTTGGTCATGCGTTTTGGCGATTGCGTTCCTGTTTTGCTCTATGATCGAAAATTGCGTATAGCCGGAGTATATCATGCTGGTTGGATGGGGACAGTGAAGAAAATCGGAGCAGCAGCAGTCGGAAATATGACAAAAGTATACGGCAGCGATCCAGCGAATATCATCGCAGGGATCGGTCCCTCGATTGGTCCAGATCATTTTGAAGTGAAACAGGATGTTGCAGATCAATTCATAAAGGCATTTCCAAAGGTTCTCGATCAAATCCGTGCGGATCATCCTGATAAAATCATGTTTAATTTATGGGAAGCCAACCGACTGACATTGGCAGATGCCGGCGTTCGGGAAATAGAAGTCATGGAAGTCTGCACAGTATGCAATAAACAGGATTGGTTCTCGCATCGGGGCGATCAGGGAAAAACCGGTCGGTTCGGTGTTTTAATATCGATGGCTGAATAAGATGATTGACACAGGAAAAATAAAAACCAATTTGGAAAGCATTCAAGAATCAATCGCTCAAGCTGCTCGAACCAGCGGCAGACAGCCTTCAGAGATCACTTTGATGGCTGTTACAAAAAAGAAATCCAGCGCGGTTATCCAGCAATTGGCTGATTTGGGCATCCGCTATATAGGTGAAAATTATCCGGATGAGACGCTTGAAAAAATGGAAACATTCAACTTGCTGAGGGATCGGGTGAAACTTTGTATGATTGGTCAGCTCCAAAGCCGGAAAACCCGGATCGTTGCCGAAAACTTTGCGGAATATCATTCCCTCGACCGGTTGAAGATTGCGCAAAAGCTAAATGGCGAATTAAAACGGATCGACAAGAGGATGGATGTTTTTCTTGAGCTGAATGTCGCGGACGAAGATAGCAAAGCCGGTTGGCCTTGCATGGACGGGAAAATTCCCGGTCAGCTGATGAAAGACGGCGAGTTGATTCAGAATCTGGAGTATCTCAACGTCAAGGGAATCATGAGCCTGCCGCCCTTTACTGAAAATGGTGAAGAAAACCGAAAATATTTCATTCAATTAAGAAATATTTTCGAGACTCTCAATCAAAAATATGGGTATCAGTTGACAGATTTGTCAATGGGTACCAGTTCGGATTATCGCATTGCAATCGAGGAAGGGGCGACAATTGTCAGAATCGGCACTGCGCTGACCGGACCTCGCGAGAAAGATGAGCAAATATGAACAGATTTTTCGTTATTTTGGTTTCTACATTTGTAAGTATTATGCAGGCATTACTGTTGGTTTACATCGTGATGTCCTGGTTTGTCCCGCCTTACAATCGATTTCGCATGTTTGTGGATGACATCGTCAATCGGTTTTTGGATCCGATCCGCCGGATCATGCCGAATACCGGCATGATCGACTTCAGTCCCTTTATCCTGATGCTGTTGCTGCAATTTTTGGATTCCGCCGTTAAATCAGTTTTCTAAGCGTTGAAATCCATTCATGCCAAATTAACGGGGAGAAAAGAATTCGGCTGAATTCCTGTATTTTCGAAAGCAATAAAAAGAGGGTTACGAAATTTCCGTAACCCTCTTTGAAATCCTCAAAAGTATATATTTACATATCGGCTAACAGGCATGCCATAACGCCTTTTTGTGCGTGAAGGCGGTTGTGAGCCTGCGGAAAAACGCGGGAACGCGGACCGTCCTGAACTTCGTCTGTAATCTCCTGCCCGCGGTGCGAGGGCAGACAGTGCATGACGATGACATCTTTAGCGGCGGCGTCAACCAGTCCCTGATTAACTTGATAATCCTTAAAAATTTGAACCCGTTTCTCTGTTTCAGCTTCCTGTCCCATGCTGATCCAGGTGTCCGTATAGATCACGTTAGCTCCCTTGACGCTTTCGAAGGGGTCATTCGAGAATCGCAGCTGGCTGCCGCTGACACCCGCGAACATGCGTGCGCGTTCAATGTCAGTTTGAGGGATGTCATAGCCTGCCGGGTTGGCAATCGCGAAATTCGCGCCTAATTTTGCAGCAATTTCCATCAAAGAAACAGCAACATTATTACCATCGCCGATGTATGCGATATTGATCCCTTTCATGGTGCCGAATTCCTCAATGATTGTCAGCGCATCCGCCATAGCCTGGCAGGGATGGCTGTAATCGGACAAGCCATTGATGACCGGCAGTTTCGAATATTCAGCTAATTCAACCAGATGCTGATGCTGGAACACACGTGCCATGATTGCATCCACAAAGCCGGCGAGAACCTGCGCAACGTCTTTAACCGCTTCTCGTTTCCCCAATCCAATTTCGTCAGGAGACAGATAAAAAGCATATCCGCCCAGCTGATGCATCCCCATTTCGAAGCTGACACGCGTCCGCAGCGAGGGCTTTTGGAAAATCAGCGCCATGCTTTTGCCCTGCAAGATCGGCTTATTCCCGCCTGCACGGAGTTCTTTTTTGAGCGTGATGGCAGTGTCAAGAATGTGAGTCAAATCAGCTTCTGAAAAATCAGATATGGATAAAAAGTTGGTATTCTTCATTTGAGGTCCTTTTGCTTTGGATTAACGGGGGGCAGTCCATAACGCCGGATCGCCTGGTTAGTAACGATGTCTAAAATTTTGAACATCCATGTGCCCAGCAGGTGTGCTCCCGTATAGGTCAATTTCGTATCACTGTCAGGGATGATCTGATATTGTTTTTTCATTACTCCCTGAAAAATCTTTTTTGCGACAAATTCCGCGGGGAGCGGTTTGATCGTTCCGCTAATATGTTTGGTTATTTCGGGTTTAAATTGGTTTTCGTAAGCAAGCTGCGGCGTGTCTGTGTCAGGCGGAAAGACGATTGAGGCAAACACGTTATAGGGTTTCAGCTCAGAGCGCAGTCCCTCCATCAAGCCGCGGATTGCATATTTTGATCCGCTGTATGCGGTATAGCCCCAGATTGAAATGAAAGAGGATGCTGACCCCATGGCGATAATGTGTCCTGAGCGGCGTTCTTTCATCAGCGGGACGATGATTTGAAACAGGTTGACTGCTGCGAAATAGTTTGTGTCCATCATCCAATGGAACTGTTCAACGCTCAGCTCTTCAAAGATGGCAGGATGGACCACGCCTGCGGAATGCATGGCATAGTCCGGTACACTTGTTTGGGAGAGCAACGGGCGCAGGCTCTTTTCAAGGTCAGCAAAATTCCGCATGTCCACCGAAAGAGTTTCGACAAATTGATCCGGAAGAACCTTTTCTTGAATCAGATCAGCTTTTGCGGCTGCTAGTTTCTCAGAATCTCGGGCGATCAGGATGAGCGATGATCCTTCCTGAAAAACTTGATGAGCCATTGCCAGGCCGATCCCGCTTGATCCGCCAGAGATGAGCGTGAGCTTAGATTTGAGCTTTAATTCAGACATAAGAAATCAATGCCCACAGGATGAACAATTTCCGGATGAACAGGAATCGCAGCCGCTGGCAGACCCGCCCGCAGCATTTGCACTGAAACACTTGGAAAGCATGCGTATTGAATGGTCGCTGCCGCAAGATTTACAGACAGCTGGTTCATCCGCTTTGGAAAAATCTCTTAGTAATTCAAATTTGGTTTGGCAATCTTTACACTGGTATTCATAAATCGGCATGGTTCACCTGCAATATTGTTGGCGAGAATCGCTCTGGCGCAACTGGTTTAGATATGCCAATTATAAGGCGGTTCCCGGTTTGAGTCCAAACTCTGCCGTTTTCTTTGTGAATGAGACCTGCAAGGTGTATTGTTAACTGATTTTGTTATTCCAGCTGGATACAGTAATAATTAAAGCCACCTGAAAAACTCAGATGGCTGAATAGGTAAAAATTATGCAGAATCTCGTTTGATTCTGTGGATTATTGCCTGGCTAGTGCGGCGGTTCGTTCCGCTAACTCCAGAATCGATAATTTTTCTTTGCCGGCAATATAGGTTTCGAGAAGATCTCCGATTGGATCAGCCCATTGTGCTGGAACCCGTTGAATAATACCGAGGACATTGCCGACCAAACCTGCATTGCAGTCAACGTCATAGCCTGCCAGCGCGAGGTACTTCATGGACGCGGTAAAATCGCCCTCTCCATACCAAAGCGCAAATAAATCAGCTGCCATATTTGGATAAGCATGGATCCAGTTATAGCGTTCAAAGTGAGGTTCGATCTTTGCCCAGGCAGTTTTTGGATCGCTTTCAGAATGCAGAACTGACAGTACAAAGCGATATTTGGCAGCGTACTCGCTTTTTTCTGGCAAATAATCGAGCGTATTTTCAAGGATTGCCCGGGGATTCGCTTCCTTGAACGCCAAAGCGGTCATGGCCGCTGCTGCCATGCCGCCGTACACGCCGTTGTTAGCATGGGAGACAATTCCATCGGTGAATGCCAGTCGGGCGGCTTCGAGTGGCCAGTTCGGCGCCAGCATGCCGCAGATCATGCCCCGCATTTGAACCCCGATCCAGTCAGCGTAATAATTTAGGAAACTGCCGGATTCAGGCGGGAAGAGACCCATGTTCAAGTTGCGCAGCGCGATCCATTCAGCTGACCAGCCGAATACGAGTTTTCTAACCCACTCAGCCGCAATGTCCGCCGCGGACAGCCCGCGGCCGTGTTTTTCAAATGCATCCAATAAAATTAGTTCATAGACAACGTCGTCATTCAGCGTTTCAGGGGGTGTGATGTAATAATCAACCTCACCGTATACAGCTGCAATCTGGCTGCCGATGTATCCTTCGATTGCCGTGCCGAAGGAACCGCCGGCTAATTGCCCGATCCATCCCTGATGAATCTGTGGTGCGTAATTTTCTTTCCACGGCGGACGGATTCCATCCTGCTTTTTTCGGGCAGGTTGCGCTGCCATAACCGATTCCCAGCTCATGGGGTGCTCATATGCGTGATAAGGGTGGTCAGGAATTTTCGGCGCCTGGTTGAGCGCGCGCAGGTAGCGGGCGCTGAGCACACGCAGGCTCTCGACATCTCCGGTCTCGTTCAGACGAATTCCTTCAGGAATCATCTTTTCAGCTTCAGAAACATCATATCCCTGGTTGCTCCAAGCTTGAGCCATCTCCAGAAAAGGAATTTCAGGCGCAAACGATCCCGGCACGCTTGATTTCCAAAACATTTTCAGTAAATCATCGCCATGCGGAAAGACAGTGTCAGAATGGTACCAATTTGATGCATGTTTTCGGCGATCCTGCGGAACAGCTGAATCCCGATGAATTCGTTCTATTTCCCAAGCTTTTTTCATATTTCTACCTTTGTATTTATACTTTTCATTGAGTAGAAGAACAGCGCAATCAGGGTCGCGACATACGGCAGCATTGCTGTAAACTGGGATGGCAACGATGCTTGCAGGTAAAGCCCCAGTCCGTCTGCCAGCCCAAAGATAAGGGATACCAGCGCAATGCCGAGCGGCTTGCCTGACACCAGAATAACCGCAGCCAGTGAAATCCAGCCGCGGCCGGCAGACATGTTTTCGCTGAACAAGGTGACATATCCGAGAGAGAGAAATGAGCCTGCCAGCCCGCACAGAACGGCGCAGATGATTAAGGAAATCGCCTGAATCCGGTTGGAAGAAACGCCGCTGGTATCCAGGCAGGTGCGATTGTATCCGGCAGCGCGCAGCCGCAACCCGAACTGGGTTCGAAACACTACAAAATTACAGACGATGGTGGCGATCAGTGCCAGCCAGACGATCAGGTTTTGTCCGCTGATGATCTTGCCAAGAAACGGAATTGACTCAAGAAAAGGCAGATGAATGCGCGGAACTGAGACGATTCCGGGATTGGTGAATGCGCCTTTAACGCTGAAGATTTGCCGCAGCAGATAGGTGGTTAATCCAAGCGAGAACATGTTCAATCCGACGCCGGTCACGAATTCATCCACTTTTAAAACGATTGAAAACAGGATGAAGATCAGCGCCATCAGCAAAGCACCCAATATGCCGCAGATGATTCCAGCGACCCAGCTGTGCAGGAAGTAAGAGCCCAGCACTGCAAAAAATGCGCCGCTTAGCATCATCCCTTCCATCGCGATGTTAAAAATGCCCGCATAAAAAGTCAGAGAACCGCCCAATGCTGATAAGAGCAAGGGGGTTGCCGAGGAGATCATTCCATTAATTAATCCGATGATGACATTCATGAGGTTCTCTCTTTCATTTTTCGGCGGGTCAAAATCTGTTTCAAAATCATGTCAAAGTACCCGCGGCTGGCAACCACAACGAGCACGATCACCGCCTGCAAGACGGTGACCAGTTCGCTGGGAACCTGAGTAACCAGTTCCATTCCGAGCGAGCCGGTTTGCAGAATTGAAAAGAAGATGCCGTAAAGCAGCGTTCCTACAATCGCGTTATTCGCAACCATTGAGACCATAATTCCATCCCAGGCGTAGTTTGCTCCCAGACCCTTGATGAACCGGTGCGGCCCCGCCATGATGATCAGTCCGCCGGAAAGCCCTGCTAATGCGCCGGTCAGCAGCATCACCCGCATGTAGTTTTTTTCGATTTGGACACCGCCAAGCCGGGCGAACAGGCTGTTTTTACCCGAAATACGCCATTCATATCCGCTGACAGTCCGGTAGAAAATAAACCAGACGACTGCAAATGCCAGCAGCATCACGATCACGCTGGTATTGAAGTCGCCTATTTTCGGCATCCAGCCGCTTCGGAAGATTCTGGGGGTCTGCGGATGATTGGCTTTCTTTTCGAAAAGCGGGAAACTGATTGCCCAGAATGTGAGCAGGTCAGCAATCATGTTGAGCATCAGTGTTGTGATGTATTCATCCATATTGAAAAATTGTTTCATTAATCCAGCCAGTCCGGACCAGATTGCTCCGCCGAGCATTGATAGCAGGATCAGAAATGGAATCATCAGCGGCGCTGGCAGATCAACATATAAGCCTCCGATTGTTGCAAACAATGCACCAATCAGCAGCTGACCGGGCTGACCGAGGTTGACTGGTCCTGATGCAAATGCGACGGACGCTGAAAGTCCGGTCAGCACCAGCGGAACCGCGTTTTTCAGAACCGTCATGAAAGAATACATGTTCTCAAGCGAATATCCGAACAGAGCCCCATATGTCTCGACCGGATTGTAATGCTGGAAGAGCATCACAATTGCACCGAGCAAAAACGCGATCAAGATTCCTGCCAGATTGATAATGAAATTACGCATGATCGGCTCCTTCCAGCATGAGATATCCAACCTCAGTGATGTTTGTGTCGTCAGTGACCAGATCAGCGACGATTTCTCCGCGGTGCAGAACCAAGATCCGATCGGTAATGCGGAAAAGTTCTTCGAGATCAGCAGAGATAAGCAAAATCGCCCGATTATCGTGGCTCATTTGAATAATTTGATGATGAACATATTCAATCGACCCAACATCCAGACCCCGGGTCGGCTGATCCAGCAGGACAAACGGGGCATCCAATGAGAGTTCCCTTCCGAGAATGACTTTCTGCTGATTGCCGCCGGATAAGGATCGCATTTCATCTTCAATCGAATTCAGCTGAACATCAAACGTTTTCCGAATCTGCTCTGCAAAGGAGGCTGCATGGGCGAAATCCAGAATAAAGCCGGCAGACTTCGTGAAAGCAGAATTTAGTTTGTGATGGGTCATGATCACGTTTTCTTTGATTGAAGCAGTCAGGCAGGCTCCCATGCGCGAGCGATCCTGAGAAACGAATGCCATGAATTTGCGGCGTTCCAAAATGGACGAGCCGGACAAATCACTGCCATTTATCTTTAGACTTCCCTGATCTGCAGCCCGCAGCCCCATCATGACTTCGACCAGTTCCAGTTGGCCATTCCCTTCAACCCCGGCGATGCCAACGATTTCGCTGGCATGAACTTGAAAACTGATATTCTGCAATAACATTTTGTTGGTAATCGGGGATCTTAAAGAGATGTTCTGACAATCGAGTACGGCGACTCCCGGCGGGATGCCGTCTTTGATCTTATCAAAAATGACTTCGCGCCCTACCATCATTTCTGCGAGCATTTTCTCTGTGACGTCTTTCGTATCGATGGTGGCAACTTTTTGTCCTTTCCGCAGAACAGTGATCCGGTCACTCAATTCAATCACCTCATCAAGATGATGCGAGATGAAGAGAATGGTATGCCCGTCGTCACGAAGCCGCCGAAGCTCATCAAATAATTGAGGAATTTCCTGCGGCGTCAGGACTGCGGTCGGCTCATCCAAAATCAGGATGGAAACATTGCGGAACAAAAGCTTCAGGATTTCAACTTTCTGCCGAGCGGCGACAGAAAGATCGGCAACCCGAGCATCCGGATCCAAATTAAATTGGAACTCATCGATTTTTGTTCTGACCTGCTGGCGTGCTTTATCGCGGTCGATCCGATGGAACAGCCCAACCGGTTCCATGCCGAGGACGACATTTTCCCAGACAGTATATTCATTTATCAATAAGATTTCTTGATGAACCATCCCTATCCTTGCAGCAATCGCTTCACCGGGATTGGCAAATTGAACGGTTTTGCCGTTGATGAGAATTTGTCCAGAATCTGCTGGCTGCATGCCATACAGAATTTTCATCAGCGTTGACTTTCCCGCGCCGTTTTCACCGATCAGCGCATGAATTTCACCTTCGTGAAAATAAACTGAAACATCATTCAGCGCAATTACATTTGGCGGAAAGATTTTTACTAAATTTCTAATTTCAATCAGTTCGCTCAAGAAGATTCCTTTTACTGGCTGAGAAAGAAGCCTAAGATAATAAATTAAATGAATATAAGAAAAAGAGAAAATTGCCCAATGAATCAAGAATGGCACCCGTCAGAGTGACATTCTTGAAGTATATATATCTTTTATTCGGCTACGTACCGCTCGACTTCAAGTTCGCCAGAAATAATCAAATCACGGACTTCACTTACTTTGTCGATGATTGACTGCGGTAAAACATCATTGTTCTCTTCGAAAACGACATCAACCGCTTTGGATTCCAGACCGTAATTCAGCGTTTCGCCCGGTGTGTAGCTGCCATCTGCGATCGATTTATAGACATTTAGGATTGACATCCCAATATCTTTAATATCGGATGCGACGACGTGACCCGGCACGAGGCTGTTCTGGTTGGTATCAACACCGATGGAATAGAGATTGCGTTCTCCAGATGCCTGGAGCACGCCCATGCCTGCGGCGGCCGCGACCTGGAAGACAACATCCGCACCCAGATCATAGAGCTGTAAGGCTGCCTGTTTGCCCTTGGCAGAATCGACCCAGTCGCCCAAATATTTGGTTTCGTTCTTGATTTCAGGATCAATATACTTTGCACCGTTGGCGTAAGCAAAAATGAAGGAATCGACGACAGGATCTGTGTCCCCGCCGACAGCGCCGATCAATTTTTCGGGATTGACATTCGGAATCTCATCGCTGGTTGTGACCAGAGCAGCGACGATGCCTGCCAGAAAGGCGCTTTCTTCTTCGATGTAATCCACATTGATAATCGTTTTAGCTTCATTTTCCACGACTGTGTCAAGGTTTACGAAAACCTTTTCCGGATATTCATCGGCGTATTCGGCTAAAATGTCTTCAAATCCGTAAGAAATGACAAAAATCAGATCAGCAAAATGAACAGCTGCTTCGAGAGAGGGTTCATATTGCCCGGCATCAAAACCGCATTCAATCGTGCGTGTATCCATGCCATATTCATTTTTAAGGATGTCCATGCCAGCTTGACCGGAATCATAAAATGAATTATCCCCAAGCGAGCCGTTGATTAAATAGACGGCCTTGTCCAAGTTAATCGCTGTTACGGGTTTTAATGCCGCAAAGCTCAGGACAAGCGTTAAAAGAATGACGAGCAAAGCAACTTTTTTCATATCAAAACTCCTTTTATTGAATAAGTTCTTTGATAATTATATCTGATATCTCAAGACTGGATTTCGGTTTTCCAATCAGTTTGACTCTCTCTGAAATCGATTTTAAGCCTATTTTATCGTCCATCAGCCAATGTTTTAACGTGAAAATCAGCTCGGTCGGATTCCTGAGCAACGCGCCTGCCTGATTGTCTACGATATATTGCGCATTGCCTTCTTCCTGACCCGGGAGCACGTCGATCAATATCATTGGAAGACCTGCCGCCATTGACTCGCTGGTGATCAGCCCCCCGGCTTTCGTGATGATCAGGTCTGATGCCAGCATCATCATCGGCAATTCTTTTGTGAAGTTATAGATCTTTACGGGGATATGCCAGTCGACAGCTTTCATTTTCTCGTAGAGTTCATCATCCCCGCCCGCGATCAGAATCAACTGGATGTCAAAATCGCTGTGGTTTAGGATGTCGAGGTAATCCATCAGATTCGAAACGCGTTTACTGCCGACAGAAAGGATGGTTGTTTTCTCAGGATCCCACCCCAGCGACGATTTAAGTTCGTGTTTTGAGCGCTGTTCCTCATAAAAAACAGGTTTGACCGGAATTCCCGTGCAAAAAATTTTGTCGCGGCTGACGCCGTATTTCGCGGTCTGCTCCTTCATTTCATTGGTTGCTACGCAGTAGTAGTCAGGCATCAAGCTCATCCAGATCATATGGACAGAAACCAGATCCGTTATCACGGTAATGAATGGTTTGTGTTTTCTGTCCAATGGGGTCAGATCAGAAGCTGCCTTCCTTTTTTTTCGTTCGTTGTTCCAGGATTCTTCATTGATCAGATACCAGGTCTGAGCTGGCCCATGATAGAGCGGGTAGGTATTGACGATGATGTCCGGATCGTAGCTTTTCATTACTTTCAAAAAGGGAGTGTAGAGCATTGCAGAAAGACCGATTTGTGCAATCTGCGTTGGCAGCAGCCTGTCGCTGCTTTCATAGCTGAATTCGTACAGTTTTGGCATTTCTGTCACAATTTTGTCGTAATCTGTTTGGGTATTGCGGAGCGCTGTCGGCGTGTCTGGCATGTCTAAGAGATTTTCAATCCGAACTTCAAATTCAATTTCATCGCGTTTTGCCAAGGTTGCAGCGATTGAATTGGCTGCACTGCGGTGGCCAAAGCCCGCATCACCCGTGAGAATTAACACTTTTTTCTTCATCTCAATCCTTTGCCTGATCGAATCCTGAGGCATGAGAATCTGATGAAAAGATTGGCAGCCGGACTCGGAAATATTGCCTGAAAAACGTTCAACGCCATCATTACTTTAAACGCCCTGCGCAGAAAATTTCTAAAACTTAATTATAATCCCCTTGTTATGGAACGAACGAACATTCAAAACCTGACCGTTTACCCGTCGCGGATTGCTGTGATGGTCATTGCAGCCTACATCGGTGTGCAGATGATCGCAGATGTCAGCAGTCTGCAGATTGTTTCCGTTTTTGGTCTGGCGCTGGATGCGGGAACTTTCATCTATCCGTTCTCATTCACACTGCGCGACTTGGCTCATAAAAATCTGGGGAAACAACGCACACAGCTGCTGATCCTCTCTGCTGCCGTGATCAATCTCTTCATGGCGCTGTATTTCTACCTGGTCGGTCTGCTTCCCGTCGATCTCGCAGGCGGCGGCAGCCAGAATTGGGCAAGTGTCCTGACACCGGTCTGGCGCATAACGATCGCATCCATCGCTGCCGAATTGTTCTCGGAATTGCTGGATACAGAGATTTATAGCTGGTGGATTAAAAAAATTACAAAGAAACATCTTTGGGCAAGAGTGCTGGTTTCAAACGCATTCAGTGTCCCGCTTGATTCTTTGCTGTTTGCATTCATTGCATTTTATGGAAGTATCCCGACAGAAGCCGTCTGGCAGATTTTTATCGGCAATGTCATTATAAAATATTTGGTAACCCTTTTCAGTGTCCCTTTGATTTATCTGGGCAAAGAGACCGCTGATCCATCCTGATTCAGATTTGAGTAATATGAAAACTATTAGAAGCGACATTCGTAACATTGCCATCATCGCCCATGTTGATCATGGCAAAACTACCCTGGTGGATGCGATGCTCCGTCAGGCAAAAGTGTTCCGTGAAAATCAACAGGTTGATGTCCGGATTATGGATTCAAACGACCTGGAGCGAGAACGCGGAATCACAATTCTTTCAAAAAATACAGCGATAACCATACCTGATCCCGAAAGCGGACAGATGGTCAAAATCAACATTGTTGACACGCCGGGACATGCCGATTTTGGCGGCGAAGTAGAACGCGTCATGAACATGGTTGACGGTGCTTTACTGCTTGTGGATGCTGCAGAAGGTCCGATGGCGCAGACCCGCTTTGTGCTTAAAAAAGCACTGGCGATGGGATTGAAAGTGATCGTTGTAATTAATAAAATGGATCGGAAAGACGCAGACCCGGAACGCACGCTGAATCGGGTGTTTGATCTTTTTATCGATCTGGGTGCAACGGATGAACAAGCTGATTTTCCGGTGATCTACGCTAACGGGATTGAAGGAAAAGCCGGCTTCAGTGAGGATTTAACTGAGAATCTTCAACCGCTGTTCCAGACGATTTTAGATAAAATTGATCCTGCCGAAGTTGAAGTTTCCGAACCATTTCAGATGGTCGTCAGCAATATCTTTTATGATGATTATCGCGGACTGGGAATCATTGGACGGATTCATCGCGGCACGATCACTGAGGGAATGAACCTGGCACGAATTAAAGTTGATGGAACCATAATTCCTGAAAACACTCGTTATCTTTACACTTACAGCGGGTTGAACAAAATTGAGACAAAAGAAGCCAGCGCTGGCGATATTATTGCAATTGCTGGAATGAACGAGATCGCGATCGGCGAAACGCTGACTGATCCAAACGATCCAGAAGCATTGCCGGCGATTTATGTGGAAGAGCCGACAGTGAAAATGACTTTCGGAATCAATACTTCGCCGCTTGCCGGCCGCGAAGGAAAATGGGGCACCTCCCGAAAGCTGCGTGAACGTCTCTTCACTGAACTGCGCAACAATGTCGCGCTGCGGGTTAGCGAGACTGACAGCACGGACAACTTCACTGTTTCAGGGCGCGGCGAACTGCATTTGGCGATTCTGATCGAGACGATGCGGCGCGAGGGCTATGAATTTCAAGTTTCCCGTCCGGAAGTGATTTTTCTCACCGGAGTAAACGGTGAAGTTCTTGAACCGTTTGAAGAGGTTTTTATCGATACCAGCCCTGACACGGTTGGAACAGTGGTTGAAATGCTTGGGTCCCGCCGCGGACGCATGCAGGGGCTGTCCGATAATCCAGACGGGTCGGTCCATATTCACTATGTGATTCCGACACGCGGTCTGCTGGGGTTCCGTTATCAGTTCATGACCGCGACACATGGCATGGGTATCATTAACACCTCATTCCTTGAATATGCACCTTATGCCGGGTCAATCAATTCCCGTGACACGAATTCGATCGTTGCATGGGAAAACGGCGTGACTTCTACTTATGGCTTGAAAAATGCCGAAGAGCGCGGTGTTCTGTTTGTTGGCGCCGGGGTCGAAGTTTATGA
Source organism: Leptolinea sp. UBA5366 (assembly GCA_002407845.1). Lineage (GTDB taxonomy): Bacteria > Chloroflexota > Anaerolineae > Anaerolineales > Anaerolineaceae > Flexilinea. The sequence goes on along the minus strand of DHPK01000032.1, from coordinate 56,499 downwards.
GGGAATGGTTGTTGGCGAATCAATGCGGGTTACGGATTTGGCAGTCAACGTCTGCAAGAAAAAACACTTGACGAATATGCGCCAATCAAACAAAGATATCGAGGTAAGGTTAAACGCCATTCGGCAGATGAGCCTTGACGAAGCGCTGGAATATTTGGCAGATGATGAATTGCTTGAAATAACTCCGATCAATTTTAGGATCCGGAAAAAGATCCTGGATACAGAGGAACGCGGCAAAACCCAGCGGCGTGAACGGGAAAAGTTGGCTGAACTCTAAATCTGGGCGATCGCCTGGCCAGCTATAAATCCAGTTGCAAATGCCCAATGCAGGTTATAACCGCCGCATGGACCAACTACATCTAAAATTTCTCCGGCAAAATAAACGCCGGGGATTTTTTTTGACTCCATGGTGTCAGGGTTAATTTCTGAAAGTTTCACTCCGCCAAAGCATGCCTGAGCATCCTTGAATCCCTTCGTGCCAATAGATTTAACCGGGTAGGCGGACAAGGTTTTCAGATGGGATCGAAATGTTTTATGGTCAATAGAGGTGCAGGGCGTATCATCGGATAGCCCCCATTGCTTCATGAAAAAATCTGTGACTTTTGCAGGCAGATACATAAGATAGAGGTTTCGATAAGGAACTAAATCATTTTTCTT
>DHPK01000032.1:23639-55717 GCA_002407845.1 Leptolinea sp. UBA5366 | reverse complement strand
AAATCATTTTTCTGTGACTGGTACCCAGCTTCGATTGTGTTGGCGATGGATCCGGGCAGAAAATTAATTTCGAGCAAATCCGGATTCTTTTCATTTCCTTCAATCAGGTGGCTTAGATTCATGCAGCCAGGGCCGTTCATGCCAAAATCGGTGAAGATCACGTTGCCAGTAGAAGTGAAGAACGGCTTTTTGTCTTTCAGCAGCGTCAGCTCCAAATCCAGCCGAATGCCGGACAGCGCTCTCAATTCGGGGTTTTTCAGCAGAACAGGGGCTAATGCAGGTCTGAACGGTTCACAGTTAATGCCCAATAAATGGGTTGTTTTCATGAGCAGGGAATCATCGGCGCGCAGCTGAGGGAATGCCTTGCTGCCGGTTGCGACGACCAATTGATTCGAAGTCAATAAGTCTTGCTGGGTATCAAGTTTGATTTCAAAATGACCTGAATATGGGTTTATCGAAAGCACTTTTGTGCCTTCAATTAAATTCACCCCAGCACTCAGCAGCTGACCGCGCAGTATTTCCGCCACATTCGCAGCTGAATATGAAAGCGGGTAGACCCAGCCGTCTTCAGTTGCGACGGTCGGAATGCCGAAATCAGCCAGCCGGGCGCGCAGTGCGGCAGGCGGACAACTCTTCAAGATATTTTCAATCGAAATATTTTCTGATGATGCATAACGGGAGGCGTCCAAGTTTAGATTAGTCAGATTGCAGCGTCCGCTGCCAGTGACCTGCAATTTCCGCCCGATTTGCGGGTTTGCATCAATAAGACTAACATCATACCCGCAGGTATGACTTATTTGAAGCGCGGCTGCGATGCCTGCCGGACCTCCGCCTAAAATTGCTACCTTGACTTGTTTGCCTTGCATAGTTTTTTAGTGTACAATGAAATACGTCAGTTAGAAATGATTATTATGACATATAAATTTTATTACATGTCATGATTTTGACAGGATTAAAAACTATTTATTTAGATAGCTGATCCAGGAGTTCCGATAATGAATAAAATGCGCATCGTTCTTGTTGATGATCATGAAGTCGTAAGACTTGGCTTGAAAGCGTTGCTCGAGCAGGAGCCCCGATTTACAGTTGTTGGGGAAGCCAGCAATTCTAAAGAAGCCATTGAAACGGCTAGCAAACTTCATCCAGATATCGTACTGATGGACATTCGTCTGCCAGGTGTATCAGGAATTGATGCATGTGAGGAAATTACCCAGACATATCCTGACATAAAAGTCGTGATGCTGACGTCTTATGCCGAAGATGAAATGCTGTTTTCAGCAATTCGCGCTGGCGCATCCGGTTATCTTCTGAAACAAATCAGCAGCGAGGATCTGATCCGATCGCTTGAATCCGTCGCACGTGGAGATGCGCTACTGGATCCGCTGGTGACCCAACGCGTTTTTCAGGAAGTCAGACGCGCCGTGAAGGAAGAAGAAGCCTCTGCTTTCGCGATACTGAGCCAGCAGGAAAAGCATGTGCTGATCCTTGTGTCTGAGGGGAAGACCAACCGCGAAATTGCAAAATCTTTGTTCTTGGGTGAAGGAACTGTCAGAAATTATGTCAGCAGCATTCTTTCCAAATTAGGAACTAGCAATCGCGCGGAAGCTGCAGCGTATGCCGTTGAGCATAACCTGAAAGATTATCTGTAGGCGATTGAAATTTACGGACTGACCGGGTTGAAATACTTGTAAACCATGTCGGAAATTCGGCTAAAAAGCACATTTCCTTTTTCAAAAATTAAATTCGTTGGATGATAAGTAAAAATACTGAGGATGTAATCGCCGTTAGGGGAATTGACCACGGCGACATTACTCATTGTGTGGAGCAGACCATCTGCTTCCTCAATCCAGCCATGTTTATGAGCGACTGGCACTTCTTCAGGCACACCGGCAGAAATCAGATAAGGCAGATGATTGTTTCTCAGCAGGTTTAGCATGAAGGCGCATTCATCCTGCGAGACTTCTCCGTTGAACCTATCGATCAGAATTCCATCATTGAATTTATCACAGCGGTAGATGCCATTCATCAGCTGAGCCATTTCTTTGGCTGTTGTCTGATTGTAGATGTCCGGTTTGAGATTGATATCCGTACGCGAATTAGCATCAGTCTTAACCAGATTCAGCAGCGGCGCTCCGAAGTAAAAATAGCCTGCCAGAAAAGTGTTGGTCAAACCGAGTTCTTCAAGGTCTCCAGTAACAATTTCCGGAGCACGGTCGCCCCCCACAATGTTTTGCATCAGCCAGTCAGTCTGATCGTTTTTAGACTCGGTGATCATCATTTCCAGCTGACGCCGGGTGACTGCATTGGGTTCCCCTTCCATGCGGCGGAAGGAAGATATCATCACAGGCACTTTGATTGTGCTGGCTGCAGTAAATGCAATTTCCGGGGCGATGTCTGCGTTGTTGATTCGGGCAATATCGAATGTGCTTTCTGTCTGCGGATCGATCAGATAGATTTCGGTGACTTGTCCGGAATCCTGGTTTTGATCGATGATGTGTTTCAGGATGATTTCGAGATTCTCGATGTTAGCAGGCGGTTCAGGGTCAATTTCGACAGGCAAAGTCACAGTCCTGTTCTCAAAATTGCAGGCGGAGGTGCTGATCGCTGCGACAGCGGCGTCGAGATCGAGCTTTTGCCCATCGCTTCCTGCGACAAAGAATGACGCTCCCGGATCAGGCAGTTTAGGCATGGCAGCATGATCATAGCGAGGGGAAATCTCATTCTCAAGATAGGTTCGAATCTGATCTTCGGAAATGTTGCAGCTCAATTCCAATTTAACGGGATGATTATTCGTCCGACTGAAAAAAGAACTGAAGAGCTGATCGGTTCCGCAATAGCTGGTGAGCTGCTGGTGAAGGGACTCCCGAATTCCGTCCTGAGCGATTTGAATGCCGAGTTCGGTGGGTAAGACCTGGATATGCTGATCTTGATAGACCAGATCGAGAGGAATTTCATTCAGGCTGGACAAAGCGTCTGCCGCCTGATCTGCTGTTTTTCCCGTTAAATCGATAGGACCAAGAAGAGAACCAGCTGGGAAAGAAGCGCATTGCGCATAAAATGAAGACCGACCGATGAAGAACAAGACAAAGGCAAAGAAGAACAAGGATAATGAAATTGCCAGAAAGCCAATGCGGTTTTTAGTTGACATAGATAAATCCTGTTTCATTTTATCAGGAAATCCCCTTACACGTCCCGAACATCCGTAAATAAGTCTCACAGGAAATTCATATTGTATAATTCGTACGAATCTAAGAGTAAAGCGGAGCAAAGGAAATGAGATGAGCCGGGTAATCAACACAGAAAACGCTGGAACGGAGAGAACACGATTAAAGAAGGGTCTGGTTTTGGCTATTCGCGAGCTGATGAAACTTCAGGAACCGGATCAAAAATCGCGAGACCTGATCGCTTTTATCCTGCTCAGTCTCGAACGGATCACTGAAACAATTGACGAATCTGCACTTGCCTGGGAAAAGCGCGGCTATTGGCTGAAAGCGGACCGTTTTCGCATGGAATGGGATTGGGCGCAATTGCTGGCTGATCGGATCCGTGAAAACGTTTATACGGAAGATTATGCAAAGATTATCCCTGATCTGGTCGCTCTGAGTCAGGCATTGAGTGATATCACGATTTCACCGAATCACCGGATTGGCACTCCCTGGGTCGGCGCCTGGGATGCCTTGCAAAAAAAGAAATCCTGAGTTTATGGCGAAAGATCGAAAGAATGTTCCGCAACTGCCAGCGGAAATCAGAAAACTCATTCCGGCAGAGCGGACTGAAACCGAAATTACGGTCGTTAACTCCCGATTTATTGCAGTTTGCGCACCAGTATTCAGCAGCGAGGACGCCCGTGCATTTATTATATCGATCCAAAATGAGCACCCGGCTGCCAATCATCACGTGCCAGCATATATCATCGGGCATGGAGCCTCAACGATGGCGTACTGCAGCGATGATGGCGAGCCATCTGGGTCATCCGGTCGTCCGATCCTATCCGTGCTGCAGGGCAGCGGATTTGGCGATATTGTGGTCGTCGTCACGCGCTATTTTGGCGGCACAAAACTGGGAATCGGCGGACTGGTTCGCGCCTATTCGGATGCCGCAAAAGCGGTGCTGAATGAAGTGCCAAGAGCCGAAAAGCTCCTGACTGATACCTTCCAGTTTTCGCTTGAATATGGAATGTTTGAGCGGATCAAGTTACATCTTGCAGACCAGCAGGTTTCAATTATCGAAGAAGTTTTCACTGATCAGGTTCTGATCCGAGCCCGCTGTCTTTCGAATCAAATGAAATCGCTCGAAGCTGATCTGATTGAATTGACGAATGGAAAGGTCAGTTTGGAAATTCTGACGCAGAACGAGGAAACGATCGTTCCAGTTTGAAGCAATCAATAACGAAATCTGCTGCGATTTTGCTGCCGTTGAGCGCTGGACGCGGGAAATTTACATCCGACAGAAGAAATTCAATTGGTTTTGACAGATTAAGACAATCGAAATCAGCCTGTGAAACGGCAGTTGTATAAGGCAAGCTGGAAAGAAATTCGCCTAAAATTGTAGATTCTCTGAAATCAGGTCGAAGCAGGTAGCCAAAAGGCTTTGCTGCGTTATAAATCTCAGCCATGGTGCTGTATCCAGCTTTGCCGATGACGAAATCAGCAGCTTCCACCAGATCAGGATGATAAAAATCTGACTGGTGCGGAATGCAAATTGTCGAACCCCGATTTTCAAACTGCGTAAAACTCCCAACAAAAGCAAGACGAATTGCAGGATTGGGCAGTTCTCCAATTTGATTTAAAGCGAATGAATCAGGAATACCGCCCATGCTGATCAGCCCTAGTTTCTCATTCTGTTTGATGCCGAGTTTTTGCCTTGTCGCTGCAGCTGTCTGTTTAGTCTTGCGGCTGCATGGCGGAATGGTAAGATTTGCGGTTGCGTCTGGCTGACATGCAGGAATGAACTGAGCGTGAAAATCAGCTTGTTCAAAAATTGATTTAAGCTGTCTGATCACTCCATGAAAGTTCGGATACCCATTCGTAAAGGGCTGATATATCCAGTCCCAGGTAAAATTTTCAAACAGTATACAGGGAATCCCAGCTTTTTTGGCTGCAGCAATCCCGAGCGGAGAAATGTCGGCGATGATGCCTGTATAGTTTCTTTCAAGCAATGTTCGGGCTAGTTGTTCGGAAGCTGCGGGCAGGCTGTCTAAGAACATTGTGACACGATTCAATGTGTCAGGAATGTCCATTTCCATTGGAGAACGCTGCGTTACGCCGATATCGGTTTGCATTTTGAAATAATTCGCATAACCAGCCGATGATTCAATAAAAAACCATTCCGGAGTCTCACTATAGATATCAATTTCGATAGAGGGATTCTGATCCAACAATGCGGTAATGATTGCAGCACTGCGCGCAGCGTGGCCAAACCCATGCGATGAGATAAAATAAGCAATCCGGGGCGGCATTTTGCCGATAGAACTTTCCATAAAACCCAACTATGATACCATAGCTGGAATTGCGGGAACAAAATTTATTATCCTTTATGGCACTTTATTATCAAATTTCCTCAGAAAAACGACTGCAGCGAGTACAATTGAAGGCATATGGCAACTGAACGCGAGAGGATGAAAATTGTCTTTAATATATTTTGGCCATTGGCGTTCAGCTGGCTATTCATGGCTGTCGATAACCCGTCTGTTTCAGCCATCGTCAGCCGCATGGCAGATCCCGAAATAAACTTAGCCGCGCATGGCAGTATCGTCTATCCAATTTCATTAATCATCGAAGCCCCGATCATCATGATGCTGTCAATGTCGCTGGCATTGTGCAAGGATAAAGTTAATTACCGCAGACTGTACAAGTTTATGATGACAATGTGTGCTGCGCTGACGATTGTGCACGCGTTAGTCGCGTTCACTCCTTTGTATTATGTCGTTGTTCGGGACATCATTGGCGCACCGCCTGAAATCCTCGCGAATGCCCGGATCGGGCTGATGATTATGTTGCCTTGGACCTGGGCAATCGGGTTTCGCCGTTTTTACCAAGGCATTCTGATTTATTGCGGGTTCTCAAAAAAAGTTACAGTTGGAACCTTTATCCGGATGATTTGCCTGCTTTCGACGCTGTTTATTGGTTACTTCTTCAGAGATCATCTGACCGGCGCAATCGTCGGCGGTTCTGCGCTGGCAGTCGGTGTGGTTGCTGAAGCGATCTATATTGGCAAGGTCGGGGTAAAAGTCGCCGCAGCTTATCTGCCGGATGGGGAAGAAAAAGACCTGATTAGTTGGAAAGAGCTGTTCTCATTCACCGCTCCGCTGGTGCCAACACAGTTGATCAATTTGGGATGGATGTCGCTTGGCAGCGCTGCTATGAGCCGCATGGTTAATCCGATTGCATCCTTAGCTGTCTGGCCGGTTCTTTCCGGCATGATAAATATCCTGCGCTCATTCGGAAATGCCTGTAACGAAACGACGCTGTCAGTGGTTGCCAAAGAAGGCTACTACACAGTTACCCGCAAATTCACCTTTTTTATCGGGTTGTTCTGTTCATTTCTCTATTTGTTGATCTTACTGACACCGCTGGGTGATTTCTGGTTTATCAATCTGTCTTCGCTGCCGCCAAACTTGGTGGCTTTGGCGAAACAAGCTTTGCCGCTGATCTTCTTGATCCCGTTGGTGAATGCGATGCTGAACTTTTTTCAGGCGATTCTGCTGGCTGGCAAAAAGACCTCGGGATTTCTTGAATCTCTGCTCCTGTTTTTATTCCTGATGCTGATCATTTTCGGAATTGGCATCAAGACTCAGCGCTGGGAAGGCATCTTTGTGATTCTGTTCGGCATGAACATCGCGACGACAGCGCAAATGCTGTGGACAGCTTTCCGCGCCAGAAGTATTATCAGACAATTTTCTTGATAGCTTCAGTCAGATCTTTTTCCAACAAGACATTTTCGATCAGCTGGTTATCAAACTGATCATCCAAAATCGCTTTGACGGCAATATTTTTAACCCGTTGGATTTCATCTATGGACAATCCGGCATGCTTTACCGGGCGCTGCGTGCAGCGTGCTTCAATCTTTTTCAGAAGATCAGCATTCTGAACCGGAGCCTTCATGATCGGGTGCCAAACGGGCAGCGGTCTGCGTTCGTAGACACAACGATAAGCGCAGTGCCAGGGGAGCCATTGATTCAGTCGCTCCATCGTCTCAGGCGCGATTTTCACACAGCTTGGCATCAAATCAAAGCGTTGCGCATAGTTAACGCATAAACTGGTTTCGGCATCAAAAAGCGGACAGACAACCCGGGTGTAAAAGATTTCATTCGTGTCAGCATCCTCGAGTTTGTAAAAACAGCAGATTCCACAGCGATCACACAGTTGTTCCCATTCAGATTCGGAAAAAATATTTTTAAGGTCGTTGTTTTCCATTTATTTCAATTCTCCAGGTTCCACTGAATAATCATCGACAAGCTGATGAAATTTTGCAGTAAATTGGTCTGGATCGACCGTTGTGAGCAGATTTCGAATGGCTGTTTTGTCAACACCCAGGTGTGTCAGGTATTTTTTTGCATACTTGCGAAATACAACACAGCCGCGGACAGGATCGTGATAATCTTTCATTAGCTTCAGGTGCATGAAGACTGTCGATTTAAAAAGGGAAGCTGGTACATCCGGAATGTCATATCCGGCAAAAATCCAGGGATTCGCGATTGCAGCACGTCCGATCATGACCCCGTCACAGCGCGTGTGATCCAGCATTTGGCGGATGTCGGCAACTGTCTGGATGTCCCCGTTGCCGATCACAGGAATGTTTAACGCTTGTTTGAGCTGGGCGATCGCGTCCCAGTCTGCGGAGCCATGAAACAATTGGTCTCCAGTTCTGGCATGCAGCGCGACAGCCGCTGCTCCGCTCTCTTCAAGGATCCTCCCGACTTCCAGATAGTTGACGGATTCAGTATCCCACCCCAAACGAATCTTCGCAGTCACCGGAACCGATAAATTCCGGACAAGGCTGTCGATGACTTGACCGACCAGCATCGGGTTTTTTAACAGTCCAACACCTGCACCGCGATTGGCGACCTGTGAGACGGAACATCCCATGTTAATATCGATCCAGTCAGGATGAAAGAGGGTTTCGATCCGTTTGGCAGCAGCCAGGAGGCGATCAGCATCATTGTCAAATAACTGGATACAGACGGGGCGTTCCATTTCTTGATAGCTGCAGCGTTTGCCATATTTGCTGTTCTTTGAAACAACTTCCATAGCGTTAATGAACTCAGTGAATGAGACGGCTGATCCAAGCGAACGTGTGATTTGCCGGAAAGGACTGTCACTGTAGCCGTCCATCGGCGCGAGCATTGTCACGCCGCAGACCGGAATGTTTCCAATATGAAATGCAGGTTCGCGGGTTGTTACATCCGTGAGAAAAGCCATGCTTCGTAAGCCTCCAGGATGCGATGGTTTGATCTGCCGGCAGTGCGTGCCGCAGCAATGTCCTGCAGTGGCAGAATGAAGGCTTGACCGCGGCTTTCAACGCTACAAAAAACGCCGAGGGGAATATCCCAGCCTTCGATTGACAATACATTGACTCCATCAGACGGCTGCAAGATTCCGTCCTCTTCTTCATAATCAAAGCAGACGTGAGCATTGAATGGGAATTTCAATTTTTCGGATAGATATTCAACCCAAATTTGGTAAGGAGAAACGGATTGATCGGCGGCAGCCTTGGAAAACACACTGTTGATTAATTCTCCGATCCGATCCAATTTAGGCCAAAAAAGGGCGGAACCGATCTTGTTTTTCTCCCATTCTACAGCGAGGGAAGAAAAAGGACGATCGGATCGCTGAACAATTGACTGAGGAACGACGATATAAGACCAGTCAACTTCATTTTCAAAGCAATCCAGTAAAAAATCAGTCGGAATGCTTCGCAAGGTTTCCGCGCTTAATTCGAACAGCACTTCAGGCTCCTCATTTTGATCCTCAGAGTCAAAAACTAAGCGGACAATCCCAAACGAGCCCCGAAAGTTTAACTGCGACGATTCATCAGTAAAGTCGCTGGGTATTTCAACGATATCTCCGATATTGAATTGTTCCATTATTCCCCCCAAACACCCGCTAATTATACCTTTCTGCGGAGATAAAAAAAGCTGCGGGTTTGATTCCGCAGCTTTTAGTGCACTAAAAAACTAAGGTTTATTTATTTACCTGGAACTGACTGACACCCGTTGCAAAGTATTCATTAATCTGATTGGCAGCAGCCATCCCAGCATTATTGTTCGCTTCGGCAGTCTGGGCGCCAAGCTTCTTGGGCGTAAAGAAAACCCGCCCTGCAAACTTCTCGGCAATTTCTGCTTTGTTGGACGGAGCCACATCCGCTGCGTAACGGAAATCTTTCCGGTCTTCAAAGACGCGCAGCAGGTCCTCATCGTTGACAACTTCAGCGCGGGCGGTATTGACCAGCACTGCATTTTCCGGCATGCTCATCATCAAATCATAATTGATGATTTTCGCATTGGCTGGGCGCATCGGGATGTTGAGCGAGATGAACTGGCAGGTGCGATAAAAGTCAACCACGTCTTCAATGCCGATGGCATTGTAAGGACCGGTGACTTCGATTGGGAGCAAACGGCTGTGATGATAGAAAATTTCCATGCCAAATCCGTTTGCAATTGTCGCGGAGCATTTGCCAATGTAGCCAAAGCCGTGAATACCGAATTTCTTCCCTTTGAGTTCAAAACCAGTCGAACCATCATAGAAGTTTCGGGCTGCCATGACCATCAGTCCAAATGCCAGCTCGGCAACTGCATTGGAGTTCTGCCCAGGCGTGTTCTCGACGACGATTCCTTTTCCTTTCGTCACGACCAGATCAACATTGTCATAGCCTGCGCCGGCACGGACGACCATTTCAAGGTTCGGAGCATGAGAGACGACTTCGGGTGTAATCTTGTCGCTGCGGACGATAATTGCGTTTACGTCGGCAACTGCTTTATACAACTGGTTAACGTCTGTATATTTTTCCAGAAGTTTAACTTTATGGCCTTTTTCTTCAAGGATCGCTGTGATCGAGGCAGTTGCAGCTTTTGAAAAAGGTTTTTCAGTTGCAATTAATACTGTTTTCATTTCAATTTCCTTCTATCGGTTTTCTGTCGGTTAGTTGGCTTTCTCAAAATCCTGTAAAGCGGAGACAAGTGCATCGATGCTTTCCATCGGCAGTGCGTTGTAGCAGGAAGCGCGGAAACCGCCGACTGAACGGTGACCCTTGATGCCCATCAGACCGCGTTGTTTCGCCAGATCAAGGAATCCAGCTTCCAAATCTTGGTATTCCGGTTTCATCTTGAAGCAAATATTCATGCGTGAACGATCTTCCGGATTCGGAACAGTGGGATCGAAGAATTTATTGCGGTCGAGTTCAGCATAAACTTTGTCTGAACGTTCAATTGCGCGCCGTTCCATCTCTTTAACGCCGCCTGAATCTTCAACCCATTCCATCGTCTTCAACGCTGCAAAGATCGGGAATACCGGAGGTGTGTTGTACATGGAATTCTTAGCAACCTGAACACGATAGTCAACCATCGTCGGCACTGGGCGAACAACTCGTTCGAGCTGGGAGTCGCGAATGATGACCATGGTCACGCCCGAAGGCGCGAAGTTTTTCTGAGCACCTGCGAAAATCAGGGCATATTTTGAAACGTCAACCGGCCGGCTGAAAATGTCGGAAGACATATCGGAAATCAGCGGGACTTTGCAGTCGAAATCTTCGCGAATCTCGGTTCCTTCAATCGTGTTATTGCTGCAGATTTCGAAGTAATCTGCATCTTCCGGAACAGTGTAATTTTTGGGGATATAGGAATAATTTTTATCTTTTGAGGACGCAACAATATCGACTTCACCAAATAATTTAGCTTCTTTGATACCGCCCATCGGCCAGGTGCCCGTATCCAAGTACGCAGCTTTTGTCTTCAGGAAGTTATAAGGGACTGTGTAAAACTGAGTCGTTGCACCGCCCCCGACAAAAATTACTGAGTAACCTTCTGGGATGTCAAGGAGCTTCTTGGTCATCGCGACCGCTTTATCCATTACAGCATCAAATTCTTTCGATCTGTGTGAAATCGAAAGGAGCGAAATTCCGGTACCGCTGAAATCTTTGATCGCTTCAATACATTTTTCATAGGTATATTCAGGCAAAATTGCAGGTCCAGCAAAAAAATTATGTTTTTTCATGGTTTCTCCTTGTATCTCGTTGAATTACGATAAAAAAATATTGTAACATACTAATCCCCCGCCTGAAATTTTGCCAATCAGACGGAAGATTTGATACTTATATTCTAATCTAATGTCTCAATTTTGAGGTCATTGAATTGTCATACAATTAAAATTACATCAGTCAGATCCACCACGAGCTGATGTCCGGTTCTTCCCGCGGCTGAAGCATTTCAAACTGGCCGTCTTTTTCGAGCCAAAGAACTGCAGGTCTCGGCGCAAGGTTGTAATTGGATGCCATGCTGAGCTGATAAGCGCCTGAAACCGGCACAATTAATAAGTCCCCTGTCTGGGCTTCCGGCAACGCTGTTTTCTCGATTAGGACATCCCCTGTTTCACAAAATTTGCCGACGATTTTATATGAATGATCCGCAGCGCCCGCTGGATTTTGGACAATTTTTGCTGTGTAGTCCGATTGATAGAGCGCATGACGCGGGTTGTCCGCGATCCCGCCATCAACTGCCAGCAGTTTTTCTCCGTCAAGGTTTTGTTTTTGAAAACCAATTCGATAAATTGAGACACCAGCACGGGCAACCAGCCAGCGGCCAGGTTCCAAAATCAATTTCGGCAATCGTAATCCATGCTGGTGACAAATCCGGACGATTGTATCCGAAACAGGTCTGACCCAGCGCGCTGCTTCATTTTCCTGACCAGTTTCAGTATAGCGAACACCCCAACCGCCGCCCGGGCTGATTTCCAGCGGGGTGTAGTTGCAGCGCAGTGCGAGCTCAAGAATCTTTTCAATCGCAGCCTGATACGGGATGGGGTCGAACAGCTGAGAACCGAGGTGGCAGTGAATTCCAGTCAGATTAAATGCTGCTGAGTTCAAACCATAACGCATCGCCTGTTCAGCGTCTCCTGTCACTATGTGAAAACCGAACTTGCTGGTCGCAGCGGACGTTTCAATGTGCGGGTGTGTATCCACTCGGATGTCCGGTGTGATCCGCAGCCAGATTCGGACTGTCTTTCCTGATTGGACAGCCATCTTTTCGAGCGTAAGCAGCTCCTCCATGTTGTCAACAACAATCGCATGGATATCATGCTCAATGGCTGTCTGCAGCTCATCCATACTTTTATTATTGCCATGAAAATGGATCCGATCCGGATCAAAACCGGCTCGCAGCGCAATTCGCAGTTCCGCGAGACTGACAACATCCAGCTCGATGTTTTCTCTCGCAAGCTTTTGGGCGAACCGATATGAAAAATAAGCTTTGGATGCATAAGCAATAGCGCTGGTTTCCGGATAATAAGCATCAAGCGCGGATTGAATTGTATGAATCTGAGTTCGGATTGTGGCAGCATCGTAGAGGTATAACGGAGTATTAAAATCGGCAGCAAGCGCCTCAAGATTGGAATCTCCGATTGTCAGGCATCCTTTTTGATTGATTGCAGTTGAATCAGGAAATAGACTTAAATCACAGGAGCTGTCAGCCATTTATCCTCCAAGGTTGTCTCCAAATATTTTTTTATCTGATGGTGATTATAAAACAATTTACTCGGAAAACCTGGTCAAGGCTAAAGCTGCAAATACTTGATGAAGGGAGCGATCAATAAAAAATGATTTACAATTGAATCCAAATGAAAAATAGGAATCTGGTAACCGAATAAAGATGATCTCATTCAATATCCCGCCCTTTATTGGCAAAGAATGCGAATCTGTTGAGAAAGCTGTCCTGAGCCATAAAATTTCAGGCGACGGCGAATTTTCTCATTTGTGCAGCAATTGGATTGAAAACCGAACCGGAACACCCAAAGCTTTACTGACAACGTCCTGTTCCGATGCCCTCGAAATGGCGGCGCTCTTATGCGACATTCAAGAAGGGGATGAGGTGATCATGCCCTCCTATACCTTTGTATCAACCGCCAATGCATTTGTCCTGCGCGGAGCGAAAATCGTTTTTGTCGATATTCGTCCGGACACAATGAATATTGATGAGAACTTGATTGAAGAGGCAATCACAGACCGAACACGTGTAATTGTCCCAGTGCATTATGCCGGTGTCAGCTGTGAAATGAATCGGATTAATGCACTTGCAAAGACGTATGATTTGCGCGTAGTCGAAGATGCGGCACAGGGCGTACTCTCAACTTATGAAGGAAAAGCGCTTGGCAGTCTCGGCGACTTTGGCTGTTACAGCTTTCATGAAACGAAAAATTACAGCATGGGGGAGGGCGGTGCGATCCTGATCAAAGATGCGGAGATGATCCAACGGGCAGAGATCGTTCGCGAAAAGGGGACGAACCGCAGTTTGTTCTGGCGCGGTCAAGTCGATAAATATACCTGGGTAGACATTGGATCGTCCTTTTTACCCAGCGAACTGAACGCTGCTTATCTTTATCCCCAGCTTGAGCATGCAGAAATGATTAACCAAAACCGACTGGCGAGTTGGAATTTGTACGCTGAACTATTATACGATTTAGCCGCGAACGGAAGAATTGAACCGCCGTTTATTCCTGAAAATTGTGAACATAATGCCCATATGTTTTATATTAAGACCGCTGACCTGGGCGAGCGTACCAAGTTGATCCAATTCCTGCGCGAAAATGGAGTTGAATCCGTTTTCCATTACGTCCCGCTGCACAGTTCGCCTGCCGGACTGCGATTCGGACGCTTCCATGGAGAAGATCGCTTTACTACTTCCGAAAGTGAACGGCTGTTACGGTTGCCGATGTATTACAACCTGACTGAAGCTGACATTGAGACCGTCACAAGGCAGATAATTCAATTTTACAAGCAAGTCTGAAGCCTTAAGATGAAATTAGCCGTACTTCAGTCTAATTATCTGCCATGGAAGGGCTACTTCGACATCATTCACGATGTGGATTTGTTCCTGTTTTATGACGAAGTTCAATATACAAAGAATGACTGGCGTAATCGCAATCGAATTCTGACCCGCGACGGCTTGAAGTGGCTGACTGTGCCGGTTTTTGGCTCAATTGAAAAGCGGATTGATGAAATCGAAATTGTGGAAAACCGCTGGCAACGGCAGCATTATCAGGCAATTCTGACGAATTACTCAAAATCTCCTTATTTCCAGACTATCAAAGGACTGCTTGAAGATACCTACCTTGACGCCCAATGGCAAAACTTGTCACAGCTCAATCAGTCCTTGATTATTCGAATTTCCCGTGAACTATTGGGGATTCAGACTGAGTTCGGCATCAGTAGTGATTATCAGTCGAGCGGTTCTGGGCACCAGAAACTGCTGTCATTAGTCAAAGCAACCGGTGCCGAGGTGTATATTTCTGGTCCGGCTGCAAAAAACTATATTGACCTTGCTGATTACACAGCTGCTGGGATTGAGCTGATCTGGAAAGATTACTCTGGATACCCCGCCTACCCACAGCAATTTTCTCCCTTTGAACACCAAGTTTCGATCATCGATTTAATTTGCAACACCGGTCCGGATGCGCCGCAATATATCTGGGGATGGCGGGATAATCCAAAAGCAGATTAGTTCGCGAAAACCGGTTCTGCATTATTAAACATATATTTCCGGCGTTCTGAAAGTTGATCCCCATTAATAATCGTTGAAAGCACTGCGAGGAAGGATCCATGAGAAACGATCAGAACGGTTTCGTCCGGATGATTTTTCAAAATCTCCTCATAGATCGTTTCTGCGCGCTCGCGGACATCGACCAGCGATTCCCCGTTCGGAAAACGAAACGTTGAGGGGTTTGCCTTAATTTCAGTATAAATTGGCTGATTGAGAATGTCTCTGCGATAGTTGGCGCCTTCCAGGTCACCAAAATTCCTTTCCCTGAGCCTTTGATCAATGATGATCGGAACCTCCGGGTGGAATTTTAGAACTGCCTCCGCAGTTTGCCGGGCACGTGTGAGATCGCTACAATAAACAATGTCAAAAGGAGTGTCTTTGAGTTCAACCGCAGCTTGTTCTGCCTGCTCCCTGCCAGTCTGGTTCAGAGGAATATCGGTGTGGCCTTGGTACAGACCTTGGATATTCCAATCAGTCTGCCCGTGTCGAAGTAAGATTAATTTAGTCATAATAGCCTCCTGTTTATTCGATAAAAGTTGCTGATACAGGGATGAAAAACCTGTCATTATTTAAAATAGGCGGGTCAATGAAGCTTCCGCAGAATTGAACATATCCTGTTTGTCCGGCGACCAATTCGAGCGGTGAAAACACCAAAGCATCTTGAAACGTTTCAAGATCTAACCCTCGGATAATTGCTGTTGGTTTATCGATGCTGTCAGTGAATTCAAAAATTTCAGCGTGAGCGATATTATGGATTTTTTCCCGCACAAATGCCAATCGATAAGTCGGATAATGATCCTGTTCAAGACTGGATTCCTCTTGCATATAAATGTAAGACCCCTCATCAATTTTCAGTAATAATCTGTCTTCATCCGCTTCACAGGCTGATTTGGAAATTGCTGGAATTGGGAGCGGGTTCTGCTTTAAAAACCAGGGAGAGAAAACCGCTAAAGCGATTAATAGGCTGCTGAAAGTAACAACGATATTTGACGTCTTCTGCTCTGCGGCTGATTTTGGGAGCTGCCAGAAGGTTACCCCGTTAAACCGATTGATCAAAACTTGTGGGAAAATCCCGATCAATATTCCATGAAACCAAATTGATGAAGCATCATATCGCATTTGATAGGTCGTAAACGGCGGTACGATGAACTGCGTTAGGATAAAACCAAAAGCCAGTGCTGTCAGTAGACCATAAACACGGGATTTGTCTTTGCGCATAGCAATAATGATACCAACTATCCAAAGTCCGATCAGTCCTCCGCGAACCAAAGTGACTAGCCAGGTCATTGCAGTGCCGTCAAAGTATGAAAAGAGACCTTTTTGAGCGTCAAAAAGGAGCGTGCTGACAACTTTCTGCCCAGCGAGCAAGAGATTGGATGGATTATCACGAAGAATCCCTGCACACAATCCGGCAACATCAAGCAAAGCGTTCTTGGAGTCTGCCAGGGCAATGATTTCCGGGCGATTGATAGAAAAATACCATGGTTGTCCGCCATTGCATAAACCGTAAACGATTTCAGCAACGAGCCGATTTGGAACATCTAACGAACCATACGTTTGAAAGGTGTTCCAGGCGTTTATCACGAAACCGCCAGCAAGTGCTGCAAGAAACGCTAAGATTAGGCGCAGCCTGTTGGGGAAGGATTTTGAGTAGCTGAAAATAAACCAGAGAATCACCAGCGGATAAACTAGCATCGGACCAGGACGAGCATTTAATGCGGTCGAAAAGATCAGAAAACCGAAAATGGTCAAATTTGCGCGTTTTTCAAACAAGCCTTTCAGCAGCAGATTGCAAGCAAACATCCCAAGAATAAACCCATAATTTTCTGTAAGATATTCTCCAAGATGGCTGCGGAAATAGAAAAAGGCGTTGCAATAAAAGAAAGCAGCAGCCACGGAGCCAAAGTACTGATTTACAGAATTGACTGCCCATAGAACGGTAAGCGCAGTGAGAATCGCGATCAGGGCATAAAGAAGGATGAAATTGTTATTCGTGAGGTATAAAACGAGCGCATAGAATGTCACCGAAATAGGGCGCAAGGCAGTTGTAGCCCCCATCGCCTGTCCGAACATGAACTGCATCGTGTGATTGTACAAGATGAAACCATCAGACCAGGGAATCGACCCTGCCAGAATAAACTGATCCGACATGCCCGAATTCCATAAGCCGGACAGCGGCAGAATGCAAATCAGAAAAAGGGCTGCAAAAAAGATGATTTTGAGATAGCTGTTTTTCAGGCTGACAGTGATCCATGCCAGTACAAATAAAAGCGGCAGAATAAATAAATCCTGCCGGAAAATTAACCCAATCTGACGTGGAATCGGAATAAATAGAGCAATCGATGTGAAAATGGCTGCCAGACAAACAAAAAGTACGCTTTTCTTTACAAAATCAGTCAATCGTCACCTTTCGTCTCGATCATACCATATCTTACAACATGCGATTTAGAAATGCTCGCGTGCGATCATTCTGGGGATTTGAAAAAATCGCTCTTGGAGATGAATCTTCGGCAATAACACCCTCATCCATGAAAATGACCCGACTGGAAACATCCCTTGCGAAGTTCATTTCATGCGTAACGATCAGCATTGTCAGTCCGGAACGGGCAAGTTTTCGCATCACATTCAACACTTCCCCAACCATTTCAGGATCAAGCGCACTGGTCGGTTCATCGAACAGCAGCACCTCCGGTTCCATCGCTAACGCCCGGGCAATTGCGACCCGCTGTTTCTGTCCGCCGGAAATCTGGCGCGGTTTGGCAGCGATATATTGTGCCATGCCAACCGAATCTAAAAGTTCCATTGCCTTGGCTTCAGCTTTAACTCTATCGATTCCACTGACGGTAGTTTGCCCGACTACGCAGTTTTCAAGCACCGTCAGATTGTTGAACAAGTTGAAAGTCTGAAAAACCATGCCGACCTTGGAACGGTAACCGGAAAGCGAAAATCCAGGCGCTTGAATATCCTGTCCATGAAAGCGGATAACTCCGGCTGTCGGTTTTTCAAGCAGGTTGATGCAGCGCAGCAAGGTTGATTTGCCCGACCCAGATGAGCCGATGATGCTGATGACTTCGCCCTTTTCAACTTCAAAATCAATGTCATTCAGGACGGCATTTGTACCAAAATGCTTTTTCAAGTGATTGACGGTAATAATTGGCTGAGACATCACGCCTCCCCTTTGATGACAGCTTCCGGAACAGTTTGAGACCCATGAATGCTGTACGAATCTGGACCGTCAAGCTTCTTTTCGAGTGATTGCAGAATCCGAGTGACGCTGAATGTCAGAACAAAGTAAATGACGCTGGTTATGAAAAAGACTTCAAAATAGCGCATATAGGTGCCCGCGGCACTTTTTGACATGAAAAACAATTCTGTCACAGAGATGACGTTCAGAACTGAGGTGTCTTTGATATTGACGACGAATTCATTGCCGATTGAAGGCAGAATGTTTCGCACTGCCTGAGGCAGAATGACTTTTCGCATCGTCTGACCATGCGTCATGCCAATCGAAAGTGCTGCTTCGTATTGACCTTTGTCGACTGAAATAATACCGCCCCGAGCGATTTCTGCCATATAAGCACCAGTGTTGATGGACACGATGAAAAGGGCTGCAACCATCGGAGACATATCCAGCCCCCACAATTCAGCGGAGCCATAATAGATGACCATTGATTGAACGATCATCGGGGTGCCACGGAAAATGTCAATATATGCGACCAGAATCCAGCGGACAACGCGGTAGAAAATGCGTCTGCCGCGCGGACTGTTGTCTTCGATCGGCATGGTTCGGACTACTGCAACAGCCAATCCGATCAGAAATCCGACAACTGTTCCAATCAGTGCGATGACAAGCGTAGTACCAGCGCCTCGCAGAAAAAAGACGCCGTATTTTTGTGCAAAGAAGATGACCCATTCGCCAAAGGATGATGGCATAAAATTTTTGTCTCCTCAGAAAAAGCAACCGGAAGAAAATTTGCTGCCGGTTGCTTTTAGTTTTCGTTGTAAGGGAAGACAGACTCCCTCAGTCTAATAAGGCTTATTGACCGGCAAGAGGCTGGCTGGCGATTGCGCCATCCATAATTTCCTGACGCTCTTCTTTGGTGATACCTGAGATGATTTCATTGATCGCGTCGATGTCAGCATTGCCTTTTTTCAGCGCAACAGCGATTGCAACGTCTTCAGGAGATGCTTCAAATCCCTGACCATCTGCAAATTCTACGAACATCAGGTTCGGATTGGATTCCATCGCCGAAATTGCACCCGGGCGTTCTGAAACATAACCGTCGATTTTTCCGGAGGAAAGCGCAACGATCATGGCAGGGAAACTTTCCATCGCCGTTTCTTTTTTCACGCCTTCGATCTGGTCGATGACAGTGTAGTGGAAAGTATTCAGCTGCCCTGTGATTTTTGCACCGGAGAAGTCTTGGATGCTTTTTGCTGCTGCGAAAGGACTGTCGTTGCGAACAACAATCACGAGGTCGCTTTCATAGTAAACATCTGAAAAATCAACACTGGTCTTGCGTTCTTCCGTCGGGGACATACCGGCGATAACTGCGTCAATTTTCCCTGAATTCAAGGCGGGAATCAGTCCATCCCATTCGGTTTTCACGATAACGAGGGTGCGATCCAGACCTTCAGCGATTCTTTTTGCGATTTCAACGTCGTAACCGCCGCAGAATCCGCCGCCAGCTTTAATTTCAACCGCTTCATTTGAATCATCAAGCTGGGTCCAGTTAAAAGGGGCATAGTTGCATTCCAAGCCAACTTTAAATTCCTGTTTATCCTGGGATTTAATGCTAGCAAAGCCGGAAATTGATAATGTGAGGACGATGAGCGATAATACCGCTATGACAAGAAGATTTTGCTTTTTCATATTAAACTCCCAATGTTGATAAAATTGTTGTAATCTTAACATGGAACAAGTCGATAAAGAATATTCGAAAAAAATAAATGACTAAAAGTGAAAACAATGGGTCAACAAGTACCTCAAGACGAAATGACAATAAATGAAGGCGATCTGATCGAACTGATCGGACGCGGAAATCTGCATCAAATTCTAAAAATTCAGCCAGATGACGAGATCCACACCCATAAAGGAGTTGTCAGG
Organism: Leptolinea sp. UBA5366; assembly: GCA_002407845.1. Taxonomy (GTDB): domain Bacteria; phylum Chloroflexota; class Anaerolineae; order Anaerolineales; family Anaerolineaceae; genus Flexilinea. The sequence continues at coordinate 35,864 of DHPK01000032.1, read as the reverse complement.
ACAAATGACATCATTGGAAAATTGTGGGGCAGCATCATTCAAAGCCATAATGGCAACCAGTTCTACATTGTCCAGCCGGCACTGACGGATTTGATAAAAAACCTGCCGCGCAACACTCAGATTCTGTATCCGAAAGATGTTGGGTTTGTGCTGCTGAATCTGGCTATTGGGCCGGGTAAACGCGTGATTGAAGCCGGGACCGGATCAGGAGCCCTGACGACTGCGCTGGCTTATGCCGTGGGATTGTCCGGCCGCGTTTATTCCTACGATAATCGGGAGGACTTGCAGCGAACAGCGATCAAGAATTTGGATCGTGTAGGTCTGAACGATCAAGTCGATTACCATGTTCGAAACATTGAAGAAGGTTTTATCGAGCGCAATGTTGATGCGCTTTTTCTGGATGTGCCGAATGCATATGATTATTTGGAACAAGCACGCGCTGCATTAAAACCGGGAGGATTTTTCGGCAGTTTGCTCCCGACGATGAACCAGGTCACCTTGTTACTAGACAGTCTTAAAAAGAACACCTTTGGTTTCATTGAGGTCTGTGAGATCATGATCCGCTACTATCGAATCGATGCGAACCGGTTCCGCCCCTCGGATCGCATGGTCGGACATACGGGTTTTCTTATTTTTGCCCGACCGCTCGCACAGCACGATCCAGAATTGGCAGAAACGCCTGAGCCGGATGATATTTGAAATAACAGAAAAAAATACTTGATTGCCAAATTTTCAGATGAATTAAACAAAAGAAGGACATTTCAATTGAAATGTCCTTCTGATTTACTATGAAATCAAACGAGTTAATCCTCGTCCTTGGCTTCTTCTTTCTTGCCCTTTTCAACAACTTCCGGCTCAGATTCCGATTCGGAAACTTCATCGGTGGTCTCTTCAGACATTGAAGCGCCTGAAATTGATACGATCACATCATTTTCGTCATCGAACACTGTTACGTCTTCTGAAATATCCAAATCGCCGACGCGGATGACGTCGCCAATATTTTCCATGACGCTCAGATCAACCATAATTCTTTCCGGCAGATCGGTCGGTAAGGCTTCGACTTCGATGGAGTCACGATCCTGAAGAACGATCCCGTCAAAGTTTTTGACAGCAGGAGCGACACCAACCAGCTGAATTTCGATCTTTGAACGGATCTTTTCTTTCAGCGACAGAATTTGAAAATCGATATGGATGACTTCATTGCGAATGTAGTTTTTCTGTTTTTCCCGAACCAGTGCCTGATGGCTTTCTCCATCGACCTTAACGGTGATGATGCTGGAGCTGGTCAAACCCATCATTGCACGGGTAACTTCTCTTGCATTCATTACGATTGCGAAAGGTTCTGTATTATGACCGTACATGACACCTGGAATGAGACCCTGACGACGCAGTGCACCGACTTTTTTGCCGATGACATTTCTTTTCTCGGCATTAATAACAACTTTTTCCATGATTCTTCCTTCGGGCGCCTCTCACAGGCATCTGCCTGTTACCATCGCCCTTTTAAAGAGATTTTGCTCATTGAGCGGATAAATTATAGCCCGTTTATCCGCTCAGTCAAGTTATCCATCGTTTATTTGTGATCGGAGATGCAATTATTCGTCTCAAACAGCGCGGTTTACAACCGATATACCGAAACAATTCAAAATATCAAACCAGAATCTGATTCATATCGCTGATATCGTAACTGGCAGACGTCCCAACGAGTCCGACCATGATGTAACGATTTGTATAATTCTCACGCAGGAACTCGTTATGGAGTTTGAAGTTGATGATCTCACCGGTTGATTTGACATGCATGCGCGGTCCAGTGCAGTAATGACGCTGATCTCCAATCAAAATGTGCGTTTTGTCGACGTATGAAACCGGCAGATTCTGAGCGATCATTTCCAGAACAGCATGCTCGAGCTCTTTCAGATTGATATTCGGTTTCTCGTTGAACAACAGTAAAAATCCGTGACGAACATCAGAGTGTTCGTAGGCGCTGATACCGACATCTTTCATGCAGTATTCAACCAAATCCTCAGCTGTATGCGCCATGCGCCGAAAAATTACGGATTTTTCAACAATACTGGCGACGTCTTTAGGGTCTGGTCCGAAGAGGCTAGGGCGCGTGATGATCAATTCTTCTCCGACGCCGATCAACAGGTTGGCATTTCGCCCCAAGAGCGGATAAATCAGATCAAAATGCTCGACGATGACGCGTTTCCCCATGTTAATGGCGTCAAGGATCGCTTCTGCGATTTCATGCAGTTGGGTAAATGCCTGTTCAAAACGAACGTCGACATGATAAGTGTGCGCCGAGAAAAAGCCCTGATCATGGAGCTGCATCAGCGGCAGCGGCCGGATGTTGACGCCTTCGTCATCATTCGTCAGATCAAGACCGGGAAACATCCCGCGAATCAGGACGCTCTTGCCTGATCCTGCCACGCCGATGATTCCAATCAGCAGATCGAACGGACTCATGTAATGCTGGGCAATCTGCATTCCAACATCCGCCATACGCGGGTTCCCGCGCGGAGCGAGGTAAACGCTGTAAAGGTGGTTCTTTTGCATTCGGGCTGAATAGCTCATGCTTGAATCTCCTGTCAGTTACGCTTGGTTCAGATCAAAAGAAAGACTCAACAAGGGCGCATGCTGCTGCGCACCGTAGACGTCAGTCTCCCCGATGTTCCCTGAACAGATCGGACGTTTGATCGTGATTTTGATTGCTTTTGCGGGCGGAAATGCCAGAATGCTCAAAATTTGATCGGGATCAATCTGATAGACCTGGCTGATCAATGCTTCGTTGATCACGCCGGCATTCCAAACGCGTTCAAAATCTTCGACTGTCTTGAAGATGATATCCATCGTCAGCTCGTAAGGCCCTGAATTTTTACTGCGGATCACATCCGCGATGTCAATTAATCTGGTTTTCATGATTTAATTCTCCTCTCAGGCAGCTGGCAGCGAGACGGTTTCGATTTTGAAAAATTTGAGTGGATCATCCGTCTGCAAAAGATGATATACACTGAATTCATAGACTGCACCAGCATGAAAGTCACTCGGAGAAAATGGGAAAGCGAGATTGCCCGCGGTTGCAATCCTGCCCGGGTAGCCGTAATGCAGCATGGTTGAGCGGGCAGTCGCACAGACGGTCTCGGAAAGTTCCTGAGTTTCTGCCACTGCTTCGATGATGATTCCGAGCTCATGCACCTGCGAAGTGTCGGGTGTTGGTTCAAGTTTTCCCATCACGCCATCGCGTCCATAAACGATGAAATTAAGCTGATAATCCCAATTTTCGGATTTGTAATTGTCTGCAACGCGCTCCTTTACCCCGGCGATTATATTGTCTATCTCGCGGATCATAATTGGGTCACGCGTGCCAGCAATCGAGACAGTGCGGAATCCGACCCGGCGAGCCCCTTCAAGTTTGATCGTATTTTGAGCTGAAGGAACAAATTTTGATCCGGTGACACGGATCCTGCCCTCTCCCATGTCAGAAAACTGGCAGGCGCGCAAGTCGAGCATCCCGCCCGGTCCGGGCAGTAGGTAGGGATTGGATTTTTCATAAAGTGTGTGCGCTGCGACAGAAACAGTCGTACATTTCCGTGCTGGACTTAAAGCTTGGAGTTCAAACCAGTCCTCTGCAAGCGTTCCGAACATACAATCAGAACCGCTGCCGGGACTGGCGCAGATAGCAGCGCACTCAAGAATTTTCCCAAGGTGCAGCGCTAAACCGCGATCATACCCCAGTTTGATGGGCATTGCTGCAAAAACGGAAGGATCATAAGCCCTGCCGGCAAGAATCAATTCGCAATTCAGATCGAGCGCCTCGATGAATGGTTCAACGCCCATCTGCCCGACGATGTGTTCTGACGCATTGATCGCTGCTTCGGTTAAAGGCGGTGCTGGATCGAGGGGAACGACATTTCCCTGTTCCCATTGAGCTAAAACAGTTTTACGATCAATTTCCGCATGGATCAGCGCGGTACGGAAAGTCAGTTTCTCCTCTGCGGCAATTTCCTTTACAATCTCAAAGCACCAGTTCAGGTGCGGTTCAGCGCCGCTCCCGCCTGCAGTGCCGATGATGACCGGAATCTTGTGTTTTAACCCTGCCTGAAGCATGAGTTTCAAGTCTCGTTTGACAGCATTGCGGTCAGTAAACGAGAGACCGGAGCCGAGATAATAAGGACCGGGGTCAGTAGACCCGGCATCCGCAGCGATCAGATCAGGTTTTTTCGCTAGTCCGGCTTCGAAAGATTCGAGCGGAAAACCATACCCTAAAATAGCGGTTGTAGATAATATTTTGAATTCATTTTTCATTCTGAACTCCTTAATTGCGCAATTGTCTGAAATGAATGATGCGCTGCATTTCATTAAAAACAATCATATACCCTTCGTCAACACCCATACCGGGTTTCGCCAAAATCTGCGCCGGCTGGGTTGCCATGGCTGCATGCACGCACACCTGAGCGGAACGGTCGGTTTCATTGCAGGTGCCGCCTTGATACGCGCCCATCTTGTGTTGCTTACAGTATAAAACAGCTTCAATCGTATTGTGAATACTGCCTAAATCTGGCGTCTTGATTTGGAGCATGTGTCCTGCACGCGCTTCTGTAAATGCGATGACATCTTCCAGCGTGTTGCACCATTCATCTGCAACCAGCTCGACGCCAATTTCTCTCTCATCAAGGGCGCGAGTGAGACGGCTTAGATGTTCAATCTGCCCTTCACGGCTGCCGGCATCAATCGGACCTTCGATGCGCAGATGAAATGGGGAACAAATCTGTTCAAGCTGTGCTAGATAATCGCAGATTGCGTCATAATTGCCAATGCCAAAAGCTTCGCCGATTGTGCCATAAACATCAATATGCAGTACTGGCTGATAGGCTGGATCGAGCCGGATTGTCAGAATTCTATCCCGCACCCACTGCAGATATTCAACCAGCTTTTCTCCTTTTCGTCCCAATTTCGCTTCAAGGTTATTGATCAATGCATGAGGCAGAACATCGGCGCTTTTCAAAATCATTTTGTCTGCATTGTCATAGCGATCATCTCCGGATTGGCTAAAGATTGGAATGGTCTTTTCAGAAATGCTGGTGCCGTATTCTCGTGCAACCGTTTCGCACATCAGCTCATGGTGGCTTTTGCTGACGGCGTCCAGCAGCGCCTGGCTCAGTCCGTACCGCAGGGCAGTATGGAGCGGACGATCGTTTAAACGCCATTTTTCGATTTCTGTGGCAATCGGACGAAATTCACTAATATCTCTGCCGATGAGTTTTGGGGCGATAAATTCATTGACGATTGGGATGAAATCCGCTGCCAGAAAAAGCGGGTCGCGGCCGCCTGCGCCTGAATACTGAACTGCTGCACAGTCTCCCCAAGCAATTTGACCATCCTCCAAAAGTAATAGGATGCTGATGGATTCGCCCGGCTGGCGAACGCTGCTGAAACCTGCTGTCAGCGGCTCTCCGATGATATTAGCGCCATCCGGTTCCGCACCTGCCTTGATCGCTTTCTGATCATCAAAAAAAAATCCAGTTCTCCCGGGGGCAGCGATAAGTTTAGTGATTTTCATTGTGTGTTTTCCTGTCTTAATACCTATTTAGTGTGGACGTCCGACCAGACGGCCTTTACTGATAGCATAAATGTCATCGATTACCATCTGAAAAGAGGGTTCCCTTTTTTCAAATTGCGCGCGTTCTTCAATTTTTTTCCGGTTGAACTCAATTAAATCTGGTGAGAGCGGCAAGGCTCCGGAATGAAAAATTCGGATTGCGCCATCATTATCTCTCGCAGGCAGCATCTTGCCAGCGTTAAATTTGCTGGGTGCAAAAGGAACATCGAGCACGCCTGCCTGAAAACTGCGGATCACGCCGACAGCAATATCGCCTTCACCCATTTGAATGACTTTTTCCAGCAGACAACGGGTTTCAGCTTCGATGATTTTCATTTCATTTTCAAGGCTGGCATCATCCAAATTCTGATCCTGCAGCATGGTGATCATCTGTCTGGTGCAGCGCAGCCCCTGTGCATTGGCTTCCATCGTGGGAACACCAATCGCTTCTTGCGGCGTTTTCACAATGACTTTGGTGGCATGGGCTAAAGCTGCAACCGCGCTGCCCCAGCCGATTACGGCGTAGGCTTTGGGTTCATCGTGGGGGAATCCGCCCATCCATTGGTGCAGAACTGTCGTGACCACGACAGAATCGTACCGATAACGATTCAGATATTCTTCCGTCAAACTCGACAGCACTTTTATTGCGGCGACGTCCTGAACCAAATTTCCGCACTGTCCATACCCGACTGTGATATTGCGGACGCCCTGTTCTGCTGCGAGCAGGCTTTCGAGAATGGCGACTGCGTGGGAAACACAGGGCGGAACGAGCGTGCCGGTCAGCGGACCGTAAGGTTCGCGGTTGATTGAGATTCCTGCATTTTCATAAAAACCAGTCAGACGGTCAACGTATTGCCAATCGCGAATGGTTTTTTCTAACGAAACATTTTTCGCATAGGGAATGTTGTAGGAGATGCCGCCGCCTTCAAAACTGTTGAAACCTCCTGCAAAACTGATTTCTGCCAGGAGGCGCGCATCTGGAGTGCCGTGCCGAACCTGAAGGGGTTTATCCAACGCTTCAACCACTTCGCGGCAGCCTTTGACCCCATGGTTGACAGCGGGAAACCCATTCAGCATCGAGCGCGAAATCCGAATGGATTCTTCGATCCCATCCTGGGCTTCACGATATCGGTTTTGGCGGGTGTAACTGTCGATTGTTGTCGGCAGCAAATCCGCTTCCCCTTCATTTTGGAGATAGGATAACAATTTTATGTGATCAGCGATCAATGCGACACCAGCTCTGGGCTGAACCAATGTCCGTCCTTCTTTCTTCGCCTGATTCATTGCTTGAGTGAAATTTTTATTAGGCGGAGTGTTTTGATGATAAAGCAGACTTTCGTCAAGGTTCACCTCAGAACCGGTAGGCCATTCATGCAGAACCTCCTGCCGTTCGCTCATGAAATCTTTTTCCGATATTTTTTGAAAACTAATTTGTCCGTAACGAGACGAACTATTGCTCATATACAATCTCCTTTTTCATGATTCTCAAGGCTTCCAGCGGATGATCCTCAGCGATTAATCCCATCGCTGACAAAATATATTTTTTATCCGAACAGGTTCGAAATTGTTTGGGACGCAATGAAGCTGGATAACGAGATGAATACTTGCAGTATTCAGCCGCGGCTTCCAATCCTTCTCCGCGAACCAAGGTCCCGCCAATGAAGATCATTTGATCGACTTCACGCAAATCTTTGCCTTCCTGAATGTACATCAGCCCGGCAGGCGTGTACGTTTCTTCAACTGACCCTGCATGCCGGATGGTTGCAGTTTCAAGCGCGAGGGATGCCAACGCTTGATCAAGTCTTTTTTGTTCCTCTGATTCCGGGAGCTGTGAAATGTTTTCGGATAATTGGTCGATCATAACGTTAAGCTGATCCGATGGAATCCCGCACATTTCCACCAATCGCTCCAGCCCGTCTTTGGCAGCGATGCCATGCGCGTTGATCCGCATCCCGATATCGCCCTCAACTGTGCGTTTTGCAAAGGGTTCAGGCAGCCCCTTCAAAATTGTGTTAATGGATAGCGGATCTCCTTTGGCAATCGAGTAGACGTCGCAGGTCGCTCCGCCAAGGTCAACAGCCATCAGGTCACCGATGCCGGCTTCTTTTCCATGACCCTGTGACAATAATTTGAGCCCTTTCAAGACCGCAACAGGTGTCGGCATCATGATGCCGGTTAATAAGTTTTCGATATGGCTGAGTCCTTTTGCTTCGATGATGCGCTTGAGAAAAAGAGAACGAATTTCTTCTTGCACCGGCTGAATGTTTAGCGTTCCAAGTTTTGGCATGACATTCGGACAGACGATTGCTTCTTTTCCATTGTTCGCGAGTATTTTTTGGCATTCTGGCGCGACCGATCGGTTTCCAGCAACCAGAATGGGACATTTCAAATCCAGCTTAGAAAGCATTTTGGCATTTGCTAAAATGTTGAGTTCGTCACCGCCGTCAGTTCCGCCGGTCAGCAGAAATATATCCGGCTGAATTGCAGCAATTTCGCTCGCATCTGCTTCAGTTAGTTGTCTGCTGTAGACTTTCAGTACTTTGGCTCCGGCTCCGAGCGCAGCCTGTCGCGCGGCTTCTGCTGTCAGCTTTTCGACCAATCCGGATACAAGCATGCGCAATCCGCCAGCTGCACTTGAACAGGCTTTCAGTTGAACGACTTCTACTTTGCCGGAATCAGCCTCAAGCAGGCTGACAGCTGCCTGCAGCCCTTCCGCGATGTCTGTCTCAACAGTCGTATAACTTTGGGCGGTACCGATTATGCCGTTTAGTTCAGGATCAAGCGCAGTTATTTTCGTGTAGGTACTACCAAAGTCGACAAGGAGGATAACTTTCATGAACGCATCCGGTCTAGTCCGTCAACAACTTGAGGTTGAGGAATCATTCTTGACTTTCAAGTCAGCCTGCAACCATTGAATCCCGACGTTTGGATCGGTTCCGGGCGGAAAAACGCGGTCAAACCCCATATCTTTAAACCGGCGTTCAACATCCTCAAATTTCTGTTTGCCAACCACGATGTTTCCGCCAATATACAGCAGGATGTTTCCCAATCCGGATTCAATGCACTTGTCACGGAAGCCTCGGCAGTCCAATTCGCCATGACCATAGAGGGAGGAAACGATGATCGCATCGGCGTTCGTCTCGATGGCAGCATCAATAAATTCCTCCTGCGAAACCATCACACCGAGATTATCGACTTCGAAACCGGCTTGAGAAAAAGCGAAATCAAGAATGCGGTTGCCGACTGCATGGACATCTGCGCCGATGACGCCGAGAACCAGTTTCTTCTTTTTATTTGTCAAAATTTGCCTCCAAATTGAAAAAACGATCAGCGGAAAAATTAATTTCCGGATCGAATTGTATTGAAGAATAATCACAAAAATGAATCATTTTATGGCTCAAATTAAAATTCAGAACGCGCTTTTTTCCAGGCTGCCGGTCCGCTTTCATAGACACAATTGCCTGCGAGATCGATTGCGACTGTGACAGGAAAATCCCGCACTGTGAGTTTCCTGACAGCCTCTGTCCCCAGCTCCGGCCAGGCGATGACTTCAGCTGAAAGGATGCTTTTTGACAGTAGTGCGCCGGCACCGCCGGTAGCTGCAAAATAGAGTGCCTGGTTGCAGATCAGACTGTCTTTAACTTCTTGATTGCGGTATCCCTTTCCGATCAATCCTTTCACACCGCTGTCAAGCAGCACCGGCGTATAAGCGTCCATTCGGGATGATGTGGTGGGGCCAGCAGATCCGATCACAGCCCCCTCTGGTGCGGGGCTCGGACCGACGTAATAGATAAACGCGCCTTGGGGATCAAACGGCAATGATTTCCCGCTGGCGAGCAGTTCGAACATTTTTTTATGGGCTGCATCTCTGGCAGAATAGAGCGTGCCTTGAATCAGTACCCGGTCTCCGGCGCGCAGATTCTTGAAGAAATCCTGTTCTGCAGGTAATAGCGGTGCATGAAGCGATATGGTCATGTCAGATTTCCCTGCTTTCATGGCGGGCAGCATGGCAGTTGATGTTGACCGCACAAGGCAGCGCTGCGATATGCGTCGGGAGAGTTTCAATATGAAGCGCGAGCACGGTCGTCCGACCGCCAAATCCCTGCGGACCGATTCCTGATTCATTCGCTTCGTGCAGCAGCTCCTCTTCAAGCTTTGCGTAAAAAGGATTAGGATTTCGACTTCCGATCTCTCGAAGCAGCGCCCGTTTTGAGATTTCAGCGGCTTTATCGAAAGAACCGCCAATACCGACGCCAACGACAAGCGGAGGGCAGGCGTTTGGACCCGCCAGACAGATTGTTTCCAGAATAAATTTCCGAATTCCGTCCTCACCTTGCGATGGTTTCAGCATTGCCAGCCGGCTCATGTTCTCACAGCCAAAACCTTTTGGCGCCACCGTAATTCCGAGCCGATCGCCAGGAACGATCTCGGTGTAAATCAGGGCAGGAGTATTGTCATTGGTGTTGACCCGCTCTAATGGATCCGAAACAACCGATTTGCGAAGGTACCCGTCCCGGTATCCGCGGCGAACGCCCTCCTGAACTGCCTCAGTCAGGTCGCCTTGAATGTGAAGGTCTTGACCGATGGCCAGGAAAACCAGCGCCATACCGGTGTCCTGACAGGCGGGCAGATTTTCATTGGCAGCCATCTCATCGTTTTTCAAGATGTCATCCAAAACTGATTGAGCGATTGGCCATTCTTCAGACTGACGTGCCTTTTTTAACGCACAAATAACATCCGCCGGGATGTTATAGTTCGCCGAAATACACATCTCAGAAATGTTTTCTGTGATCTGACTCGACAGGATTGTTCTCATTTTCATGCATCCCTTTCAAGATGAAATTTACCGCATCAGAATGCCGAACTGTTGATCAATTAATTCTATCACGACAGACCTGATCCGAATTCCTTGCTGCATCTGCCTGTGACCATGCGATGCAGATTAAAATTTGTTGCGGGTCCAATGATATGATTTATCCATATCTAATAAAATGGAGGAGCTATGCTACAAATTGGATCTACAGCACCTGAATTTTCTTTGCCCGATAAAGATGGAAATTTGCACTCCCTGAAAGATTATCGCGGGAAAAGAATTGCGCTTTATTTTTATCCTCGGGACAACACACCTGGATGTACCCGTCAGGCACTTGCCTTTCGAGAGACATATGAACAATTGAAAAACAAGAATCTTGAAATTATTGGTATCAGCAAAGACTCCCCAGTTTCTCATGAACGATTTGCAGAAAAGTATGACCTGCCATTTCTGCTGCTATCCGATCAGGAATTGACGACGATCAAGGATTACGGTGTTTGGCAGGAGAAAAAGTTGTATGGCAAGACGTCCATGGGCGTTGTGCGAACGACATTTGTGATCGATGAAAATGGAATATTGCTGAAAATATTTCCGAAAGCCAAGCCCGATACAAACGCTGCTGAAATTCTGGCATTTCTCGACGAAAAATAAAACAGATCCGTAAGGATTAATTACCGTGCGCCGTTGGAAACATACCGATATTTGATAAGATTGAAAAGCAATTTCGGTTTAGGAGGGTAGGATGGCTGAATTACGAATGGATGGAGTCTATCTGTCCGCTGACAAAGAAATGATCAGCGCGGATGATAAACGTGCTGCAGAGCTGTTACAGAAAAATCAAATTTCAAGCGCAACTGAAGCCCGTTCAAATACGATGGCTTATCAGATATTACAAACGCACAATCATGCAAAATCGTCCGGGCGATTCCAAATTCGATTCGATTCGCTGATCTCCCATGACATTACCTATGTCGGAATTGTTCAGTCGGCGCGTGCCAGCGGCATGAAATCCTTTCCGGTTCCTTATGCATTGACAAATTGCCATAACAGCTTGTGTGCCGTGGGCGGAACGATTAATGAGGATGATCATATTTTTGGTTTATCCGCGGCAAAGAAATATGGCGGCATTTATGTTCCAGCTAATTTGGCGGTGATCCATCAATATGCCCGTGAGATGATGGCAGGCTGCGGGAAGATGATTCTCGGCTCAGACAGTCATACCCGCTACGGCGCGCTCGGAACGCTCGGCATTGGTGAAGGCGGTCCCGAACTGGTCAAACAATTGCTGGGGAATACCTATGACATTGAAGCGCCTAAAGTTATTTTGATTTATCTTGAAAATGCCCCTCAGCCGGGTGTCGGACCCCATGATGTTGCATTGGTAATGGTCCGGGAGCTGTTCCGAAATGGGTATGGGAAGAATAAAGTTCTTGAATTTGCCGGTCCCGGAATAAAAAACCTTTCAATTGATTTTCGGAATGGGATCGACGTTATGACCACCGAAACAACCTGCCTGACTTCAATCTGGGAAACTGATGATCTGGTTCAGGACTATTATAAAATTCACGGCAGGCCGGAAGATTACGCGCCGGTGTCTCCTAAAGCACTGGCATATTATGACGGTGTGCTGAAAATTGATCTTGCTGCTGTTGAACCGATGATTGCGCTGCCTTTTCATCCGAGTAATGTCTACGCAATTCGTGAGTTATTGGCGAACCCGGGAGATATTTTGAGGCAGGTTGAAACTGAATCCGAGAAAATATATGGATCAGAAAGAGGCTTGAAACTGACCGATAAGATTCACGACGGGCAA
>DHPK01000032.1:2065-23483 GCA_002407845.1 Leptolinea sp. UBA5366 | reverse complement strand
AAGATTCACGACGGGCAAATCCTCGTTGATCAGGGTATTATCGCTGGCTGTGCTGGCGGGATGTTTGAGAACCTTTGCGCGGCTGCGGATATTCTTGAAACTGGCGAAATCGGCAGCGATTATTTCTCGCTTTCGGTTTATCCGGCAAGCATGCCTATCAATACCGCGCTGACAGCAAACGGCGTATTTCTGCGGCTGCAACAGGCTGGCGTAGTGACGAAAATGGCGTTTTGCGGTCCCTGTTTTGGTGCCGGTGACATTCCGGGGAATAACGCTCTGAGCATTCGCCACACAACCCGAAATTTCCCAAATCGTGACGGGTCAAAGCCAGATCAGGGACAGATTGCCGGAGTTGCGTTGATGGATGCGCGCTCAATTGCTGCCACTGCGGCAAATGGCGGGTATCTGACTTCTGCAACTGATTTGGACGTCAACTATCGAACCTATCCATACAAATTTGACGCCCAGATTTATCAAAAACGAGTCTATTCAGGTTTCAGAAAGCCTGAAAAAGAACTGCCATTAAAACTGGGTCCGAATATTACGGACTGGCCAAAAATGTATCCTTTGGCAGACAATTTACTGCTGATCCTGGCTGCTGTCATTCGCGATCCGGTTACAACAACCGATGAGTTGATTCCTTCAGGCGAAACGTCTTCTTATCGCTCAAATCCGCTGAAATTAGCTGAGTTTACCCTGTCGCGCCGCGTTCCGGAATATGTAGCAAACGCCAAGGCGATCTTCGGGAAAGAATTGGAACGCAGGGAAGGAAAAGAAGACGCTGCCCTGAAAGCTATGCTTGAGAATGCCAGCGTCAAGATTGACTGGAGTAAAATAGCGATCGGATCAGCAATATTTGCCAACAAACCAGGTGATGGATCCGCTCGGGAACAGGCTGCGTCGAGTCAACGCGTGCTGGGCGGGTCAGCCAACATTGCCTATGAATACGCCACAAAACGCTACCGCAGCAACTGTATAAACTGGGGAATGATTCCTTTCACAATTGATGAAAGCGAAGCTTTTGACCTTGAGGCTGGAGATGCTATTTTTGTATCAAATATCCGCCAATCGATCAAAGGAGGACAGGAAACCATACTGGCTCAGGTGATTACGAAATCGGGCAGCAGGGCACTGACCTTACACTGTGCTGGATTATCCGCTGAAGAAAAGCAAATATTACTGAGTGGCAGTCTAATGAATTATTATGCTGCTCAGAAAGAACAGGTCTGACAGGAGATTTTATGAATAAAGTTCAAATGACAACCCCAATCGTTGAAATTGACGGGGACGAGATGACCCGCGTGCTTTGGCAGTGGATTAAAGAAGAGCTGATTCATCCTTTCATCGATTTGAAAACTGAATACTATGATCTTGGACTGCCAAACCGCGATCGAACGGACGATCAAGTTACAGTTGACGCTGCGAATGCGATTAAAAAGTATGGTGTCGGTGTTAAATGTGCCACAATCACACCGAATGAAAAACGACGTGAAGAATATAAAATAAAAGAATTATGGAAAAGTCCGAATGCAACGATTCGCGGGATTCTCGATGGGACGGTTTTTCGGGCGCCAATTCTGGTCGATCAGATCAAACCCTTTGTACGAACCTGGAAAAAACCGATCACAATCGCTCGCCATGCTTACGGAGATGTTTACAAAGGAACAGAACTTCGAATTCCAGGCAGGGGAAAGGCAGAACTGCTTTTCAGCGCTGAAGACGGATCTGAAATGAGAGAAACCGTGTATGAGTTTGAAGGCGCCGGCGTCCTGCAGGCGACTTATAACAAAGATTCCTCAATCGCTTCGTTTGCACGCGCCTGCTTTACTTATGCGCTCAGCACCCATCAAGATGTCTGGTTTTCCGCCAAAGATACGATCTCCAAAAAATATGACGGTACTTTCCGGGCAATATTTGAAAAAGTTTATCAGGATGAATTCAAACGGATTTTCGAAAGTCAGGGCATTTCCTATTTTTATACATTAATTGACGATGCCGTCGCCCGGGTAATCCGATCCGAAGGCGGATTTGTCTGGGCATGCAAAAACTATGATGGAGATGTCATGAGCGACATGGTCGCAACCGCGTTTGGATCACTGGCGATGATGACCAGTGTGCTGGTCAACCCGAACGGAATTTATGAGTATGAGGCTGCACACGGAACCGTCACCCGCCATTATTACAAGTATATGAAAGGGGAGGAGACCTCAACCAATCCGGTCGCGACGATTTTTGCCTGGACTGGCGCCTTGGCAAAAAGAGGCGAGCTTGATCAAAATGAGCCGTTAACGGAAATTGCTGCAAAAATTGAAAAAGCAGTGATAAAAACGCTTGAAATTGGCTATTGCACAAAAGATCTTGAAGGGTTGTATGAGGGAACTGAACCAATCGTGCTTAATTCATTGGAATTCCTTTTGGAAATTCGGAAGAATATTTCACAATAATCGCCTTTGTTTATGGAATATGTAAGAGTTTTGTATAAAATCTTTGCATGAAACCGAAATGACACAAAAATGTGGCTATAATAGCATTTGGTTTTTAGATAAGTTGATTGGAGGAACCATGAAAAAAACCTTAAGCATTATTATGTTGACGTTACTTGTTGTGTCATTGATGATCGGCTGTGCAAAAGCGACCGAAACACCTGTTCCTGCACCTACAGAAGCACCAGCTGTCGAAAATACAGTAGAAGCTGAGCCGACTGTGGAAGAAAATGTTGCGATACCGACAATTGTAGCAACATCACAGGGATAATCACTCTGTAACAATGGAAAAGCGGACTGTTATGAGCAGTCCGCTTTTTTGATTAAGGAATCGAGGTTTTTAGGCAGCGATCAGTTTTTTCGCTAAAGCAACGGCTTTATTCGCGTCAGAGGCATATCCATCAGCACCAATTTCATTCGAAAAATGATCAGAAAGCGGTGCGCCGCCAACCATTACCTTCACATTGCTGCGAACGCCAGCATCTTCGAGCGCTTTGATTGTGTTTTTCATAGCTGGCATAGTGGTTGTCAACAAGGCTGACATGGCAACGATCTGAGCCCCTTGTTCCTTGACCGCCTCAACAAATTTTTCCGGCGGCACATCTGCGCCGAGGTCAACGATGTCAAAAGAAGCGCCTTCAAGCATCATGCTGACCAGGTTTTTACCAATGTCATGCAGGTCGCCTTGTACGGTGCCGATGATGACTTTGCCCGCTGATTTGACATCAGCCTGGACAAGCTGTGGTTTCAAGATTTGCATGCCGGCTGTCATTGCGCGTGCTGCAACCAGCATTTCGGGGACAAAGAATTCACCGTCTTCAAACAACTGTCCGACTTCCGCCATCCCGGCAATCATCGCTTCATTTAAAATTGTTTCAGGATCGGTTCCCTGTTCCAGAGCAGCTGTGACGTTTGCTGAAACAGTTTTAGCATCGCCGTCGATGACTGCTTCTTTAATGGTGTTGATCAAATCGCCCATATTCCTCCAAATATTTATTCAATATAATTTTATTTATTTTCATCAATTCAATGATGATTTTATCAGAACTTCTACCATTTCGAACCATTTTTCGATTCATCTATACAATCACAAAGTGAAAAAACTTAATCTTTCAGTTTGTAATAGTGTCAGGGTCTGACAAAGTCCACTAAATGTTTATCAAAATGACGTCTCAGCCCTTCCGAATAAAGTTCATGGTTGCGGTAGAGATCAGCCATGATTTCTGCTTTGTGCGCGTCCAGGATCGTGCCGAAACAGACATGCAATGCCTGTCTTGCGTCGAAATGGTCAAGCAGAGCGGGCAGCTGATCGTCTGATAAATCTGCAAGTTTTGGCATGCGCGCTGTCTGTGCTGAAACATGATAGGATTGCTTGTCCGTTTCGTAATGATCCAGGCTGATCGCGTAGATTTTTCTGAACAGATCAGGATCAACCTGTGCAATCACGCGAATAGCTTCGAGATAGCTGGTTCCAGCAGTTTTCAAGTGAACCATGTAATCGCTGCTCTCGGCACAAATTTTGTAAATGCTGAATTTATCGCTGCCGGAGTGCAAGCTTATCTTGTAAGAATCGAAATGCTTTTGAACGGCTGCGTGGCGTTTATACTCTTGCTCAAATAAATTCAAATCACCCTGGTAATCTACACCTTTTTCAAATCGCCCGATAAACCGCGGTGCAAGTGAATTCCATTTCACCCCCAATCTTTTCAGTTCATTTGCGATCAGATAGTGCTCAAACGGCGTGGTTGGGTCATCGGTTTCATCTACTGAAACTTCAAAATCGAATTCTTTCCCAGCCATCCAGCCTCGAAGTTCGAAATACATTTTTGTTACGAATAATATCGCCTTACCATATTTCGTAATGGCACGCTTGACATCAGCTGGCGAGGAAGATAAAAAGTCAAGTGAAGCGGGATGGGTTTCATATCTGGCAAGCAGTGCTGCGGGGTCAATCCCGAAATCGCTGAAATTAAATTGATCAAAGAGATTCCCAATCTCCTCAGCGGAAAGGGCAGTGATATTGACGACATGTTCTCCCGGATCAATCGTGAAACTGGTGAATCCAGCATCAAAATACTCCCGCATGTGCTCGGTCGTTTTAAGATGATCCGCATCCCCGCCCCAAGGCTCGCGCCAGCCTGCCTCAAAAACGCCCCACATTGCATCGTCCATGACGATTTGGGCGGTTCGGTGTGTGCGAATGAGCTCCCGAACGGATTGCTGCGCAAGAATTGGCGCGATGTTCGTCTCTTTAAAAGCGCGCAAGTGTCCTTCCGTTGCGACACCCAGCCGATCGCCAACCCCAGCGCTGGTTTTAATTCCAAGCGGCTGCGGATTCAGCCAGGGAAATTGAGCGCGCATCCAAACTGCATTTTCCGGTGTGAGCTGGTAAACATTCGGCGCGACATCGCCAGTCAACTCTTTGATATTTTCAGAAACCGATAAAAATCGTTTACCCGATTCGTCTCGAACCAGGCGAATTGTGCCAGCTCCATATTCAGTTATTGATGTATCAATCGATGAAAAGTTCATATTCTCTCCCTTTACAGATTGTAAACAGCTTTAGGCTGCGTGTAGGTTAGCATATAAGCGAGCTCATGCGCACTATCGATATCGATGAACGAGGTCACAGTCATTTTTGCGAGCCAGTTTGCGACAACTCTGCGCCAGACATCGTGCCGGGCAGGAATACTGAGAAATGCTCGGGTATCATCCACAAATCCGCTCAAATTATAAAGCCCGGCTGTCTCTGTGACCGAATCGAAGAAACGAGACATGCCATTCCAGCTGTCATTGAACCACCAGGGCGGACCTAAGCGAATTGACGGGTAATGCCCGGCGAGCGGTGCCAATTCGCGCGAATAGGTGTATTCGTCCAGCGTGAACAAACAAAGCGTGAAGCGTGGGTTATTGCCGTACATGTTCAGCAATGGACGCAAGTTCTTTGTGAACTCGGTTTGAATTGGAATATCAGCGCCTTTGTCAGCGCCAAATCGATCAAAAATGAATTGATTGTGGCTGCGGAGTACGCCCGGGTGCAGCTGCATCACGAGTTTATCATCGCAGCTCATGCGAGCCATTTCGTTCAGCATCTGTCCCGTAAATGCTTTGGAATTTGAAGGTGAAGTTTTTCCGTCAAGCGCGGCTTTGAACAGTTTGTTCATTTCGTCGTAAGAAAGCTCGTTCGTAACCGGTGCCAGGACACCTTGGTCGGTTGAAACCGCTCCTGCTCGCTTGAAATAATAGCGTCTTTTCTCAAGCGCTGAAAGATAGTCTTCAAAATTCTTAATTTTTTTATCAACAGATTCAGATAATTTCTGGATCTCTGCTTTGAAATTGGGATTTTGCAGATCTACAACTGAATCCGGGCGGAAGGTCGGTAAAATTCGACCGTCCCAGCCTGATCTTGCGATTTCTTTATGTTCCTGCAGTGAATCGGATGCGCCGTCCGTCGTGCACAACACCTCAATATTGAATTTCTTGTACAGCGATCGGGGCTGGAATTCTGGGGATGCCAGTTTTTCTTCGATTTGATCATAAATCTGCATGGCATTTTCTGAATCAAGCACCTCATCAATGCCCAGAATGAATTTGAATTCATATGCCAGCCAGGAATAGGATGCGGTTGCGCGCAAGAGGTGGAAGTTGTCCGCAAAATTTTGCCAAATCTTTCTATGGCTTTGCTCAACTTCTTTTTTGGAATTATTTTTATAGGGAATGCCGAAATTTTCGAGTCGCAATCCCTGAGAGTAAAAAATTCGGAAAATATAATGATCAGGAATAATCAGCAGGTCGCTGGGTGATCCAAAACCGGGTGAATCATCGGTGAAAAGCTGCGGATTGACATGCCCATGCGGGCTGACAATTGGCAGGTCTTTAATCCGCTCATAAATTTCCATGGCTGCTTTTTTTTGTGATTTTTCGGGATCAAAAAAGCGGTCCTCTGGTAAATGCCATGTTTTGCTCATAATTGCCTCTCTTTATTTCGTTTTATTGTTCCAGTTATCTGCTGCTTTACACATCGCATCAATGTTCTCAGCCGGCGTGTTCGGTGAAACACCGCCGCCAAATGAGAGAATCATCCCTTTTCCATCGACTTTTTCCAAACAGTTCCAGGCAGCCTGATAAACCTCTTCAGGTGTGCCGAAAGCTCCCAAATCGCGCGGAGCGACGTTCCCCATCAGCAGTACTTGGTCGCCCATCAATTTTTGAGCCGCTGCGATGTCAGTCATATGAGAAAAGTTGAAAACATTAAATCCTGTGTCTGCCAGGACTGGGAATAGGTGCTCGCAAGGGGTGTCATTATGATAGATTTTTATCATTCCATCGTAATGGTCCCAGATTTTACGGAAAAGCGGATCGATCGTTTTGAGATATTGCCGTTTTGAGATCATTCCAACCAGATCATCCAGCAGCAAGATCCCGAGCGGTTCGCGCATTCTTGCCAGCTGTGCATCCAGCCAGCGGATGGTGGAATCGGTGACAATCTCGAGGATCAATGTGATCGTTTCGGTTTCTGTGATCAATGATTCCATCAGCGTCGAAACTCCCATGAACCAAGATGTGACTGTCAGCATCCCGCGCGCTGAAGCAAAATGCTGCCCTAAACCCATCGGTTCAAGCCGTTGATCCATGCGTTCCATCTGACGCAAGACCAGCGGCATCAATCCATCCGTTTCCGGATTAGGTGCTTTTATGTGTTCTTTCCAAAATTGCAAATCAGTTGAAAGCGGTTCAACTGAAGGAGGCTGATCATGATGAAAGATGAGGCGGCTGCCATATGCGGAGGCTTCAATCGCCATGCCGTATTCCCACCAAAATCCAGGGATCCACGTTGCGGTTGGGAATCGTTCTCGCAGGTCAAGATTAATTTTAAGCCAGGTGTCTTCGCTCAGATAGTAGTCCAATGTGTCAATATTCGCATAACCAGGCAACCAAGGGCTGTCGACAATGAATGCTGCCGGAACAGTGTGCCCTGACTGACGTCTTACCGCTCGAACAAAATTATCGAGATTCTTATCCATGATAATTGTTGTGATCCTTTCGATATTTTACAACTGTTTCGCAAACCGTGATCAGATTTTCTTCAGGCGTGCCGTGGTCAATATTGATACAGCAGATTCCAACCTGTGACAAATCTTTGGCGGAGTCCAGCAGGAATTCGACATCGGCTTTTATTTCGGCAGCGCTGCAATTCAACATTCGAATTGGACTGAGACGCAGATTCAAAAACACTCCGGGGAGTTCCTGGCGGCAAAGCGCCGGATTGGATTCCCAGCCGATCTCGCAGTAAGACAACGGAATTTGCGCATAGTATTTAGCGTAAGTCTCAGTTTTTACCCCGCAGTGGTGAACGCCATAAGGCTGAATTCTCAATGCCATTTCCTGTTCAAGTGGCAGGAGATATTTTTGATAAGTCCTTGGCGAAATCATTTGAACAGAACAATTTGAATGGATGAACGGTGACGGGCTGAGGTGAGCTGCCATGCGATTAACGCCGATGGATACCGAAGTAGATTGTTGTTGAATGATCAACGCTGTATCAATGATCAGTTTTCCGATTTCACGCATGAAACGCACCGGACGATCTGGATTTTCAATCAAATCAGAGAAGAGATCCGGACCATAAAAATGGTAAGCAGCGTTTAATAATCCGTCAGTGTTCAGATCCCCTTGCAGATAACCATAGCGCTTTTTTTGATCATTCCAGCCGGCTATCAGCTCGTTCAGCGGCCAGCGATTCCGAATATCAGAAAGACTGAAGGCGTCAATCTGCTCCGGCAGCCATTTTTGCGGTAGCGGTTGAGGCGCTTCCGCGGAACTGAAGCGGATTTCTGCTCCCAGCAAAGCCGGGATGACAAAACCGCCGGCGACGAATTCTGAACCGATAACCGGGCGCGGTTCAGGGTTGGGTTCGCCAAATCCATAGCTGCCAAATTTTTCAAATAACACCCGGCGCATGATGACGTCATTTGCTTCTCTTGTTACTGGATCCAAATAGAAGTTACGGTCAAAACCGATTCCAGCTTCATGATTCCACCAGTTTGGATTAAAGACGAACTCAAGCGGCAAAAATTGGTCTGCAGACAATTGCATCTTAATAAACCCCATACTCATGCAGCGTTTCGATCATGGCGACGATATTTTCTACCGGCACATCTGCCTGAATGTCGTGAATTGTGTTGAAGACATACCCGCCATCGGGCATCAGCGCATCGAGATTGCGCTTGACATCCTCGCGAACTTCAGCCGGTGTCCCCATTGGCAGGATGCCCTGCGTGTCAACTCCGCCGCCCCAGAAAATGATCTGATTGCCGAAATCTTTTTTCAATTCATATGGATCCATGCCTTTTGCCTTCACATGAATCGGATTAAGAATTTCAACGCCGATTTCAAGAAAATCAGGAATCAGCGGGCGGACATTTCCGCATGAATGGAAAAAGCGTTTGGCATTTGGAGCATGCTCTTTGACACAATCGAAGACCTGTTTTTGCCGTGGTTTGATTTGATTTCGGAACATGCGCGGCGAAATCAGCTGCGATTCCTGAGTGCCGTAATCGTCCATCAGACCGACAACATCGACGCTGTCCCCTAAAACGGGTAATGCAGTTGAGAAAAAATCAATTTTTAATTCGACCATTTTGTCAAATAGCAAACCGGCAAGTTCAGGTTCGCTCGCCATTAACATCAGCAGGTAGTCCATGCCGCAAATTCGCTGAGCCATTTCAAAAACGCCGGCAAAAGGGTCTTTGATTACAACGCCAAAGCCTTTAGCATGATAATCATCAGCCAATTCTTTCAAACCTTCTATACGGATCGGATCCTTAAAATCAGGCCAAGGATGGTTTTTGATCGAATCCGGTGTCAGCTTTTCGTTTTTGAGCGGCTCCTGATAGATTGAAAAATAGAGACCGTTTTCTTTGGGTTTGCGATATGTAATGCCCCATTCATCAAGATAATTCCAGTATTTTCCGCCATCATCCGTGACATTCACGTTCCAATTGTGAGCGTTAAGCGGAAATAGACCGCGAACGTCAATGCCCAGCAGCTCGATGAAATCGTCCTCTGGCGACGCCAAGCCCTGTACTTTATCGGTGTAAACAATTTCATGATCCGGCAGTCCATATGCTTTTCGTAAATTACGATAGGCGATTTCGTTTATTCCGGTGACCTGCGTGCTGCCCATGTCAAACGGAACGCGGTCTGGCTTTTGGAAATTCATCGTTTTAATCAATCGTTCGCGTGAATTCATAAAAGTGTCCCTCATGATTTTGAATTTGAAATATTGAATCAATGGCACCGCATAAATAAACTGCCTGCCATTCACTGATTTGTTCATAAAAGTGGACGTGATCGCGATAAAGCGGTTGTTCTATCTGCATCGTGAAGGCGTACAAATCGATGTAAGGAATCCCATTCGCGAGCATCAGCGATCGTGCAATTTCGTTATAAGCGATCACGTCTTCATTAAACCTGAAAAATGAATTTTCATAACGCCGGTGACGGTCGTTGTTTACAGGGGTGGTTGCGACCCAAAGAACTTGTTTCTTGCTGTCCTGAACTAACCTGAGAATTTGGCTGAGGTTTTTCTGATACTGATCTAAAGAATTCAGACAATTATTCGTTTCATCAGGCAGGCGCTTAACATCATGAAGTCCGCAGTTGAGCAAAATTAACGCTGCGGGTATTTGGGGAAGAACCGCTTCCATGTAGCGCAGCACGACGGAAGAATCAGTTCCATTGGCGGAATCAAGTTCTCCCGGAATTTCCGGCGCAGGCAGATCGCCTTTCCGGAGCACACCCCATTTGTTCCCTAAATACTTGCGAATAAATGGGGTGTAATCAATCGAAATGCTGTCCCCGAGGATGAAAAGTTTCTTTTCGATCATAGCGAACGCACCGTCTTGTCTTTCAGTTTACGGCAGCACCTTCGATGCTGCATCGCGATCAAGGAATAATGTGCACCATGGCGTGTCCTTAAGAATTGTCGCAGGACAACCATCATTAATCTCTTCATGCTTTGTGCGGTAAACCGCTTCCGCTTTCCGGCTTTCCGGTACGATGCATAGCATCCGTTTTGCTGATCGCAATGCCGGTATGGTAAGTGTCAATGCATATTTTGGCACTTCGTCAAACGATTTGAAATGCCCTTCGCCAACCTGCTGGCGGCGTGAGACGTCATCCATACGGACTTTTTTCATATAAACCGGGTCATCAAAGTCAGCAAATGGGGGATCATTAAATGCGATGTGTCCATTTTCGCCAATGCCAAGAGCACAAAGATCAGCCGGGTTCTCCATCAGGAGTTTTTCGTAAGCGAACATGTTTTCACGGACATTTTCAGGGTCGCCCGGAACCGGATAGAACTTTTTGACATTGACATAGTCAAAGAAATTCTTCTGAAGATAATATGGGAAACTGGCGGTGTGACCCTCGGGCAAACCAATGTATTCATCCATGTGGAATGCGGTCACTTTGCTCCAGTCGATTCCGTCCAGTTCGCGCAGGGCTTTCAAAAAAGAAAGCTGGGAGTTTCCGGTTGCAAGAATGATGTTTGCAAATCCTTTCTCTTTAATCGCCTGGTTGATGATTTCTTTTGCTTCAGCAGCAGCGGCGGCACCCATTTCATCGTTCGATTGATAGACATAAACGGGCAGTTTCTGCCATTGATCTGTAAAAATAGGTTTCATTTCTAATTACCGTCCTTTTATCTATTATTTATTTTGATACACACGATTTCCAAGTTGATAGACTTCAGAAACCGATAAATCCTGTTTAAGCACAACGAGATCCGCGTCAAGTCCAGTTTGAATTGAGCCAGTCTGATCTGAAAGTCCGAGAATCCTTGCCGGCACGGTGCTGATCATCCGAATTGCATGCGGCAGAGATAAGCCGACAACATTCGTAAGAATTGGTAATTCTTGGCCGAGCAACGTCGTACTGCCGGCGAAAACGCTGCGATCTTCGACCATGCCGACACCATCAACAACCTGATAACGATTGCCGCCGACGTAAAAATAAGCTCCCTCTTCAAGTCCGGCGCCATTGAGCGCATCAGAAACTGCACAAAGGGTGTCTCCCTTCATCTGCACCGCCATTTTCATGAGCGTTGGCGGCAGATGGCGATTGTCTGCGATGATTTCAGCTGTAAGCTCTGGATGGGTCAATGCGACTTCCAAGAGACCGGGTTTGCGCCAGGCACCGCGGCGGACGACCATTGACATCGCGCTCCAAAGATGCGTAACGTGCGATGCGCCGGCGTCGATCGCTGGCAGGATTTCTTCCTCAATCGCTGCAGTGTGCCCAAGCGAAACAATGATCCCGTTCGCTTTCAGTTTCTGAATCGCCTCGACAGCACCGGGGATTTCCGGCGCCAGCATAAAGATTGAGAAAGCGTTATGGAGGTTGATCAGGCGCGCGAAAGAATCATCATTGAAATCTCGGATCGCTGAAGCAGGCAATGCGCCGCTTGCACTGGGAGCGATGTAAGGACTCTCAAGATAAGCTCCCGTGATTTGAGTTTTCCCCGGCGTTTGATTGCGGCGCCATTCTGACAAAAATGCAAGTGATCGTTCCAATTCGTCGATAGGTGCGGCGACGAGCGTCGGTACGAGTTTGGTCACACCCTGTTCAAGCGTTTTTGACAGGATGACATTAAATGCCTCAGCGTCTGGCTCATTAAAGGTATGGTGCAGACAGCCGTGAATGTGCAGATCGATAAAGCCAGGCGCGAGGTATTGCCCTTGAAGATCAATCGTTTCAAAATCTGACGGGGAGTAATGGCGCGTCTCTGACAGTGCTTTTATTTTGCTTCCGTCGACCACAATATCAAGGTTTTCAGCTATCCGATCAGGCAGGATGACTTTCCCGTTTGTAAATACTTTAATTTTCTGGCGCATCATTTCACAATTCCTGTTAAAGCCAATTCTTCTGCCCGATGGCAGGAGACCCAATGTTCCGGCACGATTTCGCGCAATTCCGGTGTCTGACTTTTGCAGATATCCACGCAATAGTTACAGCGCGGGTGGAAATAACATCCTGAGGGCGGGTTGGCGGGATTTGGAACTTCTCCGGGCAACCCTTCGCGGTCTTGCTGAACGCGTGGATCAGCAATCGGGATGGCTGCCATCAGCGCTTCGGTGTAAGGATGCTTCGGCGTTACGAAAAGCTGTTCAGTCGGTGCGGTTTCAACGATCTTTCCGACATACATAACGGTCACCCGGTCACAGACATGACGAACGACCGAAAGATCGTGCGCAACGAACAGATAAGTCAGGCTCATTTCCTCCATCAGTTCCATTAGCAGGTTCAAAACTTGAGCCTGAACGGAAACATCGAGCGCTGAAACCGGCTCATCCGCAACAACCAGATTTGGCTGCAAGGAGAGCGCCCGTGCGATCCCGATCCGCTGGCGTTGTCCGCCGCTGAAAGAATGGGGGTAACGAACCATGTATTCTGACCGCAGCCCAACCTTGACAAGCAGTTCTGCAACCCGGTCTTCTCGCTCTGTGCGATTCTTAATCCCGTTCACGAGCATCGGTTCGCTGATGATTTCGAAGATGTTCATGCGCGGATTAAGCGATCCGAACGGATCTTGAAAAATCATCTGCATTTCAGACCGGAGCGGACGCAGTTCGGAGCTTGTCATGTGTGCCAGGTCGACCACGTCACCTTTTTTCGTGCGGTATAAGATCTCCCCGGCCGTCGGCTCATAAGCGCGTAAAATGCAGCGGGAGGCAGTCGTTTTTCCACAACCGCTCTCGCCCACAAGCCCAAGCGTCTCGCCTTTATTAATATACAAATTTACATTATCAACAGCGCGGACGTCGCCGACATGCTTCTTGAAAAATCCTTTCGTAATCGGAAAAAATTTCTGGAGCTGGCTAACTTCGAGGATTCTTTCCGGTTTTGACATTTGTTTTGAATCGTTAAGCGTTGTCATGGGTTGCCTCCTCGGCACAGTCATAGAGAAAACAACTTGCTGTCTGATTTTCTCCTACCTGACATTCTGGTGGAATATTGACCTCACATTTTCCTGGAATCCGTTTCGTACAGCGCGGATGGAATGCGCACCCGGATGGCTTATTGAATGGATGCGGAATCGAGCCGGAAATAGTAGGAAGTTTAACCTTGGTTGTTTTCTGGGCTGATGGAATGGATTGGAGCAAAGCCTGGGTATAGGGATGTTTCGGATTGTGGAAAATCGCATCGACCGGTCCGCTTTCCATCACCCGCCCAAGATACATTACTACTACATATTGTGCCATTTGCGCAATCACGCCCAGGTCATGCGTGATGAAAAGAATTCCCATATTTCGTTCGTGCTGAAGACTTTTAAGGAGTTTGAGAATTTGAGCCTGAGTCGTGACATCAATCGCCGTTGTCGGTTCATCCGCGATTAATAAACGCGGATTGCTGACAATTGCCATCGCAATGATCGCGCGCTGACGTAAACCGCCAGAAAGCTGCCAGGTGTAGGAGTCGATCCGTTTCTCAGGCATCGACATTCCGACTGATCGCAACGCTTCGATTGACAGTTCGCGAGCCTGCTCTTTGCTGACGTCACTGTGAAGCATGATGGCTTCCATGATCTGGTCTCCAATAGTGTGAACGGGACTGAACGCTGCCATCGGTTCCTGAGGGATCAAAGCAATTTCGCCGCCTCGGATATGGCGGATCGCATCACTGTTTTCTTTCATTTCAGTCAGATTTTCATATTCGTTAGGATTGTCTCTCTTTTGCAGCAGGATCGTGCCGCCGACAATTTCACCCGGTTTCTCAACGATCCGCAGGACTGATTTCATCGTGACAGACTTGCCGCAGCCGGATTCGCCGACGATTCCGACGACTTTTCCCTCATATGCATCAAAGGAAACCCCGTCGACCGATTTGACCGTGCCTTCATCGAGTTTGAAATAAACCTGCAAATCCCGCACAGACAATAAAGGTTTGTTGTTTTCCATTGTTTTCTCCTTATTTACTGTACGGATCGGCAGCGTCGCGCAGACCATCACCAACTAAATTGAACATTAACACAACAATTACTAGCACGAGGCCTGGGAGCATAAGCCAAGGGTATAAAGCAATTGTATTAACATCTTGGGCTTCTTGGAGCATTACACCAAAACTAATTGCAGGTGGGCGTAATCCTAATCCCAAGAAACTTAAAGAAGTTTCGTTAATGATCATCATAGGAATTGATAAAGTGCCAATCGCAATGATATGACTTAAGAAGGTCGGCATCATATGTTTTAGAATTATTCTTCTTTGGCTGCACCCAATCAATTCTGCTGATAAGACAAAATCTTCTTCCCTGATTGACAAGAATTTACCTCGAACCTCTCGTCCCAATGTAGTCCAACCAATAAGAGAAAGAATAATCGAGATTGAAAGAAATCGCTGTTCTGGAGTCCAATCCCTCGGCAAAGCAGCTGTCATTGCCATCCAAATTGGTACCGCGGGAATAGAGTTTAATATTTCAATCAATCGCTGGATGATCATATCAACCACTCCTCCATAGTAACCACTAATTCCTCCGAGGATCACGCCTAAAAATACGCTTAAAAATACAGATATTAGGCCGACTGATAAAGAAGTTCTCGTAGCATACATAAGGCGGGAAAATTGATCTCTGCCCATTCGATCGGATCCTAAAATGAAAATTCGGTCACTTTGATTAACAGGGGTAATTAAATGCCTATCCGTTTTCCAAAAAAGGAATTTCCAAGTGAAACCCGTTCCAAAAAGTTTGACGTCAATGACTTTATTCTCGTCTGCAACCCATTCCATCTCAAGAGTTTTTTTATTTCTCTCACCAACCATTCCTTCCATCCATAAATCTATTTTTCCATCTTTTAATATATGCAATGGCTGGATGGGTGTAAAAGCTTGACGAGCATTCGTTTTTTCTGAATCATCATACGCATAGAAATCTGGGAATAAAACTACTGTAAGGACGAAAAGTAATAAAAATAAACTTATTACAGCAAGGACATTTTTTTTGTATCGCCACCAAACTAATTGCATATTTGAGGCAACAGAAATCTTATCCTCTGTAATGTTTGATAAATATTCTGTTGAAATAGCTGCAGATTCTTCTGAACTAATCTTATTGTTTATATCTTTATTATCAGAATTTATAGTCATCATTGCTTACTCCATCCTGATACGTGGATCAATCCAAACTAAAAGGAAATCCGATATCATCGTACCAATAATTGCAAGAAAGCAATAAATCATCAGAATACTTCCAGATAAATACATGTCTTGCATACTTAATGATTGCAATAGTAAGGGACCAATGTTTTGTAAGTTCATTACTGTAGCAACAACAAGGCTGCCAGAAAATAATTGTGGGATAGAGTTTCCTATTGTACTAATCAGTGGGTTTATGGCTAACCTAACAGGATATTTCATCACCAATTTCCACTCAGATAACCCTTTGGCTCTTCCAGTTATCATGTAAGGCTTTTCTAGTTCATCAAGCAAGTTAGCTCGCAATACTCTGGTTAATCTCGCTGACCCCTCTAAACCGAGAACAAAACTAGGGATAATGAGATGTTTCAAAAGGTCTAAAAGTTTTCCAAAACTCCAAGGAGCCATTTCGTATTCTGGAGAAAAAAGACCTACCAATCGTAAACCAAATTTATCATATGCTAGCCACATTAATAATAGAGCCATGAAAAAATTTGGAATTGCAACTCCGTTATAGTTAAACACAGTGACAAGATAATCACCTAGTGAATTTTTATGGGTCGCTGAATAAATTCCAGCAGGAATGGCAATAACCCAAGATAGGGTTAGAGAAAACAATGCCAAACTGATAGTCAACCCAAGTCTTTGATCGATAAGGATTTTATTCGGGAGCATATACATTAAAGACAATCCAAAATCCCCTTGGGCTAGTCTGCTAATCCATTTAAAATACTGAATTGCTAATGGTTGATCTAATCCATAAGAAGACCTTAATGCATCGATTGTTTTGCCATCTAAAGAGGAACCGGTACCAGCTAACATTGCGGCATAGGAACTCATATAGTCCCCTGGCGGCGCTTGAATTAATATAAAGACGATAATAGAAAAAATAAATAGAAGTAATGGTATTAATAGCAAGCGTTTGATGATATATGTCGCCATAACTCCCCCTTTAAGAAAGCTGGTAAAAAAATAATAAAAATTTCAAAAGTGATAAGAAGCTGGCAGTTAACCTGCCAGCCTCTTAATATTAATTTAATTGATGACTATTGAGCAAAGAAAAATTGCTCTGTTCTAGCATTTCCTGGAGTCCGAAGAGGCCAATCATTTCCAAGTTCATCGTCTCCTGGAACATTGCGTAAATTAATGTTTTCTACGGCAACGCCTTGAATCATTGGAGTTAGTCCAGCAATACCAATCTCATATAATCCTTTTGCCCAAATTTGGAAAAGCTCATGAGATAGCTTAACTTTTTCCTCTTCACCAGAGACTTTTGCCTGATCTACTATTTCCATAATTCGTGCGAAATCAGCAGTCGGTGGCTCGCCTTTCTCACCATTTGTGGCGACCCAGTCTCTTACAGGAATTGCGAAAGAATCACCTGTATTCCAGGCATTACGTGGATCAAATTTTGGCTGACCAGTGAATGGGAAACCAGCAGTGTCTTCATTCCAAATGTAGGCAACTAATTCATTAGCATCTGCCATTGTATACATGTTCGTTCTTTCACGTTCGACCGCGATACCTTGGATGCCAATTCCCAACCAGTCCTCTACTACCATTGCAGCGATATCGCCCCAATTAGCAAATTGAGGAGTCCAAGAAATTTCAATGGAAATTCTTTCGCCATTTTTCATTAACCGGAATCCTTCGGAGTCCTTATTAACATAGCCTAAATCATCTAGAATTTTATTTGCTTCTTGCTGGTCGAATTGAGTCCCATAAAAAGCATATTCATCACCTGGATAGTAAGGATGGGTGCTTCTTGGAACAGCCTGGCGTGCTTCACCAATACCAAGGAAAGCACTTTCAATAATTTCATCACGATCGATTGCAATTGATAAAGCATATCTGAACTGTTGGTCAGAAAGGACTTCTCTTAAATTTAGATCCTGACAGTATGTATTGATTGCTACGACAGCATCACAACCAGCAAATGTTGTCCATAAGCGGACATCATAAGTTCCTAATGCCTCTGATTGCTTTACTAATGTTGGGTAGTTGCTCATTACAATATGGCGATCCTGACTATCTAATTGTCCTTGAATCGCAGCCATGTTCAAGGCTTTTTGATCTTGATACGTCACTAAATTTAATTCATCTATGTAAGGCAGTTGTTGTCCTGCTGTATCAACCGCGACATAATATGGATTACGGACAAGATGATAAATCGGATCATTTATTGTATTAACGGACATCCAAGGAGCCATTACTGGACGATCAGGATTTCTGAACGGCAACTCTTTATTCTGGAAAAGCTGTTTCCAACTTTCGAATGATGCTGCTTTTGCCATTTCATTTAATTTAGCTTCATCTGTGTATTTGGCATGAAACTGTTTTAGATATGCTGATGGTAAAAACATTGAGGTTTGCGCATCTTTATTATCAAAATTTGCAATCTCATTTGGAACAGTCGTAATGGGGTTCTTGTATTTAAAAACAACTGTATATTCATCAGGAGCGGTTATTTCTACTAATGAACCATCATCGTTTTTTAGCCAAGTGGGAAATGCGACGTTTAATTCTTCATTTAACATGAAATCTTCCCACCAAAACAGAATGTCTGCGGATGTGAAAGGAGAGCCATCTGACCATTTAGCTCCCTTTAACATTTCAATAGTCCATTCCGTAAAGTCTTCATTGGATGAAAGATTGCGAATTAGTTTCATTTCAATCTCATTTCCACTTTGCGAATAACGGACTAACGCGTCGTACATCCAGCGTACATAATTATTATGGTCATTTGGACCAGTAATACCGCGCCGAAGTGTTCCACCATAAACACCGACTTCATTAAGAGGGACCACTATCATCGGTTCCTCTGGGAGGCGTTCTTCAACAGGAGGAAGTTCACCTGCGGCTACTTTCTCTGCCAACATTGGGGCTTCAGAATATTCTGCTGCAGAGGCAATACTGACAATTCCGATCGATAAGATCAATGTCAAAATAAAAATAAATAAATCTCTTTTTTTCATTTTCATGTCTCCATTTTATAAACAATAAAAAAAATTTGACTTTAATTTACGTGAATTTACTTCACGTTTTTCTCAAACTATTACCTTTGAATCAATCAATCTCCTTTATCCTTAACTTTATGTATTTCATCCAAAAAAGCAACACCCTCTTCATTCAAAATAAAATCTATCCAAATATAGTTGGCTCTCTTCCCAGCATCAACACGAGCACCATGGTTACTCCCCAATGGGATATGCAATAATGTGTCCTCTTGTAAATGAAATTCAATATCATCAATTAGGACTGTAATATCATTTTTTTCTAATGAGAAATAAAACTGATCAAGAAGCGGATGTTCACTTTTTTCCAGAATATCCTCGCCGATTGTTTCAACTGTGCCCAATGCAAAACGAGGTAAAACTCGTTGAGGAACCACGGCTCTTTGAATCGTATTTGCGCCTTTATTATCCTCTTTGTATTGAATTGAATCTTCATACTTTGCTGTGAATGGGAATATTTTTTGATTATTATCAATTTCTTTCCAATCATCCGTGTTTAGATCCCATTTGATCTCAAGAAATTTTGAAGGAGTATTTGTTTGGATCGAGAAACCAGCTCTTGGATTGGGGATATAAACGGCTTTCCCTGAGTAAGAATAATTACCCAAGTTATCTGAAAAAGTTGCATCTCCATCTAGGAGAAAAAAGACCCTTGAAAAAATTGATGATGGTGCGTAGTCGAATGATTGAATACCGGTAGTTTGATAAAACAATACCGTCGCTCCATCGATTTCTCCTTCTAATAAATTTAATTGTTTAGAAACCCCATCATTCTTAACAGAAATTGATTTAATGTCTTCTCGTTTCATTTTTCCTCACAGGTTTTTCTAAAAATAATTTACGTGAGTCATTTTTAAAATTGGTTAATTACTTGCATTGCTGCAAAAAATGCATTAAATATCGTTAAGAGGCTTGTCGGTAGAAAATCTGTACGGAAACAAATGCTGATAATCAGCTGCGAACGCCGTGCCGGTGACCAACAGCAGCATGGCGATCACAGAGAAAATGCTGAGCATTGTTATTTTTCTTGACATTATTCCTCCTATTTATTTTTTTCGGTGTTTGAAAACACGCGATTATAAAAAACCACAAATAATTCTGCCAGGATTATTTGCGATTATCTTGCTTGATTTCGTTGAAATTCCAACCATAGTTATCAGACATGATCCGGACATGGTCATCCCAGGTCGGTTCATTTGGATCAAAGCCATCCGGGAAACAGTCAACACAAAGATATTTCACCCCGTCATCATTTAACGCGGTCACCCGATGCCAGGTTTTTGGCGGGATGCGGACGACCTGACCGGCATGGATTTGGAATTTTTCGCCTTCAACGTCCTTCGCGGGACAGATTTCCAACAGCCCTTCACCGTGAATCATATAAAATACCTGCTCTGTGTCGTCGTGTTTATGGAGCGGCGGAGCTTCGTTTTTATTCAGCAGAACCATGAAGACTTCGGCGCAGGTTGATGATTCACGCGGAATCACCAGATCATTTATATGTGTTGGATAACGATATCGGATGATGGATCCTTCAGTTTCGAATACATAATTTACATTACTCATAAGATATGCCTTTCAGAAAGTTCAATTGGAACGGATTTGACATCCGCTTTTGCCGGACCGGTTGAATCTCTCAGAATCAACGGGGCATCCAGTTCAATATACCCTTCGACTGGTGTGTAGTTCCCCGATAAAATCTGGTACATCAGCCGCATTGCCATGCTGCCAATCTGTGCTTTAGGAACAGAGATCGTAGTGAGCGGCGGCGAGGAATGTTCTGTGAAATCGATGTTATCTACTCCGATAATTGAAATGTCCTGCGGGACATTGAATCCTTTTAGCCTGGCGGCTTTAAGCGCTCCAATGGCAATCTGGTCATTGTAGGCGATAATCGCGGACGGTCGTTTTTCCTCCGGGAGTGCGAGCAGAGAAATCATTGCCTGAAAGCCGCCTTCGATGGTGGGGATACAACCCAAGTAAAGGTCATTATCGAGCTTTAAACCGGATTTTTCTAAGGCATTTACGATTCCGATTTTTCGGCTTAGCGATGGGGCACTGTTAGCAGGACCGCAAAGATACGCGATACGCCGATGCCCCAGATTGATAAGGTGCATCGTGGCATGAAACATTGCGCGTTCAAAGTCGACGACGATACAGCAGATGCTGGGATCAGCGATATATCGATTAACGACCACCATTGGCAGTCGGTTTCGCTGATGAAAGTCTAAAAGCTGGCTTTCTGGCAAGCGAGAGGCAAATATGATCAGCCCGTCAAGGCTAAATTTTTCAACGGAAAAAAAGTTTTCCTGCTCTGCCCGGTAATCTTCAAGTGTCTCAAAAACTTGAACGCCGAGATTGAGCATCCTCGATTCTGACACGGCACTGCGCAATAGTGTTTGGAAATAGGGGTTGCCAAGATCGGTGACCAGTAAGCCAATAACTTTGCCTTTCTCAACGCGATCTTTCGGTTCGACTTTTTTCATCGGCAAATTAACGCCCAGCCGTTTGGCAGCGAGCAGCACTTTTTCCTCCAGCTCGAGACTTACACCGGCGTTCTGGTTGACTAGTCGAGATACAGTGGCTTGTGAAACTCCAGCCTCTTGAGCGATTTGCTTGAGCGTTATTTTCATTGTCCGCCTTGAAATAATTTCAGTATTTTTACCCGTTCAAAGAACTGTCTATACATAAGTATAGTTCAATTGACGGGATAGCTGAGGTGTACAC
>DHPK01000032.1:506-1954 GCA_002407845.1 Leptolinea sp. UBA5366 | reverse complement strand
ATAAGTATAGTTCAATTGATGGGATAGCTGAGGTGTACAATGTCACAAAACGAATGTTACAAATTCAAAACAGGATTGAAACTATTTCAATAGTTTCAGAAAATATATTCAGAAATTAATAATAATCCGGGCAGCCAGACCATAGAAAAGAGCGTCGTACTAAAAACTGCAAATGCGGCAAAGTCAGAATCTTGATGATAGGTGTTTGAAAAGTTTACCATTGAAATTCCAGAAGGCATGGCAGACATCAGAATTAAAAACTGCTTGACGCGGTCTGTCAGCGGCAGGAATTGGAGCAGGACGACCATCAGAATAGGCATGAGGATCATCTTTATCAGGATGACGTAAAATGCCTGTGTGTAGCGAGCCTCGCGATTGAATTGCATCCCGCCTAACTGTGATCCACAGATGATCAGAGCGAGCGGAAGTGTCACCTGGCTAATCAAGGTGAAAGATGGAACGAGAAACTCGGGGATTCGAATGCCAAGCAGCCCTAAAAGTAATCCTGAAATCACTGCGATGATATTCGGTTCCCTAAAAATCCGTTTGGGGTCATGCCGGTTATTGCGATCCAGCAAAACCGGGATCAGCACGAAAAAGAGCATTAGGGAACCGCCAAAGTCGTAAAGAATCCCGGCAATAACCTCTTCAGACTCAAAAAAGACGGTTGCAAACGTCAGTCCGAGAAACCCTGTGTTGCCGACCAGCGAAGAAAACCGTAAAATGGGTTCTCTTTCCGGTGAAATTTTCGCCGCTTTTGTGATCCAGCCTGATACTGCCAGCATGATCAAACAAATTGCCATGTGCAGCAGCGGATAAATCGGCGCGGAGAGCAGGTATTCTTTTGACATGTAGGTGATTGCTGACCGAAAGAGAAAAAGGGGAAACAGCACACGAATGACGAAAATTGAGAATTCGAGTGTTGATCGCTCTGTGAGTAGGTTTTTTCTCCGTGCAAAAAAACCGACCATTATTGCGAAAAATAAAGAGAATGTCAGCGAAAATACTTCTATGTATCCCATGGCGATGGCTTCTATTCTATCATGAGCACGCCGTAAAAGTCAGAATCAAATCAGTCGTGAAACAAGATTTGATGCATGAAATCATCTTTCTGCAAGCAAACCCAAGCAAAACGAGTTCAGATGCTTTAATATAAGAAAGATGAAGGAAAATCAGGATTATGTATCTGCGGATATTGTTCTGATTAATGAAAAACTTATAAATAATTGATAAAAATTAAAGTAGGAACATCGTTACAGAAAGGAATACTCAATGTTAATCAGATCACAAGATGGGGAACGTTTGGTGAAGTTTGGACCGGGGAACTATTTAGTAATCAACCGGATCCGCGGCAGAAAGCTTTCAGATCCGACCCGATTTTCAATTGATTGCTGGATGGGAAAAGATTTTTTCATTAAACTGGCAGATTTTGAAAATGAAGAGGATGC
>DHPK01000032.1:0-355 GCA_002407845.1 Leptolinea sp. UBA5366 | reverse complement strand
AGATTTTGAAAATGAAGAGGATGCGAAAAATTACCTCAGCGCGATCTTTGACGCCCATTACAACGATTACAAAGTCTTCGAAGGGTGATTGTAAAGAGATCGACAATGCAATTTGATTGAGGGCAATTGTTAATTAAGCTATCGAATTAGAATTGACCGGCGTAAGATAAAAGGATTCTTGATCTTACATCGGAAGGATTGAAAATTCTGCCAGGATTTCAGAAACACGAATCCTGGCTTTTTTATTCCAAAAGTTTGCATCGTTTGAGCGATTTTCTTGTGAATTTGGCAGATTAAAAGAAAAATTCTGCAAGCTGATCAGTTTGCAGAATTGAGCGGGAGACCGGATTCGAAC
>DHPK01000001.1:20572-54728 GCA_002407845.1 Leptolinea sp. UBA5366 | reverse complement strand
GAGTTCGACTGCCTCAAGGCATATTGAAAACGCTTCCGAATCATCGGAAGCGTTTTTTATTCATGTGTTGAGATTTTATCCCTGTAAAATTGAGCGTTTATAGACTTCGCGCATCGAAATCGCTTTGGCTGCTCCTAATCCAGTGCAGATAGTGGGTTCATCAACCATGTAAGCCGGAATGCCCAGCGATTTTGTCAGATATTTGTCAATACCGCGCAGCAGCGACGTTCCGCCGCACAAAGCAACCCCGCGGTCGATAATATCAGAGATAAGCTCTGGAGGTGTTTTTTCCAGCACTTTCCGCGCCGTTCCTGAGATTTCGGCTAACGAGTCCTGCAATGCATCGACAATATCATCCGTTGTGATCAGCACAGGTTTAGGAAGACCGGAAACTTGATCCTGTCCTTGAATTTCCATCGATTGCGGCTGTTCGACCTGAACGGCAGAACCAATCCGAATTTTGATTTGTTCAGCTGTTGGCTGACCAATAATAATGCCGTATTTCTTCCGGATATAGCTTTGGATTGCTTCATCAAGTTTCAGTCCGGCAGTTTGTGTTGTGTCGGACGTCACCACGCCATTCATTCCCAGTACAGCGACCTGAGTCAGCCCGCCGCCCAGACAGATAATCATGTTTCCGGACGGAGTCGAGATTGGGAGATCAACGCCGATTGCGGCAGCCAGCGGCTGTTCCATCAGCAGCACTTCACGGCTGTTGGTGCCGAGTCCGACTTCATGAACTGCCCGCCGTTCCACGCTCGTAATCCCGCAGGGAATCGTGATCAGAATGCGCGGCCGAAAAACCAGCATTGACCCGCACACTTTCTGAATTGAAAAGCGCAGCAAGTTTTCGGTGATTTCATATTCAGCGATGACGCCATTCCTCAGCGGACGCACGACTTCGATGCTTTCGGGAACGCGGCCGACCATGTCCTTCGCAGCCTGCCCCCACTCCACCATTTTCATTTCCTCAACAATGATGGCTGCAATCGTCGGCTCCTGCAGCAGCAGCTGGCGCCCTTCTGCAATCACTAAATTGAGCGTTCCTAAGTCAATACCAATTTCTCTTGAAAAAAGAGCCATATGCGTTCATTGTCCCATTTGTGGTTTTTTACTGATAATCATCTCTGTAAAATCATACTCGATTTTACCAATTTTTCGCCAGAATGGGGGAATGCCCCGAATTCAAGATTTGAAAATATCAACGAGTGGGTCTTTTCTTGCGAATTCCTTGAGATAAATTACGATTTCTGCCAGCGGATATACGCAAATTTGATTTCTTCATCAGCATCAGCGCTCGCATAAATTCCGGCGAACTGTGCGAAGCCGTGCTGTGGATGATTTCATCCGCCCGCTGCCGCGCCAGGATAGCCCGATCCAGGTCAATTTCATCCACATTCTCAGATGAATCGACCAGAATTCTGACTTCATCCGGCTTTACTTCAACAATCCCGCCAGTAGAAGTAAATTCCAGGTTTTCCTGGTCAAGTTTGACTGTGATAATGCCGTTCGCCAGCTTTGTATAGAGACGAATATGATTCCGCATCACGCCCAGCTGTCCAGTGATGCTTGGAATCAGCACCATGTCGGCCGGTCCATCGTAAACCGTGTGATAGCGGGAAACAATTCTGCAGTGCATGCTTATTCACTCATCTTTCGAGCTTTTTCAAGAGCGTCTTCGACCGTCCCGACCATATGAAAGGCTTGCTCCGGCAATTCATCGAACTCTCCAGAAAGGATGCGAGTAAACCCGTCGATCGTATCTTCGAGTTTGACGTATGTACCTTTGTATCCGGTATAGCGTTCCGCAACAAACATCGGCTGCGAGAAGAAATGTTCAGCCTTTCGCGCGCGGTTCACAATCACTTTATCCGCTTCGGAAATCTCATCCATCCCCAAAATCGCAATAATATCTTGTAGGTCTTTGTAACGCTGCAGAATGCGCTGCACCTCACGGGTCGTCGAATAATGTTTTTCCCCGACGACATTCGGATCAAGGATTCGGGAAGTTGATGCCAGCGGGTCGACTGCCGGATA
Source organism: Leptolinea sp. UBA5366 (assembly GCA_002407845.1). Lineage (GTDB taxonomy): Bacteria > Chloroflexota > Anaerolineae > Anaerolineales > Anaerolineaceae > Flexilinea. The sequence continues at coordinate 52,691 of DHPK01000001.1, read as the reverse complement.
AATCGCTTTTTCAGCGATGCTGCGCTCGAGCGCAATTGTTGCGTCAAGATGCGCAAATGTCGTGACCGGCGCCGGGTCAGAATAGTCATCTGCGGGCACATACACTGCTTGCATGGACGTGATGGAACCCATGGTCGTGGAAGTAATCCGCTCCTGCAACTCTCCCATTTCGTTTGCCAGCGTCGGCTGATAACCAACAGCCGATGGCATATTGCCAAGCAGCGCAGAGACTTCGGCGCCTGCCAGAGAAAAGCGGAAGATGTTATCAATAAACAATAGTACGTCCCGCCCCTGATTTCGGAAATATTCCGCATTCGCCAGCCCAGCAAGCGCAGCCCGCAAACGGACTCCTGGCGGCTCATTCATCTGACCAAAAACCATAACAGTATCTTTCATGACGCCTGATTCGGTCATCTCGCGCCATAATTCAGTCCCTTCTCGGGTCCGTTCCCCAACACCCGCAAAAACTGACAGACCCTTATGCACGGCAGCAATATTGCGGATCAGCTCCATGATAACAACCGTTTTTCCAACACCTGCTCCGCCGAAAATGCCAGTCTTTCCGCCGCGGGTAAACGGCGCGATCAAATCAATGACTTTTATGCCAGTCTCGAGCATATCGATTTTTGTCGATTGGTGACTAAAGTCAGGCGCGGCGTGATGAAGCGGATAATAGAATTCTGAATCGATTTCTCCCTTCCCATCGATCGGCTGCCCCAGCACATTCATCACCCTGCCGAGCGCAGGCGTGCCGACCGGCACCATAATTGGATAATGCGTTCTGCCGACCGCTACGCCCCGTGACAGGCCGTCGGTAGATCCCATCGCGACACAGCGCGCTACGAAACCCGCCAGCAAGAGTTCCACTTCAAGAACCAGAAGGTCTCTGCCAGCAGTTTCAATTTCAAGCGCTTCGTAAATTTCGGGCATATCATCAGGCGAAAATTGGACATCGACAACACTGCCATTGACCTGTAAAACTTTTCCTGTCGGTTTATTCATGTTTCCTGTTTCTCCAGCAAAAGCAATTTGCTTTACTAATTTTTAATATTTGCACCGCCCATGATATCGAGAATATCATTCGTAATTCCGGACTGACGGACACGATTGAATTCAAGATGCAGGGATTGGAGCAGCTCCTCGGATTTTTCGGTTGCATCATTCATCGCGAGCATGCGTGACGTATATTCACTCGCTTTGGATGAAGTGATCGCGTGGAATAATTCCATTCGAACGTAACGCCTAAGCAAAGAATTGATAATCAGATTGGGATCGCCCTCATAAAGGCAGCTGCCCTTGCGAACTGTGTTTACATCGATCGGCAGGCTATCGTCCGCAAATGGGAGCAGTCTGCGGCTGGTCGGCTTAAAATGGGAAATACTTTCGTATTCTGTGAAAATCAAATATACCTGCCCGGCATGACCCTGATCAAAGTCATCCGTCACAATGGTCGATAAAGCTTTAATATCATGGAAGCTCGTCACGCTGGAAATATCGCTGAAATCCGCGATAATCTTCCGGTTGCGCCGCTGAAGCATGTCCCGCCCTTTTTTCCCAACCGATATATATTGAATCGGGCGATTTACTTTTCTTTCAAGCTGCAGGGCTTCTTTCAAGATGTTCATCGGGAAACTGCCCGCAAGTCCACGGTCTGCGCTGACAAAAACTGCAAACACCGGAGCTGTCTCGTCCGGCGGCATGAAAACCCGATGCTGGGCGAAAAACTCAGCCTCATGCTTCAAATCGGTCAGAACCTGCCACGCCAGCGTTGTATAAGGAAGTGTATTTTCAGACAGCTCTTTAACTGTCCGCACCTGACTTGCGCTGACTGCCTGTAAGGCGCGCGTCATCTGTTCAATACTCTCCACAGTGTGGATTCTTCCCTGCATCTCTCGAATTGAAGCCATCGTTTACTTCCAGACCAGAGAAAATCTTTCGAGCGCTTTTTCAAGCTGGGTTTCAAGCTCGGGGGTGAAATCCTTTTGAACTTCTATTTTTTTGCGAAGTGATGGAGATGTCGTTTCCATGAAACTCAAGAATTGCTCTTCCCACTCATGAACGCGTGCAATCGGGATATCGTCAAGATACCCATGCGTGCCGGCGTACAAAATCAAAAATTCATCACTGAGCGAGTAGGGAGTGTATTGCGGCTGTTTAAGAATTTCTTGAAGAATCTCGCCCCGCTCCAATTGTTTTTTCGTCGTTTTATCCAGATCCGAACCAAATTGCGCAAAGGACGCAGTCTCATGATAAGCTGCCATATCAAGCCTGAGGCCGGCCGCCACCTTCTTGATTGCCTTGGACTGTGCCGATCCGCCAACACGGGAAACCGAAATTCCAACATTAATTGCCGGTCGAATGCCCGCATTAAACAGATCAGACTCAAGGTAAATTTGACCGTCCGTAATCGAAATGACATTTGTCGGAACGTAAGCTGAAACATCGCCCAGCAGCGTCTCAATGATCGGCAGAGCTGTTGAGCTTCCACCTGAACCAGCTACCTGAATGATCTTCTTTTTGTCCTTCTCCTGCAGCTGCGACAGCGCTTTTTCAGCATCGCTTTGCGCCATCGGACCACTGTAGACGACGCCGTCAACCCCGTCTTTCTCCGCAGCGCGATCGCCCGTGAATGTGTCAGGAACGATGACATATCGCCGGTCAAGCCTGGCAGAGCGCTCTAATAATCTTGAATGCAGATAAAACAGATCGCCCGGGTAAGCTTCCCGTCCCGGCGGTCGCCGAAGCAGCAAGGAAATCTGGCGGTATGACCAGGCGTGTTTGGTCAGATCATCATAAATCACCAGCGCATCTTCGCCTTTTTCCATGAAATCTTCACTGATGGCGCAACCAGCATAGGGAGCGATGTATTGCATGGACGCCTGGTCATCCGCTCCAGCGACTACCACAATGGTATGCTCCATCGCATTCATTTCTTGCAGCTTGGCAATAATCTGCGCGATGGATGATTTTTTCTGCCCAATCGCGACGTATATGCAATAAACACCTTTGTCGCGCTGGTTAATGATTGTGTCAATCGCAATGGCAGTCTTTCCGGTCTGGCGGTCACCGATGATCAATTCCCGCTGCCCGCGCCCGATCGGAATCATGGCGTCAATCGCTTTTATCCCTGTTTGTAACGGCGTATCCACATCAGAACGATTGTTAATCGCAGCAGCAACTTTTTCGATCGGACGGAATGAATCAAAATTAATCGGTCCTTTGCCGTCAATCGGCTCGCCCAACGGGTTGATCACCCGTCCAAGCAATCCTTTTCCGACTGGAATCGACGCAATTCGTCCCGCTTTCTTAACAATCGAACCTTCTTTGATCGACAGATAATTGCCCAGCACCATCACGCCGATGCTGTCCTGTTCAAGACTGAATGCAATTCCGGTCGCGCCATTTTCAAAATCTACCAGTTCCTGGCTGCCAATTGACTGCAGTCCCTTGACACGGGCAATTCCTTCACCGACATCGCTGACAATGCCGATGTCTTTGACTTCATAATTTGTATTGAATTGGTCGATCCGATCAAATAAATCTGAGGTAATATTTCGCAGCGTCTCTTCAGGCATAATTCCTCTGGAATCTCTGGCAGGGTTGCGGTCAGGTTAACTGAGTCTGCCGTTTCCCGCCAGCCTTTCTGCTGTAATTATAGAATTGATGCGCCTATTTGCCGAACGGGAGTCGAAAAACGATGACGGAAGGCATACAATTCCGCGCATTATCCCATGCCACACACTGGTTCAAATCTCTTTTCCCAAATCTTTAAAAAGTTTGGTAGAATTTTAGGTTGCCGGCGTTGTACCCTTCGCCGGGAATAATTAGAGCAGAAAGGGCTTGAAAGATGAGAATATTATTGTTGAAAGATGTTTATAAATTGGGTCATGCCGGAGATGTCAAGAAAGTTGCTGACGGATATGCCCGCAATTATTTGATCCCCCAGGGTTTTGCGGTGATCGCTACTCCTGGCGCAGTCAAACAGGCTGATGAGATCAAACAAAAAGCCGACATCCTGAGAACTCAGTTGAACACTGAGATGAGCGCTCTGTCCGAAAAGATCGAAGGTCTGGTTGTTGCATTCGCGAGCAAAGCAGGCGAAACTGGGAAGCTTTACGGCTCCATCACGCCACAGATGATCGCCGATGCGATTCAGGAAAAATCAGGCGCCGCGATTGACAAACGCCAGCTGGACGTTGAACCGATCCGCACGCTTGGCGAACATCCGGTTTCAGTTCGTCTGACAGTTGATATCGTCCCGTCAGTCAAAGTGATCGTCCATCGCGAAGGCGAGAAGGTCAACCTTGAACCGGTTGTCGAAAAGGAAATTGAAGCAGCTGCTGAATCAATTATTGAAGCAGTGGAAGAACTTGAAGCTTCAGAAGAAGCGTAAGGTACGTTCCTTTGAAAATAAAGACGGTCCGAAATCGGACCGTCTTTTTCATTTATTGTGCAAGAAAAATTACTTGTTTTCCTTGCGGAAGCACATAAACCAATCGAGGCAGTACATGTTTTCATCTGTGCTCTCAACGCGTTCTTTTGCAGTTCCGCATGAGCCGGCAGTAGGAATGATGACATCATCGCCCGGGCGCCAGTTGGCTGGGGTTGCAACCTGATCTGAGTCCGCTTTCTGCAGCGCGATCACGGCGCGTTTGATCTCATCCATATTCCGGCCGGTGCTCAGAGGATAATAGAGGATCAGACGAATGACACCATGCGGATCAATGATGAAGACAGCTCGGACTGCCTGCGTGGTCGATTGACCCGGCTGAACCATGCCATATTTCGAAGCGACATTCATTTTAATATCTTCGATCAGCGGGAACTTCACTTCGACATTCTTCATTCCATTCCAGTCCAATTCCTGGATCTTGCGCAGCCAGGCAATATGGGAATAAAGTGAGTCAATTGAAACACCGACTAATTCAGTATTCAGTGCTTTGAATTCATCCGCCATGCTGGCAAATGTCATAAATTCAGTCGTGCAAACGGGGGTAAAGTCGGCTGGGTGCGAAAAAAGGATCACCCATTTTCCTGCGTAATCATCCGGGAAATTAATCGGTCCTTGGGTTGTAGTTGCTGAAAACGATGGGGCTTTGTCGCCAATCAACGGCATTCTGTTAGTAGTCTCTTCCATTTTATTTTCCTTTCAAGTTTGTATAAATCATTGTACCATATTTATAATTAGTATAAAGTTGTAATCATTACATTTTAGTATTCTAACACAATTCTAATAAAAGCTCAAAATTTGCGAGGTCTCTTCCCTGTAATCAAGCAATTTGAGCAGAACCGGAGTCCCGATTTTGTTCGGGACCTTCCCATCTCTTTTATAATAAAAAAATGGCGGAAACGATCGGTCAGGCAATGCGGGCAGCCCGCGAGGAAAAAAACATTTCGATCAGTCAGGTGTCTGATGAGTTATTTATCAGAATTACCTATCTTCAAGCAATCGAAAATGACCGGCCAGAAATCCTACCGTCTCCCGTCCAAGGTCGCGGATTTGTCCGCATGTATGCTGAATACTTGAAGATGGACGTTAAAACTGTGCTGGATGCCTGGGATCATCCCGAAATTCCTTTTGGTACATCGCCGGATAACCATGATCCGTCTGCCCTTGATGTCCCGGGGAAAATTGAATCCACCCAGCCGCTCCAGCCATTAATCGATACCCCCGCATTTTCAGACTTTTCACTGCCTGAAGCAATCCCGGTCGAAAAAGATCCAGTTGCCGCAATTTTCAAGCAGATCGGATCTGAATTAAAAAACCGGCGGGAAAGCCTCGGCCTGACCTACGAAGACGCTGAAATTCACACGCTGGTGCGAAGTTTCTACCTGCAATTGATGGAAGAAGGCAATTTCGATGCGCTTCCGTCATCGGTTCAAGCGCGCGGCATGCTCAATAATTATGCGGCTTTTTTGAATCTTGATGTGGATGGCGTCATGCTTCGCTACGCGAACGCGCTGCAGCTGCAGGCTGCGTCGCGGACGTTCACTGCGCCAGATCAGGGGAAGAAAAAGAAAAAAGATCCCGCACAAAAACCCGTCAAAAAGGTCAGCCGGTTTAAGCAGTTCATGACGCCTGACTTGTTCGTTGGCATCACCGTCCTGATCGGCATGGCAGCGATCATTATCTATTCTGCAGTGACCATCTCAGAATTTAAAGCCCGGGCAATTACCCCGACAGTAGACCTCGACCGTCTGTTTGCCCAGCAATTTGATGAATCCTTGTCGACAGCGACACCTGCGAGCGATGGATCAGCAACAGCCACACCGGCTGAATTTCAAGCCGATGACGCTGAATTTCTTCCGCCGATGACACTGACGCCGGTTCAAGAGACGCCGCAGGAAGCGCTCGAGGGTCCGATCCAGCTTTACATCGAGGCGAACCAGCGGGCGTTTCTCCAAGTCCGTTCTGATGGAAATATTGTATTTTCCGGAAGAACATTGCCTGGTCACACCTATCCTTTTGACGGCAATGAAATGATCGAAGTTCAGACAGGAAATGCCGCTGCTTTTAAAATTACCTATAATCATCAATCATTAGGCATTCTTGGAACTTTGGGTCAAAACCTGACCCTTCAATTTGCCAATAATTTTGTCATGACGCCGACACCCGCAATCAGTCCAACGCTGACAGCGACCTTTGCTCCGACTTACACACCTGAACCTGTCCGGCCGACTGCTACACAGACCATCACCCCATATATTCCTTAGGAAAATTATGCAGAAAAAAACTTTTCATCTCATCTCATTAGGCTGTGCAAAAAACACGGTCGATTCGAACTCCATTGGCAACATTCTGACTGACACCGGCTATCGCTTTACGCCTGACCCTACTGAAGCCGAGTTTCTCATTGTTAATACTTGCGGTTTCATTCAAGCCGCGAGAGATGAAGCCATTGAGACGATCAACGGTCTGGCGTCAGAAAAAGGAAAAGACCAATATCTGCTGGCAGTCGGCTGCATGGCAGAAATTTTCAGCCAGGAAATTAAAAAATCCTGCCCGATGGTGGACGGCATTCTCGGAACACGCAGTATTTTCAACATTCTGACCCTGATCGAAACCGTTCAAAAACAAAACAGTACCGTCCGGCCAGCCGCCACCCCGATCCCTGCCAGTCAGTTTACACGGCTGGGTCCGAGCGCTTATCTGAAAATCGCTGACGGGTGCGGCCGCTATTGCTCTTTTTGCAGCATCCCCTATATCAAAGGGGATTGGGTCAGCCGCCCTGAAGCTGAAATCATCGCTGATGCAGTCCGTTTACAGGACGCCGGCATAAAGGAAATCAATCTGATCGCCCAAGATACAACCGCTTATGGGATTGACCGAGGTGAAAAAGACGCGCTGCCCGGACTGATTGAGAAAATCTGCGAAGCAGCGCCGCATGTGCCCTGGATTCGTGTGCTTTATGCCTTCCCGGGATTTGTATCCGACCAGTTGATTGATTTGCTGGCGGATCACCCGCGCGTCCTGCCTTACCTCGACATCCCCCTCCAGCACGCCCATCCGGAAATGTTGAAACGCATGAAACGGCCTTCAGATGTGAACTGGGTTCGAGAGACGATTGCGAAAATGCGCGACCGCTTTCCAGCATTTGCAATCCGCTCGACATTCATCGCCGGTTTCCCTAATGAAAGCGAAGTTGAATTTCAGACGCTTTACGATTTCCTGGCAGAGATGAAGTTTGATCGCGTCGGTGTTTTCCCCTATTCTTTCGAAAGGGAGACCGACAGCGCCCGTTACGGCGACACTGTTCCGGAATCGGTTAAGGAAGAGCGCGTTGCACAATTGATGACGCTCCAGCAATCCATTTCACTGGAGATTAATCAGCGGTTTGTCGGAAAAGACTTAGACGTTCTGATTGAAGGGACGCAGGATGGGCTGCTTTTCGGTCGCAGTTACCGGGATGCCCCCGATATTGACGGGATCGTATTTGTCGAGGGAAAGGCTGCCGTCGGCACGATCGTCCCGGTCAGGATTCACACCGCACTGGAATATGATCTGATCGGGAAATTGCTAAAAAAGGGCGAGGCGAACACGCAGAGGATTAATTTCCTGTCAGCTTTGTGATAGAGATCAATCGGTTAAACTGATTTACCATAATCCGTGGCATGACCTGCCACATCCCTCAGCTGTGCCTTTCACGAAAAATATCGGGCAGTTTTTTAGCATAACTAAGCTCCAAACGAGACAATTAACCCGATTCAGGCTTGGATCGATTGATAAATTGAGGAAAATTGAATGAACAATTTCTGGAAAACTTTTCCATTCGATATATAATAATTTTATGAAGAAAATCTTTTCCTTAATCCTGACCCTTTGTTTGTTCATTTTAATTTTATCCACCCCGATCAGTGTTTCCGCACAGGAAACAGCAGAGCTGCCAGCTCCTCAAAAGGTTGTTTACGTCCTGGCTGCGCCGTTCACAACGCTGACGGATGAAGTTTCATTTGCGGATTTCCAAAAATTCTGGTCAGGATCAGATTATGTCTTCGATCGATTTCCTACGGACGAAATTACGGTGATCGCGTCCGATCAACCGTCGTTCGTTTCTCAATTCGGTGAGACAAATGTCAACCGCGTTACTTTCGAAACAGAGTTCATGGTCGCGACCGGCCAAGCAGTCAGACTCGAAAAATGGCTGATTCTGCCCTTTGATCAACTGGACGCCCGGTTTAAAGTGATCGCAATCGACGGTCAAAACCCGCTGCATCATGAGTTCGACGCAGATCAATGGCCGCTGACTTTGCGTTTGAACGGAACCGAATCAATGACCGAAGCGGACTGGAGCGCTATCCAGCCTTCGAATCGGGATCCGGAAAAACTGACAAACATCATGATGACCGGAGTGACTGCGCTCGTCCGGGCAGTTGAGGGCTACATGTACGTTTGGGGCACGGAGTATCCAGCGACGAACATCGGCGACACATTGCGGGCTGCGGACATCTTGCATATCAACAATGAAATTCCATTTGCGCCAAATTGCTCGCAAACGGATGAAGAATTGGATCGCCTTGTGTTTTGTTCCAAGCCAGAACGGCTGGAACTGCTCACATCGATCGGCACGGACGTGATTGAACTGGCAGGCGACCATTTTCAGGATTATGGCGATAGCGCAGTCTATTACACACTCGATTTATATGACGATGCCGGCATTCCATATTACGGAGGCGGTAGGACGCTTGAAGAGGCGCAGAAGCCGCTGCTGATTGAACATAACGGCAATAAATTCGCGTTTTTGGGCTGCAATGCCAAAGAAATCGGCTACGCAGTTGCATCTGAAACACGTCCGGGGGCAGCCCATTGCGACTTGTCGCTGCTGACGGCTCAGATCAAAGACGCAAAAGCTGCCGGATATATGCCAATCGTGACTTTCCAGCACATCGAATATTATCGCGTTTCTCCGAATGAAGAAATGCGGGAATCGTTCAACGCAGCGGTCGATGCCGGGGCGGTGATCACAAGCGGCAGCCAGTCGCATATCCCGATGGCGTTTTCAATTAATAAAAAATCATTTACCCATTTCGGGCTGGGCAACCTGTTCTTCGACCAGGCATTTTATCTGCCGGAAACAGGCGAAGCCACGCTTGATCGGCATGTGTTCTACAACAACCGCCACATCAGCACAGAAGTCCTCACGATAAAATTTATCAATAATGCGCTGAGCCGTTTCATGACTAAGGATGAGCGCACCGCGATGCTTGAACGCATATTCAACGAAAGTACTATACAATAGAAAACATGACGGAAATCACCGATAACGCTTTAGTCAAAAAGGATAAGGCGCGGATTAAGGACACAGCAGAATGGCACGAATCAAGAAAGTACACACCTGAAATTCTTGAAACTGCCAAGGTCATCCTTTTTAAGGTGATGGACGGAGCGGATGTTTTCAAGACAATCCGCGCCAATCCCGTGCCGAAGCGCGGAAATGTAGCCAAACATGCGCTCGTGAAAGTTTATCGTGATCTGGTTGCCAGCGGAGAGATTGCCGAGAACCCAAGTCTATTATCCAAGATAAGAATGAAGCCAACCCGGACGCTGAGCGGTGTGACGACTGTGACCGTGCTGACTGAACCCTTTCCCTGTCCGGGGAATTGTATTTTTTGCCCGGACGATTCACGCATGCCGAAGAGCTATCTGCCAGATGAGCCCGGCGCCGCCCGCGCCTTCCAAAATAATTTTGATCCTTACCTGCAAGTCCAATCAAGACTGACCGCCTATGAGGCAGTCGGGCACCCGACAGAGAAAATCGAACTGCTGATTTTGGGCGGCTCCTGGACCTGTTATCCAGATGAATATCAAAATTGGTTCATCCAGCGTTGTTTCGATGCAATGAACGGCAGCGATTCAAGCGACCTGCTCTCCGCACAGAAAAAAAATGAAACTGCAAAGCATCGAAATGTCGGGCTGGTGGTTGAAACCCGGCCGGATGAGATCACGGTTGAAAGACTGAAACAGCTGCGGCTGCTGGGCGTCACAAAAATTCAGCTCGGAATTCAAAGTTTGGATGACGATCTGCTCCGGCGCAATCGCCGCGGGCATAGCGTTCAGCAGGCTTTGGACGCCTGCGCACTTTGCCGGGCAGCCGGATTCAAGCTCGTCATGCATTGGATGCCAAACCTGCTTGGGGCAACGCCCGCCTCAGATCACGAGGATTTCCTGCGTTTGTGGAAAAGTGCTGATGAGGGATTGGGATTCTGCCCGGACGAGATAAAAATCTACCCTACCCAACTGCTTGAAAATTCTGATCTCTATCAGGAGTGGACAGCGGGAAATTATCATCCCTATGAAACAGAGACGCTGGTCAATCTGATCGCTGGGGTCAAACCTTTCATTCCGCCCTACTGCCGCGTCAATCGTGTCATTCGCGATATTCCGGCGCATCATATCGTCGCCGGTAGTACGCGTTCCAGCCTGCGTATGGATATCCAGAAGCATCTGCTTGAAAATGGGACCGAATGCCATTGCATCCGCTGCCGTGAGATCAGAGGACAAAAAGTAAAAGCTGCCGAACTGAGTCTGCAGGATTATGTCTATCAAGCCGCCAGTGCGGAGGAGCATTTCTTACAGTTCGTCACGCCGGACGATAAAATCGCCGGGTATCTGCGGCTGTCGCTGCCGAACGCTGCCTCTCCTGCGCTGGGCATTCAGGAACTGGAAGGCGCCGCAATCATCCGGGAGATTCATATCTATGGTCAATCGCTGCCGGTCGGAAAAGAGCAGACTGGCGCGGCGCAGCACGCCGGGTTGGGCACAAGGCTGATCAATCGTGCTGCTGAAATTGCACAGGCGAACGGTTGTCAGCGGCTGGCAGTCATTGCAGCGATCGGGACCCGAAAATATTATCAATCGCGCGGTTTTTCTCGTGCGCAGTATTACATGATTAAAAATCTGAAAAAAGCATCGGAAGAATAAACTAGACGGACTGCCGGTCGGTCCTAGTACCAGCGGTCTGATTTCGGAGGTACGAATGAAAAAAAATATCACGATCATCCTGTTACTGCTGTTTTTACTCTCATTTGAAGCAGTCATTGCAGAGGATGTGGCGCTTGAGTGCAGCAATATGGCAGCGACAATTCAATTGAAAGCCCCAAGCGCCAATGCGCGCTGTTTCACAGTCATGAACAGTGTGTCTGCACCTGCGGATAAACCGCTCTCTGAAGCACGGCTTTCCAGCGCCGCGATTTCACTCGACGATTATACAGTTGCTGGAAAAATTGCGGCTGAAGCGACCGCATTTACCATCAATGGTTTATCCTCCGTGAATACCGAGATTTATAAGAACGCTACAGATTTGACTACCATGATTAATGCTGTCAATTCGGGTTCCGGCACAAGTGCAGTTAATTTTCCAGTTCCTTTTCTGCCGATTCAGGACAAAACTCAGCTTTTTGCCGCGTTGCCTGAAATCATTCAATTCTCAACTGGGACTGCAGTTCGCTATCTGACAGCTTTCGGAGACAGCGGCGCATCTGTCGACAATTCAAGTCTGATTTACGCTGTGCAGGGCATCTCGCAGGACGGAAAGTTTTATCTGAGTCTTGCCATTCCGATCAGCCACCCGCAGCTGACAACCGCGATTAATCCTGCAGGATTTGACTGGAACACGCTGCCCGTTGAAGGCTGGACACCTGCCATCGCTGCGCTCGACACGCTCGCACGCTCCATCATCCTGCGGTAAACCGGCTTGAAATCGAATCGCAGCCTGTTGGCTGGATTGCTCGCCCTGTTCTTAATTTGTGCTGCAGCTGCCAGATGGATGGATACCAATGGCGGGAAGATTCTGATTCATAAAGTACCGGTTGAAATCACCGAGGATAATTACCACATCGCCAAGCTTTACCGGCCGATCGAAGCGCAGGCGCTCAACCGCCGTCCGGCAGTCGTTCTGGTCGATGCGCTTCAGGCTGACCCGGAAGCGTCCTCCTCTCTGGCAATTGAATTTGCGCGCCGCGGTTTTGTCGCACTCTCTGTCAGCCCGCGCATTATTGGCAAGCCTAGTGATAGCGAGCCTACCGACCTGCCGCTCGCAGACGGCTGGTCAGCCGCCGCCAACGCTTATATATTTCTCAAGGCTCAGCCTTTCGTTGTGCCGGACTTGATCGGGCTCACTGCTGTGTCCTTCACCATTGATCCTAGCCATCAGTCCCAAACAGAAACTGGCTTTCAAGATTCATTATCACAATATCAGGCGATCGCCTGGCTGGGATCTGATCCGGCGCTGGCAGAATCGTTCATTGGGGACCATGCAAATATCCTGCAAATCGGTTCGGACGCCGATGCTTATTCGGTTTTCCGTCCGGATGAAAAAAAACCAACTGAAAGTTTATACTCACCGCATTTGCTGCTTTCACGCCAGCCATCTGTCATCGCTTTGATCATCGACCATTTTCATCAAGCGCTGTCGATCCCAAATGATTCCCCATTTTGGTTTACCTCTTCCAGTCAAACTTCATGGTTACGCGAAATTTTGCTGTTTTTAGGTACGGTTATCCTTCTTGCGGTAATGATCCCGCTCACTGCCTTGACGCAGTCCACGATTGAGTGCAAAGGAACTGATAACGATTCGGTTGATCAAGATAAACAGAAATCTGACCTGAATCGGTTTCGCATATCAGCTTGGCTAATCCCGTTTCTCGGAATCATTGCATTTCTGCTGATCCTGACAGTATTAATTCAAAAAGGCGGCGACCCGTTCAAACTGAATAGCGCAGTGCTCTTTACGCTGTTCATCTTCATTCATGCAGGGGGTATTCTTTTATTTATCTTTTTTGGCAACCGCCGTGTCAAACAGCGTATTAAATGCAACTCTTGGACAGCATGCCTGATCGCAATCCTCCGCAGTCTGCTGCTAGTATCCGCCCTTTATCTGACGATCCTGGTTTTTTCGCGCCTCTTCATGATCGATTTCCCGCTGTTGAAGCCTTTACCGGCAGACCAGCTGGAATCCGCACTCAAGCTGTTTTTGCCCTGTCTGCTCATTTATGGACTATGCGCATTTTCCAATCTAAGTTTCAGACGCAGACTGCTGGTTTGCTGCTGTCCGATTGCAATAATTCTTTTGATTCATTACCTGCCCCTGACGTTTGCTGGTCAGAGCGGCTGGGAATCAATCGCTGGCTGGTTCGAATTTGACCCAGACAGCTCTTTCCGAATTTCCTGGGGAACATTCATCGTTACGCTTGAAACTGCTTTGATCGTTTTTGGTTTATTATTAGGGATGCAAGTAAAAATTGAAAGGAGAACCCATAATCCTTTGATTTCAGCCTTCATCCCGGCTCTCATCAGCGCTTGGATTTTGACAGCGTCCGGGGTTTATGGATAATGCAAAACATGAAAAAGTCTTCTGTCATAACCGGTATTTTGCTGCTGGTCTTAACAACAGGCGTTTTTGGCGGGTTTATCGCCAATCTTATCATTCAAGATAAGGCGGGCGTTTATCAGGGCGCGATCGCACTGCCCGGTTTATTCCCATCCCAGACACTCATGATCATCCTCCAATTCGTCATTCTGGCTTGTCTTGGTTTGGCGTTTTTCATCATCTCGAAGAATACGGTTAATGTCAATCGGCGCAAAAATGTATTGATCAATTCGTTCATTTTTCTCGGATTGATCTACAGTTGGAATTACATGCTTTTTTCCGCAGGCAACATCACCGGAGCGCTCGTCCTCTCAATTGCCGGACTGGTACTGGGTTTGATCGACCTGGTGATGGCAGCACTGGTTGATCAGCGTGCTGGCGGGTTATTTATTCCTGCCAATCTTTGGATGATATTCTTAATTATTCTGAGTATTTTTCTGAAGGTCCAGAATTAAACATCTCAAGCCATTCGCTGACTTCATGTTCTGACAGCGGGCGTTCCAACGGGAGCGCTCTTGTTTTTTTATGGAAGACCGGCGGGTCTTGAAAAGTTCGTCTGATCTCTTTCGAAAACTGATCTGAGCTAAGGGATTTAGCGCCAAGAGAACGAATCTGCTGCAGGACATGCTGATCAGAGGAAATCACCGTCAGTTCAGCGCTGCGCTTTCCCGCGGTCTGAACCCGTCGGATGATGACTTCGTCCGCTGTTGTTTTTTCTGACACATATTGTACTTTGATCATCCCGACTTTCTTCTTTCCGCCAAAACCAGGAACCGCCTTGTCGAAATAAACTTCGATGCAGGAGCGCGTCAATCTGGCATATTCCTGCAAAATTTCGATCAGCTGATCTTCGTCATCCAACTGTCCCAGCGTCAATCCGGGAATTTTTGGAATCAGATTGTGCCCATCCACAATGTAAATCATGCCCCTATTGTAATAGGATTACAAATTATCGAGTAAAATTTTTCAAAGGAACTGCATAGGGAATCAAATGAAATCTTTCTGGAAAATCGTCCTGCTGCTGATTATTAACATCATTGTCTCAGTCTCTGCCACCTTTGCCGTCCTTTACTATTGGGAGAACATCCGGAACGCTGACAAGCCCTACACACTGATCACCTCGAATCAAGCTCCCGCTGCCCCGACGGTTCAGCCGACGCTGGAAATCGATTTCGCAATCGTTGAACCAAGTACTGAGCCCGCTGAGATAGCGCAGCCAACCGGTCAAACGGATCCTGCTCAGGCAATTCCACCAGTGCGGGACCAGCTGGTGAAAATTACTCAGGTCATCGGCACCGGAGATGTTAACTCTGAAACCATCCGAATCGTTAGCAACTCCGATCTGGTCGTCAATCTCGAAAACTGGCTGCTCGAGGACGCTGACGGCAACGCGTTCAAATTCCCCAACATCCAGCTGCTCAAACAGGATTTCTTTATCGAACTTTACTCTCGCAATGGGCACAACACACCTTTTGAACTCTACTGGGGGAAAGTTGACCCAGTCTGGCAGTCAGGGGAAACCGTTGTCCTCAAGGATGCTGACGGAAACATCCAGAGTACTTATCGTGTTCAATAGCTTATTCTGAATAATAGACAATTTTAACAACCAGGCTGTGAAATTCTGACGAGCTTAATCGTTCAGTTCAGTCCGATTGCTCTACCGATCCGCGTTGCTTTCGAACACAGCAGGGTATAATTATTGAGCGATTTCTACTGAGAAAAAATCGTTGAAAGGGGTTCGGATTTGGCTTCACAGGCTTTATATCGAAAATGGCGGCCGCTGACATGGGATGAAGTGATTGGTCAGGAACAGGTCGTGCGCGTGCTGCGCAACGCAATCAAATCTGGCCGCCTGACCCACGCCTACCTCTTTTCGGGTCCGCGCGGCACCGGAAAAACGACCATAGCGCGCTTACTGGCTCGCTCCGTCAACTGCCTTGACCCCGATCCTGCCAAGCGTCCCTGTGATGTCTGTGCAAACTGCCGCTCGGTTCTCAACAATATGTTCATGGACATTATCGAAATCGATGCAGCGTCGAACACCAGTGTCGATGACATTCGCGACTTGCGGGACAAGATCAATTTTTCGCCTGCTCAGGGCAGAATGAAAGTCTATATCATCGACGAAGTTCACATGCTCTCGACCGCAGCGTTCAACGCCCTTTTAAAAACACTTGAAGAACCGCCGTCGCATGCCATGTTTATTCTGGCAACGACTGAAATCCAAAAAATTCCCGCAACAGTCTTATCGCGCTGCCAGCATCACGAGTTCAGGCGCTTTCCAGTTTCAGAAATTGTTTACCGGCTGAAAATGATTTGCGAAGCCGAAAAATTTGATTATGAAGAAGACGCTCTGACGCTGATGGCACGTCAATCCACCGGCGCAATGCGCGACGCGGTTTCGATGCTGGATCAATTATCTTCAACCGGCGAGAAAGTGACGCTGAGCGCGACACAAACGATCTTAGGCATCGCCACGAACCAATCGGTGATCAAGCTGACAGATGCAATTATCGAACGCAGCACTGGCACTGGTCTCGATGTCCTGCAGGAAGCGCTTGATTCAGGCTCGGATTCGCGCCAGTTCGCTCGTCAGCTGGTTGAGCATCTGCGCATTCTGCTGGTCATTCGCATGGGGTCAAACACGCCGATTGAGGCAGCGCCTGAAGCGCGCAGCATTCTAAATAAACAAGCCTCGCAATTCTCGGTTGCACGTCTGGTTGAGACGATCCGCCTGTTTGAACAAGCAGCTGCGGACAGCCGCACCAGCTGGCATCCCGGACTAAGCCTTGAGTTAGCTCTGGCAGAAAGCTGCGAAGAAAAACAGCCTGTCCAGCCTGTGGCAGTTCAACCGCAGACAGCCGTTGTTCAGCCAGCGCCTAAACCACGGCTGGATCGAATGCCAGAAGAGAATGAACTCGAGACCGAAGCTGAAAGCACTGCAGATTCAAAGATTTACATCCGCAAGAATCAGCATCCTGATCCTTCAGTGACGAAAGAAGAAATCGTTAAGAATTGGGACAAAGTGCGGGCATTGATCAAGCAATATGATGCCATTCTTGACGCGACGCTGAATCACGCAAAGATCGTTGATGTGCGTGACGGCGTCCTGTTCCTCGGATTCCCGCGTGAAACGATCAAAAATCAGGTTGAAGCGAACCGCAAGAGCCTCTTGTGGACGAGCGCTGCGATCTCAAATGTGCTGGGAAAACCGGTCGGCGTATCGCTTTCTATCATCGGGAAGCGCAGTTCATCCAGCCCGGATCAGAACCCATTGGTCGACGCAGCCATCCAATTAGGCGGAAAACTGGTCGTCAACAAGCAGAAACCGGCGAAATAATTCTTTGGCAGGTTGAGAAGAATCATTCACTGCTGTCATCAGAAACGGCAGTCTAATTTTTGAATCAGGAGGAAAAAAAAGGTATGGCAAAGGGATATGGAAAATTTGGCGGAGGCGGTTCGATGGGAAACCAGAACGCGATGCGCAAACAGCTCCTTGATCTGCAAAAACAGATGGAAGAACAACAGGCAAAAATTGCTGAGACAAACGTCACAGCAACCGTTGGCGGCGGGGCGATAAAAATTACTATGACCGGGGATCAGGTCTGCAAATCAGTCGAGATCGATCCAGATTTTCTGAAAGATGCCGACGCAGAGATGCTGCAGGACATTATCCTGAGCGGTATCAACATGGCGCTCGATCAGAGCAGAAAACTGTCCGAGGACAGCATGGGACCGCTGAGCGGCGCACTTTCTTCCATGGGATTAGGTTTCTGACCTGATGGCAAACATCCCAGCACCGGTTCAAAATTTAATTGACTCTTTTTCGATGCTTCCGGGGATTGGTCCCCGGACAGCGTCGCGTCTGACATTTTATCTGTTGAAAAACAATACCGACATCCATCAGCGGCTTGCTGACGCGCTGATCAATTTGAAATCGGAAACTGCGTTGTGCCGCGAATGTTTCAACATCACCCTGTCTGGGAATGACCTCTGCTCTATTTGCAGCAATGAACAGCGCGATCAGGACGTTTTATGTGTTGTCGAAAGTCCAATGGATGTCATCGTGTTGGAACAATCCGGCGGTTTTTTCGGCAAATATCATGTGCTGCACGGCGTTCTCTCCCCCATTGAAGGCATCAACCCGGAAGATATTCGGCTTGAACCGCTTTTTCAGCGGGTGAATAACGGAAATTTTAAGGAAATCATCATCGCGACCAATCCATCCATGGAAGGCGATGCGACTGCGCTCTACATCCAAAAACGGCTGGCATCGGCACCCGTCCGGATCACGCGATTGGCGCGCGGCTTGCCTTCGGGCGGTGAACTCGAATACGCTGACCAGAACACCCTTTTGCGGGCTCTCTCCGGCAGGCAGGAGCTGTAAGATGTCGCTTATTGCTCTATTGGATCAAGAGCATGCGATGTTTATTCGGCATCTACGATTAACTGCGCACAATTGCTAAAGGGTAATTCAGAAAGAAAACTTGATGAAAAATGCAGTGTTACTAACCGGAGCTTCAGGAGGGATCGGCACCGCCTTTGCGGAGGAATTCGCAAAAGCGGGTCAGAACCTGATTCTGATTGCACGCAGCACCGAAAAATTAGCTGACCTGAAGCAGCGGCTTGAATCAACCTACAGCATTCAAGCCGAAACAATTTCGGCTGACCTCTCTGATCCCGCCGCGATTGAACAGATCGTCCAGTTCACAACAGATCGCGGCATCGCCATTGATGTGCTGGTGAATAACGCTGGATTCGGCGATTTCGGTCCATTCGCAGATTGCAGCTGGGAGAAACAGAATGAAATGGTTCAGGTGAACATTACAGCTCTGATTCACCTAACACGCTGCTATCTGAAGCCGATGATCGAGCGCGGAAACGGGAAAATATTAAATGTTGCATCGACTGCTGCCTTTCAACCCGGTCCGCTAATGAGCGTGTATTACGCATCGAAAGCCTTTGTGCTTTCTTTCAGTGAAGCACTTTCAGTTGAATTGAAAGGAACCGGAGTAACCGTCACCGTGCTCTGCCCCGGACCGACAAAAACCGGTTTTGAAGCCAAAGCTGAACTCGGAGATTCAGGGCTGTTTAAAAACCTTCGGGTTGCTGCCCCTCAGGATGTCGCAGCTTTCGGAGTCGACCGGCTTCGAAGGGGAAAAGTCATTGCAGTCCCGGGCTTTTTGAATCGGCTTATTGTGTTTGTTTCCAAACTTTCACCGCGCGCTGTGGTCAGAAACTTTGTCTATTATCTGCAAAAATAATTGATTCAAAACATTCAACCTATTGCGTCCGCTGTTTAGACTGTTTTTCTGAGTTTCTTGCCGTTACTGACAATATCGCTGGCAGATTTGTTTTCGCACAGTCAAGACTCAGCGTTGGATTTTCTTTTATACCGGAAATACTTGTCCCAAATTACACGTGTCATACAAGTCCATCTGTCTTTTGTCTTATTTTTTGTATCACTCTCCTAGACAGGCATTGATACCGGGGCGGATTCCCTCGTTTGAGTTAACCCCAATCCAAACAAACCGGATTCTATTCGGTCTTCCAATCTTTCTCTCCCGTTGTCATCGCCCTTAATTTAGAAACAAGCTTTTTAATGATGTGATTTATACTTTTACAGAGAAATCATTTCCAAAATTAATTGAAAATCAGGTTGAACAT
Source organism: Leptolinea sp. UBA5366 (assembly GCA_002407845.1). Classification (GTDB taxonomy): domain Bacteria; phylum Chloroflexota; class Anaerolineae; order Anaerolineales; family Anaerolineaceae; genus Flexilinea. The sequence goes on along the minus strand of DHPK01000001.1, from coordinate 33,159 downwards.
CAGGGCAGAGGACATGAAAAGCAAAACAAGCGTACGAATTGAATCCAATCAGTCCTTCTGGAATTGGACTGCCAAGTTTTACACGCTGCTCCAGGAAAAGAGAAATCGAGATTTTTACGGCCAATTGGCGGTTCGAATCGGGAACCTGCTCTCACCATCCATGAAAGTCCTCGAATTAGCTTGCGGTACTGGTCAAATCACTTTTCCTTTATGTCAGAAAACAGCTTTTTGGGAAGCGACTGATTTTTCGACTGGCATGATCCAAGCCGCTAAAAAGAGAAAAGACAGCCTGCCAGTCCATTTCACCACAGCGGATGCAACTGCCCTGCCATACGCAGATGTCCAATGGGATGCAGTGATCATCGCGAATGCCTTGCACATCATGCCAGCGCCGGAATTGGCACTGTCTGAGATCAGACGAGTGTTGAAACCCGGAGGGCTGCTGATTGCGCCGACATTTTTACACGATGGGAAAGTCAACAACCTGCAAATCTGGCTGTTGGAGCAGATCGGATTTCGAACTTTTCACAAATGGAAGCTGTCAGAGTTTCAAGATTTCGTCACCGCCAATGGCTTCACTATTGTGGAATCCGAAATGATCCAAACAAGCTTGCTGCCGGAATGCTTTCTGGTTTGCAAACCGACCCAAACATTAACAACAGAATAACCATTAAAGCGTTTATCACTATAAGGGATCTCTGTCATTTGCTCTCCGCACTTGACAGATTAGTAACACTTCAAATGTCAGCCTCAATTGTGATTCGCTGTTATTTCCCCTGCACTTACAAAAATTTTATTCATCTGAGCGACCGTCCGGATAAAAAAATCGGCACGGGGCTGATGGAACCTACCGATCTACAATTTTTTTACAGGAAAAATATTTTGCAATCCATATTGGTCATTAAATCTCACCAATACTTAACTAATTCGACTTAGGAAATCATCCGTCATTATGTGATTAACTCAAAACCGCGCTCATAATCGTTCATTGAGCGCGGTTTATATTTTTTTATAATTATCAATGTGGGACGTAAATATACAGGGAGAACGGACAAAACATGCCGTTCACGGTGTCCCGTCCACGAACCAGATTGTAAGAAGTGAAATATTTATTATCTTCGGTTGTTTTCTCTTTTGGTGCTTCCATGCGGATTTTCCAGCGAATCGACTGCCCTGGCTGAACAATGTAAGCGGAGGAATAATCTTTGTCGATATCATAGATATATTTATTCTCAATTTCCATGCGCCAGCCGGTATACTGCATGACATCAATATCCGTACCCCATGCCTGCGTGCCAGTGTTTGTAAATGTCACATCGAAATCGAAATCTTCGCCGGGAGCGTATTGGGCATACCAGTAAGGACTGTTGATTTGAACGCTGCAATCATACGCAGGTCGCGGAACATTTGCACCGGTTGGGATCACCTCGACAGCCCGACCGAGTGTCGGGGTCGCCTGCCAGACAACCGGAGGGATTGCGGGAATCGGCGTTGAGGCTTGGACCGGTTCAGAAACGGGATTAATGACCTGAATCACCGGCGCCTGACTGCTGACCTGATTTTTTAACACGATTACATCGCCTGAGCGGAGAACCGGATTGCGCATTTGAATTGTCTGTGAATTTGCTGTCCCAGCCTGCGGGGTTTGCGTGATCCAAGTAATTTGATTCAAAGCAGTAAAAGCTGCGCTCGAAAAAATGATCATCGCACTAAAAGCTGCTGCGATCATTCTTTTGATCGAGAGATTGATTTTCATAAATCTTCCTTTCCAGTTTTCAAACTGTTTTTTATTCTACTATACTTATCAGCTGCTGCAGTTCGCTGCGAGTTGCGCTAAATCTGCCGCAGGAAAATCTGCTATTCTTTTAACGGAGTTTGACAGAAAAAAGTTCACGATCATGGAAAACCAATACCGGAAACAGACCGTAACTATGCCAAGTTATTTGGCAAAATTTGAATGTCTGGCTGAAAATTGCCCGCAGACTTGCTGCCAGGGTTGGAACATCCCGGTCGATAAGGCTCATGGCGAGTTTTATCAACAGTTGCCGGATGAATTTTTGCAGCGCAAAGTTAGCCAGGTAGTAAAAAAAGTCCGGCGGAAGCAAGGAAACCAAATCAAGACCACCTTCCATCTTGATGTTATGAGTCAACCGCAAGCGCGATGCGCATTTCTAAACACCCAAAACCGCTGTGAACTGCAAGAGAAATACGGCGAATTTGCATTGTGCGATACCTGCTATTTTTTTCCGCGTCAATTCCTGCGTGTTGACCAGCAATTCAGCATGAGCGCCTCGCTTTCGTGTCCTGCCGTCCGCTCGGCAGCCATCTTGCCGATCGCACCGTCTACTTTTATAGAACAGGAGACTTTTATCGATCCAGACACTGAATGGATCCTCTCGGATGATTACGCTGATCCTGATTTCAAGTTTATTCTAAATAATAGACAACCTTTCATTGAAAATCTGATCCAATTATTGCAAAACAGGCAATTTGATTTTATTGAATCGCTGCAACAGGTCTGTGCACAGCTCAACCGATTAGGACCAGAATCCGCTGAAAATCTTTTATCTGATCTTGAAACCCGCGGTTGCGAACTTCAAACAGGAACCAACGAAGTTATGACCTTAGACATTCCTCCTGATAGGAGATTTGCAGAAACGCAGGAATGGATCAAGCAGCTCGATTCCGCGCTAAACTGGGGATTGGAAAGCGCATCAGCCGCTTCCCATGCAATTCAAAAAGATCTGCTCCAGCTGACAGCCGGAATTAGCTCTCCGCACGTCCGCATGGCTGAAAACTACCTTTCCATTAAACAAACATCAATAGATTATTTCATCTTGGATAACAGACATTTGTTTGAGAATCTGTTCGCTCACTGTCTATTTTCAGATACATTTACCAATTATTTGCCAAGTTCATCTGGAATAATAGACATAAACTCAATCGCGCATTTTGAAATCTGCCGACTCGTCCTCACGTTCAGTCTGCTTAAAATTCTGCTTGTTAATTCAGCTCAGAACTCCGGCAACTTGGACGATTCTTCTTTTCTTGAGGTTGTTGGTGAATTGGATCGCAAATATCTGCACTATCCGGATTTCATGCGCTTTTCTATCACCCGGCTGGCAGCCGCACCGTTGTCAAATGCCCAGCTGATCAGCTGGATTGCGTCATAAATTCATTTTGGAAAAGTAATCGGTTAGAGCTTCATTGACATTCGGAAAGATCTTTGCATCCTGAGCTTCAAGCAGCCGGCGTTTTCCATCCGTCGTGATGATCCCATATTTATCTAACTTAACCTGATACCCATAAGCGCGCAGGACGTCGGCAGCTGCAGCTGCTGACCTGACACCGCTCGCTGAATCTTCAAACACCGCTATCTCAATCGGAATTTCCGGCGGAAAAACACCGGCGAAAGGATTTTCAACCGGTTGTTCGAGGTCCCACTTCGATAAAAGGTCAAAGGCAGTCTGAAAGGACCCGGTGGCGGACTCAATCATCGCCCACAGGGCGTGCATCGCACTCGGCTTGAGCCGGCTCTCCTGCGGATAACCGAATCGCTGCTCGTAATAGTGCAGCGTTCCCGCACCGCATATTTTCATCCGTCCTTCGTCCCAGCCAAACAGGGTCATCGCCAGTTCAGCTTCAGGCAGGGATGAAACCAACAATTCCGGTTTTTCAATTTCAACTGGAAGCAGGTTTGGGCGAGCCGTCATCACAGCTGAATAATAAACTACACCGCTTTCAGCGCTGATCCGCTCCTGAAATTCTTTTGAGAGGATCGGGATATCTGCCAGTTCAAGATTGGAAAGAATCCCCTGATCGGTCGTGATCCCAAAATGTTTTTCAAATTCTTCAGTTCCCAACACGAAAGTTTCAAGGACTCGAAAAGGGAGGGAACGGTTGACGTTGATGGAATTGCCTAGCAGATCTGCGAGCACCGGCTGATCCCAGACCGCCGGCAGGCAGCTTTCTTCCTTTGCAGTTTTGCAATTCTTATAAACTGCAGCAGCTGGCACACCAGCACCATTAATGCAGGCAGCAACTTTCGGAATGAACAATCTGAGCTGGTCAATAAATCCGGTATCTGCATCGATCGGCGCTAAGTTTTTCAGGTCATTCAGTGTCTGAAATTGTTTGGGGATAGGACTGTTTTCAACATACCATGAGAGAAAGGCGGCAAGCGTCAGCGGGACCATGTCCCATTCTGCAGGAATTCCATAATATTCGAATAATTCAGCGATGGAATCATCAACCTGAAGTTCAGGAAAACCGAAGGACGCAAGAAATAAATTGACCGTATCCCGATAGCTTTTCCGATAACCATGCGGTTCGAGCAAGACGCCATCGATATCCAGCAATAAAAATCGCATTGGGTTCATAGGATGAGCGATTTTCAGATTAATCCAACTTCTTTGCCGACCTCTTCAAAAATTTCGAGCACTAAATCCAGCTGCTCAGCGGTGTGTGTCGCCATATAGCTGGTCCGCAGCATCTGCCGTCCGGCAGGCACAGCCGGAGAAATGACTGAATTGACATAAACGCCTTTGTCAAACAGTCCGCGCGCCATCCCAAAAGTTTGTTCGTTATTTCCGATCACGATCGGCACAACCGGCGTCACAGAGTGGCCGATATCAAATCCCAGCTTTTGGAAGCCTTCACGCATTTTCGCGCCGTTACGAATCAGCTGCTGATTAATTTCAGGTTCTTCACGCATTATTTTCAGTGACATCAAGGCAGCAGCGGCACTGGCAGGCTGAATACTGGCGCTGAAAATCATTGAACGGGCATTATGTTTGATGTAATGAACAATGTCTTCATCACCAGCAATGAATCCGCCCAGCGATGCAAAACTCTTGCTGAAAGTCGACATAATCAGGTCAACTTCGTCGGTCAGACCGAACTGCGCAGAAGTCCCGCGTCCACCGCCGGTGACGCCAATGCCATGCGCGTCATCGACCATCAATCTGGCGCCGAATTCTTTTGCCAACGGAACGATTTCGTCCAGCTTAGCCAGATCGCCTTCCATGCTGAACAAGCCATCCACAATGATCAGTTTACCGGCGCTTTCCGGAATTGATTCCAGCACTCGTCTGAGATGCGCCATATCATTATGAGCAAAACGCTCCATTTTTCCATAGGAAAGTTTTACACCATCATAAATGCTGGCATGCGCGTCTTTGTCAAGGATAGCGACGTCCTGCCGCCCAATCAGGGAGCTGATCGTCCCTAAATTGACCTGCATACCGGTAGAAAAAACCAGTGCTGATTCCTTGCCGACATATTCAGCAATTTCATGCTCAAGCTGCTCATGCATTTCGAGTGATCCGTTTAAAAATCGCGACCCGGTGCAGCTTGTTCCGTATTTTTCAATTGCCTGAATTGCCGCTTCTCTGACTTTTGGATGCGTGGTCAAACCCAGATAGTTGTTGGACCCGCACATAATGAGCTTTCGCCCTTTATACTCAGCGATCGTGCCTTCGCTTTCGGATAATGGCAGAAAATAGGGATAGTGATCAGCTGCTATCATTTGTTTGATCATGTCATATTCATAACATTTTTGAAAAATATCCATATTTTCTCCTCTTCTTGGCTAACCCTATTAAATATCAAGTTGTATATAAAAATTATACTGGATGCCGCTCAGCATCCTTCGGAAGTATAAGTGTTTCGTGACGCATCGAGGCGGGGACGAAGCTGTTGTAAAAACTCTGTCCTCAGGCTGGAATCTTCTTTGAAAACACCGCTGTACTCAGTTGTTGTCAAGCGAACCTGATCCTTCCGCACACCGCGCATCATCGCGCACAGGTGACTTGCGTCAACCTGGATCGCACACCCTTTCGGCTGCAAGATATCCTCGACTGCATTGATTATCTGATTCGTGAAACGCTCCTGAACCTGCAGCCGTCTGGCGAACATGTCAATGATCCGAGGAATTTTGGACAACCCGATGATTCTGCCGTTTGGAATGTAGGCAAAATGAACAAAGCCGTAAAATGGCAGCAGATGATGTTCGCACAAACTATAAAATTCAACCTGTCGAATCAATACCATGCTGTCAGACGCTTCGGAAAAGATCGCGCCGTTGACAATTTGCCCAAGGTCTTTTCCATATCCTGAGCAAATTTCCTTCAGCATCCGCTCAACTCTCACCGGTGTCGCGCTGAGCCCTTCCCTGTCTGGATCTTCCCCAATTGCCGCCAGCACTGCCCGCACTGCATCCGGGACAGTTCCAACTTTTTCAATTTCAGGATCTTTCATTTATTCCTTACCATCAGCTGATCAATCAAGGCAGCTAGCGCAGCCTGATACTCATTGTCCAAAGGAAGTTTTCCCAGCCGTGCAGCAGCATCATCCATCGCCCGCTGCCAGCAGGCTCGGGTATATTCATCTGCTCCCGCAGCCGCGAGTCTTTCAGAGAAATATGCGACCTTGTCTGGGTTGCCGTCGTAAGCCTTCCATTCAGCCAGCAGGTCAGCGTCTTTATTCAGTGCATATTGAATTGGCAGCGTTTTCTTTTTAGTCGTAATGTCCGTGGAAACCGATTTTCCAATTTTTTGAGCATCGCCCCAGATGCCTAAATAGTCATCCTGCATCTGAAACGCCAAACCAATTTGTTCGCCGATCAGCCGCAGCTGCGCGGCTTGATCAGCCGATGCTTTGCCCGCAATTGCGCCCAATTCAAAACTGCCTTGGATCAATGCTACCGTTTTCCCATCGATCATCTCCAAATACGCTGCTTCGCTGACCTCATCCTGAGATTCAAACGAAATATCACGGTGCTGCCCAAAAATCAGCCGTGTGACAATTGCGTCAAATGCTGTCAGAAGCGGTATGCCGCCAATTGCTGCTGCCTGATGAATCGTCTTATAAGACAGCGCGCTGAGATAATCTCCAGCGTTCAGGCTCAGGCTGACGCCCCATTTTTTCCAGAGAGATGGCTGCCCGCGGCGCATTTCTCCCTGATCTTCGATATCGTCATGTACCAATGTGAAATTATGGAACATCTCAAGCGCAGCACTGATCAGCAGCGCCGAAGCGTGATCACCGCTGACTGCACCGCATACCAAACAGCAGATCAGCGGTCTGACCCGTTTTCCGCCAGTCACTGCGCTTCCGGCTTGATCCAGCCCTAATGCGTCCAAAATCATCTCTTCCAGGATCGGGTCTCGCGATGCCAGATTTTCGGCTTTGACCAGCTCGAAAAGCGTTCGGTTCACCTCTTCAAGAATGCGTTGTGTTTTATCCAATGAATTCCCCATCTTGGTTTATATTTTTTCAATTCCAGTTGAAAGGAACGCAGCGGTTCGATATTGAAAGATCAGATTTTCAAGCACTTCCTTCACAGCCTGGCTGGATTTCAGCGCTGGCTTAAGCAATGGCAGCGCCAAACCACAGATTTTTGCTCCCATCAGGCAGGCTTTTCGGATTTCAACCCCGTTTCGAATGCCGCCTGAAGCGATCAGGTTCATCTCTGGCAGCGCCTGATGAATGGATGCGATGCAGTCAGCCGTTGGTATGCCCCAATCCTCAAAAACAGCGGTCACATCGCCAGAGAGCTGCTGTCCGGCAGCCAGCGATTCAACTTTTGCCCAGGAGGTTCCGCCGGCGCCGGCGACGTCGATCCACTCGATGCCAGCTTCAGCAAATTGGCGGGCAGTCTCAAGCGAAAAGCCATTCCCAACCTCTTTAGCCACGATCGGAACTGGAAAATTCCGGCAGATAGCTTCGATTTTCGGCAGTAAACCAGCAAAATTTGTATCGCCGTTCGGCTGCAGAATTTCCTGCAGCGGATTAAAATGCAAAATCAAGGCTTCTGCCTCAACGGAATCAACAATTTGCAACAATGAATCTTTTCCATAACCAAAATTGAGCTGTACTGCGCCGATGTTCGCCAAGACGGGAATCGTTGGGGCATCGCGCCGAATCGCTTGCAAGTCATCCAATTTACCTTTATCAACGAAAACCCGCTGAGATCCTAACGCAAATGGCAGGTTCAGTTCCTCAGCAGCCAGAGCCAAATGGTGATTGATCATTTCAGCCCGTTCAGTTCCTCCTGTCATGGAGGAGATCAGGATCGGCGCTGAAATAGTGTGATTTAAAAAAGTTGTGCTGATCGGGAAGGTTTCAAAATCTTTTTCCGGGCAGGCATTATGAATCAATCGAAACTGTTCAAATCCGTTCGTCAAACTGGATTGGACGTCCGATTCCAGGCAAATATCAATATGGTTTTTTTTCCGCAAAGATATCGACAATTTGTTCCCTTTTTATTGCCCTCAGTTTACCATGAAACGGGCTTTCCCCGCCGAATTGACGACACCCTCACACGAATGGAACAAAAGTCGATCAATGTTAGAATTGGAATCAACGGGATCAGATCGCGGGACGAGAACAACAGCTGAACCCAACATGACACGGAGGATTCCTATGCTTTTTTCACTCCCTGATTATCAGGACCCCGATTTTTCTCTTCCATTATTCAAGGACGCGCCTGACTGCCAAACTGCCGCAGTCCAACAGGACGGCGTTGCGCCGGATCTTTTCCACGCGACCTCCATGTACCCCGAATACTTCAAGATTGACGGGCAATGGGTTCTTGCGGTAGAAAGCCGAATGGATTGTTGTGTCGTTCCAAGAGAAAATGGAGCGCTTGACGTTGTTGAATTCAGAAATCTGAAAAAGGGCGACCGGATCGTGATCGGGCGGACGGATCATGCGGAAGAGGGGATTTTTTTGCACAACTCCGGGTTTCAGGGTGCCGAGATGCTTTCCGATAAATTCTCATTTCGAAGCGGACGAAGCCGTGAAACTGCGTTTTCAAAAGATTATGATTCGCTATATCATCTGCTCTATCATGAAAAGCAGCATGGAAACATTCTCTGGGTATTGGGTCCGGCTTGCGCCTTTGACGCTGACTCACGCACTGCAATGTCAAAATTGGTTTTAAATGGGTATGTAGACGGAATTTTGGCAGGTAACGCGCTTGCGACTCACGACCTTGAAGCCTCTTTTTTCGGCACTGCACTGGGGCAGGATATCTATACGCAAACTTCGATTCCGAACGGGCATTATCACAACATCGAATTGATCAATCGGGTGCGCCGCAGCGGCTCAATCCGCCAATTTCTAAACGAAACTCAAGTTGAAGAAGGCGTCATCACCAGCTGTATCAAAAAAGATATTCCTTTCGTTTTGACTGGATCCATCCGTGATGACGGACCGCTGCCGGAGGTCTATACCGATGCATATAAAGGACAGGATGCCATGCGCGCACTGATCCGAAAAGCAACGACCGTTATTTGCCTCGCAACGCAGCTCCACACCATTGCAACCGGCAACATGACTCCCAGTTTCAGAGTCGTCGATGGCAGAATTCGTCCGCTATATATCTATTCAGTCGACATTTCAGAATTTGCATTGAACAAACTCAGCGACCGCGGCAGCCTGACTGCCACCAGCATCGTCACGAATGTTCAGGACTTTGTTGTCATGGTTTGCAACGGGCTGCAAAAAGTCGAGGGAGTGACCTTCACCGCTCCTTGAGGCTGCATCTTCAACCAAAATTTCTTCATAACAGAATTTCAGCTGCCGTCCTGTGTGCGGCTGAGCTTGATTGATCATGCCTCATGCGAAATTTTTGGCAAATCCTATATAATAGAATTGTTGCTTACCAGGAATAAATAATTGCATAAAGGTGAAAACATGGAAATTAAGAAAATTACGATGATCGGCCAGGGCGCTCTCGGAATCTTATTTGGAAAAAAGATCACAGACGCGGTCGGCAAGGAAAACATGCGCTATCTCGCTGACCAATCCAGGATTGACCGCTACCAAAAATCCGGCGTCACCTGCAATGGGGAGCTTTGCGATTTTGGGTATGTCACCCCCGAGGAGAAGGGAGATCCTGCCGATCTGGTCATCTTTGCAGTGAAGGGACCCACATTAGCGGAAGCTATCAGAAATGCTAAATACCAAATTGGCAGCCGCACAATTCTGCTTTCGTTGATGAACGGAATCTCCAGTGAAGCAGAGATCGGCAAAGTGTATGGGACGGACAATCTGCTTTACTGTGTCGCACAGGGGATGGATGCCACGCGTGCAGGCAATACCTTGATCTATACGAAAGCAGGCGAGTTGATTTTCGGTGAAATGGACGGCTCGCGCTCGGAAAACGTTAAAGCTGTCGCCGCTTTGTTCGATAAATCGGGGATCAGTTATGAAATTCCTCAGGACATGAACCGCATCATGTGGAAAAAATTCATGATGAACGTCGGGGTTAATCAGGCGGTAACTGCATTTGAATCCAGTTATGGCGGTGTTCAGATTGAAGGCGAACCGCGCCGCACCATGCAGGAAGCAATGCGTGAAGTGATCACGATTGCAAATCTGAAAGGCATTGACCTTAACGAATCGGACATCGATTATTGGATGAACGTCCTCGCTCATTTCGGGAAAGAGCTCAAACCGTCCATGGCTCAGGACGCAGATGCCAAGCGAAAAACGGAAGTTGACCTTTTTGCTGGCACAGTCATCCGGATCGCGGACCAACTCGGTGTTCAGGTGCCGGTAAACCGCTGGCTATACCAGCGGATTCACGAAATCGAATCCAAATATTAATTTCCTTGAAATCCGTAACAACACCGCACTGAATCTTCAAATCAGTGCGGTGTTGTTATTATACAACTCTTTTTTTCAAGCCTTCTTTTCTATAAATCAAGAAAATAATTCAAGAATTAAGGATCCAAACCGCAGCTCCGTTTGAAAGAAGACCCTAACTTAATTCCTGAAAATCGCTGCAATCACCGCATATTTTAGTAAAACCTCTAGGATTACGTTGCATTTTATATGAATTAATTCTCAAATTGAGCAAGGGGCGGGAATATTTGATTATTTTTATAATTAAAGTTGTACAATTTCAATAAGAATTGAACTTCTATATATCAAAGCCATTTATTCACTCACAAAGGAGCTCGAGATGAAAAGAAATATTTTTGTGTCTGTGGTTCTCGTAATCACCATCATCGTTTTATCAAGTTTGTCCGTTTTTGCTGAAGAGGATAAGACAATCACGATTTGGTCAATGTCTCGCGGAGCAGACATCGATTTTAACGCCGAATTCCTGGAACGCTACAACCAAACCAATGAGGACGGCGTCACGCTCAAAGTAGAAACGTATACTGACAATTTTTTTCAGGTTGTTGACATCGCTGCTGCGACAGGCGGTCCTGATATTATCGATTTTCCGAACACGATCAGTGTCTTCACGAAATATGTTGGAAATGGATATTATGTACCAATCGACAAATATATGTCCGACGAGGACAAAGCGCTTTGGAACGATTATGCGATTGAAGGCGTGACTGCTTACAACGGCGAATATTACATGTATCCGATCTTCGCAACGACCGGCAGACTGGTCTATAACCAGGATATTTTTGACCGCGTCGGGATCACCAGCCCGCCGACAACCCTTTCCGAGATGGTTGCTGACGCCCGGCTGATCACTGAAACATTATCCGGTGAGGGCATTTTCGGGTTTGCAGGCAATTTTAAGAGTCCGACCGGCGCCCTGCAAAGATCAATGGATTTCTTAATTGAACGATCTGGCGGTCCCGCACAGGGGTTCGATTTCAAACAGGGCAGGTATGACTTCACCAAGTTTTACCCCGAATTTGTCAAAGCCTATCGGGAAATGTTTGCTGATGGAATCATGTTCCCCGGCTGCGAATCCTTGGACATCGACCCGCTCAGAACTCAGTTTGCTGAGGGAAAAATCGGAATGTATATTTCATGGGCGCATGCTGAGCCGAATGTCTATTCATCCCAATTCAAAACTGACATTAATTGGAATGGCGCACCGCTGCCGGTTGTTGACGGCTACGAGCCTGCAACTCAGACGGTCACCTTCCGCGGCAGCTATCTGATCACGAAAGATGCAAAATATCCTGATTTAGCCTGGAAAGCGCTCAATGCGACCTTCTTGAGCCCTGAATATATCCGTGCATATCAGGAAGCTGGTTATGGCAGCTGCTTGAACCAGAAAGTTGTTGAAGGCGTTAAAACTGCGGACATGCTGGTCGGAAGAGAAAACTTCCTGATCGGTCCATCAGACGCACTGTGGCCGGCTACGCCAATGGAATTGAACAGCCAGGCAGTCTTGGTCGAAGGCGAAGACATGTACGCAACGATTTTCTCGCTGATCCTGGGGGATGAAGACATCGATAAAGCGTTGACAAACTTGACCGCCCGCTATAACAATGCTTATGAAAAAGGCATTGAGCAGGGCGTTGGGAAAGTCGTCCACATGCCCGATTTCGATCCGGCTAACCCGTAAACCATCAAAGAGAAAGAGCGCGGCAAGTATTCTTTGTCGCGTTCTTTTTATTAGTCGATGAAAAGCCTGCGAGGCTTGCTGGTTTTTCATGCAGCGTCTCGAAAATATCGACCGCTATTGTCATGCAGAAAAACTTTATTCCTTGACCGGAGAGAAATCATGTGTTAAAATCCTGACCGTTGAGTTTGAAAGCTGAAACGTTTCCTGACTCATGGGGGCGTGGTGTAGCGGCTAACATGCGGCCCTGTCAAGGCCG
>DHPK01000001.1:0-20417 GCA_002407845.1 Leptolinea sp. UBA5366 | reverse complement strand
GGGTTCGAACCCCGTCGCTCCCGCTGACAAGAAAATGACCATTTCTGGTCATTTTTTGTTAATAAAGACTCCAACTTGTTTATTCTATATAAAAGAGGCTGCCATGTTTCTACGACAGCCTCTTTTAGTGTTATTTATAGTATCAAAAGTTTTGTTAACCAGTTGTTTCAAGAACTGGATCAATCACTTTCTGTTACAGAACGTCAATAAAGCCCTTGTCGGTAATAGCATACAGAGGGATTGCAGCCTGATCAGGAGTATCAATTGAGTGGGAATAAGATCATTGTAAAAACGCTCGACCTTAACTGTGAGTTTGGGATTATCAGGGAACAATTAAACCAAATAGTGAGAAAACAGTTCTGTCTCTCAGAATAAACGAGTAACGATTTCTGGAAACGAAGCTCAACCTGCATTGCAAAAAATCCATCAGCTAAATTGGGTGTCCGATATTGGCAACGGTTTTATCGAACTGAACGATGATTGTATGAATATCTACTATTTGCGAATAAATAAATTTGCTAATCGAATTTCTTTCCTCCACCAGATAAGCGAATGGTTCTCAGTCTACTCCTCTTCGCCTCTTCGGCAGCCTAAAACATTAAACAAAACAACCGCCAGATTGGCGGCTGTTTGTGTCAATTATTCGTTCAGAAATTAGAAATCGATTTCAGTGTCGTAATAGCAGCACTTCAGGATTTTTTCCATTTCAGCAACAGATGGCTGGCGGGGATTCGAACCTGTGCAAGCGTCTTCCACGGCCAGTTTTGCGATCTGAGGCAGTCTTTCCAGGAATACTTTTTCCGGAACAAAGCCCTCTTCGGTCGGATAGCTGTCTTTGCCATAGTTCTTGATGCAGAGAGGAATATTCAACTGTTTATTCATATTCCGCAGATATGCGATCAGCAGTGCGATTTTTTCTTCGGTGGTGTTGCCACCCAGTTTCATCTCGTCCGCAATCACTGCATAGCGAGCCGCTGCAGTTTCATCTTTCGCATTGTACGCAATTACTTTCGGCAGATACATTGCATTGGCTGCGCCATGAATGATGTGTGCGCCGTAATCACCGAATACTGCGCCGGTTTTATGAGCCATCGAGTGGACAATTCCGAGCAGCGCATTCGAGAATGCCATGCCTGCCAGGCACTGTGCGTTGTGCATTGCATCGCGGGCATTCATGTCGCCGTTATAGGAGTTGATCAAGTGCTTCTGGATCATTTTGATCGCGTGGAGCGCAAGTGGATCAGTGTAATCGCTGTTAGCAGTTGACACATAAGCTTCGATTGCGTGCGTCATCGCGTCCATGCCAGTATGGGCGACAAGTTTCTGCGGCATCGTTTCTGCCAGATCGGGATCAACGATGGCTACGTCCGGAGTAATTTCAAAATCAGCGATCGGGTACTTAATTCCCTTTTCGTAATCGGTGATGATCGAAAAGGCAGTCACTTCGGTAGCAGTGCCGGACGTTGATGAGATTGCGCAGAAATGGGCTTTTTTGCGCAGACTCGGGATACCGAAAACTTTACACATTTCCTCAAATGTAATTTCAGGATATTCATATTTAATCCACATTGCTTTTGCAGCGTCAATTGGAGAACCGCCGCCAATCGCAACGATCCAATCCGGCTGGAATTTCAGCATTGCATCCGCACCGCGCATGACGGTTTCAACTGACGGGTCTGATTCAATACCTTCGAAAATTTCGACTTCCATGCCGGCTTCCTTAAGATAACTTTCCACTTTATCCAGGAAACCGAACCGTTTCATCGATCCGCCGCCAACACAAACCATTGCTTTTTTACCCGAGAAAGACTTGAGTGCTTCAATAGAACCTTTTCCGTGATATAGATCTCTCGGTAATGTAAATCTTGCCATTTGTTTAATCTCCTTTGTCAAATAGGCTGCTTACTTTATATGTGAATATTATCACAACTTTATCGATACAAAGAGAAATTATGACAGCTTTAATAAGTGATTATTTTCACTTTATAGTCTTATTAGATACTCATCTTATGGTAAGGTCAATACGTTTAGGGCTGCGAGAATTATCCTGCGTCCGCCTGCGGCTGTTTCTGCCCTGCCTGAATTCCAACGAATGCCAGGCAGATTGCGATCGTCATCAGGATCAAAATTGGACCTGTCCAGCTCTTCGTTAGGTCAAAAACCACCCCCAGCAACAGAGGTCCAATCGCTGCCAGCCCATAGCCGACCATATGCGTGAAGCCGGATGACCAAGTGATTTCAGCCTTGGTTCTGCCGCTCATTGAGATCAATGTCAACGTGTAGCTGTAACTGGTGCCGGATGATAAGCCTGCGAGTACACAACCGATCACGAGTACAGGTATAGCGGAAAAACGTAAAATCAGCCCTAGCCCTATAAAATAAAAACTGCTTGCTGCAATTGAGATCCATTTGCGCAGTGATTCACGCTGAGTCAAAATCGGCACAATGAAACAGGTTATCAAGCTCACAAATTGCATCACCAACAGCAGTGTTCCAGGTAGTTGAGGGTCGTTCGTTTTCGTCGCTAAAATGGAAGGCAGCCAGGAAAGAATACAGTAATAAACCATGGCTTGCAGCCCCATAAAGCAGGCTATCATCCATGATTGTCTTGTTAATTTGGGACGTTCCTCACTAACTTCACCTTGTCCGCCAGCTGATCTTTCTTGCGCCGATGACCGGCGATTGATCAACAGCCAAATTGGGATCCCGATTAGCGCCGGAAAACCCCATAAAGCAGCGGCAGGCTGCCAGCTGCCAATAGCGGCAGCAATCGATGCGCTGAACCCTGAACTCAACGCGGATGATAAATTCAAGGTAGAGTTGTAGAATCCTAGGATTAATCCGATTCGTTCTTTGAAGTTTTCGCGAATCAGAGCAGGAAGCAAGACATTCAACGTTCCGACTCCCATCCCAATCGCGAGGATACCGCCATACAATCCGGCTAACCCAAGCCAGGATCGAATGATGCTGCCAGAGAAAACCAAAATCATGCAGCACAGCACCACGGTTGGCGTATGGAATCGCGGGAGATACTTTCCGGCTATTGGTGCAATTACCGCAAAAAGGATCAACGGGATGGTTGTGATCAATCCAGCAGATCCGGAGCTCAGTCCGAGGGAGGCTTGAATTTGACGCGTGAGTGGTCCAATTGTGCTAATCGGTGCCCGCATCAATGATGCTGCCAGCAGAACACCCACCGCAAGTAATAGTCGTTTCGAATCTTTCATTTTCCTCCGGTTCCTGGTTTATGTCTTCGTTTGATACGATTCCTAATTGTATGTGCATTAATTATCATTCGTTTCACATGAAAAAGACGGATCACAAACCTGGTTTTTCGAATTGCAGAGAAGTAAGGTCAACTATCAATTCAACTGTATTTTTGAAATAATCGCAATCTTGAAGCGTTAAAAGCTATGTCGGTAACATTTATTTATCATAATACACAATTGATACCAAGCTAATCTAGTCTTAGTTTTTTCTCATCAGATGATCAAATGAAAAGCAATATCAGGCAACCGGTATTACTACTTCATCGACCACAATTAATCACGTAAAGATAAAAAATAGGTTCAAAAGGTTATTTTTTATAGGTGTGCCTAACAATTAGGTTGACTTGCCCCTTATGGTTGAAAATGATTATACTAAAGCAAGCCTGAAAGTCAGTTTTCTACATTTCTGATTATCACAATGTTTTTTAGCTTTCGGTTAATCATATTCAGCAAATTTCCAATAAAAATTTGATAATGATGCCTGCGAAAATATAATGAAAAACCAAGTAAACGAATCGGCAAACAACCCCAATAACAGTCTCAAACAACTTTTTAGAATAATCTATTTAAACTCATTTGAACTGATTAGTTTAAATATTTTTTTCTTGATCAGTTGTATTCCAATTCTGACTATCCCTAATGCAATTTGTTCGTTAACAAAGACAAATCTTGACTTGAGTGAAAACATAGGTGCTAATCCTTTAAAAAAATACTGGAAATCCTTTTTTACATTCAATAAACGCTGGTTGCTCAGCGGATTTTCCTATATAACCGCTTTTTTCCTACTTTCATATGGATTGGCAATTTATCTTTCAACGAATACATCAGCAACTTTGTTTTGGATTTTTTGCGGGTTTAACATTCTCGCGCTCGCGCTATTAATTATGGTCGGTTTCTATCTCTTCCCTTTATTAATTGGAACCGAGCTTGATCAAAAAACAGTATGGAAACATGCATTCGGAATGGTTGTTGTTGAAATGAAAAGTACGTTCGCTTTATTCAGTGTGATTGCTGCACTCTGGATCCTATGTATCCGGTTCTTTCGCAGCACTTGGATTATTTTCATATTAATTGCCTTCTCCTTAAGCAGTTTGATCGTCATTTTTTATACTCGCAGATGGCTTGCTAAATATTTTCCTCAATTCAGGAATGCCGATTCGAATGATTAACTCTCTGTATCAAATTTTAATTGTTGATGACGAGGCAATCATCAGGAATGGGTTGCGTTCAATCATCAATTGGACAGAACTGGGATTTTCTGACCCTTTTCTGGCTGGAAATGGGTCAGAAGCGCTGGAAATTATAAAATCGAATCCAATTGATGCATTATTGACAGATATTCGAATGCCCGAAATAACAGGGCTGGAATTAATCCGGTATGCAAAAGAAATTAATCCGAACATGAAGGTCGTGATTATCAGCGGATATGACAAATTTGAATATGCTTTTGAAGGGATCAAATTGCAGGTTGAAGGTTACATTTTAAAACCGATAGATCCGGAACCAGTCACGAAGATTTTTCAGTCGATCAAAGAAAAGCTGGATCTGGAAAAGAAGAATAAATTTGATCATGCCCCTCAATTTTTCTCTGACTTCAACTTTTATAAAGAAAAAATCATTAAGGAAATTGAAGGAAATAATGACCTTTCAAATAACCAATCCTTATCAGAATTCTTATCAAAACTTAAAATAATCCCGCTTCCGTCGGCAATTTCATTTTCAAAAGAACTTCTGAAGGCAATCGGGCGACAATTTAATCTTTCTGCTGAGAAAATCAACAATCTATCGAATGTCATCAGCCAAGATTCTATTACCAATTTTTCTGAGCTGGAAGAAAGTTTGCTGATCGGATTCTCCCTTAGTTTGGAATATATCAGCACTCAAACAGACAAAATGGCGAATGTTGTATGCCACCGGGCGAAAAAGATTGTGGATGAGCAATATCAGAATCCCAGTCTTTCAATCAGGAGCATATCAAAAACCTTATCAGTCAGCTATGGTTACCTTTCAAGCGTCTTCCCAAAAGTTTTCGGGACAAGCCTGAAATCATATTTAATTGAAGTCAGGATGATGCATGCCAGAACACTATTATTGAGTCGAAATTATAAAATTAAAGATGTCGCAAAAGAAGTCGGCTATTATAATCCGCGTTACTTTTCAGATGCCTTCACAAAATTTTACGGTAAATCGCCTTCTGAATTTTTGCAGCAAGTTAATGAAAACAGTTCGCAGTCAATTGCAGACTTGAAACCGTGAAACCGAACATCTCACTTCACCAAAAACTTTTTAAAGATATGTACCTGACGGTCATTATCTCGGTTATTTTAATCAGTCTAACGGCATCAGTATTTTCTGTTTTCAACGCATCTTCTCATATAACTGACAGTCTTCAAAAGCTCACATCCCAAAAGATCGACAATATCGAAGTGAATTTAGATATTATTGAAAACAACATCCGCAGCATTGTTTTCAACCCACAACTGCAAGACTATTTACTCAGGTATAACAGTGGTTTTTATCCAAATAAGACAGAATTGAAAATTGAAGTCAATCAGCTTGTGCAAAATTTAACTCGATTTTTTCCCCAAACTGAAAATTTGCTCGTATATGCTCAGGATGGTGAATTGGTAGGAAGTTTATTTGAAGTTGATGGCAATCAAAATATCGCTTCCTATCCCTGGTTCACGGAAGCTGTGGAAAGTCAAGGAGCGACAATTTGGATGACAGACTATGGCAGGGTGCAAGAAAGAAACGATAATAAAAATTTCATTTCGCATACATATAAAAAAATAAAAAACTTCAGGCTAAGGAATGATGTGAAACTTGGAGACGAAATCGGATCTTTTGTGATCGAATACAACTTCGATTCCATTTCCGAGCTGTTGAAAAATCCTGATGCGAGCACTGCGATATTTGTCCTTAATCAGGATGGGACAATTTTAAGCAGCAACGAGAAAAACCTCATAGGGTCACAGAGTGATCTATTAGACTTTCTCGAAATTGGACAATCGAAAATTGTCAGAAGAAATAAACAAAAGCAAATTATTTTCAGCAATCGGATTTTCACAACGGATGAAATCTGGTATTGTGTTTCGGTAATCCCATACAGCACCATTTTTGCAGATGCAAAGATGATCATCATCATTTCATTATTGTTAGCGTTATTAATCCTGATCATTTCTTTTGGTGTTTCTTGGAAAAACGCTAATTCAATCAGTCTGGTTTTCCAAGAAATGCATAACAAATTCGGACTGATAGAATCCGGCAAGAAGGACGTGAAATTAGAGTCAACCAGCAATATCACCGAGATCAATCAATTGATCAACCATTTCAATCAGATGGCAGCCCGGCTTGATCAGTTGATTTACGAGGTTTTCAATTCAGAACTTAAAAAAGAACAGATAACAAGCGAAATGAAGGAAGCAAAACTGCAAGCGCTCCAGATGCAAATCAACCCTCACTTTCTATATAACACGCTCGATACAATCAACTGGACAGCTTTGATGCAGGGAAACAAAGATGTATCAAAAATGGTGCTCGCCCTCGGGGAATTATTCAGGTCAAACGTTGATATGACAGAAATCATGACCACTATTCAAAAGGAAGTCAAGCGTGTTGAGCTGTATCTGTTCTTAGAAAAGATCCGTTTCGGCGAAAAAATTGACTGGGAGATAAACGTACAAGAAAACCTCCTGGAAAATGAAATCATTTGTTTCTTATTGCAGCCACTGGTTGAAAACTCAATCATCCATGGGCTTGAACCCAATCGATACAACGGAAAAATCACTATTGACATTTCCCAGGCTGGTAAGGATATTCAAATTTCAGTCAAGGATAATGGCAGTGGAATTTCGGCAGATAAACAACAAAATTTGCAAGACATGTGGCTTGCAATAAAGAATCACACAATCGATGCAAGCCATGAAAATGGAAATGTCGGATTAAGAAACATCATGAAAAGACTGATTCTTATCTATGACACTGATGCGAATTTCGTGATAAGCAGCGCTGATACCGGAACTACAATCCAAATAAAATATCCTGCAATAAATAACAACGCAATATATAAACGCTGAAATTTTCAGGACAAATATTAAATTCCCGTCATTGATTCTTTTCTTGACCCTGTTTATATTTATTAATACAGAATATTTCTTTATCAATTTGAAAGAAAAGGATTTGAAGATGAAAAAAATAGTTTTAGTTTTTCTTGTTATTGTCATCGCCAGTTTTGCTGCTGGAACCGTCTTTGCAGCCTCACCTGCTGCACAAGAACCGGTAACAATTCGTTATTATGACTGGGACATGGTCGATGTTTCTGTTATCAACAGATTCATGGAAGAAAACCCGGACATTAAAATCGAACTTTTCGAAATTGCCGCCAACAGCGACAGAACCACACAATTGGACATCCTTGCGATGAGCGGGGACATCGATGTGATGCCGCTGGCTGACGGGGATCAATCTATCCGCTCAGAGCAGGGAATGCTTGCCAACCTCGATGAACTTATTGCAAAATACAACATCGACATGGAAGAATCATTCGGAATCTACAACGAGTGGGTAAAGAGTGGCGACAGCTATTATTCGATTCCTTACCGCACGTCAAAGACCGCTGTTTACTACAACAAGCGAATTTTTGATCAGGCAGGCGTTGAATATCCCACTTCTGATTGGACGCTGGAAGACTACAAAGCAAAAGCAGCAGCGATTTCAGAATGGGGCAAGAGCAACGGCGGGGTTTTTGGTACCTACTCGCACACATATGCAAATGAATGGGCGATTCTTCCTGCACAGGTCGGAAAATGGTACACAGAAGACGGCCTCTCCAATATCAAAGATCCAGCTTGGGTCGAAGGACTCAAACTTCGCAAGGAACTCGACAGCACTGGTTTACAGATGTCATACAGCGAAATCAAAGCTTCAAGCACTGTTATCAACAGCTCATTCCTCGGCGAAAAAGAAGGAATGGCAATGGCTGGCAGCTGGCTGGTCCGCGATATGAAGAAAACAGACAAATTCCCGTTTGATTTCGAAGTAGGAATTTGCTCACTCCCACGCTGGGATGAATCAGTTGAAGGCATCCGCGGCAATTACTCAGTTTCAGCATTAGGTATTCCTGAAACATCGAAACACAAAGAAGAAGCTTTCAGATTCATCATTTGGCTGGAAATGCAGAATGCTGACGCAATTGCGGCAACCGGCAATGTCCCATGCTATCTCCCGGCTTACAACGATGAACTGATTGAAACCTTTGTAAAAGGATCAACACTCACCACTGAGCAGGCAAAATTCTTCTTTGACACCAACGTGATTCTGACCACCAATAAAGTTTTTGGTAAAGAAGGCGCGTCATATGTTTCCATCATCAATGAAGAAGTTGTCCCCTATTTCTATGATGAGGTCGAACTAGAAGAAGTATTAGACAACATTGAAAAAAGAGTCAATGAACTGCTGAAAGATTAACAGACTGGCAGGAATCAGGAAGCGATTGTATTACGAATCGCTTCCTTTTCTTAATTAGGTACTATAAGGTGAAACTATGAATTTAAAATCGCAATCAGGACAAACCGTGAAAAAGAAAAAACGATCAGAGATCCTGGTAAATGAAGAACGAACAGCCTACGCTTTTTTACTTCCGAGTTTGATTGGAACGCTGATTTTTGTAATGGTTCCGATTTTCATTTCATTGATACTTGGTTTTACAAAATGGAATCCAATTAAAGGATTAACCGACATTGAGTTCGTTGGCTTGGCAAATTTTCAACGGATGGTTTCTGACGAGCGGGTACTGACTGCAATTGTCAATAACATCAAATATTCGATTTTTTATGTCCCTATTACGATTGGACTTGCACTGCTGCTGGCAGAATTGTTAAATAAACTGGTGTTTGGGAAAATTCCACTGAGAACAATGATCTTCATGCCCT
Source organism: Leptolinea sp. UBA5366 (assembly GCA_002407845.1). Taxonomy (GTDB): domain Bacteria; phylum Chloroflexota; class Anaerolineae; order Anaerolineales; family Anaerolineaceae; genus Flexilinea. The sequence goes on along the minus strand of DHPK01000001.1, from coordinate 11,218 downwards.
ATATTTCGTCTTTAGCTTCCATCGCGGTTGTATGGATGCTCTTGTTCTATCCTTCTGCCTCAGGTCCAATCAATTCTATTCTCGTGAACGTATTCAAAATTGCTGACCCGCCAAAGTGGTTCACAAGTTCGAAGTATGCAATGACCGGTATCATCGCAATGTCCGTTTGGCATGACATGGGCTACTATGTCGTAATTATTTTGGCAAATATGCAGGGACTTTCCCAAGAAGTTTATGAATCCGCAGCGATGGACGGCGCGAACAAAGTTCAGACTTTCCTGAAAATTACGATACCGATGCTGAAGAACACGCTATTCTTCTGTCTGACACTCGCCACTATCAATTCGTTCAAGGTTTTTGATCAGGTGAATATCATCACAGAAGGTGGACCGCGTTTTGCAACGACTGTGTTAGTCCAGGCAATTTATCATTACGCATTCAAAGAATTCAACTTTAGCTATGCCTCAGCTATAGCTGTCGTTTTGTTTATCATGGTTTTCACTGTGACCTATTTACAGCGTCGATTAGAAAAGAAATTATCGGTATAAGGATCGGAAAATGACGATACCAAACAAAATCAAATCGAATTTAATCAGAGTTTTTGCAACAATTATTGTCGCAATATTTGCACTATCCTGTCTTTTTCCGTTTTTATGGATGCTCTCGACCTCTTTCAAATTTGAAATTGATGTGATGGAATTTCCAATCAGATTAATTCCAAAAAACTGGAATTTCACGAATTACAGTAAAGTCCTGTTTGAAAGCAATTTCCCAACTTATTATTGGAATTCAATAAAAGTCGCATTCTTTTCAGTTGCCGGTCAGCTAATTATCACCACGCTGGCAGCCTACGCTTTCGGCCGCCTGAGATTCAGAGGAAAAGAACTTCTCTATTCTCTTTACCTAGCAACCATGATCATTCCAGCTCAGGTAATTATCCTGCCGAAATATCTGTATTTCTCCAAATTAGGGCTGACAAACACTCATTTAGCGCTCATTCTGCCAGGTCTGTTCTCGGTTTTTGGCGTCATGCTGATGCGTGGTGCTTTCGAACAAATTCCTTTTGAAATCACGGAAGCAGCATATATTGACGGTGCCAGTCACTTTCGCATTTTCTACCAGTTAATCCTCCCGCTGGCCAAACCAACGGTCATGACACTGTTGTTGATTGCATTTACCTGGTCATGGAATGATTACATCAATCCACTGATTTTTATCAGCAAAGACAGCCTGCTCACGATCACGGTCGGACTTCAAAAGTTTTCAGATGAAGCTTCCACAAGCTATGCATTGATCATGGCAGGAGCGAGTTTAGCATTGATTCCGATTATCACGATTTTCATCTCCGCGCAGAAGCACTTTATTCAAAGTTTCGCTTCATCCGGAATTAAGGGGTAAAAGCATGATCAAATTCTCCGGTTTTTCAGACGAAATTTCCAGCGATTTTGAAGAACAGTTGGTTTCCGCAAAAGAATTGGGGCTTTCGCATATCTCAATTAGAGGCGTTGACAAACAAAATATCGCGGATTGTTCAATTGAGACAGTCAATTCTCACATTCTCCCATTATGCCAAAAATACGGGATTTCCATTTCTTCTATCGGTTCTCCATTAGGAAAGATTTTCATTTATGATTCCGCAGCATTCACAAAAGAACTAGATCGAACAAGACATATAGCTGAAATTGCGAACATCCTTTCATGCAAATATGTCAGGATCTTCAGTTTCTACATTCCTCATGGACAAAATCCAGATGATTATCTTGATGAAGTCTCCGAAAAACTCAATCAGATTGTTGATATATTGCAACAAGCAGGACTAATCGGCATTCTTGAAAATGAAAAAGAAACATTTTGTGATATTCCTGCCCGAAGTTTAGGATTAGTTGAGCTGATTGGAAATCCGAATTTGAGACTGGCATTTGACTTTGCAAATTTTGTCCAATGCGATGCAGATCCGCTCGAAGCTTACGAATTACTTTCGGAATATATTGAGTATTTCCACATAAAAGATGCGAAATTTGGTGGATCAAATGTAGTATGCGGAACTGGTGATGGCAGAATCAAGGAAATCCTATTTGACAGCATCGTTAATAACCATTATTCCGGATTCTTAACACTGGAACCTCATCTAGCGTTGTTTGATTCTCTTGCACAATTAGAATTGAGAAAACCGGAAGAGATCATTCCAGACAGTCAGGTAGAAAGCGGATATCAGGGATTTAAATTGCAGCTAAAAGCATTAAAAGAGATTTTAAATTCATTTCAAAGGGGTTCATAATGGTCAGAATTGGGATTGTCGGTATAGGCAGCATGGGAACCAATTATTTGAATTGGTTCAAAGAGGGAAAAATTAAAGACGCAGCGGTCACTGCTGTCTGTGATATCTCACCAGAAAGAATCACCTGGGCAAGGGAAAATCTCCCGAATGTGACTGTTTTTGAAGACTATAAAGCTCTTGCTAAAAGTGGTTTAATTGACGCGATAATGGTCGTTACACCTCATTATCTTCATCCAGCAATCGCTATCGAAGGCATGAAAAACGGGCTTCATGTCCTGGTTGAAAAGCCAGCTGGGGTTTACACAAAACAAATTCAGGAAATGAATGATTACGCAAGCAAGCATCCAGAATTAAAATTTTCCATGATGTTTAATCAGCGCACGAATCCCTTGTACCAAAAGCTGAAATCTTTAATTGAAAACAAAGAAATTGGGGACATCCGCAAGATCACTTGGATTATCACCAGCTGGTGGAGAACACAGAAATACTACGATTCGAGCCCTTGGCGAGCGACCTGGTGGGGAGAAGGCGGCGGTATTCTTGTAAATCAAGCCCCCCATCAATTGGATTTATGGCAATGGATTTTCGGACTGCCGAAGACGGTGCGTGGTTATTTACAATATGGTTCCCATCGGGATATCACCGTTGAGGACGATGTAACTGCATTTCTTCAATACGAAAATGGGGCAATGGGCACCCTCATTACTTGTACTCATGATGCAATCGGTTCAGACCGCCTTGAAATTCAGGGCAACAAGGGAAAGATTATCATCGAGGACAGCAGTAAAATCACCATAAAAAGAATGTTCGAATCAGAAGATGAATTAAACAAAAAGCTGGATTTCCGTCAGATGCTGGCATTAATGCGGGGCGAGACTGGGGATAAACTTTATTCAGAAGAAACGTTTGATATTCCAGAAAAATGGGGATTCCAGCATATTGACGTCTTAAACAACTTTATTTCAGCAATTGAATCTGGCGAGAAACTTCTGGCACCAGGATCCGAGGGAATCAAAGCTGTGCGCTTAGCAAATGCCATTCATTTATCAAGCTGGCTAAACACCGAAGTTGAAATTCCTTTCGATGAAGATTTATATTACGAACAATTGCAGAAGAAAATTGCTGAAGAAAAGAAATAACAATGAAATTCAAAGTTGGCTTAGTTGGTTTAGGCACCGTTTCATCCACTCATATTCGGGCACTGCAGCGTCTTGATAATGTTGAGATCGTAGCTTGTTCCGACATTGATAGTTCGAAAAGACCGATCGAAGGGGCTCGCTGGTACACCTCCTATCAGGAAATGGCATCTGCTGAAAAACTCGATGCGGTCCATATATGCCTGCCGCACTATTTGCATTTGGATGCAGTCAAAGCATTTGCTGCAAGAGGAATCAATATCCTATGCGAAAAGCCGATAGCAATGACGGTTTCAGAAATTGAGCAGATGAAAGCCATCGAAAAAGAATCAAAATGGATCGTTGGTGTTTGTTTACAAAATCGCTGGAATGCATCCTTCATCGAATTGAAAAAACAGTTAGCTGCAGGAGATAACAGAAAAGTTATCGGAATAAAAGCAATTGCAACCTGGGACAGACCTGCAGCATATTATGAAAAAGCGCCTTGGCGCGGGCAAATGAGTAAAGCGGGCGGCGGATGTATGATTAATCAAGCGATTCACACGCTCGACTTGATGCTGCAAATTGGCGGTCGTGTTCAAAAAATAAATGGAAGCATTTCTAAGTTTTCAGATATTGATATGGATGTCGAAGACACTGCGTCTGCAAAAATTGATTTCTCGAACGGCATTCGCGGGCTGTTCTTTGGCTCAGTCTGCAATGCTCAGAACTCCAGCATTGAATTACAGGTTTATTGCGAAAAAGGAACATTTACAATTAAGGATTATTCGCTTTGGTACAACCCTATCGAGGATGAAACTGAAAAGATTTTACTCGTACGCGATGAAATTTTACCAGGTGAAAAGGTTTATTACGGCGCCAGCCACGTTTTTCTAATTCATGATTTTTATGAAGTCCTCGCAGGAAAAAGCGAAAATTACGTCAGTATTTCAGACGCTGGACAGGTTATCCAGCTAATTCAAGGTATTCGAAAATCGTCTACAGAAAACAAATCAGTCAAATGGGAGGAAATTTTATGACACAAGCAAAAATTGCGTTAAACATGTCGATGGTTAAATTTATCATGTGGGAACATGGACCGGACGTAACTTTCAGACAGGTAAAAGATGCCGGGATTTCATATTTCGAGCTTTCACAAGTTGAAATGACCGATGAATTTATTGACCGTGTCTTAGAGGCATCCGAGAAATATGGTGTAACTGTGATTTCCACCAGCGTTAACTACAAGCCGCTTTTCGGAGCAAACAGTAAAGGGCTTGATTTGGAAAAAGATCTCGACAAAATCATCTACTTTAACCAGAAGTTAGGCGTTAAATACGTTAGGGATTCATTAATTCCAAAAACCTGCATCCATAATGAAAAAGGATATTTTGAGGCAGCTGCGGATTTAAATCACTATGGAAAGATTTTATTGGATGAAGGCATCAAGCTTTATTATCACAATCATCATTTCGAATTCGAAAAATTTAACGGCAAAACGGGTTTTGAAATTCTGGTGGAAAACACTGACCCGGCCTATGTCGGATTTGAGCCTGATGTACATTGGATTCAAAGAGCCGGTCACGACCCAGTCAAATGGATTCAGAAACTCAGTGGGCGGGAAGATTTGGTGCACTTGAAAGATTATCGGATTTACTTCCCAGATGGCGAGCCAAGTCCTGATATTTTCAGAAAGGAACAATGTATTCAGTTCGCTGAAATTGGAGAGGGCAACCTTGACATGAAAGCCATCATCAATGCCGCAATCGATGGCGGGGCTATTTATCTGCCGATTGAACAGGACGATACCTACGGACTCGATCCATTTGACTGTGTTCGCAAAAGCATCGAAAACATCCGCAAGATGGGGTTTGAAAATCTGCTTTAGACAACAATTGATTTTCTGGATCTTAGGCAATAGTAATAAAGCAGACCCTGTGACAGGGTCTGCTTTTGTAAACATATATTTTCTGGTATGAATTCAAAGAATTATTTCGATTTCATTCCCTGCCCAGGACATAGCGAGAGAATGCCAGTGCATCTTTTGCATCGCGATCTAGCTGCGCTTCATCGGCGTGGTCGGATAAATCGCGCCAAACCTTGATTTCGCTGCCTACTGTTCCGCCTTCCATAACGAATGGCTCCATCACTACATCACCGTCAAACCCTATTGCATGCAGTGCATTGCCGATTTCGAACCAAGGAATACGGCCTTTGCCCGGAACTTTTCGATTTGCTTCGCCGGTGTGCAGCCTGCGCAAATATTTTCCAGCGGTTGAAATCGCGCCTGAAAAAGAGTCTTCTTCGATGTTCATATGAAAAGTGTCGAGCAATAATTTTACATTTGGCAAGCCGACCTCTTCGCAGAACGCAACGCCTTCTGCGGCTGTGTTCAGCAAATAACCTTCAAAACGGTTCAGGCATTCCAGACAATAATCGATTCCGCATTCATTCGCTACATGCGCGACATCCCGCACATTTTTTACTCCGATTTCCCAGTCTCGTTTCTTATCGAATGGCACACTGAAATCTACCGGCCAATAGCTGTTCAAACCTCCCCCGATTGAGCGGATTTCCATTTTCTCCAGTTGTTTCAGCAGATCAGTGAAAAACGCTTTCGCTTTCGCGACAACCTTTGGATCTGAAGAGGAAAGGTTTTGTTCTGCAGTAGGTCCATACCCAGCAGTCAAAATGATACCGTGATCCTTTGCCATGTCACGCAGCCGGAACAAGTCCGCGTCCGACAAGTTTGGCAGCGGTGCGCAGCTTATTTCAAGAATATCGAAGCCGAGGTCCGCAACTTTCTTTATATATTTCTCATATTCGACTTTCCATTCTTTTTCCCAAAAAGCAAAGTAGATGCCAAATTTCATTAGAGTTCCTCCCGAGTCCACATATGTCAATTGTCTATTTACTGGAATTCCGCCAAGGGTGGAAATTTGAAGCGGAGAGACAATCCAGCAAGAATAGTTTTTATTTTACTTTTTCCTTTTAATACACAAGCCCATCCCGATTATTCGGCAATTATGAGCTATGTTTGTGCTCAGTAAACCGCCGGTAGGCAATAACCGCGATCAGCAGAATGCCCCAGAGAGCCAGGGTGATGAACTGAGTGACGCCCAACAGATTGAGTCCGCTGGTAATGAATTGCAAAATCAGCAGGGACATCGTCAGACCAAGCACCTTTCCAAAACCGCCATTTGGGTCCGTCCCGCCCAATACAGAAATGAGGATTGTCAGCAGTTGCAAGGATGATCCCGAGCGGGCATTAGCCGAATTAAAGCGGGAGAGCATGACCATTCCCGCAATGCCAGCCAAGATACCGGACATCACATACGCTTTAACGATCGTCTTTTTAGTGTCAATCGCCGAAAAGCGAGTCACTGTTTCACTGGATCCAATAAGATATAGATACTTACCAAATGGCCTGCGTTCGAGAATAATCCCAACGACAATTAAAGCAAGGATCATCGTTAGCAATGGCAATGGCACGCCCAGGATCTTTGCATAACTGTATTCGACAAAGATATCCGGCATGCCAGAAATAACAAATCCTTTGGTGATTGTGAGTGTTATCCCCTCGTACAGCAGCATCGTCCCCAGCGTTGCCAGCATCGGGGGCAGCCCGATGTAAGCAATCAACCCACCATTGATGGCACCCAAGATGATCGAAATGATTATTCCCAGCAGAATAGCAGCCAATACAATCAGCCAGATCATTCCAGTACTGGTTTCGGCCGTGATCGTCCTGGTCATAAAAATTGCCATCAATACGCTGACAAGGTTCGCACTGCTAATGATTGACAGATTAATGCCGTTCGTGATAATCACGACCATCATTGCAAGCGACAGAAGACCAAGCTCCGGCAGCTGAGAAGACAGCGCACTCAAATTTCCTTTTGAGAGGAATTTTCCTGAGGTCGCGGCAGTCATGATAACGATAACCGCGATCAAAATAAACGGAAGTGCGGCAATGTCAGAATTTCTTTTACTCCAATTTCGAATTTTTTCTGTCATCTCAGACCTTACCCTTTCTTCATCGCGCGTCTGGAATTCGCGGCTGTTACAGCCATACTGCCAATCAGGATCGCACCAAGAAATGCCTGATGCCAATAAGCCGGCACCCGCATGATCGTCAGCGCATTTGTCAGTACTGCCATAATAATGACGCCTAAGACTGTCCCGAAGACGCTGCCGGAACCGCCAAAAATGCTGGCTCCGCCAAGAACAACTGCGGCGATTGTGTAGAACTCATTCCCAACCAGCGTATTCGGAGCGACCGTCTGGGTCACCATGGTATGAACCAGCCCTGCTAGTCCAGAACAAAAACCTAAAAAGCCATATGCAAAAATGCGATACTTCAGAATATTAATACCAGCCCGCCGTGCAGCTTCAACGTTTCCGCCCATCGCATAAAGACGTCTGCCATAAATAGTCCGATTAAGAATAAAAGCCGCTATCAAAGCAACGGCAAACCAGATGACCGTCAGGACAGACAACCCATATTTAACTCCATTTGCGTTGGTTGTCGAAACCACTAATGTCAAAGGAAATTGATTAAACCATTTCGGAAAATTGTAGAGCCAATGCCCTTTCGTAATAAACTGCAAGACGCCGAAGAGAATATTTTGGACAGCAATCGTGATGATCAAGGGCGGTGCATTCAGTTTGTGAATCATAAACGCATTGAAGCTGCCCAGTAACACCCCGACAATCAAAGGCACAATCACGACAATCGGCCAGGGCATTCCCGGTATCTGAATCAGAATTGTCCCAGTCACATATTGCCCGATCGTTGCGATTGATGCAAACGACACGTCCAGCCCGCCTGAGAGCAGCACAAACAGAAAACCAATGGCAAAGATTCCTGAATAAGAAGAGCTGCGCAGGATTGTCAGAAAATTTTCCGCACTGAAAAAGTTCGGATTGATAGCGGTAAAAACCGCAATCATGATAATCAGCAGATAAACCAGAAAGGCGCTGCTGGTAGAAAGAGAGTGTTTTATACGTTCCATCATTCAATCCTTTTCTTCTTCATGCCAAGTTGAACTTCTCAAGCAGTTCGTCCGCTGAATCCGGACCCGGAGTCAGTTCATAAACGATTTGGCCTTGCTGCATGACGAGAACACGATGACAATTCGACAGCACTTCCAAGATTTCATCTGAAATCAGAATGATGCCCATCCCTTCTTTTGCCAACTCCTTAATCAGCTCATAAACGCTGTTTTTGGCATAAACATCAATACCGACCGTCGGCTCATCCAGGATGAGGATTTTCGGCTCAGTTGCAAGCCATTTCGCCAGCACCCCTTTTTGTTGGTTTCCTCCTGAAAGCGTTCGCATCGGCGCATCCAATGAAGAAATTTTCATCAACAGATCATCGACCATCTGGCCAGCTTCTGACCGGCGTTTTTTCATGTTCATCAACCCAAATTTATCGACGAATTTATCAAAAACAGTAACTGTCAAGTTTTCAATAATCGGCTGGTCTAAAATAACACCCTGAGATAAGCGGTCTTCCGGCACGTATGCGATCCCAAGTTTTCGTGCGACCACATTTGATGAAATATCCTGCTTTTTCCCGTCGATAAAGATTTCACCGGAATCAGCGTGATTCATGCCAAAAATTGAAAGCGCAAGTTCAGTTCTGCCAGCGCCAAGCAACCCGGTGATCCCGACAATTTCTCCTTTTTTCACGGAGATTGACACATTTTCAAACTCCCCTGCCTTTGTTAAAGCGCGGGTTTCAAGAATGTTGCCCGGATCACCCTGAATTGGTTCAGGCGGTTCGGTCTGAAACGATTTTCCGGTCATCAGGAACACCAGTTTTTCATCATCCAGTTCAGCAGGAGGATAGACGCCAATGATTTCGCCATCCCGAATGACAGTGACCTTTTCGGCGATTTCAAAAATTTCGTTCATTTTATGGCTGACGAACATGGATGAAATACCGCGTTCCTGAAGCTTGTAAATTGCTTCGAAAAGTGCATTCACTTCCTTCCGCGTCAGCGATGCTGTTGGTTCATCCAAAATCAGCAGCTTCAATTCGCCGACCAGTGAACGAGTAATTTCAACCAGCTGCTGTTCTGCGATCGTCAATGATCCAACTTTTCTGTCAGGGTTGATAGTCAGCCCAATGATTTCCATTGCAGCGCGTGCTCTTTGGTCAACCATCTTCCAATCTACAATCGGGGATTTCGTCTCGCCATAAAGGAAAAAAGCAATGTTTTCCTTTATCGATAAATTTGGAAATAAAGCAAGATCTTGATAAATGACGCGAATTCCCTGATCGATTGAATCTTGAACACTCAAATGCGAAAAAACTTTCCCATCAATGATGATCTCCGCACCGGGTTCCGGTTTAACGACACCTGACAACACTTTAATCAAAGTTGACTTCCCAGACCCATTTCCACCTACGAGACAATGGATCTCTCCATGCCGGAGCGAGAAGTCGACATCTTTTAGAGCCTGAACGCCTATATAATTTTTGCAGATATTCCGCATTGTGATAAAGTTTTCCACGATTAGGTCCCTCCCGTCAATAATTTGACCGTTTCTATAAAAGAAATGAATCCGCTTATTAAAGCGGATTCATTGAATCAGAGAAAACTCTTAGAAACCGAACGAATCTGCATTCTCAAATGTAACTTCTGAATCTGCATGGAATGTCAGAATGATTCCGTCAATATTCGGCGTGCCATATTCTGGCAGTTCGATGATGTCAGCCAGTTCTTTTCCTTCAAGCAGCTGTTCCGCAATATATGCCGAGTCGAGACCGATCCGATAAGGATTGCCAATGTAGTTCGCAACCATTGATTTATCTTCGAGGTAAGCTTTTGCTTCACTGGGGACCGAGCAGCCGATGATTGAGAATTTTCCGATCAGGTTCTTCTCACGCACTGCCTGAGCTGCACCAATACCGCCAAGGCTGCCGATCGTGATTAAGCCTCCCATGTCCGGATAAGCGGTAGTCAGCTCTAACAGTTTATCGTGTGCAACCTGAACGTTTTCACCACCTTCAACCCGGCTGGTCACCTGGTACAGATTCGGGAAATTCTCTTCCTGATATTTCACCATGGCATCCGCACGGTTGTTATGACCTTCAACGGTCAAACCGCCGACCATGATCGCATAACCGCCCGTATCACCCATGTTTTTAACCAACAGATCAATCACATCTTTCCCTTCCTGTTCAAGGATCAGGAATTCAATATCTGCATAAGCGTTTTTCACGGTCGGGGCTTCTTGCGTCAGCATCAAGATGCCAGCTTCTTTCCCTTTTTTCATCAGCGGTTCAACAGTCGCAGTGTCATTCGGGACAACGATGATGCAGTCCGGGCTTTTGGCAATGGCATCTTCAATCATCCGTGCCTGAGCTGCCGGATCCGTATCAGTTGCGCCCATGGTCGTTATGCTGAGTTTTCCAGTTTTATCAGCATAATCATTAAATCCTTTTTCCATAGCAGTGAACCATGGAATACCGATCAGTTTCGGAATGAAGATCACTTCATATTTGTCACCTTGGGCAAACACCGGCGCAGATACTGCGAAAAGCATAGTTAGTACAATTACGAACGATGTCAAAAACAAAATTCTATTTTTCATTTTTTTCTCCTTAATTCTTCTAATAAACAGGGTAGCAATTTGGTTTGTTTATTGGTTTATATGGAAATATTTTTATTGCAGGCCTCCTACAATATATGATTATGGAAACGTTGTCAGATTGATAAAAAATAAAAAAGAACGATATTCTTGTCTGAACAAATAATAAAGTGATTATTTTTGTTTGTCAAGGTTTTGTATGGGTTCAATACAAATGAGA
>DHPK01000009.1:215226-215542 GCA_002407845.1 Leptolinea sp. UBA5366 | reverse complement strand
ATCCCTCCGGAGTTGACACTGCGGTCGCGACTGCCGCTCCCGTGATCGAATACACGAATACCTGGCAGTTAATTGAGTCGACCGGTGGGTCCGCCGCTGCGGCGAACCCGCTTGACTTCGGCGGTTACGCAAACATCAACATGATATTTATCTTTGCCGGACTGCTCATGTCCATCTTCGTCGCGCAGGATTACAGCTCGGGTTTTGTGAAGAACATTTTCACCGTGCATTCGAAAAAGATCAATTACGTCATCTCCAAAAGCGCGGTTGGGATTTTCGGCGGAGTCGGGATGATTATCACTTATACTTTGGGGAC
>DHPK01000009.1:201288-215079 GCA_002407845.1 Leptolinea sp. UBA5366 | reverse complement strand
AAAGCGTTCGACGTGAACTTTGGTGGATTGATCATGTGCCTGATTTCGAAAACGTTCTTAATGGGCATATTCTGTTCGCTGTTTTTGAGTATTGCCGTGTTTTTCAGGGATAAACTTTGGATGACGATCGTCTTCACTTTCCTGTTTGGAATGATGTTTTATCCGGCGGCAAGCGTTGCGACACTCAGTTCGACCGTTATCACAGTGCTTGTTTCATCGGTTGCGGGCACAATCGGCGCGGCCGCGTTCGGTTCCATATCCACATTGTTCCTCAATAAACGCGACCTCGCATAAAGGGGCATCAACGGCCGCACTCTCGATCACAAACAAATTTTGTTACAATCGGTAACGCGCCAAAGAACTTCATCCGGATCGGGTGAAGTTTTTTGGTCATCGTTTCAGCTTGCGGGTTGGATTCGCGTCTGATATGATTTATAATCCTGATCAATTATTCTTTATCCCGGAGGTTTCCAATGAGTGAAACGATCGTTCCGATTTACGATGCACAAAAAATCGAAAAGAAATGGCAGCAAAAATGGGCCGAAGATAAAATTTACGACTCAAACATCGACCACAACAGACAAAAATATTACGTCCTCACCATGCTGCCCTACCCCTCCGGAAACCTTCATATCGGCCACTGGTACGCCATGACCCCGCCGGACGCGCATGCCCGCTTCAAACGTATGCAGGGCTATAACGTCATGTTCCCGATGGGGTTTGACGCGTTCGGGCTGCCTGCAGAAAACGCGGCCATCAAGAACAACATCCATCCCAGTAAATGGACCTTCGCCAATATCGACCACATGCGGAATCAATTGAAATCAATGGGCGCCATGTTTGACTGGCGGCGCGAAATCATCAGCGCCAAGCCGGAATACTACCGCTGGACCGAGTGGTTCTTTCTGCAACTCTACAAACACAACCTGGCCTACCGCAAATTCTCCCCGGTGGACTGGTGTCCGCACTGCAACACCACCCTGGCCCGCGAACAGGTCTGGGGTGACGACCGGCATTGCGAACGCTGCGGAACGCCGGTGATCAAAAAAGACCTGAACCAGTGGTATTTCCGCACCACCAATTACGCGGAAGAATTACTGGATTTCTCTGAAATGGATTGGCCGGAACGCGTTCAGACACTGCAAACGAACTGGATTGGCCGTTCCGAAGGCGCCTCCGTCACATTCAAGACTGAATATGGCGACCCGATGGAGGTCTTCACCACTCGCCCCGACACGCTGTGGGGAGCGACCTTCATGGTCATCGCACCTGAGCATCCGCTGGTCGCGAAACTAACCAGTGCGGAACAGGCACAGGCTGTAAACGCCTATGTCGAGCAGGCAAAAAAGCAGACAGATATCCAGCGCGAAACGGCTGACCGCGAAAAAACAGGTGTTTTCACCGGCTCTTACGCGATTAATCCTGTCAATCAGGCGCGCATTCCAATTTGGATTGCGGATTACGTACTGATGGGTTATGGAACCGGCGCTATTATGGCAGTCCCAGCGCATGACAAGCGTGACTTCGATTTCGCACGCAAATTTGGGTTGAAAGTCATCGTTGTCGTTCAGCCGGATGATATGGAAACGCTAGATGGCGACACCATGCTGGATGTTGCACCGACTCATGGACGCTTAGTTAATTCTGACCTTATGACCGGAACTTCTGGCGAAGATGCCTTCGACACCGTGGTCAACTGGCTCGAAGAGCAGAAAATCGGTCACAGGACGATCACTTATCGTTTGCGCGACTGGCTGATCTCCCGCCAGCGTTACTGGGGCGCGCCTATTCCGATGATTCATTGCCCGCATTGCGGCGTTGTTCCGGTTCCTGAAGATCAGCTGCCAGTCCTGCTGCCGGATGATGTTGAATGGAAACCGACCGGAGAAAGTCCGCTGAAACTCCACCCGACCTGGAAACACACAAAATGCCCAGTTTGCGGCGCTGACGCGGAACGTGAGACTGATACGATGGACACCTTCATGTGTTCGAGCTGGTACCACCTCGGGTATCTGAGTCCTTATTTCCCGACCTGGCCGTTTGATCAGAAAGAATATGATTATTGGATGCCGGTTGACATCTACACAGGCGGAATCGAACATGCCACGATGCACCTGATCTACACACGATTTTTCCATAAAGCCTGCCGCGACATGGGCATCACCAAAGGCAGTGAGCCAATGTTGAAACTGCGGAATCAGGGCAGCGTCTTGGGCGAGGACAACGAAAAAATGTCAAAAAGCCGGGGCAATACCGTCGACCCGGATAAACTGGTAGCGTCATACGGTGCCGACACTGTCCGCGCTTATCTGATGTTTTTCGCTCGCTGGGAACTGGGAGCGCCTTGGAACAGTTCAGGGATTGAAGGATCTTCTCGCTGGCTGCGCCGGACGTGGAGTATGTTCCTTGAACCGGATGACTCCGGCAAACGGGCATCCGCTGACGTGTTGGTCAAATTGCGCCGAAAAGCTTATCAGACACTGAAAGCGGTCACGCGCGATTTCGAAGCATTCCAATTCAACACCATTGTTTCAGGATTGATGGAACTTCTCAATGAAATTTCAAAAGCCAAACAGGCAGGTGCCTGGAACACGCCTGAATGGAAAGAGATCGTCACGCTTTACTTGCGCATGACTGCACCAGTCACGCCGCACATAGCCGAAGAGTTATGGAGTTTAACCGGACATCAGGGTTCGGTCCATACGCAGCCCTGGCCGGAAATGGACTGGGAAGCAGCCAAAGAAGAGGAAGTCACGATCGTGGTTCAAGTCAACGGAAAACTGCGCGACCGCATCACGATTGCCGCTGATTCCACTGACGAAGAAGCGAGAGAACTTGGGCTTGCCAGTGCAGCCGTTATCAGCGCGATGGCTGGAAAACCAGCCAAAAAGGTGATTGTCGTTCCGAAGAAATTGATCAACATCGTGATATAGATGGATTTTTATTGAAATAAGTTAAAAGTGGGAAATCCTTCCCACTTTTTTTATTATATCTGAACGGGTTCGGCAGCCGCCATTGCTTCCGCGGGATAGGGAACCAGCAGGCTCTGCAGATCACTGGCCGACGTGTCATCTGCCAGCCACGTGTTTCTCGCTGACGCATCTAAGATGACCGGCATGCGGTCATGGTAAGTTTCACTTAGTTCATTGGGTTGGCAAGTGATGATCGTGCATGAATATACTTCGTTCCCATTCGGATCCATCCAATACTCCCACAATCCGGCAAAGCTGAATATTTTCTCTTCCCGCAGCGAAAAAAGAAACGGCATCTTCCGCCCGTCTCGTTTAGCCCATTCATAATAGCCGGTTGCAGGAATCAGGCAGCGCCGGCGGCGAAAAGCATTTTTGAAAGAAGGTTTCTCTAGCAGCGTCTCGCTTCGAGCATTAAATGTATAGCGGGCAATTGACGGATCCTTTGCCCAAGAGGGGATCAATCCCCAGTAAAAATAGTCCAGCTTTCTTGGATTCTGGTTCGTGATGACCGCTACAGCCCGACCTGGTGCAATGTTCGCCATCGGCTCAAAGCCAGGCGGCATGTCATCCAAATCAAATTCCAGCTGTAAATCTTTCAGCTGAGTCATCAGCGTGAACCTGCCGCACATTAGTCACTCACCGATAAATTTCTTTCAGATATGCAGTGATTGCCTGCCGGCTCAGTTCAAACTGATCGCGCTGGAGGCTGTGACCTGCATTTTCAAAATAGGTCGATTTCCAATTAGGATGCTGTTTGAGCAATTCAGCCAAATATTCCTGAGACAAGATCGCGCCTTTTTCCGTATCGGCAGTCATTATTAAAGCTGGACAGCTTATTTTTGCCGCGACATTTTGCCAGCCATAGGAAAGGGAGGCTGTCACTTCCAATGCATTTTTTGAATATTGCTGGCGCGCCTTTGACCATGGCACCACATCAGCCTCGTCCCAGGTGGGATGGATTGACCAAGTCCAGTCCATCAATTCCGGCAAGGTCATCTTCTGATAGTCATCATATCCCTTCAAAAAGTTTGCAACAATCGCCTCTCCGAATTCCTCGGTCAATTTTTCAGGCGGGTACCAGGGTGGATCAATCAGCACAATTGCGCGAACCAATTCAGGATACTCAGCAGCCAGATTTGCAGTGACAGCCGCTCCCATCGAGTGTCCGATCACGACCGGTTTATCGAAATTAAAGTGCTGAATCAAGTTGGCAGCATCTTTAGTCATCGATTGAAGCGAATAGCCAGTCTCAGGCGCATCCGAATAACCGTGGCCGCGCGCATCTGGCAGGACAACATCGTATGAATGATAGAGTGCCGCTGCCAAACGATTCCAGATCGCGCCGCTGTCTGTCAATCCATGCAGCAGCACGACCGGCGCGTATCCAAGACTCGTGCGGGAATAATGAATTTTGACCCCATCAGAATCAAAATTCCCATAATAAAGGCTTTCTTTCGGCTCACTCATTGATAATTTTCACTCCTGAACTTGCTCCGATCCGGCTCGCTCCGGCTTTCACCATGGCTTCCGCGTCTGCTTTGGTGCGGATACCGCCCGATGCTTTCACGCCCATTTCTTCCCCGACAACGCCCCGCATCAATGCAACATCTTCAACAGTTGCGCCGCCGGTTGAAAAACCAGTGGAAGTTTTGACAAAGTCGGCACCGGCTGATTTGCTGATCAGACAGGCAATAACTTTTTCTTCTTCAGTCAGGAGGCAAGTTTCAATGATCACTTTTACCAATGCATTGTATTGCTTTGCCGCATCGACCATGGCATGAATTTCTTTTGAAACCAGCTCATAATCTTTTGATTTTAGTGCTCCGACATTGATCACCATGTCAATTTCCTGTGCACCATTATTGATCGCGCATTCAGCTTCGAAAACTTTTGCCTCAGTCATCATTGCGCCTAAAGGAAATCCGACTACTGAGCAAACTTTCACCCCGCTGCCCCGCAGCAGTTCAGAGCACAACCGAACCCAGCATGAATTGACACAAACAGAAGCGAAATTGTTTTCTTTTGCCTCGCTGCAGATTTTCATCACCTGATCAATTGTCGCATCTGCTTTTAATATCGTATGGTCAATCAATCCTGCCAACGGTTTGATCGCGGAATCTTTTTTATCATTTTCTTCAGAATTTACTCTAACACCCACGACCGATCCATCAAAGTTGTATGTTGTTACCAACTGGTAACCGTTCGCACTCTCCAAAGTAATATCCAGTGTTTCTTCATCGAAATCTGACAAATCGTCAAAATCATCATCCAATTCGTAATTTTTAATGCCCATGATTCCCTCGTTTTTTTCTAATTATATCAGCCGAGTGATAAGCAAGGCTTATTTTTACAAGATTTTTTTAGTGCCGGACTTTACATTCATCTTCAAAAATGCTATGATTCTGTCTGAATGGAACGAAATAAATCATTTTCAAAGCAATATCAATTCGACCCGCCAGAATTTAAAGTTGTAGTGATCGGCGGCGGACATGGATTATCTTCCATTCTCAGGGGATTAAAGGAGCTGCCGCTCCAAATTACTGCCATTGTCACTGTTGCCGATGACGGCGGTTCATCAGGCGCACTGCGCCGCGATTTGGGCGTTCTCCCGCCTGGAGATATTCGGAATTGCCTGATGGCGTTATCAGACGATGAAGAATTCTTATCCCAGGTGCTCCAGTACCGCTTTTCAACTGAAAGCAGCGTTGGCGGACATAATCTTGGCAACCTGCTGTTGACCGCGCTAGCAGACATCACAGGCAGCTTTGAACAGGGTATTCAAGAACTTGCACGCATTCTGGCAATCCATGGGAAAGTAACTCCTTCTACGCTGGAAGACGTCAATCTGGTTGCAGAAATTGAAGTTGACAGCGGCGGGGAAACGGAAAACATCAATGTCTTCGGCGAGTCAAACATCACTCGCCAAAATGGAAAAATCCGCAAGCTGACGATTGAACCTGAAAATGTGATTGCAAACCCTGAAGCGATCAAGGCAATCTTAGCTGCTGATTTAATCGCGCTCGGGCCTGGTAGCCTCTATACGAGCGTCATCCCTAACTTGATTGTAAAAGGAATCGCGCAAGCCCTAAAAGCAGCTCAGGGAAAAATCATCTACATTTGTAATGTTTCCACCCAACCGGGAGAAACGAGCAATTTCACCACCCTCGATCACATTCACGTGATCCAATCTGCGATCCCAGAAGTGAGACTGGATGGAATTATTTGTAATAATTATCACGATGTTGAAGATTCCCAAAATGTATCGTGGGTTAAAATTGAAACGTCGATTTATGACGATTATCGTGTTTTTCAATCAGATTTGATTGACAGGAATTACCCCTGGAGGCACGATTCAAAAAAAGTAGCGGCTGAGCTGCTTAAGGCATACTACGACCTGGTCTCAGCTGACGTACAGGTAAAATAAATTTTATATCTCTGATTTGGAGGAAATAATGAAGAAAGTACAAGTAGGGATCAACGGTTTTGGCCGCATCGGACGACAGGTTTTGAAATCATTAGTTGAGAATTACTCAAACGATCTGGAAGTCGTTGCGATCAATGATTTGTTTGATACCAAAGCAAATGCTCACCTTTTCAAATATGACTCGACCTACGGCATTTTCAACGGCACAGTTGCAGTCGAAGAAAACGATCTGGTAATCGATGGCAACAAGATCAAAGTTTTTGCTGAAAAAGATCCCGGTGCCCTTCCTTGGAAAGACATGGGCGTTGACATCGTCATCGAATCAACAGGCATTTTTACAGACGCCATCGGCGACCCTGAAAAAGGCAAAGCCGGCGCGAACGTTCATATTACAAAAGGCGGAGCAAAGAAAGTTATCATCTCAGCTCCTGCGAAAAACGAAGACATCACCATCGTGATGGGCGTGAACGAAGACAAATACGACCCGGCAAAACACCATGTCGTTTCAAACGCTTCCTGCACCACCAACTGTCTGGCTCCGGTTGCCAAAATTGTCAATGACAAATTCGGCATTGAATATGGTCTGATGACCACCATTCACAGCTACACCAACGACCAGGTTATTCTGGATCAGGGTCACAAAAAAGAAATGCGCCGCTCACGCGCTGCCGGTCTGAACATCATCCCGACCACAACCGGTGCTGCAAAAGCCGTTGCACTCGTAATCCCTGAACTCAAAGGAAAATTTGATGGTTATTCCCTGCGCGTGCCGACCCCGACCGTTTCAATCGTCGATTTCGTCTGCACCCTCGCAAAAGAAACCAGCAAGGATGAAGTCAATGAAGTTTTCCGCTCAATGGCAAACAAGGGCAACTTGAAAGGCATTTTGGGCGTAACCGAAGGCACCTATGCAGATCCGTTGGTCTCAACTGACTTCAAAGGTGATCCAAGATCATCAATCGTTGACCTGCAGCAGACTTCCGTAATGGGCGGCAACCTCCTGAAAGTTGTCTCTTGGTATGACAACGAATGGGGATACTCCAACCGCGCTTGCGATCTCGCTCTGATGATGGCAAAAAGTCTCTAATTTTCAGCCAGCAACCTTGTGCTGAAGCATTTGAGTGCGCGTTTTAAATGATTAACTAAAGTGATCGGCTGATTTGGACAACCGATCACTTTTTTCATACAGCTTGAAATTTCAGTAAATGAAGAGGTAAATCATGTTCAATAAAAAGACCATCCGTGACATTGATGTAAACGGTAAAAAGGTTTTGGTTCGGGTAGATTTTAACGTTCCGCTGAAAGATGGCGTCGTCGGCGATGACACCCGCATCCGCGGCGCGCTCCCGACCATCCAATACTTGCTGGATCAGGGCGCAGCTGTCATACTTTGTTCCCATTTAGGTCGTCCTAAATCAGGACCGGAAGAAAAATTCTCCCTGCGTCCGGTCGCAGAATATCTATCAAAATTGATTCCTAACAAAGTTTCTTTTGCATCAGACTGCATCGGGAAAATTGCAGAAGATGCAGCAGCAGCGCTCAAACCGGGCGAAGTGCTGGTTCTGGAAAACACCCGTTTTTACCCGGAAGAAGAAAAGAATGACATGAAAATGGCGGAACAGCTTGCGAGTCTGGCTGACATTTATGTCAATGATGCATTTGGAACTGCCCACCGGGCACACGCATCGACAGAAGGCGTCACTCATTTCAAACCTGGCGTCGCCGGATTTTTATTGGAAAAAGAAATCCAATATCTTTCCAGTGCGGTCGAAGAACCGAAACGTCCATTTGTCGCGATCCTGGGCGGAGCTAAAATCTCTGACAAAATCGGTGTGATCAAGAACTTGCTCAACAAGGCTGACAAAGTTCTGATCGGCGGCGGAATGGCAAACACGTTTTTCAAAGCTCAGGGATTTGACATGGCAGATTCTTTGGTTCAGGACGAAGCGCTTGACACTGCCAAAGAAATTCTGGCGTCCGGCAGCAGCAAACTGGTTCTTCCAGTTGACATGGTTATCGCTGATGCTTTTGACAACGTTGCCAAAGTCCAGGAAATCCCGGCTGGCAACGTCCCTGCTGGCTGGCGGGTTTTGGACATTGGATCCAAAACTGTTGCCGAGTTCAGCAAACTGATCAAGGATGCTGGAACGGTGGTTTGGAATGGGCCGATGGGTGTTTTTGAAATGTCCAATTTCGCTAAAGGGACGTTTGACGTCGCAAAAGCCGTTGCTGACAGCAATGCCATTTCGATCATCGGCGGGGGTGACTCAGTCGCAGCGATCCAGGAATCCGGTCTGGCGGACAAAGTAACTCACATTTCAACCGGCGGCGGCGCCTCGCTTGAAATGCTTGAAGGAATTGCACTTCCCGGTGTAGCCGCACTGCAGGACAAGTAACTCATTATTTCAAGTAACAAACAGAGCCAAATTCTTGGCTCTGTTTTTATTTAAGAATTGGAGATCAACGAAAATTATTTTCAGGGTTAGCTCTGCCAGGCTGATCGTAGGATGCGAATTTCCTCGGCGTACCCAGCGACTTCGTTCGGTGTTTCTAAGTAAAAGGGCAAATCTTTCAGCGCAGGATGATTGATAAACCGCACAATCGCGTCCAAGCCGATCGTGCCTGCGCCAATTTTTTCATGACGGTCTTTATTGCTGGCAAACGGGGTCATGCTGTCATTCAGGTGGATCGCTTTAAGCCTTTCCAGTCCAATAACCTGATCAAAATGCATCAGCACACCGTCCAAATCATTGACTATGTCATAACCGGCTGAATAAACATGGCATGAATCCAAACACACGCCGATTTTTTGTTCCAATTCAACCCGTTTAATAATTTCTTGGAGCTCCTCGAAAGATCTGCCGACTTCGCTTCCTTTTCCAGACATTGTCTCAAGCAGGATCAGCGTCTTCATGTCTGAATAGAGCGTCTGATTCAGCAATGATGCGATTAACGTGATACCAGCTTCACTCCCTTGTCCGACATGGCTGCCGGGATGAAAATTGTAATAATTACCTGGGACATGTTCGAGAACGGTCATGTCATCCTTCATCACCATCAGCGCAAATTCTCGCGTCCGCTCATCAGCTGAACAAGGATTCAATGTATAGGGGGCGTGCACTAAAATGGGTGCGAAGGAATTTTCAGCCATCAAGACGTTCAAAGCTTCCATATCTGGGATATTCAACGCTTTTGCCTGACTGCCGCGCGGATTGCGCGTGAAAAATTGAAAGGTATTGGCATCAATCGAAAGCGCTTCTTCTCCCATGTGCAGATAGCCTTTTGAAACAGAAAGATGGCAGCCGATTTTCATCTTTGTCATGATTGGCGCCTTTTATCGGGAGCATTTTCTCTCTGAGGTTGAGGCTGGGGCTGAACCGTTTCATCATAAGTAATCTGATCACGGGTGAATTCGCGTCTGCCAACTTCAGGAATATCAACCAAAACAGCATTTCGCAGCGGGAATAGCTCAATCACTTTTCCTTCGCCTTGCGGAGTCATCACTTTTTTCTTTTTCTTCGGTAAGGTTTTCCGGCATTCAACATAATAATCATTTTCATATTCAAGACAGCAGCGCAGTCTCCCGCACATCCCGGTTATTTCTGATGGCGTGAGCGAAATGCCTTGTTCTTTCGCCATTTTAATAGAAATGCTGCTGAATTCTGTCAGGTAAGCCGAGCAACAGCGGCACGGCACACCGCATGCGCCCATCCCGCCGATCACTTTTGCGACATCCCGCGGACCTAATTGTTTGATTTCAACATTGTTAATCGAAAACGCTTTTTGGATGTCATACTTCAATGACTTGAGATCGACTTTCTCTTCGGTCTGGCTCGAATAGTTCAGAACCATGTACGTTCCATCATAGTTAAATTCAGCGTTTAGGATACGAATATCTTTGAGTCTTAATTCTGCTGCCCGTTTTGCACTGTAAGCGATCACTTCATCCTTGCGCATGTTCCAGGTCTCTTTTGACACCAGCTCTCCGGCAGTCGCAATTCTTTCAACTTTTTTCAGCGACTCGCCAGTATTCTCATCCGTGTGTTCAATCTTCACAATTTCGCCGATTTGTTTTCCGCGGCTGGTTTCGACCACGACTAATTCATGCAGTTTAATATCATCAAAATCTGATGCGTCAAAGTTATAAATTTTTGATAATTTTGAAAAGCGAACGCCAACGATCGCCATAGGTTTATCTGTCATAATCTGATCAGTCCTTTAGTAAAATTAGTTCTTTTGAGCCAGTGTAAACAAGCCAATTATGATCCCCAGAATGGCGCAGGAGACAATCACAAGTCCCATCGGAAATGACTGCTGGCTTTGAGCTCCGCCTGCATTACTGAAAGTTGGAATGGAAAGCGGTGCCGGCTGGGTAAATGTCGCAAGCCGTGTCGGCGCTACAGTAATAATAAACTGTGCAGCCAGCGTCGGATCAATCGTATTCGTGACGCGCGGCGTCGGCGTTCCAGGAATTGTCACAATCGGCAGATCTCCAAGGAAATCGACATACGCAGAGTAGACCCACGCATATCCGCTCGGTCCACCGGCATATTCAATCAGCAGCCACAGCCCGCCTTCCGTGCGTCCCTTGGCAACAGCAGTCTGTCCGATTACCATCGTGCCAACCCGGTCATATTCTGTCCCCGGACCCGCCCGCAGATTAATCTGAGGATTGGCAGGGTCATTTTTTACTGTCACGACAACCCCGGCATCCGTACTGGTTACGGTTGGAATGCTTACCGTTGGAATTTGGGCAGATGCTGTTCGAACTCGATGAAAAGAAAAAAGAAGAACCACGCTGAACAATAAGACCAGCAGGATTCTCTTTTTTTCACCATTATGCATCATTACAATTCGTTCCAATTTCATTCATAATCTCTAAGTCAGTTTCAATTTTACTATAAATCATGTCTGACAGGTCTCGTTGTACAAAAGGTACTGCTTGTTTCGGATAAGCTCCAAGGCAGGTGAATTTGAAACCCGCGCCAGATTAATATCGTAATCTATTGATATAATTAAGGAGATTATTTTAATAAAAGTTAAGGTGAGCAGCCAGGCTGAATAATGATTTTTCAATCGATCAATAAAGTCCCGGGATTTAAAATCGGTCACGCACAGAATTTGGATGCGCTGACTGGCTGCACCGTCATTCTCTGTGACGACGGCAGTATTGGCGGAGTCGATCAACGCGGCGGGGCGCCTGGCACTCGAGAAACCGATTTACTGCGCCCGCTTCACTTGGTGGATTCGGTCAATGCGATCCTGCTGGCTGGCGGCTCTGCCTATGGATTGGATGCTGCCGGCGGAGTGATGAAATACCTTGAAGAGGAAGGCAGAGGGGTGAATGTCGGTCCTACAGTTGTGCCGATCGTCCCGGCAGCAGTTCTGATGGATCTGGGGATCGGCGATCCAAAAATCCGCCCGGATCAGACCATGGGGTATCTTGCTTGTCTCAATGCATCGGATGAAGAACCGCAGCAGGGCAACTTTGGGGCAGGAACGGGCGCGACTGTCGGAAAAGTGCTCGGGATTAGTCAGGCGATGAAAGGCGGAATCGGACACGCGGCTGTTGAAATTGGCGGAGGCGTGTGGATTGGCGCAATCATCGCGGTCAACGCTTTGGGCGATATCGTCGCCCCAAACCAGCGGAAGATTATTGCTGGAACGCGGACGATAAAAAAATCGATCGTCAAAATCGGCTCTGATGATTATTTCGCTGATTCGCTTTCGATCATGGCAAGTTATTTGGGGCAAAAGTCACTCGGTTTTGCAGCCAGACAGAACACGGTCATTGGGGCTGTCCTGACGAATGCAAAACTGACAAAAGACGAAACAAACAAACTGGCGCAAGCTGGTCAAAATGGATTGGTTTTATGTGTGCAGCCATCCCACACAATGTTTGACGGCGACACGATGTTCGCTGTCTCCTCGCAGAAAAAGCCATCGGATGTCAATGCGGTCTGCGCTTTCGCCCCGCATGTTGTGGCGCAGGCAATTTTAAACGCAGTACTGACAGCAGAATCAGTCAAAGGCATTCCTGCAGCGTCCGATATTTCTCAATTTGAAAGGCAAGATACATGACAATCATCATTGGTGACACCACTTCGGGATTAACTGTAGAAGAAGCAAAGGCGTACAGTATTGAATATTTGCCCCAAATCGTTATTTTCGGAGATGTTTCATATCGAGATGACATCGAAATTGATACCGATACCTACGTCAGGAAATTAAAATCAGCTAAATCCCTGCCCAAAACAGCAGCTCCACCGCCGGCGTTATATCATCCAATCTTTGAAAAGATGAGAGAAAATAATGACAACGCGATCATTATCTGTCCTTCGCAATTTGTCAGCGGAACCTACCGCAGCGCCTTAACTGCCAGGAACGATTTCCCTGATCTTGATATTCGGGTCATTGACACAAAATTCATCGGCCCGCCGATGGCAATGGAACTTATCGAAGCGAAAAAGATGGCTGACATGGGTGTTTCGATTGACGAGATCGAAAACCATATCAATATGCTGAATCAACACACACGTTTGTTTGCCTTGGTTGACACCCTCGAATTTTTATACAAGGGCGGCCGAATCGGCGGCGCTTCAAAAATTTTCGGAGATGTCCTCCAGATTAAGCCAATTCTGACTGTCAAGGATGGCGTGGTTGACGTGTTCGAGAAACAAAGAACGTCTAAAAAGGCAATCACGCGGGTCATCGATGTCGTGGAATCAGAATACTCGAAAGATTATCAGCACTTCCATCTTGCCATGGCTGGGAACGTCAATCTGCATAAGGAAGACATTGAATATTTCCAGCGTGAATTTTCAGAACGATTAGGGATTACAGACTTTCCGCTGTTCAAAGTGCCGCCTGCATTTATGGTTCATGCGGGTCCGGGCTTGATCATGGTCACTTATTTCACTGTTTGACATTTTTCTCATCACAACAAACGTCCCGTTTTCGGGACGTTTTATTTTAAGCGGTTTTCATTCAAGGATAATTGGTTTTAAATTTCCTGAAATAGTGAATTTTATTTATCGCTTTATTTAGTTTATTTACCCGTTTTATGAAACAAATACTTGAAATCTGGTAGTTGATCTTTGCACAATATTAAATGACTACGCGCAATATTTGTGTTTTATTCAGGGATTGTAAAAATTAGGTATTGAATTTTCCCCAAAATAAGTGTATTCTGGTTAGAGCACTATATGAAAGATAGGAACAAATAACAAAAATGAAAGATGACCTGATTAATATCGGCGTTGATGATGATGAGAATTACCCGGCAATCGCTAGACTGATTGAACTCGGAAGGCAAAAAACTTACGTCACCATCGACGATATTTTAACGTTATTCCCAGATGCCGAACAGGATGTCGAGCAGCTGGAAGAGGCTTT
>DHPK01000009.1:200741-201090 GCA_002407845.1 Leptolinea sp. UBA5366 | reverse complement strand
CCCCGCCGATGAAGAAATTGATCTCGCGGAAGAGGACGGAACCGACTTTTCAGCGGATATTTCGCTGGATGACCTTGCGAACATTGACACCGATGACACGATTGGCTTATATCTGAAAGAAGTCAGCCGCGTTCCGCTCCTGACAGCGGACGAAGAAGTTGAACTTGCTCAGCGCATCGAACGCGGGCGGATGTCTCGCGAAGAACTCGCAAGAGTGAATGTCACTCAAGCCCGCCGCTTAGAACTGCGGAAGAGCATCGAAGACGGCTGGGACGCTCGTGAACATTTGATCACTGCCAATTCACGGCTTGTGATCAGCGTTGCAAAGAAATATATGGGACGCGGTGTC
>DHPK01000009.1:168635-200534 GCA_002407845.1 Leptolinea sp. UBA5366 | reverse complement strand
CAGCACCTATGCCACCTGGTGGATCCGGCAAGCTGTCACCCGCGCCATTGCTGATCAGGGGCGCACAATCCGTGTGCCTGTTCACATGGGGGATCAGATCAATAAACTGCTGCGCGTTCAACATCAGCTGACCCAAAAATTGGGACGTGATCCATCTGTCGAAGAACTGGCAGTCGCGCTGGACGTGCCGCCTAAAAAAGTGGAAAACATGATTCAGGTTGCCCGCCGGCCTTTATCGCTTGAGACTCCGACTGATGATGAGGAAGATTCTGTGCTGGGCGACTTCATTGAAGACGAGGAAGCGCCGCCGCCGGACGACACCGCCACCTACAATTTATTGAAAGAACACCTTGAGGAAGTCCTGAACGGGCTCCCGCCGCGTGAAGTCCGCATTCTCCAACTGCGATATGGCTTGTTGGATGGTCAGGCGTACACGCTGGAAGAAGTTGGGCGGAAAATGGGCGTGACGCGCGAACGTGTCCGTCAGATTGAAGCTCAGGCGCTGAGCCGGCTCCGCCATCCAACTGTCCGCCGAATTCTGCGAGATTATCTCGGGGATTAATTATCTATAAATCGAGAAAATCCATACGAAATTACGCTTAACTCGTATGGATTTTTTTATTATGCGTTATCATAGCCAGCAGAGTACTTTTAGGGATAATAGATTTTGGCAAAAATTGAACTGAATGAATACTTAGAAAAACTGGATGAGCTGATTGCTGAAAACAATTATGAGCAGGCAGCATATCACTGCTTTTATCTTTTAAGACAATTTCCCAAAAATCTGACCCTTTACAAACTGCTCGGGCGCATTTATGTCGAACTGAATAATCTGCGGGCAGCGTTGAATATCTATCGGCGAATTGTATCCACAGAACCAGACAATTTTCTAAATCAACTATCGCTGAGCTATATTTTTGAAGAACAAAAGTCACTCGAACAATCCATTTTTCATTCGCAGACAGCGCTGTTTCTTCAGCCAGAGAATAAAGATGTTGTCGGATTATTCCAGCGACTGACTGGGGCAAATGAAAATTTCAGCGATCCGGCAAGCTTTACCCATCTGCTGACTGGCATCCATTATTACAATGAGAAAAACTTTGACAAAGCTATAGCCGAGTTGAACGCGCCCATGCCGGAGCATTACCAGCCGCTCGGAAAATTATTCCTCGGTTTGAGCATAATGGAAACAGCAAATGAAGCAGATGGCTTTTTATTGCTTGATGCCGGACTAAATAATTCACCTTATCTGATCACATCTTTAAAACGCGTTAGCTTCTACCTTAAAGACACAAATCCGCCCCTATTTAAGCGTTATTTGGATCGGTTGACCGCGCTGAATCCCGGTTTTGCCGCTTATTCCGTGCAGGACAACCAGTTGATCCCCGGAGACCAATCGCCGATTGTTATCTATCAAGAGTGGACTGGATTCCAGAGTTCCAAACTGCGCACAGTTTGGCAGCAGCCAGGATCAACCATCATTGAAAACGACCTTTCAACGCTGCCAACCTGGCTGAAATTACTGCCGGTATCTGACTGTTTCCTATTAAAGCCGGATCAAAACGATAACCAGCAGACAGATATGAGCAACCTGATTTCCCAATATGGAGAAAGAAGAAACGTCAACCTTGAAGCGGATACATTTTTTCAGTCAGACTACTTCAATGCGCAAATCCCTGAACTTGATAAAACAGTCGAACAGCATAAATCGCAGAAAGAAGAACAAAAAAAGCTCGAGATGAGCAAAGAGAAAACCCGCAGTCAGGATGCCGCTTTTAATTGGATCGAAAAAGTCGTCACGGAAGGCATTGAAGTCACTGCACCGATGGTTGCAAGCGACCCGATTGCCGCTCCACCTGCAGACCTGCAAAACCCCGTTGATTCTTCCGCTGAACTTCAGCCAGGCATAATCATCGAAGAAACGGAAGAGAACCAAGATGAGACGGAGCTGGTTCGAAAAGCCTGGAATTCTTTCAGCACTGGAAACCAGCAGGAAGGGATCGATCTTTACAAAGAACTGATAGAAAAGAATGTTCGGCAAGATCTGATTCAGGAAGACTTGAAAAAACTTTTGATTTTATTCCCGGAAAATGAGGGATTAAAAGATTTGATCACAGAAGAGGAGCAATAATGGAAAAAACATTTGTTTGTGTCAAACCTGATGGCGTACAAAGAGGGCTGGTGGGAGAAATTATTTCCCGATTTGAGAAACGCGGATTCATCCTTGTGGGCGCAAAAATGGTTCAGGTCAGCCCTGAGTTAGCCCAAGCGCATTACGCTGAGCACGAAGGGAAACCCTTCTATAATGGGCTGGTCAGTTACATCACATCCGGTCCGGTGTTCGCCATGGTCTGGGAAGGTGAAGAAGTTGTTAAAGCCGTCCGGCAGACCGTCGGCGCGACCAAGCCGATTGAAGCTGCGCCCGGCACAATCCGCCACGACTTCGCAGCGAAGATGGATCGAAACCTGATTCACGCCTCCGATTCGGTTCAAACAGGCGAACGAGAAGTTGCTCTCTGGTTCACGCCCGCTGAAATCGTCTCGTGGGATAAAATCAGCACCCCCTGGGTTTTTGGCAGAAACTCCTGATCAAACTGGCAGGTGGATTCCCCCTTGCGATCCGCGTTTTGAAACTTTTTCGAATAAATCCTCGATTGAAACTTCCTGCACTGCAGGTGTTTCAATCGGGACAAGCAACAACTGTGCAATCGCCTGACCTTCTTCAATTTCCAGCAGCTGATCCCGGACATTTGAAATTTTTACTCTGATCTCCCCCTGATATCCGGCATCCACTACTCCACCGCCTAGTAAAAAGTTACTGCGGCTTTTTAAGAAAATCAAACCGACAAACCCTTTAGGAATTTCGATGGCAATGCCAGTGCCGATAACTGCCATTTGCAGCGGGGCTATTGCTGCACTTTCGCTTGCAAACAAATCCAAACCCGCGTCATCGGCGTGTTTCCGTTCCGGCAGCGTTGCTTTGTCATTCAATTTGGCTATTCGTACACTTTGAATCATGGTACCTCCTGTCCAGCCATGATTATAAGATATTCCTGATTGCGTAAAAATTATCAATGTCATATTTCTTATTTCTTTCCCTTTCGCTTTTTAAGACTATCGATTAAAGTAATAAACATAATGAAATCAATTTTCAGCTTCTCACGAGTCAAAACTGCCACCACTACGACTGGTACTATTTGCATTTACCACCCGTAGTGAGGCGGATTATTCAATAATTCAAGATTTCAGGGACTGCCTCCAAAACAGGCAGTCTTTTTTTTGAAGAAAGAGGGTTTAACGAGGGTCTATGGAAAATTCATTTGTTCCTGAACGCACGTTGGTCATGAAATATGGCGGTTCATCCGTCGGCACCCCGAAAGCGATGAAATCAGCGATTCAAATCATCAAAGATACCAAAGCTGAGCGGGAAAACCTGGTTGTAGTCACATCCGCTATTTCAGGCGCCACCAATGGGCTGATCAAAAGCGCGGTAGACGCATCGAACGGGAACCTGACCACAGCTGAAAAAACAGCGCATGAGCTGACCACCCGCCACCATGAACTGATCGACAAACTCGTCGAAGACCCGAACACCTGGCTGCAATTAAAGATGGATATCAACCGCCTTGTATCCGAATTTTTGAACCTCTGTAATGCAATTAAAATACTAGGCGAATTGAGCCCCCGCGCTTTGGACACGGTATCCAGTCTCGGAGAACGGCTGGCGATCAAGATTTTGGCAGCGGGCGTCAACTCAATCGGATTGAAGGCAAAACCGGTCGAGGCAACCCAGCTGATCATCACGGATGATGTCTATCAAAGTGCTTCTCCGAATATGGAACTGACAGCCAAACAATGTAAGAAAATCCTCTATCCGCTTTTGAACGAAGGGGTCATTCCAATTATCACCGGCTTTATCGGGGCAACAGAAGATGGAATTCTGACAACGCTTGGCAGAGGCGGGAGCGATTTTTCAGCCTCGCTGATCGCTGTCGGGCTGAACGCAGAAGACGTTTGGATTTGGACAGACGTAACCGGGGTTCTCAGCGCCGATCCAAGAACCATCTCAGATGCACGCACGATTCCCGCGCTCACTTACAGTGAGGTTTCCGAAATGGCGTTTTATGGGGCAAAAGTACTGCATCCCAAAAGCGTCAAGCCCTGCGTTGATCATGGAATCAAAATGCGGATTTGCAACACGTTTCAGCCAAAGGAAACCGGCACAATTCTAATCAGCAATGCAGATGCGCATGACATCGGCAAGATTAAAGCCGTCACAACTGCTAATGGATTCAAACTTCTGACTGTTTCAGGCACAGGCATGGACGCGGGGATGAACATTTCCGCAAAAATTTTCAACGGCTTTGTTTCAGCCGGTCTGAATGTGCCAATGGTTATCGAAAGTTCGTCTGAACAATCTTTGTGCTTCCCCGTTGAATCCAAAAGTGTCGGGAAAGTCGAAAAAATGCTCAAAGAAGTGCTGGATCGTGAAATCCAGCGAAAAGATGTCGATTCAATCATCATCAGCGATTCAGTGGACATTCTGACGGTCATCAGTTCCGGGTTGAAATCTCATCCGGAGGTGATCGCTCAGGTGCTGACAGAATTGGTCAAGAACAATTTCGGGATTAAAGCGCTCTCCTATGGCGCATCCGATGTTTCTTTGAACATTATTGTCAGTTCATCCGACACCGTCGCTGCATTAAAAGCCATTCACAGCCTCATCAAGTTCTAATATCGAAAGGGAAATGCCATCATGAGTAACAAAATTCCAGTTGCAGTTTTAGCCGCTACAGGCAGCGTCGGTCAGCGTTTCATCAGTTTGCTGGAGAACCATCCATGGTTTGAAGTTGTCGAGATCACAGCCTCAGACCGGTCCGTTGGAAAGAAATATGTTGAAGCTTGCCATTGGCTGCTTGCAGACCCAATGCCGGAAGCGGTCAAAGAACTTGAGTTGCTGCCGACTAACGCAGAGGCACTGTCAAAAGCAAAAATTGCTTTCTCTGCGCTGCCAGCTGATATTGCAGAAGAAGTTGAACCGGGCATCGCCCACAAAGGCATTTACGTTTGTTCAAACGCTTCAGCCTACCGTCATGATCCGCTCGTCCCAATTTTGGTGCCGGAAGCGAACGCAGACCATATCGACATCCTCGATGCCCAGCAGAAGAAATACAAATGGAGCGGCGGAATCCTTACAAACCCAAACTGCACAACTGTCAGCTTCGTCGTTCCGCTAAGCGTGCTGGATAAAGCTTTTGGCGTGACCAAAGCAGTCGTCTTTTCGATGCAGGCGATTTCCGGTGCAGGATATCCCGGCGTTGCCAGCATGGATATCATCGACAATGTGATTCCCTATATCGGCGGTGAGGAAGAAAAAGTCGAATATGAAGCCTCGAAAATCATGGGATCCTACGATGGCAGCCAGATTATTCAGCACCCGATCGTCATTTCTGCTCACACCAACCGGGTCGCTGTCGTCGATGGACACACGATCTGCCTCTCAATCGCGCTCAAACAAAAAGCCAGTCGGGAAGATCTGATCGCTGCTTTAGAGAACTTCGAATATCCGGATAGCTGCAAGGGACTGCCTTCTTGCCCGGAAAAGGGTATCATTTATCATTATGAAAGCAACCGTCCGCAGCCGCGATTGGATCGAAATCTTGGCAAAGGCATGACAACCAGTGTTGGACGAATCAGAGAAGACAAGATTTTTGACTTCCGAATGGTCAGCATGTCCCATAACACTGTTCGCGGCGCAGCCGGCGGATCGATCCTCAACGCCGAATTACTGGCACGCAAGAAATTAGGAATGAAATAAGGAGAAACTGACCATGAAAAATGTCAGAATTGGGATAATTGGGTTTGGAAATGTCGGCAGAGGATTTGCCCAGGCTTTGAAACAGAAAAACGATTTCTATCGCAAAGCCTATGACATCAATTTTTACATAACTGCCGTTATCGACCAGACCCGAGGTTGTGTTTATAATCCGGACGGAATCAGCCTTGATGAATTGATCAATGCGCCCTCGTTCGATGATATTCAGGACGTAGAACGCCCCGACTGGAACACAGTTTCAATGATTCAGCAATCCGAAACCGATGCGATTTTGGAATTAACCTACACGAACCTGAAGACCGGCGAACCGGCAGTGCTGCATATCCGGGAAGCGATCCTGTCAGGGAAAAATGTCGTCACCAGCAACAAAGGACCAATTGCCCTGCATTATAAAATGTTGAGTTCACTGGCAGTTCAAAATGGAGTGAAAATTGGCGTTGAAGGCACTGTGATGAGCGGAACTCCCGTGCTGCGCATGGGGACGGAAGTGATCCAATCTGCTGGAATTACATCAGTGCGCGGCATCTTAAACGGAACTTGCAACTTTATTCTCTCAGAAATGGAAAAAGGACTTTCGTTCGAAGAAGCGTTGAAACATGCTCAAGATTTTGGGTACGCAGAAGCAGATCCCAGCGGCGATGTCGAAGGGCTCGACACTGCCGGGAAAGTTTCCATCCTATCACAATTGCTCTTTGATACAAGAATCACACCGCAGGATATGAATTACGAAGGCATCACTGGAATAACCAAAGAAGATATCGAAACTGCGCTGAAAGAAAATTGCCGCTGGAAATTGATCGGTTCGGTTAAGGTGGTTGAAAATTCGATTGTTGCCTCAGTTAAACCTGAGATGCTGCCATTGACCAACCCGCTGGCAAATGTTATGGGCGCCACCAATGCGATCCAATATGAAACCGATTTGCTGAGTCTGACCACCATGATCGGACCAGGCGCTGGGCGGCTTGAAACGGCAAGCGCACTAATCCAGGACCTGATCGCGATTTATCGTTGAAATACTCGTGAATAACTTGAAACAGAGTCAGATACTGACTCTGTTTTTTATTTTAACAATGCCCACCAGAGCGATCGGTCGAATAAGATCGGCAGATTGGCATAGATGGCTGGTTTCAGCAGAATTAATGCAGTCCCGATCAGTAAGCCGAAGATCAGCCCGAAATAGATATCAAGAAGATAATGCACACCGGTAGCGACCCGGGCGTGAATCATCAGCAGTGCCCAGACGATGAAAACAAGCGCAAATTGCGGTTGAAAAGTATCTAATGCAAGCATCACAATCAATCCGGCACGAACGGCATGCCCGGACGGAAATGAATGCGGATCCGTTCGGCGATAGAGTTCACCCCATTCTCCTTCAGGACGCTTTCGCTGAATTTTTCGTTTGAGGAAAAAAATGAGAACTGCTGTCCCCGCGATACTCAGTCCCCAGAACGCCAGTGTTCGCTGGGTATCCCCGCCGGCAAAAAGCCAGAAGATAAACAAGGCAATGCACCAAAACCATGAGTCGCCGCTGTGCGCTAAAAAAGCATTAATCCGGAAACAGGCTGGCGTAGTGCCAGCTTTTTTTCGGAATTCTGCCGATGTTTTTTCATCCCAGCGTAACAGGTGATCTATCAAACGCATGGTCTCCATTTTACTCGAATCAGCAAGCCAAAGGAAATTACTCAGTGATATCAAAACAGGGAATAATTTCCCTGCAGAAAAAGATGCGTATCAAGTGATGATAGTTTTCCTGTCGAATTGACTTTATTCCGAATCCGTCTTCGACTTAATACATTTATCAAACATATTAATATTAATGAGGTCTCCATTTTTTGAATCCGTACTATAATTTAGGTACTTACGTGCTTCAGGCAAAATTCCGAAAAAAACGGAGCAGGAGGAAATTTATGCCTCTGATATATGGATTAATTCTCGCAGTTTTAGTCTTTTCGGCACACAAAGCCACTCGTGTCAAAGGACTTTTGAACTCTGCGCTATGGCTGGCAGGTGCGAGCTGCATGACTTCAATTCTTTTATATGTGATGGGAGCACCCGGATTAGCGGTGATTGAGCTGAGCGTTGGCGCTGGTCTGGTCACCGTTCTGTTTGTTTTCGCAATCAGTATGGTCGGGGATGAACTGATCAACAGCGACGTTTTTGTCCCGCGCTGGCTGGCAATTTCGATTATCGTTATGTCATTTGGCATCCTTGCCGTTTTTTTGATCCTCCAGCGTCTTCCGGAAATGCAAACAACACGCTCTGAAATTTTCTCCCAGCTCTTCTGGGTCGATCGCGAATTGGATGTCATTTTGCAAGGCGCGCTGTTCATCTCCGGCGTGCTTGGAATTTTGCTTTTGATCGCGCCATCAGTAACGAAAGCGATCCGGGGAGGAAAATCAAAATGAATCTGATTAACACGATGATCATCCTCGCAATTTGTTCAATCATCGGCATTGGTTTTTACTGTCTGATCATTACCCGTAATTTATTAAAACTGGTCATTGGGTTGCAGATTTTGGTCAAAGGGGTCATGATTGCTGTCATTTTTGCTGGAAACGTTCAAGGCAAGATTGAAATGGCACAGAGCATGGCTTACACAATCATTGTCGCTGACACGATTGTTACGGTGATCGGCTTGGCAATGTCCATCCAGCTGCGTGATAAAACAGGCACCAGCGATATTCATTCCATTTCGAAACTGAAGAGATAATATGGCTGCTGTACTCATCCCTCTCATTATTTTCACTCCATGGCTCAGCGCAATTATGCTCTGGTTCATCGGCGACCAGCACGAACAGGCAGAACACACGATTGCCAGCGGCGCCACGGTTTTATCGGCAATCTTCTCATTGCTTCTGCTTTTAGAAATAAGCGATGAAACGCTGCTGATCAGTCCGATCGGACCGATGTTCGGAGACGTGAGTTTTACGACTAACGCCATGAGCGTGCTGCTGGTTTGCATCGCGAACTGCATCGGCAGTTTGACCGTGATTTATTCCGCAGCTTACATGAGGCATGAAAAAAGCCTCGGTCGTTATTACGGCATGATCTTGCTCTTTATTGGGGCAATGTCAGGCTTGGTGCTGACATCCAACATCTTCCTATTGTTTTTCTTCTGGGAGATCACAGCTTTGTGTTCCTACCAGCTAATCTCCTTTTACAACGATGATCCGAATGCTGTACGCGGTGGGTTAAAAGCGCTTTTCATCACGCAGTTTGGCGGGATCGGTCTGATGACTGCCGCACTCCTGATTTATGGTCAAATTCAATCTCTTTCGATTCCGGAATTCATCGAAGCTGCTCGGCAAGGTGCCATTCCGACGAATGTTCTGAGCCTGATTGGATTTTTACTAATTGCCGCTGCCGCAGCGAAAAGTTCCCAATTCCCGTTTTTCACCTGGCTGCCTGATGCAATGGAAGCACCGACGCCAGTCAGCGCGCTGATCCATGCCGCGACCATGGTCAATTCGGGCATCTATCTGCTGGCTCGTTTCTATCCTGCATTCGAAAATGTCCCAGGATGGAAAGAGACCATTCTGGTGATCGGAATTCTGACCATCATCCTATCCTCCTTGATGGCAATTTTCGCAAATGATCTCAAACGTGTCCTGGCATATTCTACCGTCAGCCAGTTGGGGTACATGTTCACGGCGATCGGTGCAGGATCAGTTCTCGCCAGCCAATTTCACTTGCTTTCTCACGCTATCTTCAAAGCGCTGCTCTTTTTAGCAGCCGGTGCGCTGATCCATTCAATTAGCACCCGGGACATGCATCAAATGGGCGGGCTTTTCAAAAAAGTGCCTATTATCAGTGTGACATTTATCATCGGCGCCCTGGCACTTGCCGGTATTCCGATTTTGAATGGATTTTGGTCAAAAGAATTGATCCTCGAGGCAGTTCATGAGGGAACCACCATCTGGATTTACCTGATCATGCTCTTTTCCGTCATCCTGACCGCAATTTATACGATCCGCTGCGTTTGGCTGGTGTTCTTTGGCACACCAAGAAGCGATAGAAAAGTCCACGATGCCCCGCGCCTGATGGCATTTCCATTAGTTCTGCTGGCGATTGGGACACTAACTTCATGGCTATTTTTCACGCAGATCAATCATGCTTTTTCAACCAGTCTGCCGCTTCACAAGATTGAACTTGAAACCTTAACGAAAATGGCGGACAAAGTTTTGTCTGATCCCTTAACCTACATCGCAATTGGGATGTCGCTGGCAGGGGTCGGATTATGGTTTTTCAAAAAGAAGAAGGACCTGTCATTCCCGTTGCTTGATATTGTGCGGGAAGCATCGCTTAATAGTTTTAGGTTTGAATCTGCAAATACCGGAATCATCCAAATTCTGACAGCCACTAGTGAAGGGATCCGCAACCTCCAGACCGGTTCGCTCAACTGGAATATCTTTGGAATGATCGCCGGCTTTCTGATTGTTTCGATTCTGCTGCTGATCGGAGGGCGTTGATATGGGGATGAATCCGCTTTTATGGTTATTAGTAACACCCTCCTGCTGCTCATTCATGGTATATATCGTCGGCAGAATTATTGCAGCAGATAAACGAAAAGGACCGAATAAAACAGTCTGGCTCTGCCTGCTCTCTTTGATTTTGACCTGCGTCCCATTTTTCATGACTGCCAGACAATTTACCCAGGATGGATCCGTTTCGCTGGTCGTCGGTGCAATAACGCTGACTTTCGATGGGATCAGCTTTCTGATCACGTCCGTTTTGCTGCTGCTTGGGATCATGGTCGTGCTGTTCTCTGCCGAATACATGTCTCACCAGAGCCATGAAGAAAAGTTTTACGCCCAGCTGATGATCCTGATCACCAGCATCATCGGCTTGTCAACTGCAACTGATTTGTTCAACCTGTACGTTTGGTTTGAGCTGATGGCTGTATCAACTTACACGCTGGTCAGTTTCTATCGCAATCGATCCGAATCTCTCGAAGCGGGAATCAAGTATCTGGTTCAGAGCGCAGCCGGTTCCGTATTTGTCCTGTTAGGTATCGCAATTCTCTTTGCTCTGACAGGTGAAATCAAGATTTCCGAAATTGCAAATAATCTTCAGACAAACTCGCCGGCACTGATCGCTGCGACCGCCTGTCTGATTGTCGGCTTTGGCGTCAAAAGTGCGATTATTCCAATGCATTTCTGGCTGCCTGACGCTCACTCGCAGGCACCTGCAGGTGTCAGCGCTATGCTTTCCGGCATCGTGATCGAAACCGGGCTGATCGCCTTGCTCCGTGCTCTCAGCGCCACCAGAAATGTCGATCTGCCGCTTGGCACGATTTTCCTGATCTTCGGATCGGTCAATATGCTGATGGGGACATTTTCCGCCTTGCGGCAGCAGGAAGTCAAAAGAATGCTTGCGTTTTCTTCAATCAGCCACATGGGCTACATTCTCCTCGGCATAGGATTTGCGCTGTCCTATCAGCAAAGCGCTGTCAACTCCTACGGCATTTTTTCTCACATTTTCAATCATGCCATGATGAAAGGGCTCGCATTTCTTTCAGCCGGAGCGTTAGTTTTTCGGCTGAAAATATCCAAAGGGAACCATGACCCGCTTTATTTGGATGATCTGAACGGTGTTGCCGCCAGCTACCCTGCCTTCGCACTCGCGCTCAGCATAGCTGCCTTTGCCTTGAGCGGATTGCCTCTTTTCTCAGGATTCCTTTCAAAATGGCTGATCCTTGCTTCAGGCGCTGCATCAAAAAGCACAGCTGCAACTTTTTTCATTATCCTTGCAGCCTGCAACAGCGTTTTATCTCTCGGGCATTATGCTCCAATCGTCAATCGCATGTATCGGCATAATTTGGAAGATTCCGGATCAGCATCTGCCCAAAAATGGGGCGGAACGATGCTGATCCCGATCGTCGCATTATGCATGATCATTATCATGATCGGATTTTTCCCCTTCCTGACCGATAAACTGGCTCATCTGGCAGGGGAGACATTCTACAACATGTTTTACTAGGAAATAAAGGATGAAATTTTTACTGACTCCGCCTTTCGGTTTTGTGATCTACTCCGCATTGGGGTACCTGATCTACTTCTTGGGTAAACGAAATGCGCCGATGGAAGATAAAGAGGATGATCTGAAAAGATCCCTGTACGGTAGCGGTGAAGAAGCGCCAGAAGTCGCCGGGGTTCCCGGTTACAAACCCTTTCTGTTGATTTCTCTTTTCTTTGCGCTGATGCACCTGGGAGTTTTGATCATTGGCATGACGACCCCGAATTTCACCTCGGTAATCTACACGATCATTTTAATGCTCGGGTTGTTGGCATTGATTCTCGGCTGATCAGCCGAAAAATTAGTACTATAAATGGAAAGTAATATGCAAAAAAGTGCTATAGATTTATCTGACATTCAAGAGGATACCCCCCAAAGTAGGCTGACAATCGAACAGCGTCTGCGCAATTGGGCACGAATTAAGAGCCCCTGGGCAATTCATTACAACAGCGGCTCCTGCAATGGCTGTGACATCGAACTGCTGACGTTGGTAACACCGCGCTACGATGTGGAACGATTTGGCGTCAAACTGCAGGGCAGTCCGCGCCATGCTGATATTTTGATCGTGACAGGCTCCGTCACTTTTCAGTCAAAAGACCGGCTGATTCGAATTTTCAACCAAATGCCGGAACCAAAACTTGTCTTAGGGCTCGGCTCCTGTTCGATCAGCGGCGGGGTTTTTCACGATTGCTACTGCGTCGTTCAAGGCGGCGTCAGCAATGTCATTCCGGTCGACGTGTTCGTCCCCGGCTGCCCGCCCAGACCGGAAGCAATGATCAATGGGCTGCTTGTCCTGCTTGATATCGCAAAAGGGAAACGCCAGAAATCGGATTACAATCAGCCGACCATTGTTGAGAATCCGGATGTTGTCGAAGCGCCGCTGAATGCGCCTGAGGAAAATGGAGAAAAATAGATGGAAAACATGGAAAGTATTAATAAATTTCGTGAATTAATGGCTGAATTTTCCCAAAACATCGAAATTCCAGCCATTCAACCATCGCGCATTGATGCTTTTATCAATCCGGCTGATCTGGTTCCTGCTGTCAAGAAGCTTCATGATTCTGACTGGGGCTATCTCATCACAATTTCAGCATACGATACCGTCGATGACCAGGGCACACCGCAAATTGGATTAGTCTATCATTTCGGAGAGCGAGAAATAATCGGAAGCATTCGTTTCTTTCTCCCATACGATCAGCTGACAATTGAATCCATCTGTCCGGTAATCCCGTCAGCCACACTGTATGAACGGGAATGCATGGAACTTTATGGAATCGATATCATCGATACGCCAGACCGCTCCAGACTTCTGATTCCGGATGACTGGCCAGAAGACGTATTCCCTATGCGCAAATCTTTTATCAGCTTGGATCAAAGCCAACCTGCAGAAAACGGAGAAAACCATGACTGAACTCCAAGAAATTAACAAGAGTACTTCAGCAAAAAAATATATCGTTCCGATTGGACCGCAGCATCCTGCGCTGAAAGAACCGGGGCATTTTCAATTCACAGTCGAAGGCGAAATCGTCGTGGATGCCACGATCCGGCTAGGGTACGTCCATCGGGGAATCGAAAAAGCCGCCGAACAGCGCAATTACACGCAAGTCCTCTATCTCGTTGAACGCGTCTGCGGCATCTGCTCGCACTCGCATGGGACAGCCTTCATTCAATGCGCTGAAAAGCTTGCGGGGGTTGAGATTCCTCCGCGAGCGAAAGCCGTCCGCGCAATTGCCGGAGAAATTGAGCGTCTCCATAGTCATTTATTATGGCTTGGCGTTGCCTCCCATGGCGGCGGGTTTGATTCGATGTTCATGTATTCCTGGCGGGATCGCGAAATTGTCATGGAAATTCTCGAAAACTTCTTCGGCAACCGCGTAAACTACTCAGTCAACATTCCCGGCGGAGTCAAAGAAGACATCACAACCGAGTTCATTGACCAAGTCACCCCTAAACTCGAATATCTCAAGAAGAGAATGGAATACTATCTGGATGTCATCAATACCGACATCACATTCAGACAGCGCACGGTGAACATCGGCAAGATTGGCAAGGTTGAAACAGACAAGCTTGGCGCAACCGGCCCCACCGCCCGCGCTTCCGGCGTTGCCCGCGATATGCGGATCACCCGTCCTTATGACGGCTATGATTTGTTCCCTGTCAACATCGTGACCGATGACCGCTGTGATCTGAACGCCCGTTTTGTCGTCCGGATCAAAGAATGCATCGAATCGATCCTTTATATCATCGATGTGATGAATCGCATGCCCGATGGCGAATTGACTGCCAAAATGCCGCGCAAAATTCCTGCAGGCGAATACATGAGCTCAGTCGAAGCGCCGCGCGGCGAACTGTTCTATTTCGTGCGGTCAAACGGTACGGAGAACCCCGACCGCGTAAAAATTCGAACTGCCAGCCTTTGTAACTGGGGAACTGTGGTTTCTTCTGTCGCAAAGGGTCACAAACTGGCAGATATGCCGATGATCCTCTCAGGAATCGATCCCTGCTTCTCCTGCAACGACCGCATGGTTCAAATTAGCCGCGGTAAAAATGATTCAGAAGTCTGGACCTGGGAACAGCTGCGAAAATATGGAATAGAGTATTACCAATGAGCGCTCCGCACCCAATAATTTGCCTGCT
Source organism: Leptolinea sp. UBA5366 (assembly GCA_002407845.1). Classification (GTDB taxonomy): domain Bacteria; phylum Chloroflexota; class Anaerolineae; order Anaerolineales; family Anaerolineaceae; genus Flexilinea. The sequence continues at coordinate 186,046 of DHPK01000009.1, read as the reverse complement.
TCTTTTTCCCGGCGGTCTGATGCTTTTAGCATCCTCGCTTTTCTATGAATGGCTTGAAAGAAAATTGGTTGCCAGATTCCAAAACCGGATCGGTCCAAAAGTCTACCAGCCGGTTGCGGATATGCTGAAACTGATCGTCAAGGAGGAAGTCATCCCAAAATCCGTCAACCGCACGCTGTTTATCCTGCTGCCAATTTTCGGATTTGCCTGCGTCATGACCGCATCATTATACGTGCCGATGTTCGGTGTTGATGCTGCCATCGGAATGAGCGGGGATTTGGTGATCACTATGTACCTCCTGTCAGCCATGTCAGTCTGTCTGGGAATGGCGGGCGCAAACTCGCTCAACCGCTTTGCCGTTGTTGGCGCTACGAGAACACTGACCCAGCTCTTCGCATATGAAGCGCCTTTCATGCTGTCCTTATTGCTGCCCGCAATCGCCGCACAATCCTGGAACATTGCCACGATTACAAAATACGCCGAAGGGAAAACTTGGATGATGCTGACACTCCCGATTGGATTTGTCATCTCCATCATCGGCGTTATGGGAAAATTGGAAATTCCACCCTTTGATGCACCTGAAGCGGAATCCGAGATCGTTTCCGGGGCGCTTTCCGAATATTCAGGCCGCGGGCTCGCCCTGTTCCGAATCGCAAAAAATGTCGAACTCGTCGTCTGTCTATCTCTGATCGCAGCTTTTTACCTTGGCGGAATTGGAAATCCGCTCTTATTCATCTTGAAAACCTTTGTGCTTTTGGCAGTCATTGCCCTGCTGCAATCCTCGTTAACGCGGTTCCGGATTGACCAGACAATCGGTCTGTGGTGGCAGGTCGGCGCAATCCTTTCTTTAGCCCAACTGATGGTCTTAATTATGGTGAAAGTCCTATGAAACTAATCGGCATGTTAGCAGATGTGATCCGCTCGCTTTTCATCAAACCGGCGACAACGAAATACCCCTATATCAAACAAGACCCGCCGGAACGGTATCGGGCAAAACTATCGTATGATTCGTCCAAATGCACAGGCTGCATGCAATGTGTGCGGGACTGTCCGACAAACACAATAAAAATTATCGTCATCGACCGCAAGACTAAACAATTTGTGATGACTTACAACATCGGCGAATGCGTCTACTGCAAGCAATGCGTGTACAATTGCAGATTTGATGCCCTCCACATGACAAATAAGTTATGGGAATCTGCATCCGGCACAAAAGCCGGTTTCAAGATGATCTATGGAAAGCGGAAAAACATTGACAAATACCTGGCAGAATCAGCTGAGGGAAATTCACAAAGCGCTGTCGAAGAAAAAGCCTGATCCTGTTTTTGCTGTGCTGGGCATTGGCAGCGAGATCAGGGGGGATGACGCTGCCGGAGTTCTTGCAGTGAATGCATTGGCGTCATTATCGAAAAAGACGCCGCTTCCCCCGTCGGTTCACCTGATCAATTGCGGAACGACCCCTGAAAATTTCAGCGGCATGCTGCGAAAGATACAGCCAGATTACATCCTGATGCTTGATGCAGGCGACTTTGGCGGAGAGCCGGCGGAAATACAATTGTTTTCAAGGGAGTTGGCAGTCGGTTTTGGCGCATCGACTCATGCGCTGCCGCTGGCAACCTTTGCAGATTACCTCGTCAGCGAGCTCAATTGTGATTGCAGTTTGCTGCTGATTCAACCTGTTTGCATTGACCTTTTGGCTCCAGTCAATGAAGAAGTCGAATCTGCAGCAACGCAAGCAGCCGAGTTTCTCTTTCAGCTGCTCAGTTAATTTACTTGAAGGTTTAGGCTTGAAGCCAGCGTCCAGCCTTCACAGCCGGATTGTGTTCGGATCTTATACCATTTCGTGTAAGAAATCTCGGTTGGTCCGTCCAGCAATTCGACTACCGAACCATTCTTCGCAATGCACACCATCTGTTTCCCGACACCGGGTTCATTTAAGACAAATATGCCATCCTGTTGACCTGACTGAATCAGGGCAGTTGATACCTTGGCATCATCAGCTTCGGGCGTTGCAGTAACGGTGTAGGATACTAACTCGCGAACGTCTTTTGCACAGCGAAATCCTGTGTAATTATTCGACTGCTCAGGATCAAGTTTGTATCGATTTGTCAAATGCACGTCAGAAAGAGCAGTTTTATAAGAGTCCCCGCGAATGACTTTCTCAGTCCCTTCAGCAGGTCCTTTGGGATAATCCTGTTCGGATACTTTATAGTACCCATCGCTGTACCAGTCCGACACCCATTCAGAAACATTTCCGGCAACATCCACCAAACCAAATGGGCTGGCACCGTTTAGATAAGTGTTGCCCATCTCGGTATCCCCAGGCACCCCTGTCATATTGATTGTGTATGACTTGGGTTCAGAATTTCCCCAGGGATAGCGCCGGTAATCGATCGCACCCATGGCAGCTTTTTCCCATTCTGCTTCTGTCGGCAGCCGTTTCCCAACATATTTGCAATAGTCGGCTGCGTCCTGCCAGGTGACATTCACAACCGGAAATCTGGAAAACCATTCAACGCCATAATAAGGGTCGCGGGTCTCGCTTGCAACGCTCGTCGGCGCAGTGCAGGCTCCAGCATTGACGCAGTCAGCATACTGCTGGTTGGTTACTTCGAGAGTGTCAATGTAATAGGGGTTGAGTTTCACAGTGTGAATCGGTTGGGCATCCGGGTTCGCGTCAATATCATGCGTTTGTGCACCGACAGTCGAAAAACCTCCGTCGACAAATGCCATTTGGTAAGGTGTTTCTGAGAGATAAATTGCAGATGCGTTTTCTTCAGCATAAGCTGAACCGGTTGAAAGAAAGACTAACATCAACAATAAAATAGGGATCAAAATAGTTCGTTTATTTCTCATCGTTTATTTCTCATTTATCAGGTTCAATCAGTTGAATGTCAGCCATGTCTTCTATAACTTTAATAATGGCGGAATTGTCCAAGTCGCCATACCCGCGCAGAACGAGACTCTGGAATAATTGGGCATGCTCTGCCAAGGCGGGCAGAGGAATTCCATACTCTCTGGCGGTGTCCATGATGATGTTGATATCCTTCAACTGCAATTTGGATTTAAAACCCGGTTCGCGATTGCCGGCAAACAAGCGCTGCGGTTTAACATCAAGCGCCCAGCACTGCGCAGCACCGCCGCGAATCGCAGCGACTGTTTTCTTTGGGTCAGCGCCAGCTTTCTGTGTGAAAACCAACAATTCAGCCAGGGCAACCAGCTGCGCAACTACCATGATCTGATTGGCAGCTTTAGCGATTTGACCCGATCCGGAGTCGCCTATATGGGTGATGGTCTTCCCGCACTTTTCAAGAATCGGACGAACCGTATTCAGCGCTTCTTCAGGACCGCCGACCATGATTGTCAAGGTAGCATTTTTTGCCCCGATATCCCCGCCGCTGACCGGCGCGTCTAATGCCATGACATTCACTTCGGACAATTTTTCAGCAATTTTCCGAGCAGATGCCGGTTTGATGGTTGAGTTATCCACGAAGATCAGACCGTCATGCGCCCCTTCGATAATTCCTTTCGGTCCTAATGCCACCAATTCGACATCCAGTGAATCAGGCAGATTGGTAAAGACAACATCGACCTGTGACGCGACTTCGGCAGGGGACGAAGCCGAAACTGCACCCTCGCTGACCAGTTCCTCAACGGCTTTCTGGCTGCGATTATGCACAACCAGCGGGAATCCGCCCTGCAAAATATTTCTGGCGATATGCCTGCCCATGTGTCCGAGTCCAATGTAGCCAACTTTTAACATTTTTGTCCTCCAATGACTTTATTCCTTTTATTATAGTATCTTCATCACCATCTCATTATTAAATTACGCTAAAACTTCGATTCTGATGCAAAAATAAGCGACCATTTCCATATTTTATTTTGAGTGAAATATGCTATGATTCGAGTGATGCAAATCATTTATTAAATTTGTTCAATTCAAGGAGAAAAAGATGAAAAGATTGTCGTTGGTTCTTGCTTTTTTGTTCATTTTTGCATTAGCCGGCAGCGTATTTGCCCAGGCAGAAATCGGTTCTGAAGCGAATCCGATTAAAGTTTTGTTTGTCCCTTCCGTAGATGCAAACACAATCGTGAGCGGCGGTGAAATCATGGCGAATGCGCTTCATGAGGCAACTGGCTATTACTATGTCGTCTCTGTTCCGACGTCATTTGCTGCGACCGTTGAAGAAATGTGCGCCAGCCCGGATAACACCATGGGGTTTATCCCTGCCAAACCTTACGTCATGGCAAGCGAACTTTGCGGGGTTGACGTTGCCTTTGCCGCAATCCGTTATGGCTTCAAAGAATATTGGGCAGAATTCTTGGTTCGACGTGACAGCGGAATCGAGAGCATAGAAGATCTGAATGGGAAAACCTGGGCGTATCCGGATGCTTCATCAACCTCCGGTTACACCGTCCCGGCAGTCCAGCTGAAAAAACTGGGCATTGAAGTCGGCGACATCGTCGAAGCTGGCGGGCATCCGCAGGCAGTTAAAGCTGTTTATAACAATGAAGCGGATTTCGCAACTGTCTTTTACAGCCCCTGCATCGCCCCCGAGGGTGTAGAACCTTGGAAATATGGCGACAGCCCGGACGTCCCGGATGAATTCATTGACACTTGCACGCTGACTGAGGATGGCAAAGACATCGATTGCAGCGGATACATCGTCAAAGACGCGCGCGCTAACATCCGCGAGGAAGCGCCGGACGTTGTTCAGAAAGTTAAGATTCTTGATCTGAGCACTTCCATTCCGAACGACACTCTCTCATTCGGACCGCAATTCCCGGCTGAACTCCGTGCCAAGATTGAAGATGCGCTGATCGCATTCTCTGAAACTCCAGAATGGGATGCCTCTATCGGCGACCCCGATTTTTATAACTGGACCGGATTGGAACGAACCACGGACGCCAACTATGACATCACCAGAATGCTGGTTGCCGAATTGGGTGAAACACTGGAAGACTTCCGCTAATCTGAACCTACTCATAACAAACGAGGAACAAGATATTTGTTCCTCGTTTGTCTTACAAATTTTAAAGAAACCAAGCGCGAATTTTCCAATAAATTATTTCGTTGCTTGTCAGATTGCCGCAGCCAGCGTTAAAAATAAGACTGGAATACTATGCTCGAAATAAAAAATGTCTCAAAAACTTATCCCGGGGGAACCCAAGCATTAAACGATGTGTCTTTTTCGATTCCAGACGGACAGTTTCTGGCAGTCATCGGCTTATCCGGTTCAGGAAAGTCAACCCTGCTGCGCTGTATCAACCGGCTCATCGAACCCACCGCTGGTGAAATCATCTGGAACGGCGTTAACATGGTGCCGCTGCCTGAAAATGAAATGCGGCTATATCGGCGGAAAATTGGCATGGTATTTCAGAATTTCAATTTGGTCGCTCGTTCTTCTGTTCTAACGAATGTGCTTTCTGGCAGGCTTGGATACATCAATCCCGCCTGGAGTTTGATCAACCGTTTTTCAAAAGAGGACTATCGTGACGCAATGCTCCAGCTCGAACGGGTTGGGATTGCGGATAAAGCCAATCAGCGTGCAGATGAATTGAGCGGCGGTCAGCAGCAGCGCGTCGCTATTGCCCGGGCAATGATGCAAAACCCCGAGATCATGCTCGCGGACGAACCTGTCGCCTCGCTTGACCCGGTTTTGGCTCACAGTATCATGCAATATCTTGAAAAAATCAACCAAGAACTGGGCGTCACGGTCATTTGCAGTCTTCACTTTTTAGACCTCGTGCATCGTTACGCGGATCGCGTTGTGGCACTTAATGAAGGAAAAGTTGTATTTGACGGACTTCCAGCCGAGATTGACGATGCAAAGTTCAAAGATATTTATGGACGAGACGCTGAAAGGGTTGGATAATCATGAAAAAAGAGAAAAATTCAATCCTCAAAAGTTTGCGCGTTGCTTTGATCATTATAGGACTAGTGGTCTTTTACGCTATCGGATTTTCGGTCACTAAAGTGAATCTCTCCGAGACAAAAAGTCCGACACGGCAGACACAGCTGGTGCGCATCATCCGCGCGTTATTTAATCCGGATCTTGTCACCTATGACAAGGTCTCTACCGAGGTCAAATCCTCCGTCCAAGTTCCCTGTAAAGAGAAAGAGATTATTCCAATTCCAGCCGAAGAGAGCGACGGACCTTATCTTGTTCTGAGCAGCAACTGCCTGAACGCCGGAGAATCGGTCACAGTCGAGGGATATAATTTTCCTCCGCTCGAAAGCCAGTTTGTCCAATTTGTCCCGCCCAACGGCGTTAAGCTCAAATTTGCTGAGGCATCGACTGACCGGGATGGCTACTTCAAGACCGAGGGAGTGATTCCTAAGAACCGCGAATCGGATGATCCGCAGACCATCCAGGTAACCACGACCGCCTATGCCGGAAACATCCGTCCATCGCAAACAGTCCGTGACACTTGGAACAAGATCGTTGAAACGCTCTTTTTAGCCTTGCTTTCAACAACCGTCGGCTGCATTTTAGCGCTGCCGCTCAGCTTCTTTGCAGCAAAGAATTTGATGGAAAAAGTTAAATCCGATTTCATCAGCATCTCACTGACTCTTTTCCTGATCCCCATCGGTTTTTACATTGGGATCAAGCTTGCCAGTTTAATTAGCGGACAGATCAATCGCTTCGCTATGCAAGGCTGGATTCTAATAGTTTCAACAATACTGGCTGGAGCCGCTGTTTACCTGCTGATCCGCTGGCTATTTAATCGCGAAAGTGCTGCCGACAATGGAAATAGCGCGAAGCAGCTATTGATGCTGGCAAAAGCAGCTCTAGGCTTCCTGTTCGTCAGTTTCCTTTATTTACTGGCAAACAGCATGATGGCGATTGGAACTCAGCTCAATATTTCATTAGGGGTTTTCGGATTCCTTGGATCATTCATTGAAGATTTAGGCGAAATATTGGAAATGATCATCCCATTGCTTTTGGGATTCAGTATTGCATTCCTGTTCAGCAGTTGGGGAAGCCGCCTCGGAAAACATCTGATTAAAAAGGTCGCTCCAGGCACGACCCGCATCCTCTCAACGCTATTTGCGATCATTGCGTATGCTGCGATCGCACTGTTGCTGATGGGCATTCTGAACTGGCTTTACCTCTTCAAAAATCCCCGGATCTATCTGCACTATCCGGCGTTGATCGGCGGGGCGATCGGTCTGATCTTATCCCTGCTCCACAAGCCTGATGAGGAAATGAAGATCGGCAATGCCGTCTATTTCATCACGAGAATGATTTTCAACGTGTTGCGCTCGATTGAATCGCTGGTAATGGTCATCGTCTTTGTCGTCTGGGTCGGGATCGGACCATTCGCCGGGGCGTTGGCGCTCGCACTGCACACCATCGCTGCATTGGGGAAGATGTATTCAGAGCAAGTCGAAAACATTCTGGATGGGCCACTGGAAGCGATTCAGGCAAGCGGTGCGAATCTGCTTCAGCAAATTGTCTACGCGGTGGTGCCTCAGATTATCCCGCCATACATTTCGTTCACGCTCTATCGCTGGGATCAAAACGTGCGCACCTCGACCGTCATCGGTTTTGCAGGCGGCGGCGGGATCGGATTTCTGCTGCAGCAAAATATTAACCTGCTGAATTACCGGGCAGCCTCTGTTCAAATGATCGCCATTGCGATTGTGGTTTCGCTGATGGACTATCTCAGCGGTTACGTTCGCAATAAAATTGTTTGATTATTTTCAGATTCTTTGTTCTTCGGGAGGGCAGCGTAAAAGCTTACCCTCCTTTTTCTAATCGTTTTCGCAGTGCGGAAAAGTCACAATCCGCGGTCATGTCAATCGTCATCGGGCTGACCGATACTTTCCTGTCATGCACAACAGCATACAGGTCGGAATCGGTTTCCGTTTTGTCCCGATTAGAATCAGGATACCAGTAGATTTGAGCGTTTTGATTGGCTTCTTCGCGAATAATCCTGCGTGCCATTCCGCTCATTCGAGAAATTTTTGTCACTTCCCAAGGAGTATCGCTGTCCGCTTCGCGCGGGACATCAACTTTTAGGATATCCACTCCCTCCGGCAAGCCTTCTGATAAAATCGCCAATGCAAAGCGCCTTCCGAAAGATGCTGCTGCTGAAAAATCAACCGAGTCAGAATGACTGCGGTACCCTTCTTCGGGTAGGATTTCGAGTGAAATTGCCATCGCCTTCAGCCCGATAATCGCAGCCTCTATCGCGGCTCCAATTGTTCCTGATCCAGTCACCACCGTTCCCAGATTCTCGCCATAATTAATCCCGCTGACGACCAGATCTGGCTTGACCGGTAAAATTTCCTCTACTGCCTGATAAACACACTGTGCAGGGGATGCCCCGATTGAAAATGCTCGAAGGTTTTCTGATTCGAATCGCAACGGATATTTCGTAATAATCCCGTCATCCTCAATAAAGAAGCAGCGTCCGGCGCCCGTATATTGGGTTCTAGGCGCAGCAATCCAAACCTCAGCGATCGAGACCAGCCCTTCAGCGATTTTCCAAATACCAGGAGATTCGATTCCGTCATCATTTGTCAGCAATATAGTTTTTTTCATGTTTCCCTTGTCTTTTGCAAAAATCCATTCGTTAATCCTGTTTCATGCATTTCCATTCACATCACAAACAAATGATACCAAATTTGATTGAGGTCGAATTCGTTTATAATGAAGAAATTGGGACTGATTGAGTCTGATACATTTTAGAAGCGGAGGATCAAGGTCATGTCTTTCCACATCCTGACTGATTCGTGCACAGACCTGCCTGCAAGTCTGTCTGGTACTTACAAGGATTTCAGTTATCTTAGCCTAAGTTATACAATTGACGGTAAGCCAGGTCCGGAAGGCTTGTCTGGCAAAGATTTTTATGACATTCTGCGAAACGGCAGCATGTCTAAGACCAGCCAGATAAATCCAGATGCATTTGAGGACGAATTCAACCGTCTGCTTGCTGAAAATAAAAAAGAAATTCTTTATATCGGTTTTTCATCAGGTCTGAGCGCCACCTACAACAGCGGTGAAATTGCCGCTAAAACGATCATGGATCAAAATCCAGACAGCAAAATATATGCCGTTGATACGCTTTCTGCGTCAATGGGATATGGTCTGCTGGTTGATTATGCAGTCCGTATGCGCGATGAAGGAAAATCTATCGAAGAAGTTCGAGACTGGCTCGAAGCAAACAAATTAAAAATGAACCATTGGTTCACCGTTGACGATCTAAATTTCCTCCAGCGCGGCGGAAGAGTTTCAGCCGGCGCAGCCTGGTTTGGCACGATTCTAAGTATTAAACCCGTGATGAACATGGACGATGCAGGTCACTTGATCCCGCGCGAAAAAAAGATGGGGCGGGTCAAAGCGGTAAATCGTCTATACGAAAAGATGAAGGAAATGGCTGTTGAACCGGAAAAACAGCGCGTGTTCATCAGTCATGGCGATTGCATGGAAGATGTCGAAGAATTGATGAGATTAATTCGGGAAAATTTGGGGACAACTGATTTCGTCGTCAGTTATGTCGGCAATGTGATTGGATCGCATACTGGACCGGGCGTCTTAGCCCTGTTTTTCATGGGGAATCACAGATAGACTTTACCTTCTGTCCGGACAAAGTCTTCACCTAAGGGATATGAAAATGGGACTCTTTCAAGTCCCATTTTTTTATTTTTCATCAAGTTTTTTCTGAATCAATTCAGCAGCTGCATTCAGCGCGTCATCCATCTTTTCGGGTTCCTTGCCGCCGCCCTGAGCCATGCCCGGCCGGCCGCCGCCCTTCCCGCCAACAATAGCAGATATGTGTTTAATGATTTCTCCAGCACTGATTCCGCGCTCAACCATTGATTCAGCAACTGAAGCAACCAAAACTGCTTGCTCGTCAATTTTTGAGCCGAGAACGATTACAGCATTCGGGTGCTCAGCTTTGAATTCGTCAGCCATTCGGCGCAGCGTATCAACCGAAGCATCCGGAACCAAGAGCGTCAGAACTGTCGCATCCTTAATCGTTTGAATATTCGAAAGCGTTTTCTTGAACTTTGACAAAGCGATTTGATTTCTTAATTCCAGCAGTTCCTTTTGGTTTTTTGTTGAAAGGTTTTGCATTTCCTCAATCCGTTGGAATAGACCGGCAGTCGGCACACTCAACAGCATCGACATGCCGCGCACCGATTGAATCGTGCTGCGAGAAAGATTGTTCGCTTTTCTCCCCGTCAGGGCTTCGATTCGGCGAATGCCGGTCGCGACGCTGCCTTCGCTCAGGATGATAAAAGAACCGATTTCGCTGGTATTCGAGACATGCGTTCCGCCGCACAATTCGGCTGAAAAGGCATCGTCCTCATCCAAAATGCGCACAACCCGCACTTCCTCGCCATATTTTTCGTTGAAAATCGCTGTTACACCTTCGTTAATGGCATCATCAAGCGCTTCTATTTCAGTCGTAATCGGAAGCGAATCGAGGATTTTTTCATTCACAATCCGCTCCACTTCTTCCAGCTGTTCAGGCGTCATCGCCTGATTGGCAGTAAAGTCGAACCGCAGATAATCCGCGGCAACCAGCGATCCTGCCTGATGCGCCTGATCTCCGATGACTTTGCGCAAAGCTGCATGCAGCAGATGGGTGGCGGTATGATTTCGCATAATGTCCTGACGGCGCTGTTTATCGACTGCGACAGTCACGGTCTCACCGACTTGAATCGCGCCTTTCCTGACGGTCCCATAATGGACAGTCAATCCATTGATCGGTCTTCGAACCTCTGTCACCTCAAATATAAAATCATCATCAGCTTTCAGGATGCCAGTGTCTCCAACCTGACCGCCCATTTCAAGATAGAAATTCGTTTCCTGTGTGATTAATTCCGCTGTCTGACCAGTTTCGACTGATTCAACGCGCTGTCCATCAATCAACGCCATAATCAATTTTGAGGAAATATTCTTCTCTTGATATGGATCACAATGGACGCCATCTTCTGGGATCAGCCCGCTGTCACGCAGATAAGAAAAATGCATGCGGTATTGTTCCGCGTCTTCACCGCCCAGTTTTCCAAATGCTTTGCCTGCACCGGATGCCAGCCGATGGGCTTCATTTGCCTTTACAAATCCTTCGCGGTCAACGTCCAGTCCAACCTCGCGCACGATATCATAGGTGATTTCAAGCGGCAGCCCATGCGTTGAATAAAGATCAAAACAAGTATTCCCGTCAACAATTGTTTTACCCTTGGCTTTCAAGTCTGCAATTATTTCATTCAGATGATTGATGCCATTTTCAAGTGTCTTGTTGAAACGGGATTCTTCCCAGGCGATTGAATGCATAATCGAATCGCGCATGCGAATTAATTCAGGATAAGCTTCACCATATTGTTCAATCACAATTTTTGCAACTTTGTCCATGAAAAGATCATTTAATCCAATCTGATGGCCAAAGCGGACTGCCCGGCGAATGATCATGCGGCAAACATAATTGCGCCCGATATTGCCCGGCACCACACCGTCTGCGATTAAAAATGATGCTGCTCTCGCATGGTCAGCAATCACCCGATAGGGGGTGAAATTTGTAAAAAGTTCCTCGTCGCTGACTTTTGTGAGTTTCTGAATCTCACGGATCATCGGCAAAAACAGATCCGTTCGATAGTTTGATCCAGCCTGCTGGATCGTTGAAACGATCCGTTCTAACCCCATACCGGTATCCACAAAATGCTGTGTGAGCGGAATCAGTGTGGATTCATCCTTACGGTTGTATTGTATAAAGACCAGATTCCAGAGTTCAACAAAGCGGGCACAGTCGCCATTCACTTGACAAACGTGTCCGGGAACCTCTTTCATATTGCAATGGTCTTCGCCAAGGTCAATGCTGATCTCACTGCATGGACCGCAGGGACCGGTGTCCGCCATCTCCCAGAAATTTTCTTTACGCCCGAAAAACAGCACATGATCCGGCTGCATTCCCGGCTGAGCCTGCCAAAAGTCGTAAGCTTCCATATCCGTCGGGATATCGCCTTTGTCATCCTTAAAACAGGTTGCCCACAATTTATTTTTATCCAATTTCCAAACTTCGGTCAGCAGTTCCCAAGCCCATTCAATCGCTTCTTTTTTATAGTAGTCACCGAAAGACCAGTTGCCAAGCATTTCAAAAAAAGTATGGTGCGTGTCATCCCGTCCGACTTCGTCCAGGTCGTTATGCTTGCCTGCAACGCGCATACATTTCTGACTGTCGCAAGCCCGGGAATAAGGCCGGATATCCGTCCCAAGAAAGACGTCTTTAAATTGAACCATGCCCGCATTCGTGAACAGCAGTGTCTGATCGCCTGCTGGAACCAAGGAGGCAGACCGCACCGCAGTGTGCCTTTTGCTCACAAAAAAGTCGATGAATTGTTGTCGAATTTCGTTTCCGCTCAGATGTTTTTCCATTTCCAACCTATTATTCCCAAATTTTCAATCCATTTTTTCTGAACCATTATAAACCAGCTGAGAAGTCTTGGGGCTGGATCATGAATATACGAAGCTTTCTTTTACGACTGGAAACGAACAAATTAAGATCGGACAGGTATAATTTTATTCAGGAAAATAAATGATTCAAAAGAAAAATGCCCGTCTATTCATTGCGATTGAAATTCCAGCCGAAGTTCAAGAAAAGCTCTATGCTGGATTATGGACATCCGATCCCGCAAAGCAAAATAAAATTCGGCTGACCCAGCAAAGAAATCTTCATCTCACTCTGCGTTTTTTGGGAGATGTCGAGGTTGGCCAAATTAACACACTTGAGTTAGCGTTGAAAACAGCTGCGAGAACAGCCGTTCCATTCGAAATCCGAATTGATCAGGGCGGCGCATTTCCGAATTGGAAGCAGCCGCGCATCTTGTGGGCAGGCTTTGAAGCACTGCCGGTGCTGACCAATCTTTATCAAGAAATCCAATGCAGCCTCAACACGATTGGTTTTCCAAAAGAGTCGAAGCCTTTCAAGCCGCATATCACACTGGCAAGAGTGCCGGATTACTTAACACCACTAACGGATGAGGAAAAAAGCACATTGCAGCAAAGCCTGAGCCAGATCAGGATCAATCCATTCACAGTTAGTCAAATAACTTTATTTCAAAGCGACTTATCAGGAAAGGCGCCTGTTTACCGGATAATTAGTCGCCAAGATTTTGGAAATATGTTAATATGAGATTAGTCTACAATTTATAGGAGGAATTATTCTGGACACCATCACTTTAGCAAGAAATATCGTTGAAATTTTGGAAAACCATAAAGCCGAGGACATCGTTTTGCTGGACATCAGCGATCAGGTCGATTTCACCGACTATTTCATCATCTGCACCGGAACAAGCGACCGCATGCTTGACAGCATTTCCAACGCTGTAAAAGACGAAATTCGTGACAAATACAAAGTTCACAGCAAGGTTCAGGGAAAAGCCGACGGCGGCTGGGTTCTGATCGACATTGGCGACATTGTTGTTCACCTCTTCTCTCCAGACCGAAGGGATTTTTACAGCCTTGAAGAACTCTGGGATGAAGCAAAGGTTCTTTTAAAGCTGCAATAATTTCTGAAATTTTTACCGATTTCACTCACTGACCTTACAAAAGGTCAGTTTTTTAATTTATATATCATTTCTTCCCGATATGTTGTAAATTATGATATAAATATAATGCTAACATGAATATTCATGTTTATAAGTGAATATCTTGGTTTTTTGGGAGGAAAATCTATGTTAAAAGTTAGTAGAAGGCTAAATTATGGTTTGCAATTAATGTTGGCGTTAGCTTCGGACCCTGAAAATATTTCAAAATCAACTGCAACTATTTCAGAAAAACTTTCAATCCCGTTGCCGTTTCTTCATCAGATTGCCCATACACTACAACAAAATGGTTTGATTAAAGCCACACCAGGACCAAAAGGCGGACTCCGTCTGGGATCAAAAGGGCTGGATATCACACTGTTTGATATTTTTAATGCGCTTGAGGGTCAATTCTCAGTTCCGTCAAACGAGAATGAAGTTGACACGGTTGAGCATAACACAGCCATTAATCTTTGGAATGAACTTGGAGAAAAGTTCAACAACATTTTGCAGGAATACACGCTCGGCAACTTGCTCTAAAGATATTGGCATCAATCGGTCTTGGCGGATCTTGACTCTGTCCCGTCAATCGATCGGCATCTGAAATTGATTTTCCAAATTTTAAACAAAAGAGCTTTCAGGGAAAAACCTGAAAGCTCTTTTTTTGATCAGTTCATTTGCCTGCTCAAGGCACAGCAGTAACCTCGCCGATTGCTTCTGTGTCAGGCGCACCTTGTGTTTCAGCGACTGGGGCAGCCAGTGTTGCTTTGGGCTGCGTCCAATTGAGCGTCTCGTCCGAAATATTGCCGTCCTTCCAAGGTAAATAACTCAGAAAATCGTTATAGGGGAGTCCTTTGGTTATTTCATAACGTCCCAAATAGAAGAGCGTATTCATTGTCTGTTTCGTGAAATGTTGTTTTCCAAAGGCTGCCCGGTAAAGATTGTTGCTGACACTGGCATACATTTTTCCTTCACCGTCCGGGATTCCGCCGGGATAGGAATAAGCTAAAATATCAACATCGAATTTTTCCTGAAGCGATGCTTTTGTTTTCCCAATTTCCTGACCTGTCCCGCCGATTTCCCAGCCGGAATCCATCATCTCGCGGATTTGTTCCGAGGACAGACAATTCTTTGTATCAACCTGCGTCCCATCCAGCATCAGATTTCCCACCATGCCGTACTTTTTCAAGATCGGGTAAGCGTTCACGAATTGTCCGCGTTTGGTCGAATCGAATGTGAACATAACCGGTTTCTCAGGCAGTTCGCCGCCTTCCAATAACACCTTGACCAATTGTGATATCCCAATTGACTGATAGCCGAGTTCGGAGAGGACTCTGACTTGCTGTTCAAATTCAATCGAAGGAACATTTAAAGGTGACTCCCACTGATAATATGGGTCATCCTGCGCATCATTGGCGACGTCGTTGTAGAACAGAATCAATACCTCCGCGGCACCTGCCGGGTGAACAATCAAAGTCGCAGTTGGAGCGATCGTCGGGGTCGGTGTGACCGTAAAAGTTGGGGTAACCGTCGGCGTATTCGTCGCGGTTGCAGTCGGTGTCGGGGGTGTCAGAGAAGCTATTCGATTATTTTCAGCCTGAATCGTTGATGCTGCCAATGTATAGAGAACATTCGGATCCGTGTTGTTGTCCGGCATATTGCAAGATACGACCGTGAGCATTATTAGAAATGAGAATAATCCAATTTTCAAGATTTGTTTACGCATTAATCCCTGCTTTCTTTCTTTTTGCCTTCTTCTTATTTTACTTTAGTTTATTCAGCCGCTCAGAAGTGCCAAATCCAGACCGGCAGCAGAAACAAATAAAGGGAAAGCAGCAGATTAGCTAATGACAGCCAGCCGAGCAGTTTCCAATTTGGAGCCATCCCCTTCATTATTTTTTCGATCAGCACAATTTGATAGGTCCAGGTCGGGATCAAAACCAGCTGAGGCGCCAGCAGTCGCCAATGCACTCCCAACTGATTGAAAAGGATCAATGAAAGAAATATTGACCCAACGATAACATGATGAAAGCGGAATTCTCCTTTTCTGATCAGCGTCGGATAAGCTCCAGGTTGAAAACTCACTTGCTGGTCATATGCTGCCAGACACTGAATGAAGCGAAACGCAAGAAATCCAAAGAATAATGGTGTTGCGTACGCTAAGGTGTGAACCAGCGGGCTGCCGGGTCTGATAACTAAATAGGCAAACGTCGAAGGCATCAGAATTGTCAAAATTCCATCGGATATTTCCTCAAACCAGCCGACCGCTGCCGATGATCCTGAAAAAGCATTCATTAAGATCATCGCTATGTAGATTAGAAAAACAAAATTAATTTCGCTGGTTCGCGGAAGATTACGCAAGATCATCAAATACAGAACTGGGATTAGAAAAAACAGAAAATAGATGATCAGATTGATTTGTTTTTGGGGTTGTAAATCTCCCAGATTGTTGATTTTTCCCCATGGTTCACTCAGAAAAGTGAGCGTATGTTGCGTGGATTGCCTGCGATAAATCTGCAGCTGCAGTAAAAATGCAGTCGAAATCCCAATCCAGCACAACAGTACGACCAAACCAATTTCCAGCCAATGAATTGGCAACTCCCAAAATCGAGCAATTCCGACACTGCAAAAGATCGTCCCTGCTGAAAAAACAAGTTTTGATTTAGGGATAATCTTGAGGATCGTGCGGATATTTTCGGTCAAGCCGGTCTGTTTCATTTCTGCCAGCGGTAGCCGCCGTCAACAGGCAGGTCAATCCCGGTAACATATTCAGATTCCGCCAGAAATGCAACACCCTCAATGAAATTCTGAACAGTTCCGCTGCGGCCAAGCAGCGATTTCCGGACAATCCGATCCCACCCTTCATCAGCTTGTGACGGATCAGAAAGGATCAATCCCGGGGAGATCGAATTCACCCGCACATCTGGTGCAAATGTTTTTGCCAGCAGTACTGTCAATCGCTGGACAGCGGCTTTACTGAGCGAATATGCGCCATAATTGACCCAATCCTGATAAGCGCCGGAGTCCGAGACATTAATGATTGCGCCGTTCTTAGCGCCATTCCTTTTCATTGATTCCGCAGCTGCCGCAGAACACATCCAGACCGCTTTAAGATTGACATCAAATATTTCGTCCCAGCTGTCCAGATTGATTTCGTTTAACTTGCTTTTTACAAAAACTGACGCACTGTTGATTAGCAGAGAAAGGGGCTGCGTTTGATCAATCGTCTGGAACATTCGTTGAATATCAGACGATTTTCTTAGGTCAGCCTGGACTAACGCTCCATTGCCTCCTGCAGACTGGATCAGATCAAGCGTTTCCCGGCAAGTCTCTTCATTTTTGAAATAATGAAGCCAGATAAAATACCTCTTCTCCGAAAAATGGCTTGCTAGCGGTCTCCCAAGTTTTCCGCTCGCTCCTGTAATCAGAACGGCTTCAGGCATGCATCGAGTCCCGGATAATATTCTTCAAATCCTGATCAGTGATCGGGTATTGATCGCGGTTAATAACACCGCCGCTGATCACGTAGGTGCCAGCTGCAATCCGATCAATGTCTTCTTCTTCAAAACCATGATCCGAAAGATTCAGTCCGCCAATTCCGCATGCAATTTTTAGTGCTTCCAATGCATCCAGGAAAGCCTTCGCATTTTCACGATCCGATTTTTTAGAATCAGCGATACCGATCGCAGCTGCCAGATCGGCATAAAGGTGCGGAATATGCTGCGCTCCAAATTTGTGAAAAGCTTTTGAAATCATGATCAAGCCTTCGCCGTGAATAACGGTCGGATCAATTCCACTCAAACTATGTTCAAGCGGATGAGCGGTAGTCGCACTCGATAAAACGAGTGCCATCCCGCCTAAAGTTGCTGCCCAA
>DHPK01000009.1:135781-168497 GCA_002407845.1 Leptolinea sp. UBA5366 | reverse complement strand
GATCCCGCCTAAAGTTGCTGCCCAGGAAATGGCTGATCGCGCTTCCAAATTTTGACCGTTTCGGACTGCTTCCGGCAGATTTGTAAAAATTAGCCGCACGCCATCGAGTGAAAGCGGTTGGCTTATCGGAACAGATTTCACTGAGATATAGGTTTCCATGCAATGGAATAATGCATCAAAACCCTGGAAAATCGTATAGCGCGGATTGATATTTAAAGTTAGTTCCGGATCAATGATTGAAACGTGTGGAAATTCACAGCGAATGCCGACCTTTTCTCCAGTCAGCTCATTCGTGATGACACTGGTAGAATTCCCCTCGGTTCCGGTTCCCGCGGTCGTCGGGATCGCAATCAACGGCAGCGCACGCTCTTCGAAATTCTTTTGGCCGCCCTGCCCAATTTGAACATAGTCCCAGAGATCGCCCGGGTTGGTCGCCATCATTGCAATTGCTTTAGCCGTATCAACACTGCTCCCGCCGCCCAATCCGATCAGGAAATCGCAGCCATTTCCTCTGACTGCTGCGACACCTGCCATGACATCCTTTTTTACAGGATTGGGAACGACCTTATTAAAGAGAACAGCTTCGACATTGCGGTCTTTGAGAATCTGGCGTACACGATCGAGATATCCGTATTTTTCGACCGATTTTCCTCCAGTAACGATCATCGCCTTCTTCCCTGGCAGGGGAAGATTGTTTAGCTCATCCAGCGTTCCAGCGCCAAAAATAAACTTTGTTGGGATTTGAAAACTGAAGTTTTTCATGTCAAAGCTGCCTTTCTTCTAACTTGGGTTAATGGTCAGCTGCGTATGCTTCCAGCATCTTTTGTGCATTTTTAATCCGATCAAGCACGATATCTTTGCCGATGATTTCCATGCTTTCGAACAAAGGCGGACTTACGCGTTGCCCAGTCACGGCTACACGCAATACACCAAATACCTGCGCTGCTTTCAATTGCATTGCTTCAACCAGCAGCCGCATTTCGGGTTCGCCGACTACGGGACTGATCTCAGATAATGGAGCGAGCGTTTCATAGCTGCGGGCAGCAATTTCAGCACACTGTTTTGCATCAAGCCCTTTTTGGAACAGGTCTTCGACCTCTGGTACGACTGTTTCTCTGAAGAAGAATCCAGCAATTTCAGGAGCTTCATCCAATCCGCCGATTCTTTCCTGAATGATCGGCGCAATTTGGGTCAGCGTTTCTTTGTCGGCATTGAGTCCCTTTTGTGCAAAAAATGGCTCAATGCGGCTGACAAAATCATCAGTCGCTAAGGATCGAATATGGAGCCCGTTGAAGTGATCTAACTTCGTAAAATTGATCGCTGCAGGAGAAGGGTTCAGTTTCTCCAGCGAGAAATCCCGGATAAGGTCGGGCATGTTGAAAAATTCGGTATGGTCATCAAAACTCCAGCCCATCAGCGCAATCCAGTTGGTCACAGCTTCAGGCAGATAGCCCAAATCTTTCAGGTCGGTCAAGAAGATCGAATAACCATCCTTGATCAGATCCGCCGATTCGCGCTTCGACATTTTCCCTTTCCCGCTGGGTTTGAGAAACACCGAAAGGTGGATCCAGACCGGCTCTTCCCAACCAAAAGCCTTGATGATCATGTGATGCAGCGGAAGCGTCGGAATCCATTCAGACCCGCGAATTACATGCGAAATATTCATCAGATGATCGTCCACCATCGCAGCCAAATGGTACAAAGCCCACCCGTCTGACTTGACAATAATGTAGTCATCGATTGTGCGATTTTCAACCGTTATCTCACCGCGCAAATGATCTCTGACTGTCGTCGATCCTTCTTTTGGTGTTTTGAACCTGATCACATAGGATTCCCCTGCCGCAATCCGTGCGCGTGCTTCAGCCACCGGAATATCACGGCAGTGGCCATCATAATGGGGAAATTCTCTTCGTTTCTGCTGGTTTTCTTTCATTTCCCGCAGGCGTTCCGGACTGCAGAAACAGTAAAATGCATCGCCCTGATTGATCAATTTTTCAGCATAATCGAGATAAATCTGCTTGCGCTGCGATTGACGGTAAGGCCCCGCTTCACCAGGTTTGTCTGGTCCTTCGTCCCAGTCAATGCCCAACCAATGCAAGCCGTCCATGATTTCCTGTTCAGCACTTTCAATATACCGTTTCTGATCGGTATCCTCGATCCGCAGAATAAAAGTCCCTCCGGTTTTCTTCGCTAACAGATAGTTATATAATGCAGTCCGTCCGCCTCCCAGATGCAGTCTTCCGGTTGGAGATGGCGCAAAACGTACACGAACGGGTTTCAAAGGTTCAGACATGTTATCTTTTCTCTTTTCATTTTTGAAAATTTCCGGCAGCCAGTCAGCCGGGTCAATATCAGACTATTTCTTCTTTCTTTTCCTGTCGAGCGGCGACGCTCTCAACCAAGCCGATTGCAACAGTCAACGCCAGCGTGGAAGACCCCCCATAGCTGACAAACGGCAGCGTCAGCCCAGTGACTGGAAGCACTTGGAGATTCACGCCTATGTTCACGACCATCTGAAAGAAGAACAAAGTCGCAACTCCATAACAGATCAATGCACCAAACATATCAGGTGCCAGCCTTGCGGCGCGCAGACAGCGCAGCACCACAAATAATAACAAAAGGATCACTACAATTGTACCGACAAACCCAAATTCCTGACCAAGAGCGGAAAAAATGAAGTCAGTATGACGGACTTTTAGAAATCGCAGCTGAACCTGGGTTCCATTGCCATATCCTTGCCCGAATAATTTTCCGGACCCGAGCGAAATAACTGCCTGATCAACGTTGTATTTATCCCCGTACCGTGCCGTCTCATCCGTGCTGTCAGAGAAAAAGGTTTGGAGCCTGCCGAGCTGGTACCCCTGAATAAAAGGAACTGTGTCAGGAGAAACAAAAATCCAGACGGTTAAAATGATCAGAAACACCATCCCGACAATTCCAAGAATCATCAGGTATTTCATTTCAACCTTGCTGACCCACAGCATTGAAAACCATAAAACCATCAGAACGATAGATGTACTCAGGTTTGGCTGGAGGAGCACAAACAGCACAATCCCAAAAGTAAGCAAGAAACTCTTCATAATCCAGCGCATATCATGCTTGTTGTTCCAATTGTCCGAGAAATATTTTGCTAACCGGATAATCAGAATTGTTTTCGCAAACTCAGAAGGCTGGATCGAGACAAATCCCAAGTCCAGCCAGCGGGCTGAACCAAAAGTCGCTTCACCAAAAATCCGCAGGGCGAACAACAGGATAATGATTCCAAAATACATTAGATTCGCCAGCGATTCAAGGTAGTGATAGTCGATCAGCGTCAGGACCATGATCAAAACCAAACCGATTCCCACATACAAAATCTGGCTATTAACGCTGACTTCCAGGTTGCCTGCCAACGCGGATTGGATCATGACGATCCCAAAAACACACAGGATCACCACATCGCCATAGAGCCAAAAGTCAAAGTTACGCCAAAATTCTTTTCGCATGGTCAATTTAAGGAGCTAAGGGCGAAGTTGTCTCGCCTTGCCTTTCCATGTCATATTCTTTTAAAAGAAAGTAGTTATCGACAATTCTTCTGGTTGGATAACCGGCTGTATAAGCCCCTTCTTTTCCATTGTACATGAAGACGACAACAGCAATTTCCGGATTATCGTATGGCGCGTATGCGGCTGTCCAGGCATGGGACGGCCAGTTTCCGAACTGGCATAACCCTTTCTCATTCGCAATGTCATCGCAATATTCAGCCGTTCCAGTCTTTGCGGAAGATTGATGCGTATCACCGGCAAAGGCTTCTTCTGCAGTCCCACCCGGCTGCGGAACCATCCGCAGCCCCTGCCGGGTCAAGTCGATCACATAAGGATCGACCGTTTTATACTCACCCGTTTCTAAGCCATCTTCATCAAAGATCATGATTTTCGGATCTTTGGTAATGTCCCAGAGCATGGTCGGCGTGAAAGGCAGCACAACATTTCCGCGTTCGTCGAGCACTTCCCGGATAACTGTCGGCTTGACGTGAACTCCGCTGTTTGCGACGGTAACAAAAGAACCCAGCACCTGCAGTGGAGAGGAGCTGATATACCCCTGCCCCATGGATGCCAGATAAGTATCGCCAGTCGCCCAAGATTCGCCTCGGTTTACCCTCTTCCAGGTTCGAGTCGGAACCATGCCCATCTCTTCACCGGTCAGCTCAATTCCGGACACTTCGCCATAACCCAATGCATGGGAATATTGAGCCAGTAGATCAATCCCCAGCCCGTTCGGGACTTCGTTTTGATACCCGCCGCCGACTTTGTTAAAGTAAAGGTTGCAGGACCACGCCAGCGCATGGATGTAATCAACGCCGCCATGTCCAGTGCGCAAGTGGCAGACATATTCCTGCTGGGATCCTGGGTCATTCGGCGAATAACTGTTTTGCACAAACATTCTGCCTGGGCAATGCACTAAAAAGTCAGGATCAACCACTTTTTCATTGATTGCACCAATGCCGGTCACAATTTTAAAAACCGAACCCGGCGGCTGGGCAACCTGTGTGACATGGTTCAGCAGCGGCTTAGACTGATCGATGGATAATTGCTGATAGTAATAAGCCGGAATATAGCGTGTCATTCTATTGTTTTCGAAGGTTGGTTCAGAAACCAGCGCCAACACCTCTCCGGTTTGCGGGTTCATGGCAATCGCAGCCCCGTCTTCGGTCAGCATCCCCTCGATATTGACCCGATTGTAAAATGCCATTGTATCCAGCAGCGCCGCCCGGGCGACCTCTTGAAGTCTGACATCAATCGTCAGCTTGATGTTATAGCCGGGGACCGGATTCAGCGGCGGTTCGAGGTCGCGCATTTCAAGCCCGGCAACATCCACCTCAACGACGCGCCGTCCATTCTTGCCGGACAGTAAATTCTGCAGAGAAGATTCAACGCCTGCGTAACCGTATTTATCCTTGTTCAGAATAAATCCCCGCGCTTCCATCTCATCGGCGATCCCCCCCGGAATCGGACCAAGAAAGCCGACAACTTCGGAAGTGTTATATCCGGTTGGATATTCACGGATCGAATTAACCCTTACGCCTACCCCCGGCATGTTGACCGACAATTCCTGAATTTCCATCGCCTTTTGCTCCGGCACATCACAAACAATTCCGGTCTCTCCATAAGGCGTCAGCGAATTTGCGATATATACAATTTGTGTGATTCCAAAATCCGTTCCGCATTCACTGTAAAGGCGGACAGTTTCATTGTTGATTTCGCCGTTGTTAACTGGAATGTCAAGCTTAGCTGAAAGTACCCGATAGATTTCCTGCACATCTCCGTCGTCTGCCGGCAACTCTGCAGGGATGATAACAATGTCGTAGGTCGGCACGTTTCGGGCTAACACAACACCATTTCGGTCATAGATGATCCCGCGCGTCGACTGTTCCCGCACGACCGATATTCGGTTTTCATCTGCCAGCGCAAGGTAATAGTCGCCCTGCACAATTTGGATCATCACGAGACGATAAATATAGTAAAGAATCAATAAAAACATCGCGACGTAAAACAGCAGGAAACGGCGGTTCTTAAAATCAAGTTTTTCTTTATTGAACCCGTTGATCACAGCTGTGCCTCCTTGTAATACAAAGAGTTAGCCCAATCGTTCAAAATGCCATAAACCGGGATGCAGAAGAGCAGGTTCAAGGTCAAGGACGGGATCATAATTTGGGTCAGCGTAGTTTGCAACTCAGGCTGGATATCATTAATAAAGAGGACAAAATAGGAAACCGCTGCTGAAACGATGGACCCGATGATCGTCACAAATACCATCAAGATAATCGGCATCTGCCAAAATCGGCTTTTTAAAAACTGAATCAGAATCCAGATGATTGTATAAGTGATGAAATAGCCATACATTGGGATCGCTGACAGATAGGTCATAATAAGGGATCCTGACAGCAGCCACAACCAGGAATATTTTGTGTGAGGATGAAGGGACCAGGCGATGATCATTAATAAGATGATGTCAGCCGTTCCGTTCAGAATGTGAATTCTGCTGAAAAGCGTTGCCTGGAAGATTCCAGTGAAGATCATGACGGGAATCGTGATCAAAATTTCTTTCATTTTGAGCGTCTCCTGTCATTCCAGCGGGCTGATGTTGGATGGACGGAAGTTTGCAACCACCAGCACAGCCTGAAGCGTGTTGAAGTCTTCTGCCGGCTGGATTGACGCGGACTGGAACAGCTCATTTTCAAGTTTGTTTACATTAATAATATGCCCAATCGTCACGTCAGCCGGATAACTTCCGCCAAGTCCGGAAGTTTGAACGGTCTGACCAGCCTGTAATTCGACTTCCTGCGTGACCATTTCAATCGAAATATCAGCTGTGACCGACCCCTGAATCACGCCGTCAACATCCGCTTCAACGACTCGGGCGTTCACCATGGACCCGATATCCGTAATTAGTTGCACGCGCGATGCAGAAGCTGTCACCGCGCTGATGCGCCCAACCAGCCCTTTTTCTGTTACGACCGGCATATTGAAGGCAATTCCGTCGTCCGACCCTTTGTCAATCAGCACATATTTGAGAAATGGACTCGGATCAATGCCAATCACGGCTGCAGCGACATAGGTTTCTTCCGGACGTCCGCGAGCAAATCCGAGCAGTGAATACAAAATATCCGCTTCTTTCAAATCTTGTTCAAGCTGAATGATTTGAGTCTGAAGCAGTGAAACATGATCCTGCAGCGCCTGGTTCTCCGCCCTCAGCTGGGTCACATCGCGTGGGATTGTGAAAAACTCATAGACAATCTTGACGCGCTCGGCAACCCACTTTTGGATACTGATTACCGGATCCAGCACATTCCCCAACATCTGAGTCAGAAATCCGCTCAGCGCAAGAAGAATCATCCCGGCGATCAGCAGAATCATGACAACCCGCTGCCAGTTTTCAAAGATTTTTTTCATATCCAAATTTAATTATAACAACTTGAGAAAGCCATCAATAATCTTTAAGGTTGTGAGGAATCGTTGGGCTATCTTCTGCTCGAAAACCGATCGAGGCTGGCGGCAAATTGGTTGATCGTTGCTGAATTCTCCAACACCATCCCTGCACCGCGCGCAACGCACGTCATCGGGTCTTCCGCAACCCAAACCCGGATGTTTAATTCGTCATTCAATCGATCTGCCATTCCAAGGATTTGAGACCCGCCGCCTGACAAACAGATTCCCGTTTCAATCAGGTCTGCAACAAGTTCCGGCGGCGCTTCATCAATTGCGTCTTTGACTGTGTCAACGATCACTTGAATCGAACCCGAAATAGCGTCACGAATTTCGACGCTCGACACCTCTATTGCCTCGGGCAGTCCGGTAACCAGATTGCGCCCGCGGATGACCATTGTCCGCTCCATCGGCAGCGGATGTGCACTGGCAATGGAGATTTTGGTCTGTTCTGCCATCCGTTCGCCAATGTAGAGATTGTAGCGATTGCGGATGTAATTCAGGATATCCTGATCAATTTCATCACCGGCTACGCGCAAAGAACGCGAGACAACAATTTCATTCATTGAAAGTATCGCGACTTCTGTCGTTCCGCCGCCGATGTCAACCACCATCGTTCCGCGAATTTCATTAATCGGAAGTCCAATGCCGATCGCGGTCGCCTTCGGTTCTTCGATCAGGTAAATTTCCCGAGCACCGGCTGCCATCGCAGCGTCATACACTGCCCGCCGTTCAACATCCGTCGCACCTGATGGAATTCCGACCACAACCCGCGGACGGGGGAACGGAGCAATCGTCTGCTGATGCGCGCGTCCGATAAAGTAACCAAGCATCGCCTGAGTAATTTCGAATTCGGAGATCACGCCATCGCGCATCGGACGCACAACCATCAGGTTTGCAGGGGTTCGCCCGACCATTTCTTTAGCCTGAGCTCCAATCGCAACCGGTCTGCGAGTGCGCTTCTCGACAGCGACCCAGGACGGTTCATTAATAACGAGCCCTTTGCCGCGCACGTAGACAAGCGTGTTTGCTGTTCCCAGATCGATGCCAATATCCAGAGAAAACAGCCCCATTAACCAGTTTAAAGGTTTGAAAGCCAAATTATTTCCCCGCGCTCAGAATTTCTCTCATTTGTTTATCCGTCATTCTGTTGCTTCTCAGCAATTATCAGCGATGGCAGACTTGAATTATCTCCATTCAAATTAATCCAATATAACGTACTGATTATACCAAATAGACCCTGGCTTTTCCACAAGAAAAACATTCGGCAGGAATAAGGGATAAAATTGAGTCATGCTGCTAAACAGGATTTTAAAGATCTGGATGAATTATCTCAAGAGCCAATTGATTTTAATGGTTTTTATCGGCGTGATGACCTACATCGTAAATCGCATCGTCGGTCTTCCTTTTGCATTCGTGCTAGCTGTCGTCGCAGGCGGCTGTGAAGTGATTCCGCGGATCGGACCGATCATTTCCACTGCAGCAGCGGCTATTGTAGCGCTCCTTCAGGGATCGAACACGCTTCCGCTTAAAAATTGGCAGTTTGCTGTATTGGTTGTTTTACTCTATGGACTGATCCAGCTGCTGGAAAACTGGCTGATCCAGCCTAAAATCGTCGGTTCTGTCTTGAATATGCATCCGATCATCACGATCGTTGGCATGGCTGCATTTGGTTCCGTTTTGGGCGTGTTCGGCGTGATCATCGCCGTTCCAGTGATGGCGACCGTGCGCGAAATTGTTTTTTATCTCTTTTATGAGGAGAAAAATCAGGACAGCCGGTTATGAAGCGGCTGTTTGAATGCGTTCCCAATTTTTCAGAAGGCAGAAACCCTGAAATAATTCATGCAATCAGCCAGGCGATCCAATCTGTCGATGAAGTCAAGCTGATCGATGTTCATATGGACGCAGACCATAACCGATCTGTATTCACGATTCTGGGCGACGGAGTTTCGCTGCAAGCAGCTGCATTCAAAGCTGTTCAGACAGCAACCCAATTGATCGATTTAAACGCTCATCAGGGTACTCATCCCCGCATCGGGGCAGCTGATGTCGTGCCATTCATTCCGCTTGTCAATGCAAATATGCAGGACGCGATCTTGCTCGCCAATCAACTTGGCGATCATCTTGCCTCAGCGCTTAAACTTCCAGTCTATCTTTACGGGAAGGCTGCTGTCCATCCGAGCCACGTCAGGCTTTCTGATCTGAGAAGGGGAGATTATGAAGCCTTGCGCACCAAAATAGCCACCGATCCAGCCTTTTTCCCGGACAAGGGACCTGAAATAATTGGCAAAGCAGGTGCCGCTGCCGTTGGGGCGCGGGAAATTCTGATTGCTTTCAACATCTTTTTGGACACTGGTGACATCTCTTCTGCCAAAGAAATTGCCAGGGAGATCAGAGAATCTTCCGGCGGCTTGCCTGGACTGCAGGCATTGGGGATGCTTGTCAGACAAAAAGCACAAGTGTCCATGAACCTGTTGGATTACCAGCGCACGTCTCTGATGACCGTTTTCGAGATTGTAAAACAGTCAGCGCAAATGCTGAACCTTCAAATCATGTCGTCTGAATTGGTCGGATGCCTTCCGGCTGACGCCCTCGTTGGGACTTCGCCCGAGGAGTTGATGATCGGCAACTTCGATGAGCACCAAATTTTAGAGCACCATTATCCTTTTTTCGGAATTGATCCATCCATCAGCAAGAACAATTCATAAATCCAGCTTCTTCCCGCCCGATATTAGTCTGAATCCTGAAAATTTTTTTACTTATGCCGGACAATTATTTGTTCAGTTTTTGACTGATCTCGCATCTCTCTGCGCGGGATCAGAGGGGCGACAAGATTTTAGTATATAATGCTAAATATTATGGAGAAAAACATGACAAAACAGAATTTACCATCTTATGGTGGACAGGCATTAATTGAAGGGGTGCTCATGAGAGGCAGCAAGCACGTAGTCGCTTCCATGCGTGCGCCAGACGGGCACATTGAAGTCGTTCATGAAGAACTCGGCGGCATCTATAAAACCCGAATCCGCGATATTCCGTTCCTGCGCGGCTTACTTATTCTATGGGATTCTCTCGGGCTAGGGCTGCGCTTTCTTACAGTTTCAGCTAACGTTCAGACTGGCGAAGATGAAAAAATCGAAAGTCACGAAATGGTTCTGACGATGATTGTATCGCTGGCAATTTCCGTTTTGCTGTTCTTCATCGCACCAGCGGCTGTTGCTCAGTGGATCGAAGGAGCAACTGGGATTTCCAATCTTTTCGGCAATATCATTGAAGGTTTCTTAAGATTAGCGATTGTGCTTGGATATATGGTGATCGTCTCCAAAATGGAAGAGATCAAACGTGTCTTTCGTTATCATGGAGCAGAACACAAGACAATCAATGCCTTTGACAGCGGGTTGGAAGTAACGCTCGACAATGTGCGCGCCCAATCACGGCTCCATCCGCGCTGCGGTACTGCGTTTATGGTGACTGTCGTCTTCATTTCGATCTTCCTGTTCATCCTGATCGGGCCATTGACCCCGACGCTTGTCAGCCGATTGGTCAGCCGCGTGCTTCTGATTCCGGTCATCAGCGGAATTTCTTATGAATACATCCGTTGGAGCGCAAAACATCTGGAAAATCCTTTTGTCAAAGTGCTGTATTATCCAAACCTTGCAGTTCAGAAAATCACTACAGCTGAGCCGGATGACTCGATGATTGAATGCGCAATCAATTCTTTTACCACTATGTTGGCATACGAAAATGGCGAGGTGCCAGAAAAAGCTGCTGAACCTGATCCGAAAGAAGAATCATTCAGCGCTGAAAAAATGACACCGTGACGGTTCGGAGATGAAAACCTGGCAATTGCTTCTGGCAGCAGTTTTATTCGGTCTATTATGCAGTATTGTAATCCTGATCTTGGCATCACGCCCCGGTACAGAAGCAATACAAATTCAGGCTGTAGAGCGAGCGATGCTGCAATTCGAAATCTATGGCGAAGTTCGAGAACCTGGTATTTATTCATCGGATGAAAAAAATCTCAGAGTTTCCGATGCAGTCGCGCTTGCCGGTGGATTCACCGATCAGGCAGATCAGGTTAACAGCCGGCTCACAACAAGGATTCTCGACGGAGACAAGATCATCATTCCAACGCCAAGTCAAGCCGAAAGCACGCTCACGCCAGCTGTCCGCAGCAATCTGCCGGAGCTAATTGACCTGAATCACGCATCGCTAGAACTTTTGATGACGTTACCCGGCATTGGCGAAAAAAAGGCACAAGATATAATTAACCATCGAACAGCTCGAGGTTCGTTTCAGGATGTGGCAGATTTGCTTGAAATCGATGGTTTTGGCGAAAAGACAATCGAACAATTTTATGATCTGGTAATGGTGGGACAAAATGGGAATTAAAAATCAATTAGAAGAAAACCTTAAAACAGCGATGAAAGCGCATGACGAGGATCGGAAAAATGTAATTCGTCTCGCATTGGCATCAATAAAATTTGCAGAAAAAGAACAAAACAAGGCGCTTGCTGAAGATGAAGTGAATGCGATTCTGCAAAAAGAAGTCAAAATTCGGCGTGAAATGATCGAAGACGCAAAAAAAGCTGGACGCGAAGATACAATAGACGGCATCATCAAAGAAGCAGCGATTCTTGAAGAGTTCCTGCCGAAGCAGCTGTCAATCGATGAAATCAAGCAGATTGTCGCCGAAACTGCGAAAGAGGTTGAGGCTGTGAACCCTGCTGACATGGGCAAGGTTATGAAAGCAATCATGCCGAAGGTCAAAGGGATTGCCGCATCAGACGTGGTCAGCAAGTGCGTAAAGGAATACTTAGCAGATCAATGAAAGACAACATTGAAGGCAAAAAGCTAAATCAGGGAGAGCCATCCGTTTGGCGGTTACTCATCTTTGTGTTAACCGTGCTGATAACATTCTCCCTTTTAACCTTTCAAATTTCAATCAGAAAAACCAGCTACAGCCTGAGTGTCGGAGACGTTGCCACGCAAGACATCCTTGCACCCCGCACGCTCACATTTGAGAGTCAAATTCTGACTGAGCAGGCACGGAATGACGCTGAAAATATGGTGGACCGGATTTATCTGCCAGCTGACCCGACAATCTCACGCAATCAAGTTCAATACCTGCGGCTATCGTTCCAATTTATAACGACAGTGCGGGGAGATACCTACGCATCAGAAACTCAAAAAATTTCTGACATCAGCAAACTCGTTTTTGTGAGATTAGATGAAGCGACAATCAAACAAGTGCTTGATCTGACCGATGATGACTGGAAGCTGGTTCAATCAGAATCTCAGCGGATTCTTGAGACAGTGATGCAGAATTCGATCCGGGATGATCAGGTGTCAGCTCAGATCGAAAACATTCCTACAATGATCAGTTATTCGATCAACCCAAAGATTTCGAGCCTGATTGACAGTCTGACACGCCGATTCGTCGTGCCAAACAGCCTTTACAGTTCTGATCTGACCGAAAAAAGCCGAGGGGAATCCCGTGAATCGGTTCAACCGCGCGAGAGGACTTTTATCACCAATCAGACGATCGTCTCCAGAGGACAAATCATCACAGAATTGATTTTCGAAGCCTTGGACAAAATGGGGCTGGTCTCTTCCAAAAATGACAATAAAAAAATCCTATCAACCGGACTGCTCGTTTTGGGGCTGGCTATTTTTGCACTTTTCTTTTTCCTGATTGATGAGCGCCATCAATATCTGAATCTGCGCGAATGCATCATGATCGCTGTGCTCTATCTTTCGATTCTGTTTGCCGCCCGAATTTTCATTCCAAACCGGGCGATATTGCCATTCCTTTTCCCAATCCAATCGCTTGGTCTAACGATTGCCTGCCTGAGCGGGCGTTCGTATGGAATTGTTATGTCGATCATTATCGGCTTTCTCGTTCCTTACGATTTTGCCGACGGCTTGAATTACTCAACTTTCTATATCATCTCGTCGCTGACCGGAATTTTAGTGCTGCAAAACGCACGGCAGATCCTGAATTTCCTGCTTGCGGGTTTGGCATCGGGTTTTGTCGGCATCCCAATCATTCTGGCGTATCAGATCATCGGTTCCTCAACAGACATGGTCGGTCTGGTCACGCTGGCAGCAGCTTCGGTTATCAGCGGGCTGCTCTCTGCCGGGCTGACATTGATCTTTCAATACTCATTCGCGCGATTTATCGGGGTTGCCACTTCGCTTGAATTGCTCGAACTTATCCGGCCGGATTCTCCGCTGCTGCAATTCATCTTGAACACTGCACCGGGCACCTATCAGCACTCGCTGATGGTCGCAAACCTTTCGGAACAGGCAGCAAAAGTGATCGGAGCAGACCCGCTGCTCGTCCGGGCAGGCGCCATGTATCACGACGCTGGCAAGGCTCTGAATCCGTCCTATTTTGTTGAAAACCAGGTCTCAGGCGAATTGAACCTGCATGAAGATATCACTCCAAAAGAAAGCGCTTCTTTCATTATCCAGCACGTCCCTGACGGCGAAGCGCTGATCAAGAAGTATCACCTGCCGGAAGTCATTCTAAATTTTGTGCGCGAGCATCACGGCAACAACATCACCCGTTATCAATATACGCAGGCAGTCAACAACGATGGCGAAGAGAATGTTGACATCGCCGACTTCACTTACCCGGGACCGCGGCCAAAAAGCAAGGAAACCGC
The DNA here is from genome assembly GCA_002407845.1 of Leptolinea sp. UBA5366. Lineage (GTDB taxonomy): Bacteria > Chloroflexota > Anaerolineae > Anaerolineales > Anaerolineaceae > Flexilinea. The sequence goes on along the minus strand of DHPK01000009.1, from coordinate 154,861 downwards.
GTTGGTGATGCTGGCAGACACCTGCGAAGCGCGCGCACGGGCTGAGAAACCGAAAAATGATGAAGAAATCAACACGCTGGTTAAGAACACTTTCAACTATTACAGTACCAGCGGACAGCTTGATGACGCACCGCTGACCTTGCGGGATCTGACAAAAATCCGCGAATCGTTTGTCAATGTTCTGAGAAATTCTTACCACCCGCGCGTCAAATATCCTGAGGCGAACAAGCATGGCAGGCGTACCCCAGTGCCAGCAGCCCAACCAACCACCCCAGCGAAAGAGACCGCCGCTCCCGCCGATGAGGCGCAAAACATCTTTGTGCCTTCTGATTCCGCTAAGAATTAATTCCATGAACCTATTGAACCGCACCCGTGATCCAAATTTTCACTTTGCAGAAGACCGACTGCAGCAAATTTCGAGCGGGATTTTACAGGCTGAAGCAACAAGCGCTGAAGAATTCTCACTCATATTTGTAAGACCAGCTGAAATCAAGAAGCTGAACAATGATTTCAGGCAGCTGAATGAAGTGACGGACGTTCTGTCATTTCCTTCCGATGGCGAAATTGATCCGGAAACCGGAAATCCTTACCTCGGCGATGTGATCATCTGCGCTGCTCAAGCCGCCACACAGGCTGAACAATCCGGGCACCCGTTGCAAAACGAAATCGAATTATTGCTGATCCACGGATTATTGCACCTTCTTGATTATGATCACGATACGGATGAGAGAAAAGAACTGATGTGGGAAAAGCAGCGCCAGTATCTCACCGCGAATCAGATTGAACTTGGAAGAACGCCCGGAGACGAGACCCATGAATGAGTTCGCCAAACGGCGGATAAAATCATTCTCTGATGCATTCCACGGCATCTCATTTGCATTTCAAACCGAAATCCATTTCAAAATACATCTGATCTTCACACTGCTGGCTCTTTTGGCATCCTGGCTGCTGTCTGTGTCCCTCGAGGAGTTCGCTTTGATTCTGGTGGTCATCGGACTGGTTTGGACAGCTGAATTGATCAACACGGCAATCGAACGCACCGTCGATCTGGTCACGACGGACTTTCACCCGTTGGCGAAACAGGCAAAAGACATCAGTGCCGGCGCAGTTTTGGTCACGGCGATTTTAAGCGTATTGGTCGGATTAGTCGTCTTCCTGCCCAAAATTATCCTGATTTTACAGCTTCGATGAAAATAGGGTCGGTCTGACCAACTTTATTCATTCTTTCTTCCTGATTTCACCTTGTTCCTAAAATTCCATGTTACAATTCACGCGTTTGATTTGCCAAACTTGGCAATCTTTCCATTATCGGCAAGTAGGTCGATAATAATCCCAAGGAAAGGAGGAAAAAGCAATGCGTCAATACGAAATCGTAATCATTGCCAATCCTGATCTCGATGAAGAATCCCTCAATGGAATAATCGAAAAAGTCAGCGGCTGGGTAAAAGACAGCGGTGGTGAAGTTGAAAAAGTGGATGACTGGGGCAAACGTCGTTTAGCCTATCGAATTCAGAAACTACGCGACGGTCATTATTATTTAATTACTGTCCAATTAGCGCCATCAGCCGTTAAAGAAATTTCTGCCAACTTGAAATTTGTTGAATCGATTATGCGATCAATGATTTCAGTGGTTGAAGACTAACATTATTCGAATGACAGCCGGACTATAAAGCATCCGACTTGAGGAGTTAATATGAGTGAAGCTAATTCAAATGAGCAACAAGAACATCGCGGCGGCCGAAGATTTATCGCCCGTCCAAAGTTCTGCCAGTTCTGCTCAGAAAAAGATGTCAAAATTGTCTATAAAAATACGGATCTGCTGCGCCGCTACGTCACCGAGGAAGGGAAAATCCGCCCTCGCCGCCAGACCGGAACTTGTGCCAAACACCAGCGCAAGGTTGCTGCTGCAGTCAAGAAAGCCCGTTTTATCGCTTTATTGCCTTACACTTCAGAACCATACCAGGATGTTGTACGGTAATTTCTGCTGAGTCTTGATAATGGATAGGGCATGGAGACACTCTCTATGCCCTATTTGTAATAAGGAGATACGATGTCGATTAAAGATCAAAAAGAAGTGAAACATCCACGGGCAATGAATAAGGCGAACCGATCCCGCCATGAAAAAGAGATGGATCAGATAAAGTGGCTGAAAATCGGCGGAATCGCTGTGATTGCGTTGATCGTAATCACGCTGATCGTCGGGGCGATTATTGAATTCGTTTACAAACCAAATAAAACGCTTGCAACCGTCCAGGATGAAAAAGTTAATGTCACCGAGTTTCAAGAGGCTGTCCGCTATCAGCGCGTCAACCTGATCAGCAACTACAACTACATGGCTCAGCTTTATCAATCCTTTGGAATGCAGATGGATAAAGCAACCCGAAACAATTATGAATCACAGCTTTCGGAAGCCTATGCGCCAATTCTGGGGCAGCAGGTTTACACCACGATGGTTAATCAGCTGGTGCTGGATTACGGCGCCAAGGATGCCGGGATCAGTGTGAGCGATGATGAAGTGGCAAACGAAATGGAAAACATGTGGGGGTATTTCCCCAATGGGACGCCAACTCCCCAACCGACCACTGAACCGCTGGCGAGCACCCCGACGATTTCTGCTGAGCAGATCAAGATGCTGAACTACACTGAAACGCCGACGCCGACTGCTACGATCGCTGTTGAAGACATTTCCTCTCTCGATTCCAGCGGTCCTGCTGAGAGTCAGCCGGCTGTCGAGGAGATTCCGACAATTGAGCCGACTATCATCAGCACAGAAGCAGAATCAGTCGAACCGACTGCGACCCAGGACATGAGCCCAACGCCAAGCCTGACTCCGACGACTTATACTGAAGAAATGTACAAGAAAAATGTCGATATGCAGTTTGAAGGCAACAACTACTACTCAAAAGAGTTCTTTGTCCGTCAGATTCATTATCAGCTGCTGCAGCAAAAAGTAGAAGACTCGTTGTCTCAGGATATCCAGGCTGAATCGGATATGGTTTGGGCACGCCACATTCTTGTCGCGACCGAAGAAGAAGCAAAAGCTGTTATTGAACGGCTGGATAAAGGCGAAGATTGGAATGTCATCGCTGCTGAAGTCTCAACCGACACTTCCAACAGCGCGAACGGCGGCGATCTGGGTTGGTTTATCAAAGGCGCAATGGTTGCACCATTCGAAGAAGCTGCTTTTGCACAGGAAATTGGCACTTACACCAAAGAACCGGTCAAATCCGATTTTGGCTATCACATCATCCAAATCATTGGACATGAAGAACGCCCGCTGACCAGCACGCAGAAACAAACTGCGCTTAATGCAGCCTATAATGACTGGCTGGAAGCTGCGCGAGCAAAACTGAATGTCAAGACGGATACGGACTGGATGGAATTTGTTCCGACCGATCCTCAGTTCAACGCCTTTTAGTCAAGATTTCTAAAAATAAAGACCTGCAGTTTTATTTCTGCAGGTCTTTTCTTTTCGGGAAAAACTAATCTTTTTTGGCAGCTGTTTTCTTGCCACGCTGAGCTTTTGCTTCCGCTTTTCGCTTTGGCGCATCCATTCCAAATGCAATCGGGATAACCTGATCCATGTGGGTCACGAACTGAAATTTCTGTTCCTTTTTCACCTGTTCAGGCAGTTCAACCAGGTCCTTGACGTTCTTTTCCGGCAAAATAATCGTATTGATCCCAAGCCGGTGAGCAGCCAGGACTTTTTCTTTGATTCCGCCAACCGGCAGAACATTCCCGCGCAGTGTAACCTCGCCAGTCATGGCGATATCTTTCTTCACCGGCTGCTCGGTCAAGGCAGAAATCAAGGCAACAGCCAGTGTGATTCCAGCGCTCGGTCCGTCTTTCGGCACGGATCCTTCCGGTACATGGATGTGGACATCATTTTTCTCAAAATAATCTGCCGGAATATTGAAGAGCTTGGCTTTAGACTTGATATATGACAGTGCTGCCTGTGCGGATTCCTGCATCACATCTCCGATTTGCCCAGTGATCTGCAAGTTCCCTTTTCCTTCGAAGACCAGCACCTCGATCGTCGTTATATCACCGCCGTTCGGTGTCCATGCCATGCCGGTCGCAACCCCGACTTCATCCTGTTTTTCTTTTTCAGACTGGAAGAAGCTGGGCGGTCCCAAGAATTGATCCAATGCTTCGCTCAAGACTGTCTGATCAAATGGCTTATTTTCGGCTTTCAACCGCGCGATTTTCCGGCAAATCTTGCCAATTTCGCGTTCGAGGTTTCGCACACCCGCTTCATAGGTGTATTCGCGGATCAGGCGCTTGATCGCTTCATCATCAAATGAAAGGTCCTCGGCTTCAAGTCCATTTTCTTCCTTTTGGCGTTCAATCAGATATTCCTTGGCGATCATCAGTTTCTCTTCTTCAATGTATCCCGGGAATTCAATAATCTCCATCCGATCCAGCAGCGCATCCGGAATCATCTCAACCGAATTTGCAGTCGTCAAAAACATTACTTTCGAGAGGTCATAATCGACCTCCAGATAATGGTCTGAAAACTTATTGTTCTGCTCTGGATCAAGCACTTCCAGCAGCGCCGAGGAGGGATCGCCGCGGTAATCATTTCCCAGCTTATCGATTTCATCCAGCATAAACAGCGGATTTACCGTGCCAGCCTTTTTCATGGTCTGCAGAATCCTGCCCGGCAGCGCACCGATATAAGTCCGGCGATGACCGCGGATTTCCGCTTCATCCCGAACACCGCCCAAGGAAATCCGCACAAAGTTCTTCCCGAGTGCCTCGGCAATTGATCTGCCAATGGAAGTCTTGCCGGTTCCGGGAGGACCGACAAAGCACAATATTGGCTGGCGTTCTTTCTTAGGTTTGAGTGATTTGACCGCGATATACTCCAGTATCCGATCCTTTGCTTTTTCCAATCCATAATGATTCTTGTTCAAGACCTCGAACGCATTCGGCACATCGAGATTATCTTCCGTCGCTTCATGCCACGGCAAATCGAGCAGCCAATCCAGATAATTGCGAGTGACGCTGATTTCAGGTGACATCGGAGGCAGCGAGGACAATCTTTCGTATTCCTTCAGCGCGACCTCGCGTGCTTCAGGACTGAATTCCTTCTGGTCAATACGTTCTTTCAGAGCGCTCACTTCGCGCGTGAAAATATCTTCCTCATTCAATTCGCGCTGGATTGCCCGCATCTGTTCACGCAGATAAAATTCCCGCTGATTTTTATCAACTTCGCTTTGAACCCTCGAATTGATTTGATTTCCCAATTCCAGCACATCCAATTCTTGAGCCAAGTATTGGTTCAAAATCTCCAGTCTCTTTTCAGGATCAAGTTCAAAAAGGATTTCCCGCCGTTGATCCGCAGGAAACGTGATCGTCGTAGCGATCATGTCCGCCAGCCACGATGGATCGCTAATGGAAACCGCATAGGCGATTGCCTCATCCGGTAGCTTCCGGTCGAGCTGCACGCATTTTTCAAATAGATTCCGGGTCGTGCGGATCAGCGCCTGCAGCCTTTTCGTATTGTGCGGCTGCACTTCTGTCACAACCACCCGTGCCATCAGCACCGGCGAGCGGCGCACGATTTCGCGGACGACAACACGCCGCCGGCCTTGAATCAATGTTGTGTAATGATCCTCCGGCAGATTTACCAGCCGCCCAACAGCCACTTCCAACCCAACTGGGAAAAAATCAGATTTCCGCAGATTTGACTCTTTATTTGCAGTCTTAGGGATCAGCGTTACCACTGTCTGCTCGTTTTCCAATCCGTAACGAATGGAAGCCAGATTTTTTTTGTTGCCAACAAAGACAGGGGTGATCATTTTTGGAAAAACAACGTTTTCCCGCAGCACAACGACCGGTGCAACAAAACTGTCATCGTCATCCAATTCCATGTCCGGAATGCGGAACAATTCCTCTGTCCTTTGATTAATATTCGTCGTAAAGTCAGCTAATATATCTTTATCTTCAAACCAGTTATTTGAACTCATTCATTCTCCAACATTTTTATTCATCGCCCGCAAAGTACCGAATTTCCGGATGAGACTTCATCATCAATTCCCGAAATCCGGCTGTCACGAACAGGCTGCCTGTGACGATATAAACACAGTCAGCGGGTCGATTTTGAATCACTTCCAAAGCGTCTTCAAGCTTTTCACAAACTTGTCCGCGCCTGCCGCATGCCAGCACCTGCTCGAGGATCTTATTCGGATCCATTGAACGCGGGTGCGTTGAACGGGTGGCGACAAACTCCTGCACCAGCGGCGCAATTTCTTTAAGCATCGCTGCCAGATCTTTATCTTCCGAGCAGCCAATCACACAAGTTATTTGCCTTGTGCCGTAATAGCGATTGATCGTCGCAGCCAAGTTGCGCATCGAGTCCTGATTGTGCGCGCCATCAAGTACGATTAACGGCTGCTCGGATACGATTTCAAACCGGCACGGCCAAAAAGTCTCAGAAAACCCTTTTTCAATATTTTCTTCAGTGATCTTATCAGCTAAAGGTTTTAATCTTATTAACGCTGCCAATGCAGTCGCCGCATTCTTGGATTGATGCAGCCCTGCCATTGGAATCCTAAGCAGCCAGGGCTTCCAGTCTGTTTCCTCACCGGCTGTCAAATACCGGCTCAGTTTCAACTGTTCAGACCGCTGCCAAATCATCAGTGTCTGACCGCGGTCGGAATCATCTGCTGGAATGCTGCCATATTGCGATTCCACATCGATCCATTCTGCATTTCTCTCGCTTGCAGTCTTCCGCAGCACTGCCATCGCAGCTGGATGTTCGGCAGCTGCAATTATAGGCACACCAGGTTTAATGATTCCCGCTTTTTCTGCCGCAATCGCTTCAATCGTATTGCCGAGAAAATTGACATGATCGAGCGAAATGGAAGTGATAACGCTGATCAAAGGGGTGATGACGTTGGTTGAATCTAACCTGCCGCCCAAACCTGTTTCAATAACAGCGAAGTCAACTTTTTTTTCTTGAAAGTACTTGAAAGCAATTGCCGTCATCAGGTCAAATGAGCTTGGAGGATAAAGGGGATCAATGACCGAAGTTACTTCTTCTGTCAGCCGGATCAAATCACGGTCCGAGATCATTTTTCCGTCGACCTGAATGCGTTCATTGAATCGGATCAGATGAGGAGACGTGTAAATCCCAGTCCGATATCCGCATGCGCAAAGAACTTGATAAATCATCGAACAAACCGAGCCTTTGCCTTTCGTGCCGGCAACATGGACAGTCTGATATTGATCTTGGGGATTGTCAAGTTTTGAGAGCAGGTTACGAATGCGCTCTAATGAAAAAACTGCGGAGGAAATCTCCTCCGCATGGGTCATGCTGTAATCGACATAGGAATAAATCTTGTCGAGCGCATCATCAATCGACTGGATGATGGGTTTCATGCAGTCTATTTTACCGTAAAAATTCAGCTTTCCTTCGTGAACAGCAGCAGAAACTGATAGGGAGCCAGCCTGATTTGATTATCAGAGATATCAAGGTCCTTCTGATTCAGGATAAAGAAAGATTTCTGCTGAACCCAATCGGTTTGATCCAAGCTGGCAATTTGATTTTTTTCACTGAAATTTCCCAGACAAAGCACTTTCTCATTTTCATCGCGTTTTTCAAACGCTAAAATATGCTCATTTCCGCTCAGGACTATTCTCAAATCATTGTTTCCAAATAATGGATGAGATTTTCTCAGTTGGATCAGCTCCTTGATGCCGTTGTATATTTTTTCAGCTGTCCCGTTCATTTCGCTCCGTTTTTCAAACAAAGCTTGATCGAAAGGCAACCGATGCACCCATCTGGAATCTTCTTTTTTATTCGGATCATTCAGGAAATCATAGTCATTCAGTTTTCCAAGCTCGTCTCCAAGATAGATCAAAGGAAGTCCGCCAATGGTCAAAATGATGCCAAATAGCAAATGAATTCTTGCAATCGACAGTTCAATTTCTGCCGGTTCCGCCTTTTCAACTGCCGCTTCCAAGCCTGCCAGGGAGGATAGCATGCCGGAAATGCGGCAGTCACCGGTCTTCGGATTCAGCTGAAAAGGCAAACCTCTTGCAAAAGTACCGAGAAATTCTCCGGTATAGAACTGATTTAAGAACCGGCGGTGTCCCCAGCCATTAATCCTGACCTCGGCTGCGTCTTCGTCTGAGAACGTCCAACCGATGTCGTCGTGACAGCGCAGATAATTGACCCAAGCTGTATCTTCCGGCAGCTGAAACCGTTTATCCAACGAGTGTGCCAGCAATTTCACTTGTCTTGTCGCGAGCGCTTCCCAAAGCAACGCCATAAGGAGCGGATTATATGAAAGCTGGCAGCGTTCCGGTAAAATGTATTGGCTCACCTGATCCGGATGGACAATTGCTTCGGATTTGAAGATCATTGCCGGGGCAGCGATTCGCGCAACCAAATTGAACGCTTCAACCAATTTGAAAGCGTTTGGCTGGCTTTCACAGGTTGTCCCAAGCGTTTTCCAGATGAACGCAACTGCATCCAGCCTCATAACATCCACGCCTAAATTCGCGAGAAACAGCATCTCTTCTGCCATTCTTAAAAACACAATCGGGTTCTGATAATTCAGGTCCCATTGGTAAGAATGGAAAGTCGTCCATACCCATTTCTCTAGTTCCGGATACCAAGTAAACGCTCCCGGATGCTCATCAGGGAAAATCTCCCGCAGCGTTTTTTCGAACAGATCAGGCAATTCTCGATCCGGGAACATCCAGTAATACCCCTGATGAACCGGATCGCCTGCCTTTGCAGCCAGTGCCCAGGCATGATCGGATGAAGTGTGGTTGAAAACAAAATCAAGCGCAATTGAAATCCCATGCTGATGAAATTCCGTTATTAGTCCTTCAAGTTGTTCTATTGAGCCCATCCTCGGGTCAACCTGGCGATAATCGCTGATGGCATAACCGCCGTCATTTTCCCCCTCCGGTGCAGCGAACAAAGGCATCAGATGGAGATAAGTCAAGCCTAATTCTTCAAAATAAGGCAGTTTCTCGCGGAGTCTTCCAAGGGTGCCGGCATAAAGATCAACATAACAAACACCGCCCAATTGCTGGCTGGACTGAAACCAGTCAGGCTGCTGCCGCCGGGTTTCATCTAAAGCCCGCAGCGCAGGCTTCCGATCAAGCCAGGACGCAATCAACTGTCGGACCAGTTCCTCGAACACAGGATAAGCGTCAAAACAATCCTGATACATTTCAAAAAACAAACGCAGCAGTCCGGGTAGTTATTGATCAATCCGATTTACAAATGCAGCCCATTCAGAAGGTGACCAGCCTTTTTCTTCTTGAGGCAATTCAGGAAATGATTTCAATGCACGCTGGAATATTTCCTTCGCAGCCTGCTCAGCGTCAAATTCGGAATACTGATGAATCCGATAGGTCATTGCGATAATTTCCGAAGCCAATAGAATGACCGGGGAGGGAGCTTTAATGCAGTTGACAAAGGAGCCGTGATGCTGAAATCCGGTTGAACTAAGTCTGCGTAACATCCTGCTTCAAATGGAATATCTATCCGTTCTTCCTGATCGCTGAGGTTGTGGATAACGTAGACCATATCGCCTGGTGTCTGCCGCTTAAACGCTAGAACAGGAATGCACTCACCTTCCGTCAGCCATTCCAGCGAGCCATGGGCAAGCGCTTCCGACCCCTTACGGATGGCAATCAACCGTTTCAGCCAATTTAAATTTGAATTGGGATCATCCTGCTGGTTCGCCACATTTACACGCGGGAATCCAAATGGTCCCGCTTCAATCGCTGGCAGATAGGTTGTATCCGAAGCAGAAAATCCGCCATTTTTCCCGTCATTCCACTGCATTGGCGTGCGGACCCCATTGCGATCAAACTGGCTGATGTCGTCTCCCATTCCAATTTCATCGCCATAATACACAACCGGAGAGCCGGGCAAAGTGAACATCAGCGAATATGCCAAGCCAACCCGCTGGCGATCATTTTCGAGCAGCGGATAAAGACGGCGCCGGATTCCCAAATTCATACGCATCGCTTTGTCCGGCGAATAATGCGCCCACATCCATTGGCGATCCGCTTCAGTGACCATTTCCAACGTCAGCTCGTCATGATTTCGCAGGAAAGTGCACCATTGGCAATTTTCCGGAATTTCAGGCGTTGCTTTCATGATTTCGATCAAAGAAGACGCATCCTGCTTGCCGATTGACATGAAAATTCGCGGCATCATTGGAAAGTGGAAACCCAGTTGAAACTCGTCGCCATCGCCGAAATATGCCCGTACGTCAGCCGGCCATTGATTAGCTTCACAGAGCAAAATGGTGCCGGGGTACTCGCTGTCCATCATTGCCCGCAGTTCTTTCAAATAAGCGTGCGTCTCCGGCAGATTTTCATTGATTGTCCCTTCGCGCTCAAACAAATATGGCACGGCATCAGCTCGAAAACCGTCTATTCCCATGTCAAGCCAATAACGCATGACGTTTTTCATCTCTTCACGAACTTCGGGATTGTCAAAATTCAAATCAGGTTGGGAAGGATAAAAACGATGCCAATAAAAAGCCCCAGCCGCTTCATCCCAGGTCCAGTTCGATTTTTGGGAGTCGACAAAGATGACCCGGGTTTCGGGAAATTTCGTGTCTGTATCGCTCCAGACAAAATAATCGCGATATTTTGACTTCGGGTCTTTCCGCGCTTCCTGAAACCAATGATGCTGATCCGAGCAGTGATTTAGAACCAGATCGGTTATCACCCGCATCCCGCGTTTATGAATTTCACTGAAAAGCTGTTTCAAGTCATCCAGCGTCCCAAAACGTTTATCGACACTATAAAAATCAGAAATATCATAACCGTCATCGCGCAGGGGGGATTTATACGTCGGCATAATCCAAATGCAATCGACACCCAAATCGCGAATATAGTCCAGCTTTTGAATTAATCCCTGAAAATCACCGTAGCCGTCGTCATTCGAGTCATAATAAGAGCGGGGATAAACTTGATAAAAAACCGCGTTTTTATACCAGAAAGAAGTGTCCGTCATGTTTTTTTCCTTTCCCATGAATGCGGAATGGGACAGCCTCTGCCGGAAATTAGGCGGCTGTCCTTTCCATTTGCTTCTAAATCAACCTTTTACAGAACCAGCCATCATTCCGCGCACAAAATATTTCTGCAACGAGAAGAAAACTGCCATCGGCACGATCATCGAAATGAATGCGCCGGCTGTCAGCAGATGCCAGTCCTGTCCTTTTGTCCCGACCATGTTTGCGAGTGTCTGCGTAACCACTTCATTGTTTCCGCCACCCAGCACGACCAGCGCAACCAGATAATCATTCCAGACCCACAAGAATTGGAAGATTGCAAAGGATGCGATCGCCGGAACGGATAGCGGAAGAATCAGCTGAGTGAAGATCGTGTAATTGGTCGCCCCATCGATGAAAGCGGATTCAAGAATGTCGCGCGGAATCTCGCTGATGTAATTGAACAGCAGATAAATCGCCAGCGGCAGTCCAAAGCCGGTGTGCGCCAGCCAGATGCCCAGAAAAGTTCCGTTCAGGTTCAATTTCGTAAAGTCTTGGAGCACCGGTACGATGGCAATCTGCAGCGGTACAACCAAAAGCGCTACTACAAGCGTGAACATCACTTTTCTGCCTTTAAAATTCAGCCATGCAAACCCGTAAGCGGCGAAAGCAGCGATCAAGATCGGAATAATTGTCGCCGGAATCGTGACTGCAAAAGAGTTGATGAAAGATTTACTGAGGTCCGCGCCGTTCCGGGTCAGCGTACTGCCGTCCTCTCCCTTATAGGTAATTTTCTTGCCGGTCAGAACATTCTGATAGTTTTCGAGTGTCAGTCCGGTCTCAAATCCTTTCCATTGCTGTTCATAAATCTTGAGCGTCCGAGTTCGTTTTGCCCCGTAGTATTGGACTTTTTGCCCATTTTTGGTTGTTACACCATTTTTCCAATAAGCGTAATCTCCGCTCAAATCTGTTCCATCTTCCGTTGTGTAGCCGATTTCAGCATTCAAATCGACATCCTTATCGATCTGATATGTTCCGACTTCTACCCATTCTTTGTGTGGGAAGAATGTCCACCAGCCACTATTGAAGATTTTTTCAGAATTGCGAAAGGAGGTGATGAAAATGCCGATGATTGGAATAACGAAGAGCGCGCAGATGAAAACCAATACCAGATTGAGCAGGAAAGAAGAAGTCATCCGCTGCTGCTTATAACTTTTAGAATTTGCTGCCATCAGAATGCCTTCCTTTCGTTGAACTGTCTTAGGTTGATGATCATCACCGGGACGACCATTATCAGGAGGACAATTGCAATTGCAGACGCGCGTCCTTTATTGAAGTAGAGAAAGCGCTGATTGAAAAATTCGTTTGCAATAACGTTCGTCCCGTACTGTCCGCCTGTCATCGTCCGCACAATATCAAAGGTCTTGAGGCTGAAGATCACCACCGTCGTGGTGACCGCAGTGATCGAACCCTGAATAACCGGAATAATGATCTTGAAGAAAATTTGGAACTCATTCGCGCCGTCAATGCGCGCAGCTTCAAGCAATTCGGAAGAGATGCCTTTAATCGCAGAAGACAGGATCACCATGCAATAGCCCGTCTGAAGCCAGATCATAATGATAATCAAAAAAATGTTGTTCCAGAACGGGATTTGGAGCCAGGCTTGCGGCTGACCGCCGAGCGCGATGATGATCGCATTCAATAAGCCGGTTTCATTGCCCTGTCCTTTGTAGTTATAGATGAATTTCCAGATCACGCCTGCGCCAACAAATGAAATCGCCATAGGTGTAAAAATGATCGATTTGTACACCTTCTCGTATCTGGAGCGATCTGCCAGCACAGCGATGACGAGCCCTAATGCCACACTGAAAAACGTCCCGACAATCACCCATAGCAGATTATTGCGAAAAACAATCAGCATTTGCGGATCGGTAAACGCAAACCGATAGTTTTCTAACAGGATTAAATCCTTGATATTCACTTGCTTTGCCGCGTCGAGAAAAGCTTTGATGGTTGGAATGATCAGAATCATCAGGACAAAGGTTCCCGCAATCATCAGCCAAATCAGCCCTTTGTTTGAGACAAAATTATCAGCTGAGGTCTCCGCATTCATTTCAGCCTGTTTTCGCCGTTTTAGCACTTTGAACAGATAGATAATCCCAATCAAGATTGCGATCACGGCTAAGACCCAAAACCCGCCTGTCATCTTCTGAAATACCGGTATCAGCGATTCGGAAGTCAGTTTTTCAGTCAGGTCGGTTAATCCGATCCAGTCCTTTGCATCAGCATCCTTTAAGGAGTAGATAAATGTCCTTAAGGTTGGCAGCGCTAACGCCCAAATCAGAATCAGAATTGCCGGACCAACGAAGATATAGGGTTGGATTCTGGCAGTCCATTTCTGAGGGAGATGCTCGACAATCCAGTTCGCGCCATAGTAAAAAAAGGCAACGGCGCTCACCCCCCAAACAATTGCAAAACCTGCTGTGAGCAACTTTTGCCCGCTGGCATCCAGCATCGCCAAAATCTTAATCCCGCTGTAAAAAAGCAATACGATCGCCGCAGCAATCGCGATCATCTTGAGGTGAATGACCGTTTTTTGTCTGCGTTTCCGCGTAATCTCGCTCTCCATCATGTCCTCCGATTTACTCTGAACGATTGTTTTACCGATGAGTTGATTTCCTGAGATTCAAAATTGGATCTTCGTGATCCAACGCTTAAATCTCAATAAATCGATTTTTATAGAGCGGTTATTCTCAATTATTCTTAATCCCCTGCTAGGGTCAAAAATCCTGACAGCAGCCGGAATCTTCCGGCTGCTGTAAATCGTTTCCGCAGCATACTAAAACTTGCGGTTATCTCAGTTTATTTCGGCCAGCCTTTGTCAATGATCGAAACGACCGTGTCAACGTCTGAACCAGTGACCAGATCGGTCATGCCTTTCCAAAACGTTCCGGAGCCGACTGAAACCGGCATCATATCGGAACCGTCAAAGCTGAATGAAGTCGCGTCATCAATCATTTTTGAGATTTTTGCGTCGGTTGCATTCGCATACCAGGCAGGATCAGCATCCCGACCCGGGAACAGCGCGCCGCCGTTATTCAGCCAGACTTTCAGAGATTCGCCATGAGTGAAGAATTCCAATACTGCCTTAACTTCATCGCGGTCATGACCTTTGAAAATACTGTAAACATCGCCACCGCCAAGATACGGCCGTCCGTATTCCTCGTCGATCGGAGGCAGGTAGAAGGCGTCATAATCGACTCCCGCGACCGCGCTTTCCGGGAAGAATGCTGTCGCGAAGTTGCCCAGCGAGAACATCATACAACCATCAACATCATAGAAAAGCGGTTTAACAGCTTCGCCGAAGTTCGTCGTTGCAATCGCTTCGCGTCCGCCATAGACAAATCCGTCTGTGAACCAAAGTTCGCTCATGATGTCGATCGCGCGTTGGACTTCCGGTGAGTCAAAACGCAGCTCGCCTTTAATCCATTTGTTATAGTTATCAAGGGAGGTCGTCCGCAGCATAATATTTTCAATCCAGTCGGTTGCCGGCCATCCGGTCGCGCCGCCTGATTCAATACCAATGCACCACGGGGTTTCCCCATCTTCTACCATTTGCTTCGAGAGATCAACCATCTCCTGCCAGGTTTCCGGAACTTCATAGCCAGCGTCAGCCCAAATGTCAGGGCGATAATAGACCTGGGACTTGGCGTTGTTGCGCGCCCAGATACCAGCCATCATCATTTCGCCATTTTCATTTGAAACTGTGCCGAGATCGAGCCACGCCTGCGAATAGTTTTCCTTCAGCCAATCTTCCGAAATTGCTTCGCGGACATCAACGATATAGCCGCCTTTCGCAAGGTTCGCCATCCCGCCTGGTTGCGGGAAATCAGCGATGTCCGGAGCGTTTCCGCCCTCAACCCGCATCTGAATGGTCGATTCAAAGTCTTTGTTGCCGATGTATTGAATATCAATTCCGGTCTTATCCTCGAAATCTTTAATGGACGCTTCGAAGAGAACCTGATCGTTATCCATGAACGGACCGTCAAAAATTACGACCTTTCCTTTGAATTCCCCATCATAAGCGCGTTCAAGATAGGTTTTTTCCTGACCTGCAACCAAGAAGACAGAACTCAGAATCATGATTACAGCTAACAACAATGATGCAGTCTTTTTCATTTTTCCTCCTAAATTTTCTACGTCCATCAAAAAGGACGCACCTTTCCAATTTTTAAGTAGTCGTTCGCACGACCAATTTGACCGGCAGCTGCACAAGCTGAATCAGCTTTTCAGGATCATTGATCCTGTTCACCAATAACTCAACTGCAATTCTGCCGCTGTGATCCAAATTTTGCCGGATGGTTGTCAATCCGACATAATCCGCAAAATCAATATCATCGAACCCGACGACCGCAAGATCCTCGGGTACGCGAATCCCCATCTCCCGCGCAGCCCGCAAAATGCCCAGCGCATGGACATCCGCAGCTGCAAAAATCGCGTCCGGGAAATTACCGGACTTGAAGACTTCCTTAAAATATTCATAGGATTTAGCTGTATCGCACACGACGTCATAAACGGCATCCTTCGCGATCTCGAAGCCATCCTTCGCTAATGCATTTTGATACCCTTCAAACCGGCTGGCAATTGGGAAGACGCTGAAGTCAGTTTTCGTCAATTCTGCGGCGAATCCGAATGACTTTCTGCCGCGAGAAATCAAATGCTCAGCCGCAAGCTTTCCGCCAAGCTGATCATTGATCACAACACAATTAGCCTGTTCAGACGCGAATTCAATCATCACCAACTCGATATCGCAATCAAGCACCTTCAAAATTTGATCGTCAGTAAATGGCAGCGATAAGGTGATCAATCCATCCAAACCGCACAGTTCAAGGGAATCTAAATACCGATCCATCTGAATTTTTGACGCGACAGAATAAACTTGAAGTTCATAGTTTTGCCCAGCGAGCGCCACCGTGATCCCGCGCAGCCTTTGAACGAAAGAATTGTCTGTGAATCGGGGGGCGCAGACGCAAATCCGGCGCGTGTCGCGCTGTGTTCGCAAGCGGGCTTCCAGCAACGGTCTGTACCCGAGCGTCTGAATTGCTTTTTCTACCTTTTTCCGGGTTGCATAATTGACTTTTTCGGGATTATTCAAGACGCGCGAAATCGTTGCAGTGCTCACTCCTGCTAATTTCGAAACATCATAGATCGTTGGTGCTTTTCCCATGCTTCCCTTTTAATGGTTTCTATGTAACTGTTTTCATTGTAACTATTTACATATAGCGTACATCAGGATTTTCTAAGCGTCAAATCATGATTGAGCCAAAAAATAATTATTAATAAGAATGTCACCTCATTTTGATGATTTTTGTTTTATGATAATTGGACGAATCACAGAATACGGGAGTGTTGCCTTGAAGCCAGCTGAAATTGAAAGCGCGATCGAAAATATTTTACTCAAAGTCCAAAAACCAGGGCGCTATATCGGCGGTGAATTCAATGCGATCTACAAACAATTGCCTGTCAAAACGCGCGTTGCATTAGCGTTTCCTGACATTTATGATTTAGGCGTTCCCAACCTCGGCTTGTCTGTCTTTTATGACCAACTAAACCGCGACCCAGAAATCTGGGCTGAGAGGGTCTTTTTACCATGGGTGGACATGGAAGCCTTGATGCGCGAGCGTCAGATACCGCTTTACACACTTGAAAGTAAAACTTCCTTAGCAGACATGGATATTCTGGCAATAACGATCCCTTATGAATCTCTTTACACCAACGTTTTGAATTTGTTAGATCTGGCGGGGCTGCCAGTTCTGACACAGGATCGCAGTGAAACTTTCCCGCTGGTCATCGCCGGAGGTCATTCCACCTTCAATCCCGAACCAATGTCTGCTTTTATTGATGCGTTTGTCATCGGCGAAGGTGAAGAGGTCTTTCAAGAAATTATCACGCTTCATCAGGAATGGAAATCTTCTGGGGATCCCAAACACGTTCTTCTTGAAAAACTGACGAAGATCGATGGGGTCTATGTTCCGCAGTTTTTTGAACCGAAATATCACCCGGACGGCACATTGATCGGAACCTTTCCGATTAAAGAAGATATGCAGGCACGGGTAAAAAAACGTATCCTGCCAGTCCTTCCGCAGCCGCCTGAACATTTTATCGTCCCGACGATTGATGTTATCCAAAACCGGATCGCAATTGAAATCATGCGCGGCTGTTCACGCGGTTGTCGTTTTTGCCAGGCAGGGTATGTCACGCGTCCGGTTCGTGAACGGTCTGTCGATGTAGTTCTGAATGCAATTGAAATCTCGCTTGAGTCCACCGGTTATGAAGAAATTGCATTACTATCGCTCTCTTCTTCTGACTACACGCAAATTCAACCCTTGGTTGACCGACTGCATGAGCGCTACAGCCAACGAAATCTGAATATCTCGCTGCCCTCCTTGCGGATTGACACAGTTTCAGTTGAAATTCTTGAAAAACTGCGCGGTTCACGTTTCAGCGGTTTCACGCTTGCGCCGGAAGCCGGCTCAGAAAAGATCAAACAGACGATCAACAAGCCGATTTCAGAAGAACAGCTTTTAGAAACTGCTGAAATGATTTACAGTCATGGCTGGCAGACGATCAAACTTTATTACATGATCGGACTGCCCGGCGAAACGCTTGAAGATGTTCAGGCAATCTGTGATGTATGCATAAAAGTGATCAAAATCGGACGCAAACACCTCAACAAACGATCGCAGCTCAACATCGGCATCGCGACACTGGTTCCAAAACCGCACACAGCCTTTCAATGGTGTTCGGTAGATGATCCTGAAAAGATTACCGAAAAACAAATCCTAATTAAGAAAGCGCTTTCAACTCCCGGGATAAAGTTGTCTTGGTCCGACGCTGAAACGACCATGTTTGAAGCCTGGTCATCGCGCGGCGATCGGCGTCAGTCTGCCGTTATCCACCGCGCCTGGCAGTTAGGCGCAAAGTTTGACGCCTGGCAGGATCACTTCAGACATGACATCTGGCTGCAGGCATTTGCCGAAAACGATCTCGATCCCGCCTTTTATATGAACCGTGTTCGTCAGCCTGACGAGGTCTTCCCATGGGACCACATCGATATCGGTGTCAGCAAAAAAACATTGCGCAATGAATATGAAAACAGTCTGAACGGTATTCTGCGGGAGGATTGCCGGGATGGCTGTTATGGCTGTGGCATCAACCGGACGTTCTCACTGATCCAACCGCGGACAAACGGGGAAAAATGGTTCTGCCCAATCCTCAATTTTGAAGCTGCGCAGGAAGGTGCAGAATGATTCGCTGTCGAGTATCTTATCAAAAAGTTGGACCCTTGCGATTCATCAGCCATCTCGATCTGCAAAAAGTCTGGATTCGGGTATTGTTGCGTGCGAAAATGCCGCTTGCTTACACGCAGGGGTTTCACCCCTCGCCAAAAATGGCGACTGCCTGGCCGCTGCCGCTGGGTTGGGACGGGCGAAACGAATTGATTGATCTTTGGTTCAAACAGGAAGCGTTCGATCAAAACGAGGACTGGACAGAAAGGCTGATCACCCATCTGAATCAGAAATCTCCTGGCGGATTAATCATTAATTCAATCGAACCCGTCGAACTATTCAGTCCAGCAATAACCACGCTTATTCAGAGCGCTGATTATCAGGTGAAGCTACCGATTGACACTGATACCGCGCTCCTGGCTGAAAAAGCACAAGAATTTCTTTCAAAGGACACTGTTCTGCGCTCACGGCGGAACAAGGAATATAACTTGCGGTCTTTCGTTGAATCGGAGATAAGAATTGAGACGGAATCTGCCGAGAATCCATCTTTTTATGTAACCATGACTGCGAAAGATTCCGCCATGGGCAGACCGGACGAACTCGCCGATGAGCTGGGTTTGATGCCGGAAGATTTGTCCTTTATTCGCGATCGTTTTCACCTAATTTCCCCGCCGAAGCCTGAATAAGTGGTAAAATAGACCGAGTTACGCGCCTATAGTGAAGTGGACATCACGCTACCCTCCGGAGGTAGAAGCCTGAGTTCGAGTCTCAGTAGGCGTGCTAAAGAGGGGGAGTGCTGGAATTGGCAGACAGGC
>DHPK01000009.1:133956-135641 GCA_002407845.1 Leptolinea sp. UBA5366 | reverse complement strand
GGGTTCGAGCCCCTCCTTCCCTACCTGACCCCAACTTCACCAATCTACTATCTTTCAGCATATACCCACCCCTCATATTATTATTTCAATCGTATGGAATGGGGTCTATATGGACAAAAAAACAACTTCTAAACAATCAAAATTCACTCCTGCAGTTCAAGTCATCATCATTTTCGGTGTCATCAGCCTGCTCGGCGACATGGTCTACGAAAGCGCTCGCAGCGCAAACAGTCAGTATTTCAACCTTCTTGGTGTGACTGCTGCACAGGTGGGGCTGGTTTTTGGCATTGGCGAATTCCTGGGATATTTTCTGCGTTTGGTCGCGGGTGTTCTGTCTGATAAAAGCGGGAAATATTGGCTTTTCATCTTCATCGGTTATGGAATGCTGATCGCAGTTCCGCTGATGGGTCTGACCATGAACTGGAACATCTTGATTATCTTGATCCTACTAGAACGGATCGGAAAATCGCTGCGCAATCCTGCCAAAGACACGCTGCTTTCCGGTGTTGCGGAAAATCAGGTTGGTGTTGGGTTTGCGTTTGGTTTGCAGGAAGCATTGGATCAAGTTGGAGCGTTTCTCGGTCCATTGATTTTCACTTTGGTCTTTTATCTGAGCGGCCGTCACGGCATCTCTGAGTACCAGCTCAGCTATAAACTGCTGATCATTCCTTTCATACTGCTGTTATTGTTTGTGTATTACGCCTATCGAAAAATTGAAAATGAACGCTTGCTGCCGCAATTGAAAGTCAAAGAATTTCGGAATGAAAAATTGAAACCGATTTTCTGGATTTATTCAGCATTTACTTTCTTCTGTACACTCGGATTCGTCAATTTCAGCACAATCGGCTTCCACTTGAAAGCAAATGAGCTGATGAGCGATGGAAATATCACAATGCTCTATGCAATCGCAATGGCAGTGGACGCCGTTGCCGCACTAGTCGTCGGTCATGCATACGATCATTTCAAAGTGAAAACCAACAACA
Source organism: Leptolinea sp. UBA5366 (assembly GCA_002407845.1). Classification (GTDB taxonomy): domain Bacteria; phylum Chloroflexota; class Anaerolineae; order Anaerolineales; family Anaerolineaceae; genus Flexilinea. The sequence goes on along the minus strand of DHPK01000009.1, from coordinate 134,658 downwards.
AGACAGGCGGGCTGCTGGTCTTGGCAGCCATTCCATTTATCACCGTGCTGCTTCCGTTCTTGACGCTGACGAAATCTATTCCTTTGATCGTCGCCGGCATGATGATTTTCGGCATCGTCATGGGGACGCATGAAACGATCATGCGCTCAGCCATCGCTGACCTCGCACCGCTGTATAAACGGGGAACCAGCTATGGCATTTTCAACTCGGCTTACGGACTGGCATTATTAATCGGATCAGCCTTAATGGGTTGGCTTTATGACATGAACCAAATCCCGCTGATCATGCTGTTTACGGTTGTCATTGAAGCTATCGCGGGGCTGATCTTTATGAAGATGTATAAAACGGCTAAATCTGAAGCAACACCCTTAACCTAAGCCCTGTTTCATGAAATCAGGTCCGTTTATAGGAATTGTTGCTGAATAATTGCATATCTTGTTGGATTTCAGCTGATCCTAATGTATAATAGTTTGGCGTTTGTCATGTTTCCCGGATGAACATCATCATTCGGGAAATTTTCATCGCTCAGGCAGCTGATTTATATCAATAAATGGATGTCCGCTGACAATTATTTTTTTATGAGGAAGTCATCTTGAAAATCGAAAAGCAACCCGTTGAAAACCATGAAGTCAAAGTTGACGTTGCATTAAGTTCCGAGGAATTTGAACCAATTAAACGTCAAGCAGCCAGAAAAATTGCCAG
>DHPK01000009.1:132442-133852 GCA_002407845.1 Leptolinea sp. UBA5366 | reverse complement strand
TCAAGCAGCCAGAAAAATTGCCAGTCAGGTAAAAATCCCCGGATTTCGCCCAGGCAAAGCTCCTTTTGAGATCATCCGCCGCAATTATGGCGATGCAGCCATTGCACAGGAAGCGCTTGATATTTTTCTCGAAAAGCAGTATGAACAGATCCTGACAGAGGGTGAAATCACCCCCGGCGGCATGGGTCGGTTGGATAAAATTGATGAGGTTGACCCGCCCAAAATGACACTGATCATTCCGCTGGCAGCGACTGTTGAGCTTCAAGATTATCGCGAAATTCGCGAAGATTTCGAAGAACAAACCGTCAGCGATGAAGAAATTCAGGAGACGCTGACAGAATTGAAATCAAGTTTCGCAACTGCCGAACCGGCTGAAGGTCCCGCGAAAGAAGGTCAGACAGTTTACACGATGATCAAAGCCGATCTGGCTGAGGCGGATCCGGAGACCGGTAACACAGAATTGATCGCAGAACGTCCTTATGAATTCATCATTGGGAAAGATACTGATGAGAAATCTGCCTGGCCGTTTGTCGGATTCTCACAGAATCTGATTGGTGCCGAACCGAATCAGGTCATCACAACAGAATACACCTATGACGAGAACGCACCTGTAGGTTCTCTGAAGGGCAAGAAAGTTGTTTTCTCGACCACCGTTCAGAGCATCAAAGATCTGGTTATGCCGGCTGAAGACGTTGAATTGGCGAAGAAATTCGGTGATTTTGAAACCTTTGAAGCGTTTGTCGAAGATATCAAAGACCGGCTGCTGAAGCAGAAAAAGCAAGTCTACGAAAACCAATACATTGAAAAGGCAGTTGAGAAACTGGTCGATAAGGCTGAAATCAGCTATGCTCCGAATGCGCTTGAAGAAGAAGCTCAGCAGATGTTTGAGGACTTTAAGCATCGGATTTCCCATCAGGGACTCGATTTTGAAACCTACCTAAAAATCCAGCAGACAGATGTTGAAAAATTTTTAAACGAAGAAATTCGGCCAAACGCCGAAGCTCAGCTGAAAAAGCGTCTGGTCATCCAGGAATTTGCCGCCAAAGAAAAGATCAAGATGAACTTTGACCGATTCAAAGAAATCTTTGATCAGCTTCAAAGCTCAGCCGCCAGAGAAATGGAAGGGGCAAAGACTAAAAAAGAAAAACAGGCAATCGCTAATTACATTACTAATACAGCGATGAACCAGTCCTACACCGACTCCCTGTTTGATCGTTTGGTAGCCATCGCGAAAGGTGAAAACCCGGAAATCGAGAGCGATGAAAAACCAGTGGAAGGCGAGCCCGAAGCAGCAATCGAAGCTGAAGTTAAATCAGACGAAGTTATCGAACTTCCTGACAGCGAATCGCAAGCAGATCAATAATCCTTCTTCATAATTTTTACAATAAACCGCAGCTGAATTCAGCTGCG
>DHPK01000009.1:127521-132309 GCA_002407845.1 Leptolinea sp. UBA5366 | reverse complement strand
CGCAGCTGAATTCAGCTGCGGTTTTTCTTTGCAATTTGAATTCAAATGAGAAATAATTACAAATTCGTAAAGCTAAAATAGCCCAAATAATCTAATTTCTAATGATTTTCTATCATTTGAAACAAGCCTGCCATGATATGATAGGAAAGATAAAAACTAACTGAGAAACAGGATGAAAAATCCTGAAGAACCGAGGAGACATTTTATGACACAATTACCAAAAAGCGCGCTCGTTCCAATGGTTGTAGAAGGCGGAGCTTATGGAGAAAGATCTTATGACATTTACTCCCTTTTGCTCAAAGAGCGAATCATCTTCCTGGGGACTGCAATCAATGACCAGGTTGCGAATCTGATCATCGCCCAACTGCTTTACCTGAGCCGCGAAGACGCTGACCGCGACATTCAGTTTTACATCAACTCGCCAGGCGGATCTGTATACGCCGGCTTGGCAATTTACGACACAATGCAGATGATTCCGAACCGGATTAATACAGTTGCCTGCGGTGTGACGGCATCCTTTGGGACTGTGCTGCTAACAGCCGGCTCAAAAGGCCACCGCTATGCACTGCCGAATGCCACAATCCACATGCACCAGCCTTTGGGCGGCGTTGAAGGACAGGCTTCGGACATTGAAATTCAAGCAAAAGAAATTCTGCGTCTGAAGAAGGATCTGAGCCAGATTATGGCAAAGCACACCGGCCAGTCGTATGAAACCATCCTGCATGATACCGACCGCGACCGCTATTTTGAAGCCAAAGAAGCAGTTGAATACGGATTAATTGACCAAGTTCTGAAATCCACAAAAGAAATCTGATCACTTTAGAATCGGAAAGAAAAAACGCTCAGGGGATATTCCTGAGCGTTTTTTTTCCATCCTAAAATAAACACGCGCCTCGAGCGGTATAATATAGATTCAATTTAATTAAAGGAAGGCAGCATGCATTCTTTCGATTTTTCAACAGTCAAGGCATTATTTTTAGATTTGGACGGTGTTCTCTGGAATGGGTCTGAACCGATTGGCGATTTAAAAGCGATATTCCAAAAAATAACGCAAGCAGGGGTTGTGCCCATTTTAGGAACCAACAACTCGACCCGAACACCAGCATCCTATCAGAAAAAGATGGCTTCATTTGGTGTCCAGATTGAGCAGAATCAGATCATCAGCCCGGCTGTCGGGGCTGCAATTTTATTCAAAGAAAAACTGCCGGCGAATGTCAAAATCCATGTCTTCGGGTCTTCCGCATTGAAAGAATATCTCATTTCAGCTGGATTCATCCTTTCAGACGAAAGCGCAGAAATTGTGCTCGTCAGTCTGGATCAGGATATGACCTACAAGAAAGTTGAAACCGCAAAACGCTTGATTGACAATGGCGCTGTATTTTACGCGACAAATCTCGATCCCGTACTGGCATCCGAAAGAGGCTGGCTGCCTGGCGGGGGTGTGATGGTCAACGCGGTCGAAACCTGCACTCAGCAGAAACCGATCGTGATTGGCAAACCAGAACCGCTGCTGATTCAGATCGCCCAGAAACAAATGGGCATCAAAGCAGCTGAAATGGTTGCGGTCGGCGATCGATACGACACTGATATTCTCGGCGGCATCCGTGCCGGCTGCCGCACGGTCATGGTCCTCTCAGGCGTAGATTCTCAGGAAACAATCAAGATATTTGACCGTCAGCCGGATTTGGTCTGCCAGAATTTGAATGAATTTGCAGACCTGCTGCTGCAGCATAAGGGAAATTAACGATGACACCAGAATTGGAACCCTCTGTGAAACCCTGCTTTTTTGACCTTGACATTGCAGAATTAACCGCTCAGCTTGCAGACTGGGGGGAACCTGAATTCAGAGCAAAACAGCTTTGGAATCAGGTTTATCAGAATATGAATTTTGATCCAACAGCGTTCAGCAACATTCCGAAAACGCTAAGAGAAAGAATTATCCAGACATTCGATTTCAATCCGGTCAGCGAGATCAAGAAAGTCGAAGCCGCAAACGGGCAGACCGATAAATATCTGCTGGGACTGGCAGATGGCAAGAAAATTGAAGCCGTGCTGATGCGGTATCGTGAGCGCAGTACGACCTGTATTTCAACGCAAGTCGGCTGTGCGATGAACTGCGCCTTTTGCGCGACCGGTCAGATGGGATTCACCCGCAATTTGACCTCAGGAGAAATCGCTGGTCAGGTTTTTTATTTCGCAGACGCATTGAAGCGTGAAAACCGCAAACTGACCAACCTTGTCCTGATGGGAATGGGGGAGCCATTTCATAATTACGCCAACGTGATTAAGGCAATTGATCTCATCAATCATAAGGATGGTTTCAACTTTGGGGAACGGCGAATCACAATATCCACAGTTGGTATTCTGCCCGTGATCGAACGCTTTACAAAAGCCAAACGTCAAATTAATCTGGCAGTCTCGCTGCACGCTCCAACGAATGCGGTTCGCAATCAGATCATTCCCGCGAATAAGAAATATCCTATCGAAGACTTGATTGAAGTGTGCAAGGACTATACGAAATTTACTGGCAGGCGAATCACATTTGAATATGCAATGATTGCCGGCTTGAACGACTCGTTGGAACAGGCGGGGCAGCTCAGCAAACTGCTGAAAGGGATGCTGTGCCATGTCAATTTGATTGCGCTGAATCCAACTGGAAAATATGACGGGAAAGGGTCCATTCGGGAAGTCGTCAACGATTTTTATACGACCCTCGATCGGGCAGGAATCGCTGCATCAATCCGGTTGAATCGCGGCGTTGATATCGGGGCAGGCTGCGGTCAGTTACTGACCCGTTCATGATATAATACAGCCGATTTTTAATCATCGGTATTGGGGGAGCATGGCAGATTTTTTATCAAAATGGATTAAAGGTTTAGATAAAACCCGAAAAGTGACGTTTTCGAAATTGGCAAACGTCATGGGTGCGAATGAAATTGATGAGCTCCTCTGGGAAGATCTTGAAGCGATTCTCATCCAAGCCGATCTTGGCGTGGAAACCTCCGAAGAAATCATTTCATCGCTAAAACAAATTGCGATTGATGAAGCCCTTTTCCGGGCATCTGATCTGATCAAATATTTCAAAAAAGAGCTGATGGAGCGATTGTCAGAAGGGACAGATCCATTAATCGAAGCTCAGAACTATAAGCCCTATGTCATCCTGATGGTCGGGGTTAATGGCTCCGGAAAAACGACGTCTGCTGCCAAATTGGCTAAAAAATACACCGATGCCGGCAAAAAAGTGATGCTCGCAGCTGGTGACACTTACCGCGCTGCCGCAATTGACCAGCTTCAGGTCTGGGCAGATCGGCTCAATATCCCGCTGATTGCCGGAAAGGAAGGTGGCGATTCTGCTGCAGTTGCTTATGACGCCGTCCAAGCTGCAATTGCCCGCAACATCGATATCCTGATCATCGACACCGCCGGAAGGCTTCAGTCCCGTTACAACTTAATGGAAGAACTGAAAAAAGTTCATCGGGTGATCGGTAAATCCATGGAAGGGGCGCCGCACGCCGTCTGGATCGTTCTTGATGCCACGACAGGTCAGAATGCGCTGAACCAGGCGGTTTCATTTAAGGAAACGGTTAAAGTGAACGGAGTCATCCTTGCCAAACTGGACAGTTCTGCAAAGGGCGGCATGGCATTCGCCATTCATCGCGAATTGGGGCTGCCGATTATTTATGCCGGACTGGGTGAAAAACCGGACGACATGGAACGATTCAATCGTGAAAGCTTTGTTGACGGCATCATCGGGGATTAATCGGGGATTAAGGGAAAGCAATGTCACAAGAATTAATCCAACGAATGAGCGCAGTAAAGCTCGAGATGGAAGAACTTATTTCCCATCAGGATCTAGAGCCGAAAAAACAGCGCCTGAGCGAACTTTTAGCACAATCAGCCGCACCAGACCTCTGGGACGATCGGGAACATGCCCAAAGTCTGATGAAAAAAGTTAATGATCTGCAGTCAGAAATCAATGACTGGGAAAATCTTGAAAAACATGTCCATGACACGATCGAACTGCTTGAATTGGCGGATGAATCGCTCGAAGCAGAATTAGAAAATGACGTAAGCACGCTTGAAGCGCTGATGGAGAAGAAAAGTTTTGAAGTCCTGCTGTCCGGAAAATATGACAGCGGCAACGCCATTCTTGCCATTCACGCCGGAGCTGGCGGAACGGAAGCGCACGATTGGGCATCAATGCTGCAGCGCATGTATCTGCGCTGGGCAGAATCGCACAAGTTTGCGGCGGACATCGTTGACTTTACGCCGGGTGAAGAAGCCGGGACGAAATCAATCACAATCACAATCAGCGGCAAATATGCCTATGGCTATCTGAAATCAGAAAAGGGAACGCATCGGCTTGTTCGGCTTTCCCCGTTCGATTCAGCGCACCGCCGCCACACATCTTTTGTGATGGTTGAAGTCCTGCCTGAAGCGGTCGATGACGAAGACATCCAAATTCCTGCCGAAGATATCCGTATCGATGTATTCAAATCTTCCGGCGCTGGCGGGCAAAACGTACAGAAAAACTCAACTGCCGTGCGCCTGCTCCATATTCCAACCGGCATCATTGTCACTTGCCAGAATGAACGCAGCCAGACTCAAAACCGCGAGAATGCCATGAAAGTGCTCAAATCCAGACTTTTGGAAATCAGGCACATGGAGCATGAAAAAGAAATTGGCGAACTGCGGGGAGACTATGTCAAAGCGGAATGGGGCAGTCAAATCCGATCTTACGTCCTTCACCCTTATCAGATGGTAAAAGACCACCGCACAGAGTATGAA
>DHPK01000009.1:109592-127406 GCA_002407845.1 Leptolinea sp. UBA5366 | reverse complement strand
CCGCACAGAGTATGAAACCGGCAATGCGCAAGCCGTTTTGGATGGTGAAATAGACGGATTTATTGAAGCTTACTTGAAATACCTAAAATCTTAATAATTTACAGGCATTTCACCCAAAATTTTTGTATTATCGAATAAAATACCAACATCAACAATAATTATTGAAATAAACCGGGAGAGCAAAATGAAAAAACTGTTTAGTGAGTTTATGGAATTTATCCAAAAAGGAAACGTCTTAGCGCTGGCAATCGGTATTATGATGGGCGCAGCCTTTAACAGCATCATCAACTCGTTAATCAACGATGTGATCATGCCAGTCATCGGCTTGATTACCTCTGGAATATCATTCGAAAAACTGTTTATTCCGCTGAATGGTCAAACCTATGCAACGCTTGAAGAGGCAGTCGCCGCAGAAGCTCCAGTCATCACCATCGGCAATTTCATCGCTGCAATCATCAATTTTATTCTGGTCGCGATCGTTTTGTTCCTGTTGATGCGCGCTGCAAACAATTTCACTGCCAAATTGAAGAAGGCGGAAGAAGAAGCCCCGGCTGCACCTGCGGAACCGTCCGACGAAGTCAAACTGTTGACTGAAATTCGCGACGCTCTCCAAAACAAATAAAGTTTCTCTTTCACATTTTAAAGGACCGCCAGCTGTTCGTGGGCGGTCTTTCTGATTTAATCAAGGATTGTTTGTCAGATTTCTCCTGATCATTTTCGTTATTTTTGATTCTATCCAACCCAATAATGTTCTTTTGCAGTCAAAATAATCGGTTTTCCTGGTCATAATCCACATTTGGAAAATTTTTCTAAACACTGACCTACAATAAATTCACATTGTATTTCACAAGAAATTTTCAAGAATGAAATATAATAGGTTTAATGAATTTGTTATAAATCTATTTTTCAATCTTTTCTTGGAGGAAAATAATGAAGAAGTATTTGTTGATTTTAGTTGCTTTTGTAATCTTAGCTGCTGCAATGCCGGCGTTTGCCCAATCCGGTGAACTCAGCGTGCTCTGCACACCGCAAGAACTGTGGTGTCAGGGGATGGAAGAGTCCTTTGAAGCCGTCTATCCCGAAATTGACGTCCAATGGATTCGCCTCTCATCCGGTGAAGGATTGGCAAGAATTCAGTCCGAAGCCGGCAACCCGACCTTTGATATTTGGTGGGGCGGCCCGATGGACAGTTTCATCGCTGCCAAGCCGCTGGGTCTGCTTGAGGAGTATGAGTCCCCGAACCTGAAAAACATCAACCCGAATTTCTATGATCTCTTTGTCGATAAAGATCATTACTATACGGGCATCTACATGGGTTCGCTCGGTTTCATGACCAACACGGATTGGCTGGCTGAGAACCCAGGTGTTGAACCGCCGAAGTCATTCGAAGACCTGCTGAAACCTGAATTCAAAGGCCAGATCGTGATTTCCCACCCGTCAACTGCAGGAACCGCTTACACTTTCCTTTCAACCGTGCTGCAGGTAATGGGCGAAGAAGCAGGCTGGGAATATATGAAGAAGTTCAATGACCAGGTTGCCATGTACACGAAATCCGGATCAGGCGCAGGCAAATATGTTGCAAGCGGCGAATTTGGCGTTGTGATCATGTTCTCCCACGACGGCGTTAAAGAAATCGAAGACAATGGCGCCCACATGGTTATCACCTTCCCAGAAGAAGGAACCGGTTTTGAAGTCGGTGCTGAGGCAATTTTGAAAGGCGCAAAGAACATCGAAAACGCGAAACTTTGGTACGACTGGGCACTGACGCCAGAAGCTCAGGCGCTTGGTCCGGTTTACCAGTCCTATCAGGCACCAACCGTTGTCGGCGTTGAACTTTCCCATCCTGAACTGCTGGAAGTCAACCTGATCGATTATGACTTTGATTGGTCCGGTGCTCACAAACAGGAATTCCAAGATAAATTTGCCAATGAAATCCAAAATGCTGAAATGGATGAAAGCGGCACAATCAAGAAAAATCCGTAAACAATTCATATACAATAAAAATGGGCGAAGAATTCTTCGCCCATTTTCCAAAACTAATCCTAAGGTATTTTGGAGCAGCTAATGGCCAACGCGTCAGAGAATGTTGAAGAACGAACCAGATTTAGCGGTATCAGAAGGAGAATTCACGAAATCGGATTGATCTCACAGGATCCGATCTTGATGATTGCACTGATTTTTTCTGCAATTTTTCTGATTATTTTTATTTTCTATCCGATATTCAGGACAATTCTGCGCGGATTCGTCTCAGATACCGGCCAGACAGATTTCACGCAATTCGCGCGATATTTTGACGGCACGTTTTTAAACGGAATCACGAATATTCTTAAGGATGCCGGTCTCGTCCTGCAAGAGACTGAAAAATATGGGCGAACCTACCGGCTTGTCCTGAAAGACACGATCGTCATGGGAGTCCTTTCAGCCACTTTCGGCACAATCTTGGGTTTCATTTTTGCCTATGCGACAGTGCGCTGCAATATTCCGGGCAAGAAATTTGTCCATTTGCTGGCATTGGTTCCGACCGTCTCCCCGCCCTTCGCAGTGGCAATTGCCATGATCCAGCTTTTTGGACGGAACGGCTTGATAACGAAAACTATTCTCGGAATAAGGTTTTCAGCTGGCATGAATGACATTTATGGAATGGATGGACTGGTCATCGTCCAGACGCTGACCTTTTTTCCGGTCGCTTATCTGATGCTTAAATCGATGATGGAACGGCTTGATGCTTCCATGGAAGAAGCCGCTGAAACGCTTGGCGCCAGCCGCTTCTATCTATTCAGAACGGTTACTTTTCCGCTGCTGATCCCGGGCATTGCCGCCAGCTTCATGCTGCTGTTCGTTGAAGCGCTGGCTGATTTGGGCAACCCCCAATTCATCTCCGGCAATGTCACCGTCCTTTCATCGCAAATTTACATGTCCGTTATTGGGGAATACAACTACCAGAAAGCGTCCGCGCTTTCGTTCGTGCTGCTGATTCCGACGCTGATCGTATATGTTTTTCAGCGCTATTACATCACTCGCCGCTCGTACATTTCTGTCACCGGAAAACCGACGGTCGGCAAAGTGTATGAGAAAAATAAGACAATTCGGGTGGTCTTCGGAATTATGGTCTATCTGGTTTGCATTCTGATCCTGCTAGTCTATCTGACGGTCATCGCCAGTTCCTTCGTCAAAGGCTGGGGAATCGACTTCACGCCGACGCTTTCCAACTGGACAAAAATGTTCGGTCGTGGACTTGAGTCAATTCTGGATACTACTTTCCTGAGCCTTTATGCCACGCCGTTTGCGGCACTGCTTGGCATGGTGATCGCCTTTCTGGTGGTGCGAAAGAAATTTTCCGGCAAAGAAATACTCGATTTTGGCTCGAATCTGGGTGGGGCAGTTCCGGGGACGATCGTTGGGATGGGCTTCATTCTGACATTCAACTTAAATAACCCCGGTCTGGCTATTCTGCTTCTAGTCATCGGCGCCTGGTTCTATGTCACTTGTGTCACCCGGGAGAAGAGAAAACGGCTGATGATTCTGATCCCGGGGGTCATCCTCGGATTAACGCTCAGCGTGTTTAATGACGGCGGATTCCTGTGGGGCGAAAACGGCTTTTTCAGACCTGAAATGCAGGCGGAAGGAGCAGCTCCGTTCGGGATTGGGCTGTCAGGCGTCTATTATCTGGTCGGATCCCTCTTCATTCTGATCGGACTCTTTATGTACGGAACGAATCAATCGAAGAAAATTGGAAAAGGCTCTTTTTGGATCGGCGTCTACCTGCTGATGAATCAGATCATTCTGATGATCTCGAAACCGCTGCGGATTTATGGCAGAACCCAGACTGTCCGCTGGTGGCGCGCGCTCTGCACGCAGACTGCGGATTACATCGAAGTGCCGTTCTCCTTGCCGACTTTCTTTCTCGGAGTCATTCTGATCTTTCTGACTGCCTTGCTGGTCTATGAATACCGTGGAAAATTTGAAACTGGATTAAAGATGATTTTCCTGACTTTGTCCATCGCGATTTTATTCACCGGCGATCAGATGAAGATGAACGGTACGGCTTACATCATTCTGTTCGCATTTATCGTTCGATCGCTCCCAGCTTCGGTGCGCTCAGGAATCGCTGCCCTTCAGCAGATTGACGGCTCGATTGAGGAAGCTTCAAACATCTTGGGCGGCGACAGTCAGTACACCTTCCGCAAGGTCACGCTACCGCTAATCTTGCCGGCTTTCATGACCGGGCTGATCTTTTCATTCACCCGGCACATGACCAGCCTCTCAGCAATCATCTTCCTCGTCAGTGCAAAATGGCAGATCGTGACTGCCTCAATCATGAGTGGCTGGGAACAGGACGGCATCAGTTATGCCGCAACTTATTCCTCAGTGATCATCTTTATCGTTCTGATTTTCATTGGATTGATGGGAACTGTCACCCGTAAAATATTAAAAATTGATACGAATATCGATTTGAATACCGGCATCTGAACTAAATGGAGAAAAAAATGTATCTTGTTATCGATAATGTGGTCAAAGTTTTTCCACCCAGAGGCGGAGCGAAAGAGGTCAGGGCGCTTGATGGGATCAACATCGAAATCAACAAAGGCGAATTGGTCACCATGCTCGGTCCTTCCGGGTGCGGAAAAACCACGACGCTGCGCATGGTTGCCGGATTCGAATTCCCAACTTCGGGAAACATTATTCTGGACGGAAATGTCATCAATGAAGTTCCAACGCACAAACGGGATATGTCCATGGTGTTTCAGAGTTATGCCATCTTTCCGCACTTGAACGTCTACGAGAACATCGCTTATGGGCTGAATGTTCAGAAGATGAGCAAAGCAGAGCAAAAGAAACGCATCAATGAAGTTCTCGACATGGTCGATCTGATCGGATATGAAACCCGGGCACCGAACCAATTATCCGGCGGGCAGCAGCAACGGGTTGCGCTTGCTAGAGCCTTGGTGATGGAACCGAAAGTACTTCTGATGGACGAACCTTTGTCCAACTTGGATACTAAACTGCGGGAACAAATGCGCTTTGAAATCCGGCAGCTGCAGCGGCAGCTGGGTTTCACCTGTCTCTACGTCACCCATGACCAGCTTGAAGCGATGGTTTTATCGGATAAAGTCGTCGTCATGAATCAGGGACTGATCGAACATATCGGAAAACCGCGTGAAATTTATCGTTACCCCGCCAGCCGCTTTGTGGCTGATTTTATCGGTCGGGCAAACTTCCTCGAAGGGCAAATCACTGAACGGCATGGAGATGACCTAGTGATCGCTACCCATGGCAGCACGCTGACGATTTCTGATCCGCATTATCATGACTTTGCGGTCGGGGAGACAGTCGATATCGTCATCCGACCAGAAATGGTGAAAGTCCGGACGGATGAGGGAAAATTTCAGGGCAGAATTAAGCAGGCGGCATATCTTGGAGAATCGATTGAGTATTTCATCGATCTAAACGGTCTTCAGCTGACTGCGCATGAGACTGACCCAACCCGTCTCGATATGATCCCAGAAGACACGTCTGTAAAAATATCGTTCATGGAAGACTGCCTGCATATTTTGAAGAAATGAATTGGGCAATTCTGAACTTTTCAGTCATGCATTTCGTTTAATGCATGGCTGTTTTTTTATCTGTTATCAGGCATGAAAGGTAGGATAACGGGATACCTACCGTTTTAGAATATAATGGATATGTATGGGAAATAAAAATATTGCACAAATTTGGCTCGTTCCAATGCTGATCATAATTGCGCTCAGTCTGTCCGGCTGCACGAATACGCCTGATGAAATGAAGGACGCGATTTACACTGAAGCGGCTCAGACCATCGTTGCCGAATTAACCACGACTGCAGCAAGTCTGCCTGCCACAGAAACAGCGACGGCGATCCCAAGCGAGACGCCGAGTCCAATGCCCTCTCCAACTGCGGTCGCAATCATTCTGCCGCCCACTCAGCCAATCGCCGAACAACCGACAGAAGTCTCCAGTTCAGCTTATCCCTACAAAGTGGAATTCGTCTCAAGCAGTCCATTTCCAAATCAGTTTTTACCTGGGCAGAAATTCACACTGACCTGGCAATTTAAAAACACCGGCACAGCCAACCTCTCATGGAAAACGAAGTTTTATCATTCCAATGGCATTCAGCTGGCTGATCAATCGTCCTATTCGATTGACACGCCAATTGATCCCGGCGGAATTCTCACAATTTCGATGCCGGCAACTGCGCCGAGCCAACTCGGGACCCATCAGTCCGAATGGGTTTTCCAGGATCCGAATGGAATCATCTTCTTTACTGTCTATTACGTCGCAATCGTTGGAGAACAAACCTTCGTGACCGACTTGCCCGGGCAGCCAAGTCCGACCCCAAATTCCCTCTATTGGATGTGCTCTGATCTGGATCGCAGCAACATTCAAGGAAATGGCTGTTACGATTACTGCCGGCTGAATGGACGCAGCATGTGGTCAAATGGGATCAACTGTTATTCAAACGGAAGTCTGGTAACCGACTTTTATTAATCCATCTTCGTTCTGAAGCTGAGCCAAACACCAGGAGCATTGTTTCATGAAAAACTTCATTCGAATTGCGTCAGGAATCCTCGTTCTTATCGTATTAAGCGGCTGTATCAATACACCCGAAAACGTTGCACAACGAGAAACAGACGCGGTCGCGACCGTTTTTTCTGTGCTGACTGAGACAGCCGCTGCGCTGCCGCCAACAGAAACACCCATTCCTGCCAGCCCGACAGCAGATGTCACAGCGACCCCGATTATCCTGCCGACAATTCTGCGCTATCCTGAGACCGCACCAGCTATACCGGTAGTCGTGAATCCAACTACAACCGTGGTTTCAAAGATTTATAACGCTGGGACGTTTGTGAGTTTTAACCCAGTCACGAATTCCTCCATTAAACCAGAAAAATCGTTCAATCTTGAAATTCGGTTGCGGAACACCGGCACGACAATTTGGAACAACACTTTCAAACTGGTTAACAGCGGAGGCACTGCCCTCTCAACAAATTCCAGTGTCGCACTTTCTGCAAACGTTGCATACGGCGGAGAGATCACCGTCACCTTGCCAATCGTCAGCCCGAAAAATCATGGGACATACACACAGAGCTGGAATTTGGTTGATTCATACAATGCAGTTGTGATGTCCCTCTCATACAATCTGATCGTCGGGAATTTCACTGACGTCCCGGTTGTCCAAACCACAAAGTATTCGAGTCAATTGGATTACATGTGCTCAGACGCCAACCGCAGTATTCAGCAAGGTCAAGGCTGTGAAGATTATTGCATTCGCTATAACCCCCAAAAGCTAAATTGTTACTATCGCGGCACACTCAACCCGACAGCTACGCCAACAAAGCCGGCACCCGCTCAGCCAACGCCAGATTACACGCAGACAGCGGAAACCAATGCGCTAAAAACTGAAGAAGCGAACGATGCAACGCAGGATGCGTTCGAAGCTGCCCAAACTGCAGCTGCTGAAGCATCTATGCAACAAACGCAAGCAGCTCAAAATGCTACTTCTCAAGCAGCGGCAGCGCAAACGCAAGCAGCCCAAGACGCTACTTCACAGGCAGCTGCTGAACAAACACTGATTGCAGCTCAGCAAACGGAAGAAGCAGCAGTTCCTGCAGAATAACCTGCTTTCTCCTGTACGAGGATCGGAAGATTCTGCTGCCAGGAACTATCAATAATTTAAGGAGAACGGAAAAAATGAAATCAAATTTAGATGTTTTGATGGTTGGACATTTTGCAAAAGATAAAATTGTGATCGATGGAGAAGAATTCGAAAGCCCGGGCGGTGCAGTTTATTATGGCGGAGTCGTCTTGCGAAGGCTCGGTTTGGAAGTCGGCATAGCTACCCGGGGAAATCCAGACGATTTTCATTATCTGGATGAACTTACCGCACTTGGGATTGATGTTTCAACCAAACCTGCACACCAATCCTCCGGCTGCATCAACATCTATCAATCAGCAGACATGGAACGCAGGATTTGCAAACTGAATGGTTTTGCCGGCGAAATTCCGTTGGCAGATATCCCCGATGTCAAGGCAAAAGTGATCATGATCACGCCAATCATCGCCGGAGAAATCACGCTGCCGACCCTTATTGAGCTTTCGAAGCGGGCGCCGATTGCGCTGGATGTTCAAGGCTTTGTCAGGGTGCCGGAAGGCAATGACCTGAATTTCAGACCCTGGAAAGACATGGAAGAAGGTCTCAAGCATGTCACCTTCCTGAAAGTTGATAAAGCTGAAGCTGAACATATCACAGGAACCGATGACCTTGAAAAGGCTGCAAAGATCCTGGCTGGCTACGGACCCAAAGAAATCGTGCTGACCCAGACAAAAGAAGTGCTGGTTTATGCGGACGGTAAGTTCTATCGCGCGCCTTTCACGCCAAAATCACTTGACGGCAGAACCGGCAGAGGCGACACCTGCATCACGTCTTACGTTGGCTCCCGCCTGAAATATGATCCCGCGCGTGCTTGCCAGATCGCAGGAATTGTTACAACCATGAAACAGGAAAAGCATGGACCGTGGACAGGCGAAATTGATCCGCAACGATTTGACCGATCTATCGTATTTGGTATATAAGGAAGAATTAATTAATAGAGTGCCAGATGAGGAGAAAATAAAATGTCAGACGAGAATTTTTCAGAATTCCAAGAGAATGTTGAAAAAGCAGCTGAGGAAATTCAGGATAACGCAGAATCAATTGCGTCAGAAGTAAAAGAAGGGCTCGAGAATTCATCAATTTCTGAAGAGATTGGTGACCGGGTTGACGAAGTAAAGGCTGAAATTGAAGCCCAAGCAGAAAACGCAGCAGAAGAGATTGGTGACCGGGTAGATGAAGTAAAAACTGAAATAGAAGCCCAGGCTGAAAACGCAGCAGAAGAGATTGGCGAACGATTTGACAAAGTAAAAACTGAGGTCGAAACTCAGGCAGAGAATGCAGCAGACGCAGTCGAATCCGTCATCGATTCGGAAAAACTGCCGGATGCATTCAGCAAATCAGAGTCATCCGTTGGATCAGGAAGTTCCATTCCAGCTTATGAGCCTAAACCGCGTGCCGCAACACCTTCGGCACCAGATATTCAATCAGAAACTGCGGATCGGGTCCCCCTGAATTCGACCAACGGTGCTCCGGAAAAAAAGAGCGATCTAAAATGGCTCTGGATCGTCTTGGCAGTCCTGTTGCTGATGTTCTTGTGCATATGCGGATTTTTTACTGCCATTTTCGTACTCGGTTCCTAACCTGCACTTCCGAAAGGAATTTATTTCAGCGGTCTGAAGAAATCAGGCCGCTTTTCATTTAAATGTTCTCTCGATCAAGCCTTGATTAATCAGAGGAAATCGCTGGATCTGATTTGAGATCAGCTACCATGATCAACTCTTCTTCGGTTTCTGACAATGTTTTAAATCCTGCGTTTTGATACATTTTTACAGCATAATTTTCTTTTTGAACGGAAAGGGACACCTTTTCATACCCTTTCTCCTTCAAGTAATTAAGCATCTCAATTAGCAATGCAGTGCCAATTCCTTTTCCGCGAAATTCCCGAAAAAGGGAGATTGCACATTCTGGTGTTTTCTCATCAATACTGCCATATCCAGCAATATTGCGCACCCAAACCGCCCCGACAATTGACCCCGAAACTTCCGCGCACAAGCAATGATCGTCAGCCAGACTTCCGAAATCCTTGATATACATTTCCAATGCTGGATCATTTAGGATCGACCGCGGCAGAGGTTCGCTGTCGTCAGGCTGATAGATCGCTTCGTATAAAAACTCCCGCAGAATCGGATATTCAGATGGTTGCATTTTTCGGATAATATAGTTCATTGACCCTCCGGTCAAAGTTTCACATTTTAATCAAATTTCCACCCTGCAACCCAGTCAAAACAACCGGACAGGGATATAAAAATCTTATCACAACCGATATGCCGCTCAGCCATCATCGCTCGTTCCCCCGAGAAATTGATACGCTTTTCAAGGCGATGACGCTTCATGCTAATCTTTGCTATAATTAGTGGGCTATGAGAAACAGCAACCCGGTCGTTTATTCAACTGAAAGCGGAAGAATCTGCCCAAAATGCAGCCGCCCGATTGGTCTATGCATCTGTAAATCAGCCAAAGCGGATCAACCATTCCCATCCGATGGAATTGTGCGGGTAAGACGGGAAAAGCAGGGGCGGGGCGGCAAAGAAGTCACATCTATCCGCGGGGTGCCGGGCACAAAAGATGAAATTCAAAAATTAGCTGCTGAAATCAAGAAAAAGTTAGGCACTGGCGGAACGGTCCGCGACGGGGTGATCGAAATTCAAGGAGACCGCGTTGATTTCGTGCTCAGTTTTTTAACGAACAGCGGATATAAAGCCAAGCGAGACGGAGGATAAAAAAGATGGCGATTGAACCGAACAAAGTAATTTATTCTATGATCGGCGTTTCCAAACAGATTAATAAAAAGGTGATTTTAAAAAACATTTACCTCTCCTACTTCTATGGCGCTAAAATCGGCGTACTTGGCTTGAACGGATCAGGGAAAAGTTCGCTTTTAAAAATTCTTGCCGGCGTGGATAAAGATTTTATCGGAGAGACAGCTGTCGCACCGGGTTTTACGATTGGATATCTGGAACAGGAACCGCTGGTCAACAGCGATAAAACCGTCCGAGAAATTGTCGAAGAAGGCGCAGCCGAACAGCTCAGCCTGCTGAAAGAGTTCGAAGAGATCAGCAACAAGTTTGCTGAACCGATGAGCGACGATGAAATGGATAAACTGATCATCAAGCAGGGGAAAGTCCAAGAAAAAATCGATGCGATGGATGCCTGGGATATCGATTCCCGCTTGGAAATGGCAATGGATGCACTGCGCTGCCCGCCCGGAGAGACACCGGTCAACATTCTGTCCGGCGGTGAAAAACGCCGGGTTGCGCTCTGCCGGCTGCTCCTCCAGAAACCGGATATCCTGCTGTTGGATGAACCAACCAACCATCTTGACGCCGAGGCAGTCGCCTGGCTTGAAAGGCACTTGCAGCAGTACGAGGGGACAGTCATCGCCGTCACGCATGATCGTTATTTTCTGGATCATGTTGCCGGTTGGATTCTTGAGCTGGATCGCGGGGAAGGCATTCCTTATCAGGGGAATTACTCCTCATGGCTTGAGCAAAAGAAAAACCGGCTGGAACAGGAAGAGAAGGGTGAAAGCCAGCGGCAGCGCACGCTTTCACGCGAACTTGAGTGGATCCGCATGTCGCCCAAGGGTCAGCATGCAAAATCGAAAGCCCGAATCGCCTCCTATGAGAAGCTTCTTTCGCAGGATTTCGCCAAGTCGAACGAAGAAATGCAGCTCTTTATTCCCCCTGGTCCGCGATTGGGAAATTTGGTCATCGAATGCAAAGATGTGCGTAAAGTTTATGGAGACCGAATTATTATGGATCAGGTTTCATTCAACTTGCCGCCCGGCGGTGTGATTGGGATCATCGGTCCGAATGGCGCCGGAAAAACTACATTATTCCGCATGATTTCCGGTGAAGAAAAGCCGGATTCCGGCGAGATCAGAATTGGAGATACTGTCCAATTGGGCTACATGAATCAGAGCCGTGAATCGCTTGGTGCAGAAAAAACAATTTGGGAGGAAATTTCTGGCGGTTTGGATGAAATCAAGATTGGTGACCGAAAAGTCAACTCCCGGGCATATGTTGCCCGGTTCAACTTTTCCGGCGGGGATCAACAAAAATTGGTAGGCACCCTTTCAGGCGGTGAACGCAACCGCGTACAGTTGGCAAAAATGCTGAAGAGTGAAGCCAACGTCCTGCTGCTTGACGAGCCGACCAACGACTTGGACGTGAACACCATCCGAGCGCTCGAAGAAGCGCTTGAAAGTTTCGCGGGCTGTGCGCTGGTTGTGTCTCATGACCGCTGGTTCTTGGACCGCATCGCGACCCACATTCTGGCGTTTGAAGATGACGCTTCTGTCACCTACTTTGACGGCAATTACACGCAATATGAAGCGGACCGCCGCACACGATTGGGGATCGCAGCAGATACGCCGCACCGCATGAAATATCGGTCTTTGACCCGCATCTGAGGAATTTCGAATCCATGTCACTTTTTTCAACCATCCTACTGGCAGTCGGGGTCGCAATGGACTGCCTGGCTGTCTCAATCTGCATCGGAACGATCGATCAAGAGCGTGATATCAAGCTTTATCTCAATATCGCGCTCCACTTTGGTCTATTCCAAGCAGGCATGGCGCTCATCGGCTGGCTGCTTGGTAGCAATCTGCTCCATTTAATTCAAAGTTTTGACCACTGGATCGCATTCATCCTTTTGTGTTACGTCGGGATTAAGATGATCATCGAAGGCGCCAACGCTGATATGGAATGTCCGATCAAACCCTCAAACGAGAAAACGGTCCTGATGCTGTCGCTTGCGACCAGCATTGATGCGCTGGCGGTCGGCGTCAGTCTGGGGGCAATTGCAGATCTGAATGTCGGCTTGAATATATTTCTGATTGGACTGACCTCTTTCCTCTTCTCAATCGCTGGATCGTTTTTCGGCAGGAAACTCGGCAATCTGCTTGACAGCCGGATGGAAATTGTCGGCGGAGCGATCCTCTTTCTACTTGGTTCCCGCCTGCTTTTCGAGCATCTCACAACTGGCATTTAAACCGCCCGCGATTCTTGGGGGCAGTTAGTTTATTTACTCTTTATTTTCTTTTATTGCCAATAATTTGAATACAGCTGAACATCTTTCGGTTCGGCTGTCCCTCCAATAAATCAAATCAGATTTTTCTTTGACTCAATATATAGATTTTTATCTCAAACTGTCTTTTTTACTAAATAAGAAAAAGATTCCCGCTTAACAGGAACATTTTCACTTAAAAAGGTTACATTTTTCTTCACATGAATCACGATAAATAGTGTTATGATAGAACCAGATTGTAAACGTTTACAAACAACATTTGCAATTCACAATCAAAGATTAAAACACTTATTTTACAAGGAGACCCTCCTATGAAAAAAGTTCAAATTGGGATCATCGGCGCAGGGCGAATCGGCCGAGTTCATGCCCAATCGATCGCGTTCGGCATTCCGGAAGCTGCTGTCGCTGCAATTTCCGATCCCCTCATCGAATTCGCAGAGAAAGCTGCACAGGAATTTGGAATTCCTCATGCATATGCTGACTATCGCAAGATCCTCGATGATCCCGCTATTGACGCCATTCTGATCTGCTCACCCACGCCAACCCATGCCGACATCGCTATGGAAGCCGCGCGCGCCGGAAAGCACATCTTCTGTGAAAAGCCGGTTGACTTGAAAATCAAAAAAATCCTCCAGACAAAAAAAGTCGTTGAAGAAGAAGGTGTGAAAATGCAAGTCGGCTTCAATCGGCGATTTGATCACAATTTCAGAAGAATCCGGCAGCTGGCGAACGATGGCGAGCTGGGCGAAATCCAAATGGTTCGGATCACGTCTCGCGATCCGGAACCGCCATCTCCCGAATATGCGAAAAGCTCAGGCGGAATGTTCATGGACATGACCATCCACGATTTCGATATGGCTCGCTTTCAATCCGGATCAGACGTGGTTGAAGTTTATGCGGCAGGTGCGGTAACAGTCGACCCTGAAATCGGAAAAGCGGGAGACATTGACACAGCCGTGATCACATTGAAATTCGCCAACGGCGCGCTCGGCGTAATTGACAACTGTCGCAAGGCAGTTTATGGTTACGATCAGCGCGTAGAAGTTTTCGGCACATCAGGCGCCGCTTCAGCAGAAAATGACACAGAAACGAATGTCGTCCTCAGCACGAAAGAAGCTGTCTGCAAAGACAAACCCCTTTACTTCTTCCTGGAACGGTATATGGCATCGTTCCAAACAGAAATTCGAGAATTCGTGCAGGCAATTCTGAACGATCAGCCGGTTCCGGTCTCTATCGACGATGGGCTCAAACCCATTCTGATCGCAATGGCTGCGAACAAATCCATGAAAGAAAATCGTCCGGTTAAAATTGCAGAAATTATGGAGTAAAAATACATGACTGAAAAGATAATCAAAGGAAAAGATTTTGCCTTCGGCTATACAGAAATAACCAAGATCGGCGGAACGCCTGATATGCTGATGGATTTCGGCATTCTCAGGCTTAAACCAGCCAAAACTTATGAAGATCATTCCAATTTGGAACGCGCTTTCCTGCTTGTTTACGGAGAAATTCAACTTGATTATGGTGACCAATCCGTGCGCATCAAGCGGGAAAACTGTTTTGACTTCGCACCCTGGGTTCTGCATGTTCCGGGCGATCTGCCGGTAAAAATAACCGGAATTGCTGAAGATTCTGAAATCACCGTTAACCGCACGGTAAACGAGCGTAAATTCGAACCAAAACTGTATGAACCGGCTGACTCGCCGTCAGAATATCGCGGCGCTGGCACCATGCAGGAGACATCGACGCGCATCGTTCGAACCACCTTCAATCATGAAAACGCCCCTTGGGCTAACCTTGTGGTTGGCGAAGTGATTGGATTTCCGGGAAAATGGAGCTCCTATCCGCCCCACCATCACCCGCAGCCAGAAATTTATTATTACAAAACCAACCCGAAGGGCGGGCATGCTTACGCTGAGGTTGGCAAGGATGTATTCAAATTAAGCGGGAATGACACGATCCTGATCACCTCAGGGATGACCCATCCGCATGTCACCTATCCCGGCTATGCCCTATGGTATCTTTGGGTCATTCGGCACATCGATGGCAATCCATATATCACTCCGACATTTGTCCCAGAATTTAAGTGGGTCACGAATCCCGATGCGAAATTCTGGCCAGATCAGGGGAAACAGGGGGAATCATGACAAAAAGAATCCGTTTAACCATGGCGCAGGCTCTGGTTAAATTTCTTGACAATCAATATACAGAATTTGACGGCGTCGAGGAACGATTTGTTGATGGAATTCTCGGCGTTTTCGGGCATGGCTGCGTTACAGGCGTCGGGCAAGCTTTAGAGCAGGGCGGGCACCAGCTGCGGTTTTATCAAGGGCACAACGAACAAGGTATGGCGCACATCGCTATCGGCTATGCAAAGCAGAAAAATCGGCGTAAGATCATCCCCTGTGTGTCCTCGATCGGACCCGGCGCGCTCAACATGGTTACCGCCTGCGGCACTGCCTCCGCCAATCGTATTCCGCTGCTGGTTCTTCCCGGCGACACATTTGCCTGCCGACAGCCAGATCCAGTCCTGCAGCAGGTTGAATTTCCAGAAAGTTACTCCACGACTGTCAATGATGCGTTCCGGGCAGTCTGCCGTTATTGGGATCGGATTAACCGCCCTGAGCAGCTGATGACTGCCATGATTCATGCAATGCGGGTCTTGACAGACCCGGCGAACACAGGCGCGGTCTGTGTCGCATTACCGCAGGATGTCGAGGCAGAAGCCTATGATTATCCGGAATACTTTTTCAAAAAACGGGTTTGGCATATCGAACGCCGGCCAATGACCAGCGCTCAGACCAGCAGAGCTGCTAGCCTGATTGTTCAGAGCAAAAAACCGCTGATCATCTGCGGCGGGGGTGTGCGATACAGCGAAGCTGGAAAAGAACTCCAGAAATTTGCAGAACAATTCAACATCCCGGTTGCTGAAACTCAAGCCGGAAAAGGACTCCTCTCCTGGAATCATCCGTTAAACCTCGGCGGAATCGGAGTGACCGGCGGAAAAGCTGCGAATCTAATCGCGAAAGACGCTGATCTGATTATCGGCATCGGCACACGCTTCACCGACTTCACAACCAGTTCGAAGTGGGGATTTCAAAATCCAAATTGTAAGATTTTGGCGATCAACGTCTGTGCCTTTGACGCGGTCAAGATGGACGCGGAAGCCATTCAGGCGGACGCGCAGGAAGCGCTCAAATCGCTTAGAAAAGCTTTGACTGCAAAGAAGTATTCCAGCGGATACAAGCAGGAAATTGAAGCAGCAAAACGCGAATGGGATGACATTGTCAACAGCTATTATTATCTCCATGAAGAAAGACAGGGCATTCCCCAGACCCGTGCGCTCGGAGAAATCAACCGGTTCATGAAATCCAAAGACATCGCCGTTGGTTCCGCCGGCAGCCTGCCTGGAGACATGCAGCGGCTCTTCCGTCCCGGAAAATCAGGCACGTACCATATGGAATATGGTTTTTCATGCATGGGCTATGAGATTAATGCCGCTGTCGGCGTGAAATTAGCAGAACCTGACAGTGATGTGTATGCTTTTCTCGGGGATGGCAGTTTTATCATGCTTCATAGTGAGCTGTATACCGCGATTCAGGAGAATATCAAAATCAATATCATGGTTTTTGATAATGCCGGCTGGGGCTGCATCGAAAGTCTGCAAAATGGACAGGGAACTGATACGTTCGGCACTGTCTTCAAAGCCAGAAATGAGAAAACAGGCATGCTTGACGGTGAAGCGTTGCCTATCAATTTCGCGAAAATAGCTGAAGGGTATGGTGCAAAAGGCTATGTGATCCGCAGCGTTGAAGAATTGAAAAAAGCACTTCGCAATGCCCGGACCCAGACGAAACCTTGTGTCTTTGATATCAAAGTGCTGCCAGGCAGCATGACACCCGGGTTTGAAAGCTGGTGGCGGGTCGGGGTTGCTGAGGTTTCAGAATCCGAATCCGTTCAAAAAGCTTATGCCGATATGAAAAAGCATATTGCGCAAATCAGAGATTATTAATCAGGAGAGGATCGCATGATGCTAAATCCGGAAAGAGTGAAACTTGGGATTGCACCGATCGGCTGGACGAATGATGACATGCCTGATCTTGGCGCGGAGAATACTTTCGAACAATGCGTCAGCGAAATGGCGCTCGCAGGGTACAAAGGCTGCGAAATTGGCAATAAATACCCTCAGGATCCAGCAGTTCTGAAACAAAAACTCGATGTTCGGGGACTCCAAATCTGCAATGCCTGGTTTTCAAGCCTGCTGACCAGCACCCCCTATCAGGAAACAATCGACGCTTTTATCAAACACCGCGATAAACTGCACTTTCTGGGCGCCCGCGTTATCGGCGTATCTGAACAAGGGAATTCGATCCAAGGAAAGCTTGACGTGCCGATTTTGGAAAACAAACCGGTTTACTCGGAAGCGCAATGGGAAACAGTCGCCCGCGGATTCAATGAAATGGGACAGCTGGCACGGGAAAAGGACATGTTTTTCACCATCCATCACCACATGGGAACCGGCGTCCAAACAATTGAAGAAATCGACCGGATCATGGAAATGACCGATCCGGAAACCGTTTTCCTGCTCTTCGATACCGGACATCTCAGTTTTGCTGACATCGACCCTATCCCGATTCTAAAAAAATATATTAAACGCGTCAAGCATGTTCATCTTAAAGACATTCGCAAAGACGTTCATGATCAGGTGAAGGCTCAAAACATGAGCTTTTTAGACGCAGTTCGTGCCGGTGTTTTCACTGTCCCGGGCGATGGAGACTTTGACTTTAAACCCGTTTTCGAAATCCTCTCTGATGTTTATTACGAAGGGTGGGTAGTTGTTGAGGCTGAACAGGATCCGGCGAAAGCCAATCCGTTTGAATATGCGGTAAAGGCTCGAAAATATATCCGGGAAACGACTGGATTATAATTTTTTACGAGAAATAAGCGGACGATTCAAAAATAATTAACTTGGAGGAAAACCATGATTAAAGTGGGTGTATGCGGTTATGGCGTGATCGGTCAGCGGTTGGCTGACGGGGTCGCACTGCAAAAAGACATGAAATTGGTCGGAGTTGCGGATGTCGCTCCGACGCTGGCAATCCGGGCATTGAAAG
>DHPK01000009.1:84339-109415 GCA_002407845.1 Leptolinea sp. UBA5366 | reverse complement strand
GAAAGAAAAAGGCATGCCTTACGATCTGTACCTTTCGATTGATGATAACAAGGATGCATTCAAAAAACTTAACATTCCAGTCTCTGGAACGCTTGATGATCTGGTTCAGGAATGCGATGTGATTTTGGACGCCACCAGTGCCGGTGTCGGTGCCAAAAACAAAGAACTTTATGCCAAACACAATAAAAAAGCGATTTTTCAGGGCGGTGAAAAAAATTCGGTTGCGGACGTTTTCTTTCATGGATATGCCAATTATGAAAAAGGGCTCGGGAAACAATTCCTGAAACTGACCTCCTGCAACACCACAGGTCTGATCCGGGCAGTTGACTGCCTTGATCGGGCAGTCGGCATTGAGAAAGTCGCAATCACGATCATTCGCCGCGTCGCTGACCCGGGTGATTATCACCGCGGACTCACCAATGCGCTGCAGATGGAGAAAGCCCCCAGCCACCAGGCAGTGGATCTGATGACAATCATGCCGCACATTGACGCGACCGGAATTCTCGTTCACACTCCAGTAACGCATGGCCACATCATCACGGCTGTCGTGACCGGGAAAAAGAAGATCACCAAAGAAATAGCACTGGATGCCTTCCTGAAACATGACCGTATCCGCGTTGTCAGCATCGCAGACGGATTTTTAGGAAACGCTTCCTTCTTCCGCTATGCCCGGGATTTAGGCAATCCGCGGGGCGATATGTATGAAATCGGACTCTGGGAAGACAGCATCGTCGAATCAGGCGATGACATCATGTTTGCCATCAACATTCCGCAGGAATCCGTCACAATCCCGGAAACAATTGACGGTATTCGGGCGGCTTGCGAAATGCAGAAAGACCGGCTCGAAGCAGTCGCCAAAACCAATGAAATGCTTGGATTGGGAAAATGGAAATAAAAATGCGTTCGCTGGAAGGCGCAGATTTGCACGGAAAAAAAGTGCTGCTACGCCCGGATATCAATTCGCCAATTGATCCGGTCAGCAATGCGATTGTCAATGATGATCGAATCGTAAAAACAGTCCCGGTCATTCAAATGCTTTTGAAAAGCGGCGCTGCAATTGCCATCATCGCTCACCAGGGCGACACGCTGGACTACCAGAATCTAATCGACCTGCACGAGCATGCAGTCAGACTTTCCGAAGCTCTCGGCACACCGGTCAGCTATCTTGATGACGTTTGCGGACCAGCTGCGCTTGAACGGGTTGAGCATCTTCAGCCGGGGGAAGTAGTCATTCTGGGGAACCTGCGTTATCTGACAGAGGAAGTCTCGACCTTTGAGAAAGATGTCAAGCTGGATGCCGCTGCCTACACGCAAACTTGGCTGGTTCGAAAACTGGCTCCGCTCTTCGATTGCTACGTCAATGAGGCATTCTCCGCTGCCCATCGAAATTCGCCAAGCATGGTTGCATTTCAGGAAATCCTGCCGACCTATGCCGGACCGCTGTTGTTTCAGGAATACGAAGTGCTCAGCCGGGTTTTGCACGGAGCGGAAAAGCCGACCGTTTTCGTTCTTGGGGGAGCAAAAATCTCAGACGCATTCGGCATGATGAAACCAGTGCTTGAAAATGGCACCGCCGATAAAATATTGACTTCAGGAGTGACAGGATTGGTCATGCTGGTTGCCAACGGGGTTAACGTAGGCGAGAAAACGCTCCAGTTCCTGAAGAATAAAGATCTGCTCGGCTTTGTTGAGCAGTCCAAATCATTTTTAAAAGAATTTCCAGATAAAATCATGCTGCCGATCGACGTCGCTTATGAAGAAAATGGGCAGCGCAAGGAACTTGACGTCAGCCAGATGCCGATCGATACGCTGTATCCTGATATCGGACAAAAAACGATCAGCGCATACGCAGAAAAGATTAATCAAGCGAAAACCATCTTTGCAAACGGTCCTGCCGGCATGTATGAAAATCCGCTGTTTGCGGCGGGAACGAAAGGAATCTGGCAAGCAATTGCCGATTCTCCGGGCTATTCTGTCATCGGCGGCGGCGATACGATCAACTCAGCCAGCCGGCTGATCGACATCAGCCGCATCAGTTATATTTGCACTGGCGGCGGCGCAATGGTGCGTTTCATGTCGGGGAAAAAACTTCCTCTGATTGCGGCGATGGAAAAAGCATATGATAGAGATACCGCCAGCTGAGAACTCAGTACCGCCGGAATCTCTGGCACAATACAGAAACTATTGATTTTCACCAAAAACTTTCATCGCTTGATGAAAGTTTTTGACTTATACGTTACAATTAGACGAGAAATTATTCAAAAATTTCTCCATAAGAATTGATCACGCAAATTGAAAGGAAACAATCTATGATAACCCCCTTGAAAAAATTTGCAACAGACATCCGAATTCAGGAAATGGTCCAATTCAAGGCTCGAGGGTTTGGGCATATCGGCGGATCCCTCTCTATTTCGGACTGTCTGGCTGCGCTTTACGGCGGCATCATGAACATCGATCCAAGTAACCCGTGTTGGGAAGACCGCGATCGATTAGTCATATCCAAAGGCCATGCCGGTCCGGCTTTGTACGCTACGCTGGCATTAAAGGGATATTTCCCGCTAGAAGAATTAAGAACGCTCAACCAAAATGGCACCCGTCTTCCCAGCCACTGTGATCGAAATCTAACGGTCGGTGTTGACATGACAACCGGTTCGCTGGGGCAGGGCGCTTCCACAGCCTGCGGAATGGCGCTTGGTTTGAAGCATTCGAACAGCAAAGCCCGCGTTTATCTGATCATCGGCGACGGTGAAACGCAGGAAGGTCAAGTTTGGGAAATGGCATTGTTTGCCGCACAGAAGAAACTCGGCAATTTCATCGCTTTCCTCGATTACAACAAACGTCAGCTGGACGGTTATGTTGCCGAAATTTGCGATCTGGATGACCCGGCTGCCAAATTTGATGCCTTCAACTGGTACACAGTCACCATTAAAGGCGATGATCCTGATCTGATCTATGAAACAATTGAAAAGGTTCAGAAAGAACAGGGCGACCGCCCCGCAATGATCGTCCTTGACACCGTAAAAGGCAGCGGCGTACCGCAGATTGTCGACATCACGCTGAACCATCACAACACGATCACCCCAGAGCTGGCGGATGAAATTATCGGTCAACTCGAAGAACTCAAGAAAGGATAAGCTGCCATGTTTAAATTGATCTATAACGGTGAAAAAGAAAAAATTGCCGGAAAGAACATGTTCGGCGAAGCCATTAAAAATATGGTCGAGCAGGATCCTCAGGTGGTCTATCTTGATGCTGACTTAATGAACTCGATCGGCACTGCCGGCTATGATCTGAAATACCCTGATCAGGTTTTTAACTGCGGCATTCAGGAAGCCAACATGATGGGGATGGCAGGCGGACTTTCAGCAGTTGGGAAAAAGCCTTTTGTCCACACATTCGGAGCTTTTGCTGCCCGCCGGGCGTTCGACCAGGTCTTCATTTCAATTGCCTATGCGAAAAACTCGGTCCGAATTATCGGCTCAGACCCAGGCGTTCAGGCAGCTTATAACGGTGGGACGCATATGCCGTTCGAAGACATCTGCCTCTACCGCGCGATCCCGCACGCTACTGTGATTGAGTTCACTGACAGCGCGATGGGCGCCTCCCTGCTTCCGGAGCTAAAAGACAGACCGGGGCTGACTTACTGCCGCATGGGGCGGAAAAATGCCATTGCAATCTACTCAGCTGATTCAAAATTCACTCCCGGCAAAGCCAACGTCTTGAGAGAAGGATCAGATGTGACGATCATCGCTTGCGGCATGATGGTTGCAGAAGCCTTAAAAGCTGCTGAAAAACTGACAGCTGACGGTATTCAAGCAACGGTCATCGACATGTTCACAATCAAACCGCTCGATGAGGAAGCCGTTGCAAAATATGCCAAACAGACCGGCGCAATCGTGACTGCGGAAAACGGCAACATTGTTGGCGGTTTGGGCGCTGCAGTCGCCGCATTTCTCTCCGGCACCAATCCGACTCCGGTGATCCGGGTCGGCGTCAAAGACGAATTCGGACAGGTCGGCACACCGGACTACCTCGCAGGTATCTATGGGCTGACTGATGGTGACATCATCACAGGCGTCCGAAAAGCCATTTCGATGAAGAAATAATTAACCTTAAGCCACCTGACCAATCTTGAAAGTCAGGTGGCTTTTAATTTGAAAATGACCGAAACAACCATCAAAGACATAGCCGATGCGACCGGTGTATCTTATGCGACGGTATCCAGGACTTTAAATGAGCGCAGCGGAGTCAGTCCGAAAACGCGCGCAAAGATTCTGAAAACTGCGAAAGCAATGGGATACAGACCGAATATCCATGCTCGCAGCTTGAAAACAAATCAAACTTTCACAATTGCCCTGATCGTTCCAGATATTTCTAATCCTTTTTTTGCTGACATTGCTTTAGCAGTCAATAAATCAGCCTTTGAAAAAGGCTACAACACAATTCTTTGCAGTTCGAATTGGGATCCGACCATCGAAGAAGCGCAATTGCAGCACATTCAGGATCAGCGCGTCGACGGCATTATCTTCAAGCCTTGCGACCGAACGGCTGACCGCTACCTTGAAATCAACATTCCCAAAGTCATGATTGCCAACCTTTGGCAAAAGGAAGGCTTGAGCTACATCGAGGTTGACAATTTCACCGGCGGACAAAAAGCCGCGCAGCTGTTCCAAAAGTGCGGATATTCTCGCCCTGCATTCATTGGCGGCGTGATTGAATCGGTTTCAAACGCTGATCGGTTGCTTGGATTTAAAAGCGGTTTTGAAGCTGCAGGAACACCGATTCCGGATGAGAACATCAGCTTTGGTTCTTTTACGATTGAAAACGGCTATCAGGCAGCCAGCAACTTTTTCAACCGCAGTCCCAAAATAGAGATCGATTGTTTTTTCTGCGGAAATGACATGATCGCTCTCGGTGCTATGCAGTACCTTGCAGAAAACAATATCAAAGTTCCCGATGACTTTGGCGTGATCGGATTTGATGACGTCTATTTTGCATCGCTGCCGCAGATCAGGATGACCACCCTTTCCCAGCCGCGGGATCTGATGGGCGTGAAAGCCGCGGAAATGCTGATCAGACACATTAATGCCGGTAAAAATATTCAGGAAGAGCATATCCTGATTCAGCCTGAATTGATCATCCGCAATAGCACGCGTGATCTTCGGTAAAAAACAACGGAGCATCGCCATGAAAATTCCTTTCGGATTTGGAAAGACATCAATTGAACTGGAGATTCCGGATCAGCATTTGATTCAAGTTCTTGAACCGGCTGCGAGCGAGCAGCAGCGCGACGAGACAGAAATTGTGCACACGTCCATCACCAATCCAATTGGAACGCCCGAATTGAAAAAGATTATCCGCCCGGGAGAAAAAATCGCAATCATCACCAGCGATATCACCCGCCCAATGCCCTCGAAAAAAGTTTTACCAATCCTGCTTGATGAATTGGGAAAAATAGGGGTCGCAGATGAAGACATCGTGATCGTTTTTGCCTTGGGGAATCATCGCGGACACACGCGCGAAGAACAGACCGCTCTGGTCGGCGAAGAAATTTTCGCGTGCTATGCCTGTGTCGATTCGAATGGCGCGATGGTTCATCTCGGGATGACTGCCAACGGAACGCCGGTTGACATTTTTGACCGCGTAGCAGACGCTCAGAGGCGAATTTGCCTGGGGAACATCGAATACCATTATTTCGCAGGCTACAGCGGGGGTGCAAAAGCAATCATGCCGGGTGTCTCGACCCGTGAAGCCATTCAGGCAAATCACCGCCGCATGACTGACGTCAGCGCAGCAGCTGGAAAATTGGACAGCAATCCTGTCCGGATGGATATCGAATCGGTTCTCGAATACATTTCAGTCGACTTTATCGTGAATGTTGTTTTAGATGAGCATAAGCGCATTGTAGGCTGTGTGGCGGGCGACGTCATCAAAGCACACCGCCAAGGTTGCCGCATGCTGGATGAAATGTACGGTATCAAAATTCCTCAGCAGGCTGATATCGTGGTTGTGTCACCGGGCGGCTTCCCGAAGGATATTGACCTCTACCAATCCCAAAAGGCATTGGATAATGCCAAACACGCGGTTCGTGAAGGCGGCTCAATTCTATGGCTCGCTTCTGCCAGCGAAGGCTTGGGTGAAAAACACTTCGAGGAATGGATGCTGACTCATGATTCGCCCGCAGCGATGATTGAACACATTCAAAATGATTTTGTGCTGGGCGGTCACAAAGCTGCCGCGATTGCTCTCGTCATGCAGAAAGCAGATATTTTTCTGCATTCTGATTTAACTGCTGACTTTGTGAGAAGAATCCATCTCCGTGTCAGCGAGGACCCGCAGCAGACGCTGGATGCCTTGATCGCTCAGTATGGTGATCAGGCAGCTGTGATCGCGATGCCATTCGGCGGCGCGACGCTGCCGCTCAATCAGTAAAGATTTCAGGAGGCATGCATATGAAATACTATGGAGCTGTTGAAGCAGGGGGAACCAAGTTCGTCTGTTCGATTCTTGCAGACCCTGACCATTACTTTGAAGAAGTCCGATTCCCAACAACGACACCGCAAGAAACGCTTGAAAGAACGGTTGCTTTCTTCCGTGAACAGCAAAAGACTTATGCGCTCGAAGCGATCGGTGTCAGCTGTTTCGGTCCGGTTGATCTGAACCAGGAATCGCCAACCTATGGATATATCACCACCACACCTAAGCCTAACTGGCAATATACCGAAGTCGCAGGCGTGCTTCAGCGTGAACTAAACCTGCCGATCGGATTCGACACCGATGTCAACGGCGCTGCACTGGCTGAATACACCTGGGGTAACTCGAAAAAAGCTTCCTCTTTGGTCTATTACACTGTTGGAACAGGCGTCGGCGCTGGCGTCATCATCAACGGGATGCCGGTTCATGGGCTGGTACATCCCGAAGCTGGACATATTCTGATCCGCCAGGACTACGAAATTGACCCCTATCCAGGGCATTGCCCCTATCACAGCAATTGCCTTGAGGGTCTTTGCTGCGGACCTGCCATTCAGGATCGATTGGGCATTCCCGCTCAAAATCTGCCTCAAGACCATCCATTTTGGAAAGTGCTGGCAAATTATCTGGCACAGGCATGCGTTGCCCAAGTCTGCCAAATCTCTCCTGAAAAGATTGTTTTAGGCGGCGGAGTCATGGAACAGCTGCAATTGTTTCCGATGATTCGCGCCGAGGTTGTGCGTTTGCTCAACGGCTATATTCAGCACCCGATGATTCTGAACAACATCGATGAATACATCACGCCTCCAGTCCTCGGGAACCGGGCGGGCGCCTGCGGGGCGATGGCATTGGCAAAGCTGAAACTGGAAGCCAGGTGAAATCAAACATTCAGGATGTTAAAATGGAGCATCCTTTCGGATGCTCCATTTTCTTTCATCAGAATTTTTTGCCTTCGAACTGCATAGTCGAACCGTTTTCGGATCGAAGAAAAATTTTCCAAGCAGTTCGGTTCAATAAAACCTTGATTAGCCTAAATATTGTGCTCGGATCCCTGCAAGTTCCTGCTCGTTAACAAATCCGAAGGCTGCGCCATCCACCCCGATTTTCCACGATGCATACACGACAGCGTTTTGAAGGGCTTCCTGCGAATCGCGTGTTTTCAGGTAATAATGCAAAAAAGAGGAACAAAGGGAATCGCCAGCTCCAATCGAGTTAACCACCGGACGGGTCTTCACTGCTGGAAAATGGCGCACAAGGTCAAGCGAGCGGTCAAAAAGCAGCGCACCCTCTTCCCCCATTCCGATCACAATCACCTTGTTTTCAAAAGCTCGGATCAGCTCAGCCATAAATTGCTGTTCCGCCCCGAAAATTTCTTCATTGCTTAAAAATAAAATATCAGATTCCCGCATGAATTCGAGATTGTATTCATCCTCCAGACTCCCAACCACATGAACATCGGTGGCGATCGGAACACCAGCTTCTTTCAACTCTGGAAAGAAAGCTCGGGAATAATTGATATTATTTAAATACGCTAAATCCAATTTGCAAAGCAATTCATAATTTGGCAGCATCGGGTAACGAGTTTCTTGAATGTCTTTCAGATCCAAAATGATTTTCCGTTTTCCAGAAGAATTATACAGAATACAAGAATGCGCTGTCTCAGCAACGCATTGCAAAACGCCTTCTACTGGAATTCCATCCGCAGCATAGCGATTCAGGATCATTTCCCCGACCAGATCGCGGCCAATGATCGTGCAAAACTTTACATTGTTGCCAAGCGTCAAGAGCGACTTTGTCAGGTTCAGCCCAACACCGGAAATTTCGGAGCGCACACCCTCAAATTCAAATTCGATCGGTGTATATGGCAGCGGGAAGCCTTCCACCCGGGCAGTCATTTCAAAGGTCGTTGACCCGGAAACCAAAATGTTTTTCAATGTTGCACTCTCTTTCTTGAAAATTAAAGGCGAGATTTCAAATTATTAAAACAAAACTCATTAAAATTCTTATATTTTTAACAGAACAGAAAATTCATTTGCAGACTAATATCGGGAAATTAGACACTTTCAAGAGTTTTTCGACCGTGCTCCCTTTAAAGAAACGCTGAACAAAAGAGCGAGAATATCCCCCCATAACGATGAGGTCTGCCTGCACTTCTTCCGCAGTCTTTAGAATCGCACTAACAGGCTCCTCATGACTGACGATAAATTCCACCTGCAGCTTATGGTTACTGAAAAAGGTTTTTGCCTCCGCCAGCGCGGTCGTGCTGTCCATTTCCGGCGTATCAGCGATGACGACCGACAATTTGCTGCCGGTGCTTTTCACCAGTCCGGTCGCGTAATACATCGCTTCGCGCGATTTCGAACTTTGAGAGAAAGGCAAAACAACCTGATCAATCCGCTCCGGAAAAGTATCAGGCGTCACGAAAATCGGACCCGGAACCCGCATGAAAATTGAATTCCAGCCAGAATCAATCGATTTTATTCCTTCAGGGTTAGGACGGTATTTCATGCGAAAAAGCGAAATATCACTCCAAAAAGCCCGTTCAGAAAGATTCCGGAGCAAATTTCCGCTCAGCAGGAATAGTTTTCCATGCGTATTCTCTTTTTGCATCAGCTCTTCAACTTGCTGCTGCGATTCCTTGACCTTATCCGATTCAACAGATTCAGACCGATTGACAACATGCACGATGCCGACCCAGGCGTCAAAGTTTTTTGCAAATCGAAGCGCACTCTTTAAATAATCCATGTTCAGATCGAGATCACGGACTGAAATCATAATGCGTTCGATCGATAAATTATCACCCGCCTGCATGATCTCACGCCGCCAGTCACCTGTTTTGATCCCCCAATCCGAAAGGTTGGGTGAAAAGAGCATCATAAAGTTCTTTTTAATTTG
Organism: Leptolinea sp. UBA5366; assembly: GCA_002407845.1. Classification (GTDB taxonomy): domain Bacteria; phylum Chloroflexota; class Anaerolineae; order Anaerolineales; family Anaerolineaceae; genus Flexilinea. The sequence goes on along the minus strand of DHPK01000009.1, from coordinate 100,049 downwards.
ATAAATCAAATTCCGTTTGGAGCGTCCATACTCGGCATCCAGTTTCCATGCCAGAGCTGAATCACGCACATTCCCGCCATATTCATCAGCCAGGGCAGCCTTGTTATTCTCAATCCAAAGATAAAGCTCTGTTTCGGTTTTTTCCGGAAATTCATCCATAATTTTCAGGTTCCGAATGACTTGAATCACCGGCATGTAGACATTTTCGTACCAGCTTAAAACTGATTCTTCATTCGTGATGTCCCGTTTCAGGTCAAGCCCCATGAAATAGCGGTGCGTTTCAATGTGTTCGAGCAATTCAAGATATTCTCCCGGCAGCTTTAATTCCAAATTTGCGTCAGGAATTATTTTTTCAATCTCAGTTTTTGCCAGGAAAGTTTCTTTTTCTGTTTTAAGGATGATCTCATCGGGAGAATCGTCCGGCTTAAGCGGGACATCGGGATTGATGACGCGCACATACGCGGAAATATATTCCGCGCCATAACTTTTCATGATCGAAACGCGATGGTGACCATCCAACACAAAATAAACATCGCCGATCTGGTAAACGTCAATCGGCGGGACACCGGTCATCGATTCATTCGCCAGCCGCACATTCACCCAGCGGGTTTTGTCATGCTCCATCTTTGGCAGAAAAGTGCGCGTGAAATCAGCGTTTCGGGATACCGTCCCAACGATTGCGCTGATCGGAATATCCTTCAGAACCGGCAGCTGATTGACCGTTTTGGACAAACGCTTCCGAACCTCGTTGTAGTCCACCAGGTCATAATTCTTGCCTTGCAGCGTCCCGAGTGCAGTCTGCCAGACCGCCAAGTTTCGTGCGCGGTCGAAATCTCTTTGAGCCTCACTTTTATTGTCCATAAGCACCTGAATTTTACTCGGCTTCGCTGGATCTTTCCTTTTTTTTCCAAAGAATTAGTATTCCATCGAGGTACAGGACAGCGAGAATCTATTTATTTTGCAATTTCAGCGGGAGTTCAAGCCCATGTTTTTCGAGTTCTTTCTGATCGGAAAGGAGTTCTTTCGTGAACCCGTCCGCTGCCAGCTTTCCGTCAGAAAAGATGATTGTGCGCTGGCAGAGGTCCCATGCCAGATCCAGATCATGCGTTGCAATAATTTTTGTTGCGGACAATAAATCAAGAATTGAAATTACATTCCGCCGTGCGCGCGGGTCAAGAAACGAAGAAGGTTCATCAAATAAAACCATGGCGGGATTCATGACCAGAACAGCCGCCAAGGCAGCCAGTCTTTTTTCTCCGCCTGAAACCTTGAACGACGGTTTAAACTGAATGCCTGTAATATTCAATTTTTCTGAAATCTCATCGGTTTCTGCATCCGCTTGAGCCGGACTCATGCCATGCTGCAGCAATCCGAATCTAATGTCATCGCGAATTGTCGGCATGAATAACTGGTCATCCGGATTTTGAAAAACGAATCCAACCCGATTACGAATTTCCCGATAGTTTTTCGGTTCAACGCGCAGGTTATCGACTTCAATGCTCCCGGCACTGATTTCGACTAAGCCAAGAATCGCATGAAAAAAAGTAGTCTTACCCGCCCCATTGCAACCGATGAGCGCTACAGATTCATGATCATTCAGGGTCAGTGAGATATCTTGAAGCGCTAGCGTTCCGTCAGGATATATCACACTCAGGTTCTTCGCTACAATCATGCTGTCACCCAATTTCCAAATATTTCAGCAACATTTACTACACGAAGAAAAACATTTCCCCCAATGACAACCAGTGCAATAGCAATTTCACGCGCCGAAGCCCGTTTCAAACGCCTGCTTTGGACAGTCATTCCGCCATCCCGGCACTTCATCGCAAAAGCGACTCTTTCAGCCCGGTTAAAACTTCGCAGGAGAAGCTGGCCGATATAACTGCCAGCGTGCCGAATTGAGATGTTCCCATGCCCCGAACGCAATTGATAGGCGCGCTGCATGGCAGCTGCCTCTTCGAAAAAAACGATCAGATAACGATAACTCAATGAGATCAATCTGAGCAGGATATCGGGGGTGCCGATGGCGCCCAGCACATTTAAGATCTGATCAAATTGCGTTACAGCCATCAACAGACTCATCGCAGTCACGGTCAGCAATGATTTTAATAGAATTGTCAGAAATGCGATCATCCCATCGGTGACCTGAAAACTCCCGGCATTAAATAATGGCGTTCGTAGAAAAAACAAATTTGACAATGCCGCAGCCAAGATAAGCGGAAGAGCCGGAATCACACCTCGAAGCAGATCTTGCAAAGGGACGTCCGCTGCTGCTGAAATGAGCGCTGGCAGCAGAATAAAAGGGGCCAGCCGGCTGAAGTCAGACTGCGGGATGGAGATGACGATCACTAAATAAACGATCAGGATCAGCATCTTCAAACCTGGATTAAAACGATGAATCGCCGTCTTGCCCTCAGCCAGTTGCCCTGTTCTCAGAAAATCAGCAATCGATTTATTCATTAGTACTGATTCCGCTGAAACACTGTGTTAATCCAAACCTCTGCAATTCTGTCACTGTTCCTGACGGGCACGCTTGACCCGCGAAATAATGAACCCGCTAATCCCCGCGGTTAGAAAGACGATCAGCGATCCAACGAGTCCTGAGAAAGTCGTCCCATTGATCCTGCTTGCGCCTGTTTCTTCGGGATAGTCATAATCCGGCAGAAATGCCAGCGAATCCTGCAAACCAGCGCTTCGCTGATGGGCGTTACCCGCTGACTCCAGTTCAGGTACGCCAGCCACGCGTTCAATCGCCCACTCCAGCCCATCCGGATCGCCCGATGCCCGCAGGGACAAATAACCTCCTGTAAAGACGGTCAATATCAGGAAAACCATCATGATCACCTTTAATGAAACCGGAGATTTTCGCTGTTCGACCGCAACCTTTTGCATAATCTCCGGCTGCGTCTGGTGAATAAAAACCAGAACAGCCGCAGTAATTATCCCTTCAATCACACCGATCGCCAGATGGATCGGCTGCATCAGAAGTAAAAATTCTCGAAAAGGCAGCGCTGTTACCCGCGATGCCAGCGTTTGCAGTACGACACTGAAAGCGCCAAGCTGCAGTCCAATGACCACAGCCAGAACAGATGCAATCGCTATGCGTAATTTTGAATGATTCTTGCGAACAATTGGCAAGAAAACAAGCGGATATACAAGAAAACAGGGAATTACTCCCAAATTAATGATATTACAGCCCAAAGCAAGCAATCCGCCATCGGCAAAGAACAAAGCCTGGATCAGGAGCACAATTGAAAGCGTCAGGAACGCTGGAAAGGGTCCTAAGATTGCAGCCAGAAGAATTCCTCCGCCAATGTGACCGCTTGATCCGGTTCCGGGAATTGCAAAATTGATCATCTGGGCAGCAAATACGAAAGCCCCCATCACGCCCATTAGCGGGACTTTCTTCTCTTCCAAGTCAATTTCTTTGATTTTCTTAACGGAATAAGCAGCCGCACCGGAGCTAACTCCCCACATCACCCCGCCAACCGCTGGACTAATCAGCGCATCTGCCATATGCATAACGAAATCCTCCTTAAAAAAATAATGTCATCAAGGCTGGCGTTTTTCAAAACGCAGGATGCCTTCATGACACTACTCTTTACTCATCGGTGTTATGCGTGTCTTCCTGACACGATTGCATGAATCTTATCAAAGAGACCGGGATCCGTCAATTCAAATTGGAAATGATTAAATAATTTTTATCGAAAATCCTTATTCTGACAATTCAATTTTCTTCAGCACCAACTCGATTGCCTGATCAATCGCCTCGCCCAGGGGGATTTCCCGGCAGCCGGCAACAGCTACCCGGCATTTATTGTTCGGGATTAGAATTTTCTGAGCTTTGCTCCTGCCTATCGCAGATGCCATCGCGGGAGTGATTTCGCCTAAAAGCGAATTAGCCACAATAATCCCGATCGTCCCAACGATCAAATCTGCATCTTCGCAAGCTACTAAAATTGGATTTTCCCCAGTCGCGCTGTGGTCTGCACCGGCTTTTCGCATCGTTGCAGTCGCAATGCTGTTTGTTCCGATTGCAGTTATTTCCAGCGCGGGCAGACGCATTTTCATTTTTTCGACGATCGTTTTGCCGATGCTGCCGCCTTGCCCATCAATGATAACAATTTTCATGCTCTGCTCCAACTGGTTCTGATCTTTCATGAAGTGAAAAAAATGCAGGCTATTTTGAAATAGCCTGCATCCATTTAATCGAATGGCTTATCGATTATCTTGATTTCAAGAAATCATCCGCTGCGTTGCCAAACACATGGTGCAGCAGCAAATCTTTTTTACTCTTGATGAACGGCAGATCAACTTTGTCTTCCAATACCGGCATCAGATAAGAGGCGGGGCGATATTTCTTAATTTCTTCGCCTTCGCCTAAAATCTTATCGCGGAAAGCTTCATCGATCGGACCCGGCGTTTTGCCAAATTCGCCGCGCAGAATCATGCGGAATTCATTTGAGGTAAAGGCATAGCGATCGCCTGCCATCACATTGTAAGCTGCCTGTGAACCGACAATCTGGCTGGTCGGGGTAACGAGCGGCACATATCCGACGTCCGCGCGCACTCTCGGGATTTCCTTCAAAACATCGCCCATCATTTCATCCCCGACGCCCATGGCTTTCATCTGGCTTTGCAGGTTTGAAATCATGCCGCCCGGAATCTGCGTGATAAAAATGCTGTCATCAAAGCCTGGGTAATCCAGTTCATCCATGATTTCTCGGCTGATCTTAATTGCGGTATCAAGGTCTTCCTCATCCTTCATGATGGCTTCGACCATTTTATCGACTTTGTCGACCGGGATATCGTCAAAATGAACGGGGCGTTTCCGGAATTTTCCGAATGACGAAATTGAACCCTTCAATTCTTCAAAAATTACGCGCAATTCAGTCTGGGCGCGCGTGATGGCATCTTTATTCAAACCATGTTCAAAACCCATGCGTTCGGCAACTACTGCCATTAATTCGATCGGCGAATGGGATGGTCCGCCGGCAAACGGGGAAATGCAGGTATCGAACATATCAATCCCGTATTTCATGCCCAGTGCGATATTGACCGGTGCCACGCCTGTTGTGGTGTGCGTATGCAGCACGATCGGAACATTAATTTCTTTGCGAAGCGCTGGCAGCAATTTTACCGCGTCCTGCGGATGCAGCAAACCCGCCATGTCTTTGATCGCGATTCGGTCAACTCCTTCATTGAGCAGTCTTTTACCATAATCGATAAAATAATCAGTGGTATGAACCGGGCTGGTGGTATAAGACATTGCTGCTTCGACCTTGCCTCCATAGGCTTTTGTGATCAATATCGCCATATGCAGGTTACGAATATCATTCAGCGCGTCAAAAATGCGCATGTTCTTGCTGCCGCTTTCAATGCTTTGCCGAATAAAGGCGTCCAGCAGGTCATCCGGATAGGGGTTGTAAGCGAAAAGGTTCTGACCGCGCAGCAGGGATTGAATTTTTTCGCCGCTGCCAAGTTCCTTGTAGAAGGCTTCAAGTCTTTCCCAGGGATCGTCGTGCGTGAACCGGATCGCAGCATCAAGCGTTGCTCCGCCCCATAACTCAAACATGCTGTAGCCAGCATCTTTAATGATCGGCAAGACACGCATACATTGTTCGGTCGTCATACGCGTTGCTGCGCAGCTCTGATGTCCATCGCGTAGCGTTAAATCATTGAATTGGACTTTTTTAGACATTATGTGCTCTCTCCGTAAGGTTAAGTTTGTGTAATAAAAGGTTTCCCTTTTGCAAAAAATTTGAATAAAAGAATAATCATAAGTTTCTCAACTTAATGAAAATTACACTTTGAGAATTTTATCATATCATCAGCTCGTAAAACGGTTTTCTATCCGAGAATATCGTTTAATTCTTTGAGTCGGATATTTGATTTTTTTAAATTTTGGATTATAAATTAAGTAGAATAATGTTTTTTTTCAGTTGATTTTTAACTGGTTTTCACATCTATCCTCAAAGGAGATCTAAACGATGAAAGACATGATTGATATCCAACAGTTTCCTGCCAGCCATTTACCGGCGCGAATCTTAATGGGACCGGGGCCAAGCATGGTGGATCCGCGGGTTTATCAGGCGATGGCAGCACCGCTCGTCGGTCACCTCGATCCTGAATTCGTACGTTTGATGGATCGCACGCAGGAGCTGCTGCGCTATGCGTTTCGGACAGAAAACAAACTGGCCATCCCGATTTCCGGCACCGGCAGCGCATCGATGGAAGCATCGATCGCGAATACGGTCGAACCCGGCATGCCAATCCTGATCTGCATCAACGGATATTTTGGTGAAAGACTGGCAGAAATGGCAAGACGCTACGGCGGTGATGTAACGGTTATCAACCGCCCCTGGGGTGAGGTTTTCACGTCAAAAGAGGTCGAAGAGGCGCTCAAAGCCAAACCAGCTAAAGTAGTCGGCATTGTGCATGCGGAAACTTCGACTGGAGCAGAACAGCCGCTCGCAGAAATTGCGAAAATTGTCCACAATCATGGTGCGATCCTGATCGTTGATGCAGTGACTTCCCTGACTGGCGTTCCGCTGAAAATTGACGAGCTGGGCGTCGACATCTGCTATAGCGGCACACAGAAATGCATCAGCGCCCCTCCGGGACTTGGACCGATCACCTTCAACGAACGAGCGCTCGAACACATGCGCCGACGCACCAAACCCGTTGCATCCTGGTATCTGGATCTGTCGCTCGTTCAGGCTTATTGGGGACCGAACCGATCTTATCACCACACTGCGCCAATCACGATGAATTATGCGCTCTACGAAGCGCTGCGTATCGTTGCAGAGGAAGGAATCGAAAACCGCTGGGCACGCCATCGCGCGAATTCTGAAATGTTCTGGGAAGGGCTTGAGGATTTGAATTTAAAATGCCTGATCCCGCGAGAAAATCGGCTGACCTCGTTGACAACGATTGTCATCCCCGAAGGTGTGGATGATGCTGCCGTCCGAAAAGCGTTGCTTGACGACTATAACATTGAGATTTCCGGCGGTCTGGGTGTCCTGAAAGGCAAAATCTGGCGGGTTGGTCTGATGGGGTATTCGTCCCGTAAAGAAAATATCTTGCTGCTTTTAGCAGCTTTGAATAAATTGATTTATAAATAATTGATTCAAAAGCACAAAGCGATCAAATCAGCTTCTCTGATTGATGAGGAAAAACCACAAACGGTTTTTCTTACCATCGAAACCGGGGAGCTGATTTTTTTTATTTATTTAGCGAACGTTTATTCTATGTTCGATTAATCTGAATGCTATTTGCTGCGCAGACTCTTATCCGGTTGTTTACTGTTATCCTGCTTGAAGCGTTCGCTCGGAGAATGAAGTGTGTTTGTTTATATTGTAATGGCGTGGAAAATACTGAAAAGAACTTTATTGGGTGGAAAGGATCGTTCTACCACAATCGCGCATACGTGTCATCATTTAATTGTCTATTTTTGGATATAATTTTCTGTTTTTTTCGCACCTGATTTTATCCAATCCAGCTTTATTCCTTAAAGTTGAGCAGTATCAGGTAAAGGGACTTTTTTTTAGGCGGCTATATTTCAGATCTGCATTCACTAGTAAACCCAGCAGGCACATTCATTCTGCTACCCCACAGAATTTCAGAATCGCATTCACCGGATCAACCAGAAGCACGTTCATTCTGCCTGCTGCCGGTTGAGAAAATATTTCTCGCTCACCAGAATTATCGACTGCGAATTAAGACCTTTCTGGTAAAACAGCTCAAAACCATTCATTGAGCTGCGAAATCAATCAACCGTCAATAAAGTCCCCAATCCAAGTCAATCCCTTCTTCCATCATCTCAGGATCCCATGGGTCAAAGCGCAAATCGACAAACGCTTCTTTTTCCAATGCATCCCAAGCAGCCTGCCGAACTTCCTCGATCAGCTGTCCGCTGTAAGGGCAGAAAGGTGTTGTCAGAATCATTGTGATCAAGACTCTACCAGGCTCTTCAACCACGTTCCGGATCAGCCCGAGATCGATCACGCTGTATCCCAGTTCTGGATCAAGCACGTTCCTCAATGATTCCTTCATCATCCGTGCCCTTTCAGCGTCGGCTTTTTCCAAATCCCAAACAGCTTTGCGGTTTATATTTTCATTTTCTTCCATCTGCATATCCTTTCATTCGCGCTTGACCAAGCTCAATTCTGCATGTCGGTCAGCGCCCCCATTTCGATCAGCGCCCGCCGGACAGCTTCCTCTCCTTTTGACCTGATCAGCACGGTGTTCGGGTTTAACCGTTGTTGAATCCATTTCGCGGTATCTTTTGAGTTCATCAGATTATTGATCCATTCCGGATTAGTAACCGTTAGCACGGTCGCCTGAAACATGGTCGCCTGTGAATCCGTCTGAATCCAGTGCTCAATCGCAGTCATCAGCGGTTCTGGCAGTGACCGATCCCCAGCACGGCGCAGCATGCCAACGAATTTATCGGCTGGCAAATCCATTTGGGCTGCCTCGCGCAGCGATTGCGGTGTGATCCTAAAGATCCAGCGATCAGGTTGAATTTTTTCCCATTCGCAGTATCTGGCGATGTGATAGCGCAGACTGCGTGAAGTTCCAGCTGTCACTGCTACCCGTCCGTCAATTGTCACTTTTGGCGGTGTTTTTTCCTGATTTGCGAGTCGATATTGTCTATTTTCTTGTACAGTTGCAAGACTGGCTTCCAAGCTCTGTTCACCCATGCGGCTTATTCGAAATGCACTGATCGGCAGCTTAGATTTTTCTTCCTCGCTCAGCCCTTTATTATTGGCGGCATATGCGATGTCAACAATTCCAAGCCAATGAAACGGCCCGGCCAGCAGAAATTGAAGATACTCTCCTTCGATATTTTCCCAGTCGCGAAACTGACTTTTCTGTCGATTCCTGATCAGCCAGGAGCCGGTATCGTCCTGTTCCCGTAAGAAATCAGGAGCTTCCTGTTTAACTGCTGAAAGAAATCCGGAAAAACTCCACCAACCATTCCCGCGAATTCGTTTCAGGAAATGGAAAACATGTGTCCTGAGTTTACTGGGGTTATGAACAAAAAGCTCATCGACGTAAAGGTCAGGAATCAGCAATAATTCATCAATCTGTTCGGATTCTTTCCAGGTTTGGATCAGCTGCAAGAGCGCTAAGAAACGATCTGTTTTCAAAAAGAACTCGGTAGATTTGAGGATTGGAACGTTATCCTCATCCAGAATTCCTGCATTCTGAAGAACGTCAATCGCAAACTGAGTTTTCAGACTGCCAAATACGGGAAAAAGAGAATCAACCGCATGTCCGGATCGAACAGCCGCCAGCAACAGACAGCATAAATCAAGAATCGAGTCATTCCCAGCTTCAACCTGCGCAACTTCGCGCGGAGCTGCCGGGCGAATCAGCAGCTGCCCTGAATCAACTGCCATGTTGAGCGGGAGTTGATAGTCGATTGACAGTTTTTCATATATTTCTTCCGGAAAATAGATATTTTCCTGTAACCCGGAAGGCGCTTCAAAAAATCCCTTTTGAATTAATCCATGGTACCAAAGCCATTCAGACGGGTTCGAAGGGTTCAGCCAAGGCTGTTCCCGCTGAAATCGCGTCTCGCCATAAGTTTCAATCTCTCCATACAAACGGAAGAATCTGTTGACCGGTATGCGCCCTTCAGATTTCAGAAGGGCTGCCACCGCAGGTTTGACGAAAGATGGTATTCGCTGATTCAAGGCATCAAATCGCTCATCGCTTAAAAATTTCTCAGCAATTAAATCCCCCGCGGGGATCAGACTTTCATGGTCGACTTGATAGCCCAGCACCTGCGCGATTGCATTCAAGATATATGGTTCGTGCGCAGCCAGGCTCTGTCGTAAATCAGGCATCACTGCACCTCCCAGTCACAATTGTTGGCAGCGGATGAAGCAGTCCAGGTAATACTTCGATGGCTATCCGAAAAAGATACCCATTCTGCAGCAAAGTGATCTGCCTTTTCGCGCCCGATGACAATGGCGTCAACGGGATCGGGAATGCTGCAGGATTCAATCGTATATCCTGCAACCGGCAAGGAAACAGTTTGCACGTTGTCATTCAGCTGCATCCAGACCAGCCGATTATAAGGAACACCTGTTTTCACGCTTGAAGCTCCGCCGGAATCTCCTTCTTCAGCGGCATAGAAACGCGGATAGACACTTCGCCCTTCCAGGATCGTCAGCGTTTGTGCAGCAATCTGCTCTTCGAGATTGTTTTTGGTGCTGATTTTTTGATTAATCTCAGAAAGACGGCTCCACTCTGAAAGCAGTTCGAGTTCAGATTTATCTCTGTCGTAACGAGCTGGAATCAGCTGATCACAGACGGGCAAAATCAACCCTGAAATGATCAGACAAATGATGATCAACGGCATTGGGAGAAATTGTCTATTATTCAAATAGAAACCAAGATCATCGCGAGAAATCTTCTCTTCCTGGGGCAGTTCAATCACATCCGTTACGAAATGCAGCAGGCTGACGCAGCCGATCGCAAAGTAGAACATTAGGATCCAATCGACCGGAAGAATGAAGCGAAATCCTGAATTCATCGCCAGTGCTGTCCCTGCAGAATAGACAACGTGCAATGCGAGAGGCACCAGCCCTGCCCAATGATGCTTCTTGACCGCCGCTCCAACCCCAAAGGAAATGACCACCAAATATCTTGCAAGTAAAAGAGGATTTTTGCGGACGACTTCCTCGGAACTTTCTCGATACCAAAAAACGCTCTCGTCATTCATCCAATCAGCGCTGGAAGCGGCTGCCTCTGTTCGTGCCGGCAATACCAGCAGCGAGGACAATTCGTTATTAATGAAATGAGCGCCGATTTCCTCCCCAATTTGCTTGGGATAGGCTGCGATGAGTTCGAAAATAGATTTCTTTCCGCTTTCTGAATCTTCCAGTCCAGCAGCGCGTTCATAGAGCCGAGAAAGATATGCGCCTTCCGATTTTGTTAGGTCAACGGATTGATTAGGCAGCGCCCGATTCAGGATCAACCAGGGCATGACGATTATCATTACCGCGCTCAGATATGCATTAATCGCGCGCAAGCCAATTCGCTGCAAGCTCTTTTGTCTAGCATAATAGACAATCATCAAGAATAAAATTGCCAGGATGAAGACAAATGTCTGTGTCCGGATCAGAAAGGCCAGTCCGGTTAATCCGCCTGTAACGAGTGCCCATTTTCTAGCTGCGTCAGGATTGATCGATTTAATCCAGAGTACGAGCGCAACCAGCAGCCAGCTGACCATGCACGCCGTTGGCAGATCAGACATGAACAAACGACTGTTCGAGACCTGAACCAGCGGAGTCAGTCTGATCGAATACATCTCGCGGAAAATTATCCACAACGCTGCCAGAATGCCGCTGAAACGGCTATGCAGGATCGTCCCTAGCAAAAATACTGCAACCGGAAACAGCGCGAGAAAAATAATCTGCAAATTGGTCACCTGCATGTAATCATTGCCGGCAAGCGCGTGCAAAAGAGCGAGAAACGCAGCATAAAGCGGACGAACGACCGTCATGCCATTGCGGAATCCGCTACCTATCAGAATATTTTGAGCCAGCAGGTCATAGCTTTCCGCATCAGACGATGGGTAGAAATTCATATTCGGCGGGCGCAGAGCAGGTAAAAAGTAGCTTCTGCCTTCGAAAGGCGTGCGGATCCAAATCACGGATGCAGCAATCCAAACGAGTGCCGCCAGCGCTAATGTCAGGGATGGTTCCATCTTCTGAATGGCGTTTCGCTTCCAAAACACGCGCTGATTAATCCACAGCTTAATCAACATCAGCAGAAAAATTGCCAGCAGCGGATAAAGCAGGTGACCTTCAAGCAGCGGTACGCCTTGTCGGTAGAAAGTCCCTGAGATTGTTGACAAACCCGCACCGCTGACGAGCGCTGTCAAAATCAGCCCGCTGAAAACAACTAGAAACAATCCAGCCCAAATCAGCGGAATTCGATTTGACTGCCAGTTAATTCTGGGACGGATCATCCAATAATGGAACAAGATAAATTGCAGAGCGAAAACGATTGCCCAGAGGAGCAGCGGCTGAAGTTTTTGGAAAATTGAACGGGATGTCGATGTTAGTCCAAAAGGCGGCTGCAAAAAAATCCAGGCAATGACTGCGCTAAATCCAAGCAACAGTGCGAACCAGCTCAGCGTTTTTTCAAACCGGCTCAAAGTGGAGACAGCAAAATCTTTCCTTTTCCTGATCAGCACTGCAAGCGCCAGGCAGCCGACCCAGCCCAGCGTCATTAGAAAAACCAGTATCAACCTATTTGCAGACAACCCAAACAAAACCGCATGCTCTGCTTCAGACGGGTCCGAAAAAAGCAGCGTAGTTGCGCAGATTCCTTCGATCGCGCTCAGCAGCCAAAACCAAAACCATTTCTTCGACACATGTTTATTATATAAGTGGTTCGGCTCATCGGCAACTTTGAAAGTGTCATTTCTTCCTTGGATATAATTATCGCCCAGCGAGTTTACTTTTTCGCCAGCGAAGCGTACAGATAACGGTCATTGCAGCTGCAATCGTTTTAGGCTCGATCTTCTACCTCTATCTGCTACCTTCTTCTTCAACCCTCGATACCTATTCGAATTCTGCTGGCTTTCCAGAAACAAATTGCAAAAGAAAACATGGAATTATCTCTATTTCTTTCGAGCCATTTATTTTCTGATCACAGCTGAGGAGCAAAACACTGGTACATGATTTATTCGAGGAATTTTTATTCTACTGACCTCACCAGAGCCAATCGATCTGACCTCCCGGATTTCATTTATTGGCTCAAAATCGCAAACACCTTTCAATATCTCCCTAGCGCGATTGAATTGAACGAGTGTTTTTCGATTTATACCTTCCGTTTTTACCTTCCGTACCGACAACCGACCAATGCATGAATAAAGTGTTTGAGTTAACCGAAAATATATATTTGAATCTTCTCCCAGCGGACTTTCGTTACAGGTCTCATTAGTCTTTAAAGACTTAATTGTTATGAAATAAGGTCGCTGTCCTGCAGGGATTAAATAAAAAACTTCTTGAGTGATTCAATGCAATCTTATAAAACAATATTGACAAATATAAATGGATCAAGTCTTTGTATCCAATTTCAGTTAGTTTGATATAGCCAATGTCAGATTATGAAAAACTAATCCCCTAACACTGTTAATGGTACGAACGAAGCACTCATTCGGTACCAATTGAAAACAAGCCCTATTCCTATCCAGCTGAAAATCTGCGGCAATCCTTTTTGATTGTAGTCAACAGTTGGATTTGATTGTTACAAGTTGTCTAATACATCATGATGTCTATAATCCTATATAAATAACATTAGCAAGCTCGCTCAATAATCTTCCATGTCAAAATAAAGTCGAAACACCTTGAAGCCGATCCATCAGTCAGACCAGAGCAAGCCAGACCAGAAAGAAAGACTTTCCCTTATTCGACCCATACGGGATTCCGAAAAAAAAGGTGCTTCGAAAATTCAGAAGCACCTTCAAATAGACAACGCTTGATTTTTTACGGCTGGTTAGGATCCCCAAGACTTGGATCAGGAGGACTGAGCGGCACGGACGTGCCAACCTCAATCGGCGCAACTGGCACTTCACCTGACTCGCCTCCTGTCGCTCCCTGCACAGTCGGGGTCGCGAGCATTTCTGTCGGAACGACAATTTCAGGTGTTGCAGTCGGCGGATAACAGCCGATTGACGCCTGTGTCGCAGCCGGTGCAAATGATTCATTTGCACTCATTGAAAAGCCCTGAGCAAAGTAATCAACAGCTTGACAATAGAGCGACTGATTACTTGTCTGTTCAGCCGAGGTTAGCAGTTTTTGCCCATACTCAAAGGACGCGCGGATATAGCGTTCCTGAGCGGTGTACCCGGATGCCCGGTCATACATTCCCGGCGCAACCTGGTAAGAATTTGCATAATACTGCAGTGCTTTTTCCCAATCAATCTCCCAGAAACCGGCTCCGGCAAGATAGTTGCGGGCAGCAGCCCGCTGATTGTTTGCCACCGCATCAATCGGCCCAAAGGCTTCTGCCAAAGTGATCCGATAAATGCCCGGTTCGAGATAGCCATTGTTAATCTGCTGAATGCCATAGTTTCTCAGCGCAATATAATACAACCCGTCGACTTCCATGGATTCATAGTCTAAATTTTTATTCCGCAGCGCCTCAATGTTTTCGATCGCGGTCGCCCAGTCCTGTGACTGCATGTTGGCGCGGATCGTGTTCAGCAAATCTGCCTCGCCTCGGGTATCCGGCGTGCTTGACGGTGCCGGGGTCGGCGTATAAAACGGTGTCGGTGTTTCCTTTGGGAAGAGCGACACCATCACGTTGGTATATTTTTCTGTCGCGCCGGGGTAATTCGGATCGATGCTCAGCACATATTCAAGCCGAGTCTTCGCATTTTCAAAATTTCCAGCTTCCATATCCGTCATTGCCAGCTGATATTGCTGAGCTGCTGCCTTTACCGACTGTTCTTTTTGGGTGCTTCTGCGCGCGCTGACGGCTGAATTATAGCCAAACACGGCTCCGGCTGCGATGAAAATCAGCATGATAAGAATGCCGAGCCATACCCATTTCGCATTGCTCGGTTTCTTCGGTTTGCTAGCCTTTTTAGGCTGTTTCCGGTCATGGGAAGGATGACGCTGTCCGCCTTCGGGCTGTTGCGGTCCCGGCTGGCCATACGGCGGCGGATAAAAGCCTCCCTGCGGTGTAAATTGTCCCGGCTGACGATCATCCGGATTCACATTCCCAGCCGACGGATAACCGCCCTGGGCGGGTTGGTTCATCGGATAGCCGGGATAAGCTCCCTGATCCGGATTTGGATGATTTCTCTGTTTTGGGTCGTTTCCTGACAAATTCTGATTCATTATTACAAGCTCCTGACTTCCATACGCTGAGGTTGAGCAGACCTTAAAATTGCCGCAACGCTTTGATTTCCGGAACAATAAACGGTACATAGATAAGAAAAGCAGCACCTATTCCAATCATAGATTTTACCAGATTATCTAGACCGAACAGCGGAAGATTCATTGAAGCATACAGCACCAGCGCTGCCGCCGCCCCGCCAAGAAGCGATCGCGGCACGACACTGCCAAACTGTGGAGCAACTGCAAGCTGCTCATCAGGCCGTTTGTTTCGGAACCGATCCAGCTTTTTGAACCAGCGCGCTCTTTTGGCCGGGTCAACTTTCATGATCAGGATCAAGACAATCGCCTGAACCGTGAAAGCCAATGAGTCCGTCAGGCTGATGCCCGGGGCATTCAGCGGGCGGTACAACGCTAATCCGGCGCCGATATAAACTGCCAGATTAATCAGCGTACCAATCAATGGCACGGCTGCGTCTTGCTGCGCATAAAAGGAGCGGTTGACCACTTCCAAGAGGCAGTGACCGGTCAACCCGACCAGAAATCCACGCAGCGTCCAGATCAGCAAGTTTGTTTCGCTTGCCGTAAAATCAAACACCCAGTTGAAAATCGGTCCCAGCCCAAGCCCCATTATCACCGTCATTCCGATCGAGAGAGAAATAGCCAGCCGGCAAGCAATCAGATAAGTATTGCGGAACGATTCGAATTTCTTTTCCGACATAAACAGGGAAAGCGATGGAAGAATTGCGGTGCCCAAAGCGGTTCCGATCAGCGTTTCCGGCAGCTGCTGGAACATGTAACCGTAACTAAGCGCGGTCACCGACCCAGTTTCAAGCCGGG
>DHPK01000009.1:82388-84208 GCA_002407845.1 Leptolinea sp. UBA5366 | reverse complement strand
AGTTTCAAGCCGGGACGCGAGGTTATCCCGGATGATGAAAATCAATTGAACAAAAAAGACAGTCAGCACTCTTGGAACAAGAATTCGTAGGATTTTCCGGACATAAGGGTCATTGAAGTGGAAACCAGGGGTCCAGCGAAAATTCAGGCGGATTAGTCCCGGAATCTGAATCAGCAGGTGCAGCAGCGCACCGATGATCACGCCGGTTGTCAGTCCGTAAATCCCCATCCCGAACGCAGGCAGATCAACGCCCAGAAACCGATAAGGCTGGCTGGGAGACAGTATCAGCGCACCGAAAATCTGTCCAAGATTATAAAGAATCGGCGCCAACGCAGGCAGCAGGAATTTGCGGTTTGCCTGAAGCCCGCCCATCACCAGCCCGCTGATTGAGAAAATGATTGTCGCAATCAGGTTCAGACGCATCATGTTGACCACGTGGATTTGTTGATCAGCGCTGAATCCCGGCGCAATTCCGAGTTCGGAACGCACGATTGGTCCGGCAAAAATCGCGATGATCACAGCCAGCACAAGCGAAACGATGAAAGCCAGATTGATAACAGACGAAAAAACTTTCCATGCCCGCTCCTGCGTCTCAAGCTCATTGACCTCGGTCAGAACCGGAATGATGACCATCGCCATCGCACCGCCGCTGATCAAAATGAAAAGCATGTCCGGCAGGTTGTTCGCCACGTTGAAAACATCCAGTTCAACTGAAAGTCCGAACTGACGGGCGATGATCAGCTGTCTGAGGATCGCGATAACTTTATCTATGCCGAAGCAGATCAAGATCAGCAGTGAAGTTTTTGACAATGAAGACAATTTCATAGCTGAATTCTATCATTCTGAATCAGGAGGTTTAGTCAGTGATGATCTCATTTGCTCAACCCCTGATAAAATTCAGCTATGTTAAAACCAGGAATTTTATATATCGTCGCGACGCCGATCGGCAATCCGGAAGATATCACGCTGCGTGCGATCCGGGTATTAAAGGAAGCCGACGCGCTGATCTGCGAAGAATTTCGCAACGGCAGCCGGCTGCTTAAAAAACTCGAAATCCCGCAAAAAGAAATCATTCCTTTAAATGAACATAATGAAGATGATCAGATTGAAGCAGTCCTGCTGAAGCTGGCACAGGGAAATTCGCTGGCGCTGGTCTCTGACTGCGGCACACCGCTTTTCTCCGATCCCGGGCACAAACTGGTGTCGATGGTTTCGACAGCCGGTTTTCGGGTGACACCCGTCCCAGGCGTTTCATCGCTGGCTGCCGCCATTTCAGTCACGCCAATCCATATGAAAACTTTTTACTTTGCAGGTTTTCTCCCGCGGGTGCCGAAAGACAGAGTGCTTGAACTGAAACGAATCAGCGCACAGCGCGGGAAAACGCCGGTTCTGATCATGGATACCCCTTATCGGCTGGCTGCAGTTTTGAAGGACGTCTGCAGCGTCTTCGGCAAAAAACAGATGGTCACGCTCACCTGCAACTTGACAATGCCGAATGAGCGCGTTATCACCGCACCCTGTGCTGACGTCCTGCGCATGATCGGCGCAGAGAAAGCCGAATTCATGCTGGTGCTGCATTAAATTCCTTTTCAGTTGAGCTTTTCCTCTGCAGCGGCGCATGGCTATGGCACGGATCGCCCCCTTTTCCTAAGAGGCATGAAACCTAAAAATCCTCTTGACGGGAAAAAAATCACCTGTTAGAATATAGCCGAAAGTTACACAGGCCTCCATCGTCTAGGGGACTAGGACGCAACCCTTTCAAGGTTAAAACGGGAGTTCGAATCTCCCTGGAGGTGCTGAAAAAGTGGCTCCCCAAACGA
>DHPK01000009.1:75341-82282 GCA_002407845.1 Leptolinea sp. UBA5366 | reverse complement strand
CGCTAAGCGAGCCGCTTTTTATTATCAGGTCAAACCGATCACATTTCTCCTGCCGCTCGATCAGCCAAATTCCGCGTTTCTGCTAACTTCCATAAGATCATCATCATTCGGACTTTCGATCAATCCTGAACAGGGCAAAGATGGTAAACTATCCGATGCTTTATCGCTGGAAAATCGATCGATTTCCCAGATTTTTTGACTTTTTAATTTGAATATGCTATTCTAAATTCAAAGCCGATTTGAAAAAAATCGGCATCATGAGCGAAGGGGGACATATCCTTTATGCAGCGCGAGCGCATTTCTGAAAATGTCTATTGGTTCCAAAGCGAAGTTTATGCCCAGGTGACTGCCGGCGTCATCGTCGGTCCGCAGTGGGCAGTTGTCGTTGACACGCTGGCTATGCCGGAGGAATCCAAGCAAATCCGGCAATTTGTGACTGAAACGATCGGAGTACCGATCCGTTATCTTATTAATACCCACTCCCATGCAGATCACGCCTGGGGAAACTGCTACTTTCCCAACGCGACCATCATCGCTCACACGCTGTGCGCTAAAAATCTGAAAGAGAGCGGCATTGAAGCGCTCGAAGCGACCAAGAAACAAAATCCCGCCTATCAGAACACAGAAATTGTGCTGCCTCACCTGACCTTTGCGCATGGTGAAATGACTCTGAAAATCGGGAAAAAGAATCTGATCATCCTCTTAACTCCCGGGCATTCCGCAGATGGAATTTCTGTCTTTGTTGAGGAGGACCGCGTGCTGTTTGCCGGCGACGCCTTTATGGCAATTCCGCAGCTGAACGAGAGCCACTATCAGCAGAGCATCGATGTCATTCGGAAAATCGGCGATATGGGGCTTGAAAATATCGTTCAGGGACATGGGGATATCATTTTGCGCGGGGAAATCGAGGAAGCGGTCCAGGAAAATATCACGTACATCGAAAATATTCATGAAATCGCCCGTAAAGCCACCCGCCGCCGCAACCCTGCCGACTATCTCAATGATTTTGATATTGAATCGAGCGGTAAAAGCCGGGTCTACCTTGGAGGCTTGGCAGAACAGCTTCATAAAAGGAATCTGATTTGGATGTTCAAGCAGGTTGTCGCTGCTGAGGGGCTACCAAAATCGGATGACGAATATGAAGATGAACCGGAAGAAGACGATTTCGAGGACATGCTTCAAAGCGTTGACCAGATGGATGTGGAGTCGCTCAATGCGAATTCGAATGATGACTTTTATCCAGATGAGGATGATTTTGAAGAGGATAGCGACTGATTTATTAATATTTTGTTAATTAGGCTTGAATTAAATTTGACAAATGTTGCAAAGTCTATGACAATTTATAAGGTTAAAGATGTACTTTAAAATCTTTTTTGAGCAAAATAATTTAGGAGGTTATTGATGAATAAAAAGTTTTTATCCATTCTGCTCGCAGTAATACTGGTTGCGACACTCAGTCTGCCAGTGTTCGCGCAGGAAACGACCGTTCCATTCGTCTTTGGACAGTCCAATTTCAGCCAGAAATTCAGTCCTTTCTACGCTGACACGGCATATGACCAGGACGTAGTTGAAATGACCAATGTCGCGCTGATGACCACCGACCGGGTCGGCGGAATCATTTTCAACGGTATTGAAGGCGAGACAATTCCCTACAACGGTGTTGATTACACATATTATGGTATTGCTGACCTGGACGTCAACTATGACGAGACAGCAGACATCACCACCTATTCCGCCAAACTGCGTGAAGACATCGTCTTTGCTGACGGCACCCCGCTGACAGCCGACGACGTCATTTTCACCTATTATGTTTACCTTGATCCAGCCTACGCAGGCTCAACCACATTAAATTCTTACGACATTATCGGCCTGCAGGATTATCAGACCCAGACAACCAGCGACATCTATGGAAAATATGAATTGCTGGCTGCTGACATTAAAGCTGCCGGTGTTGATCACGTTTGGGCAGAAGGCGATGCCTGGACAAAAGAACAGCAGGATGCTTATTGGGCTCTCGAAAAAGAATACTGGATGGGCGAAGTTCAGAAGATCGTTGACTATGTCAACACGAACTATGCTACAGGTTATGCGCAGGATACCATGGGCAAGGCTCCGGAAGAAGTCACCGCCGATGAAGGTCTGCGAACTGCTTTCGGCATGGCAATGTGGGGTTTCGGCAAGGTTGCTGACGGTGTTTTAACCACCGCCTCAGGCGCAACCTTTGACCTGAACGCCGGCGAAGCACCGACAATCGAAGATTATTACAATGAAACTTATGCTGCTTATGAAGGCGACGCCGCTGCATTCTTCGGCACCGAAGCTACTGACGCTGGCGCAAAATCAGTCGTCAACGCAGCGAAAGATACCTTCATCACCAGCGAAGGCGCGAAAGAACCTGAGATGGCAGCCGGTATCCCGAATATCACGGGTATCAAGAAACTTGATGATTACACCGTTGAAGTCAAGCTGAACGGCTATGAAGCCCCAGCGATTTATTCCATTCTTGGTATTTTCGTCGCTCCGCTGCATTATTATGGCGATGCTGCACAGTATGACTATGAGAACAACATGTTCGGTCATCCTTTCAACGACTTGAGCCTGGTTCAGTCCAAGACGACGGAGCCGCTCGGCGCAGGCGCATATCAGTTCGTAAAGTATGAAAACCGGGTCGTCTATTTTGAATCCAACCCGCTGTTCTTCTTGGGTGAACCGCAGACAAAACTCGTTCAATTCAAGGAAACGCAGGATTCAGAATACATCGCCGGTATCGCAACCGGCACAATTGACGGTGCCAATATCAGCGGTTCAAAACAGAACTTCGACGATATCGCCAGTTACAACAGCAACAAAGAAATCACCGGCGACGTCATGAGCACCTTCAAAGTCGACAACCGCGGTTACGGATACATCGGCATCAATGCTGACACCGTTCTGGTTGGAACAGAACCGAATTCGGAAGCCTCAAAGAACCTGCGCAAGGGTCTCGCGACCGTTATCGCAGTCTATCGTGACGTAGCTTATGACTCCCACTATGGCGAAGCGGCCTCCGTCATTCAGTACCCCATTTCCAACACTTCCTGGGCAGCTCCGCAGCCGACCGATCCCGGTTACAAGATCGCCTTCTCGCAAGACGTTGACGGCAACCCGATCTACACTGCTGACATGGGCTCAGAAGACAAATACGTGGCAGCGATTGAAGCCGCTAAAGCTTATTTTGTCGCAGCTGGCTACACGCTTGATGAAGCCACCGGCATGCTGACCGCAGCTCCGGAAGGCGCCAAACTGACCTATGAATTGATCATCCCCGGCGGCGGAACTGGCGACCACCCGTCATTCGCACTCGTGACCGACGCATCCAATGCACTGGCAACAATCGGCATGACGCTGAAGATTAATGACCCGGCTGACACCAGCATCCTTTGGGACACGCTGGACACCGGCAAGCAGGAACTGTGGTGCGCTGCCTGGCAGTCAACCATCGATCCTGACATGTATCAGGTCTATCACAGCTCCGGTATCATCGGCAAGGGCGGATCAGATTCCAACCACTATCATATTGCTGACGCCGAACTGGATCAGCTGATCGTCGATGCCCGCCGCAGCGATGACCAGGCATACCGCAAGGAAGTTTATCAGGCAGCGCTTGACATCATCGTCGACTGGGCTGTCGAAATTCCGGCATACCAACGCCAGAATTCAACCGTTTTCAGCAGCGAACGTGTTGTGATTGACACAGTTACACATGACATCACGACTTTCTATGATTGGAACGCGGAAATTGAAAAACTTCAAATGGCAGCGAAGTAAACTGATTATTCGTTGACAAAGTAAATTCGTGGTGTTTCTGACACGAAATAAACGGATGGGGCAGTACTAACCGACTTGCCCCATCCGTTTCCTACCCTGAAAAAATCTGAAACAGACTGAAAAGGGCTTTTTATGACGAAATATTTCCTTCGCAGACTGATTTATGCATGTTTTATCGTATTTTTCGGTTCACTCATCGTTTATTCAACATTACGGCTGCTGCCGACATCCTATTTTGAAAAAGTTGCCCGTGAAAGATCATCTGCACCAAACTCCCCCAGCTACACCGAAATTCTTAACCAGCTCAATAAAGTCTATTCATTAGACACGAACATCTTCGTTGGTTTCTTCAATTGGGGGAAAAATGCAATCCGCGGCGATTTTGGCAACTCCTGGGAATACGGCATCCCGGTTGTGCAGAAATTTAAGGAGGTGATCTGGTATTCAATTTTCTTGAATGTCATCACGCTTCTGGTACAGACTTTCATTTCCATCCCGCTGGGAATCCTGGCGGCGCGGAAACAATACAGCAAGACCGACTACATGGTGACAATCGT
This sequence comes from Leptolinea sp. UBA5366, assembly GCA_002407845.1. Classification (GTDB taxonomy): domain Bacteria; phylum Chloroflexota; class Anaerolineae; order Anaerolineales; family Anaerolineaceae; genus Flexilinea. Next base: position 77,918 of record DHPK01000009.1, on the reverse strand, counting down.
TTCGATGATTGCGATTTCGCTGCCGACTTTCTTTCTTGCTACCGTATTGAAATATATATTCTCAGTGAAACTCGGCTGGTTTGATCTTTATGGGATCGTCGGCTGCTACTATGATCAACTGGATTTTTGGGGCAAGGTCGGCGATATGGCAAAACATCTGGTTCTGCCGGTTCTGACCCTCTCCATGCTTAATATCGGCGGTCTAATGCGTTATACCCGGACGAACATGCTCGAAGTCCTCAATGCTGATTACATCCGAACTGCCCGCGCAAAGGGGCTTTCTGAAGATGTCGTGATCAACCGACATGCTTTCAGGAACACGCTGATCCCGCTCGTAACCTACTTTTCATATCTGATCCCGAACATGTTTGCCGGGTCGTTTATCACGGAAACGCTTTATCAAATTCCGGGTATCGGATATATCTCTTACTACGCAATTATCCATGGCGATATCCCATTTGCCATGTTTTATCTGGTGATCATCATGATCCTCACACAGGTCAGTCTGTTAATTGCGGACTTCATGTACGCGGTCGTCGATCCGCGCGTCCGAATTAACTGAAAGGAGCGAAACTCATGAGCGAATCCCCACAACAACAAAATTTGCCCGCTGACCCAAATCTGCAAGAAGAAATCCATCTCGATGACGTTTCAAGAGTTAAGGTCCTGTCCCCTTCGATGCTGGTTTTCCGGCGGTTCATCCGCAACAAACTGGCAATTGTCGGACTGATTATCCTGATCGCGATGTTTCTTTTTTCATTCATCGGCGGCGTAATCAGCCCCTACAAACAGCAGCAGGTTTTCCGAAAATATGAAGTCATCCCGAAGGAATACGCTGCAGCAACCATCAATAAAGATCTGCGTTACATCGTTCAGGACGGTCAAAGCTTTCCGGGCGGTGCGATTGCGCAGTTTGTCCTCGCAAAAAACAACAAACGGCTCGTGTTTTCGAGCGGAGGCAAAGACTACTCCTACACTGAAATCACGCCCGATTTTTATATCATCGCTGAAAATTTCCCGGCTGCTGAAGTGATCATTTTGGCAGGAAAAGGCCGGTTCACTGCGGCTGAAGGGTTTGAATTGACAGAAGGGCTTGAAACTGCGGCTGTTGAAGCGATTGAAGCCCGTGCTGCTGATTTCGAATATGACGGCAGTCATTATTTCATCACCCGTCAGGGGAAAATGAATTCAATCACCTATTCGAAAGATATTGCCATCGCATCAAAACTGATCTTTGACGCTTTTGAACCGGACGCCCGGAAAAAACTGGGAACTGTCGAATTCGTGTATGAGGCTCAGACCGCTCTGATCAATGATCAGGACTCCTTTGAAGCAGCCGGCATCACCTACCGGATTGACCTTTCGGACGAAGCAGCGATCATCTACCGGCAATCCGAAACGGGCGAAACCCCGTATGCTTCGATTTCTAACCTGATCGTGCGCGCAATTTCTCCGGAAGTCTTCCTGACAGTTGATTTCAAGCGCAAATTCAGTGAAGCAATCAATGACCGCCAGACTTCTTTTGTCGTGACAGACGCCCAGGGCGTTGAAGAAACTTACACAATCAACCGCGTTCATGAAACCTACTCGATCATGGCACAGAAAGAATCACAGCTGATCGACATTTTCAGCTTTCCCTCGCGCCAGCACTGGCTTGGGACAGACGGAAACGGCATGGATGTTCTGACACGCCTGATGTACGGCGGTAGAATTTCGCTGATGGTCGGGTTTGTCGTGGTCTTCTTTGAACTGCTGATCGGCGTTGTCGTCGGCGGAATCGCCGGCTTCTTTGGCGGTGCGATTGACACGCTGCTGATGCGGGTGGTTGACCTGTTCAACTCGATCCCGTTTTATCCAATTGTGATCATCATGGGAGCTGTGATGGACACGTTTGAAATCAACCCCGTCGCCAGAATTTTCTACCTGATGGCAGTCCTCGGCATTTTAGGCTGGACGGGTATCGCGCGCGTTGTCCGCGGACAAATCCTGACACTCAGAGAACAGGATTTCATGGTCGCGACCGAAGCAACCGGCATCCCAGTTGCGCGCCGAATCTTCCGCCATCTGGTCCCCAACGTCATGCCGCTTCTGATCGTTCAGGCGACGCTGGCGCTTGGGAATATCATCATCATCGAAGCAACATTATCGTTCCTTGGGCTGGGCGTCAAATATCCAATCGCATCCTGGGGGAGCATCATTAACGCCGCGACCAACCTGCATGTGATGACCAACTACTGGTTCATCTGGATTCCGGCGGGCATTCTGATCGTTTTGACCGTCCTCGGTTTTAACTTTGTCGGAGACGGTTTACGGGACGCCTTTGACCCGAAAATGAAAAGGTAGGACGGACGAATGAACCAGCAAGAAAACAACTCTAAGCAGAAGCAAAAAAATAACTATATTTCCGCGCGTGAATCTCACAACATTTCGAAGGAAAACCGGAAGATCACGAACAGAATTGAAAAAGAGCGCAATCGCAAAAACGTGCCTGAGTCCGAATACCTGACCACCATGCGCGATCCGAACAATGTGGTTGAATATGACGATCTTCACACCTACTTTTTCACCGACATCGGC
>DHPK01000009.1:74931-75207 GCA_002407845.1 Leptolinea sp. UBA5366 | reverse complement strand
CTTTTTCACCGACATCGGCACTGTCCGTGCCGTCGACGGCGTCAGTTTTGATGTCCCAAAAGGGAAAACGGTTGGGATTGTCGGCGAATCTGGCTGCGGAAAATCGATCACGAGCCTCTCTCTGATGCAGCTGGTGCAGCGTCCGCAAGGGCAGATTGTCAAAGGGCAGATCCGCTTTAATTTGGGCGACAAAGCTTATGACATCGCGAAAATGCCAATCAGTGCGATGGAAAAAATCAGAGGGAATGAAGCTTCAATGATCTTCCAGGAACCCAT
>DHPK01000009.1:63073-74743 GCA_002407845.1 Leptolinea sp. UBA5366 | reverse complement strand
ATGATCTTCCAGGAACCCATGACCAGCCTGAATCCGGTCTTCCGCATCGGCGAACAGGTTGATGAGGTGATCCATCTGCATTTTCCGCACCTGTCCGATGCCGAAGTTAAGAGCCGTACGCTTAAAATGCTTGAAATGGTCGGAATTGCCAATCAGGAAGGCATCTATCAAAACTACCCGCATGAATTGTCCGGCGGAATGCGCCAGCGAATCATGATTGCGATGGCAATCGCCTGCGAACCCCGCCTGGTGATTGCAGATGAGCCGACCACTGCACTGGATGTGACAATTCAAGCTCAGATTCTGGATCTGTTCCGCAATCTCAAGGATCAGATCAACAGCTCGATCATGCTGATCACGCATGACCTTGGCGTCATCGCTGAAATGGCGGATTATGTCGTCGTCATGTATGCCGGCCGGATTGTTGAGAAAGGCACGGCAAACGAGGTTTTTCTCCACCCGTCTCACCCCTACACAATCGGGCTGATGGCGTCCAAACCGGTCGTGAACAAGAAAGTGGATCGGTTGTACAGCATCCCGGGATCAGTCCCCAGCCCAATTCACATGCCGGATTACTGTTATTTCCGTGATCGCTGCGACAAACGGTTTGAGCGCTGCAACGGGCATTACCCGCCTGAATTCGCGTTGTCTGAAACCCACAAAACCAGCTGCTACCTATACGAAAATAGCGACCTGAACCGAAAGGAAGACTGAGCCCATGAGCGAAAATACACTTGTCCAAGTTAAAAATTTGAAAAAGTATTTTCCAATCCGCTCCGGTTTTTTCGGTCGGGTCACCGGGCAGGTCAAAGCGGTTGACGGAATAAACTTCACGATTGAAAAAGGGAAGACCATGGGGCTGGTCGGAGAATCTGGCTGCGGGAAAACAACGGTCGGCAAGACGATCCTGAGGCTAAATCCGAAAACCGATGGCGAGGTGCTGTTCCAAGGACAGGAAATTTTCTCGCTCACGAAGTCAGAGCTGCAGAAAATGCGGCCTCACATGCAGATCATTTTCCAGGATCCTTATTCAAGCTTGTCACCGCGGCTGCCGGTCGGTGAAATCATTGGCGAAGCCGTGCGCGAACACCAGATCGTTCCAGATAAAGAATTTAATGATTACATCACGCGCATCATGCTTGCCTGCGGTTTGCAGGAATATCACAAAGACCGCTACCCGCATGAATTCTCGGGCGGTCAGAGACAGCGTATCTGCATCGCGCGGGCGCTGGCGCTGAACCCTGATTTTGTCGTCTGTGATGAGCCTGTTTCCGCCCTCGATGTCTCAATTCAGGCACAGATCATCAACCTACTGGAAGATTTGCAGCGTGACTATAAGATGGCTTATCTGTTCATCTCGCATGACCTTTCTGTCGTCCAGCATATTTCAGACACGGTCGGTGTTATGTATCTTGGCACGATGGTTGAATTCGCGAAGAAAGATGACATTTTTAGCAACCCGCTTCACCCCTACACGAAAGCTTTGTTCAGTGCGATTCCGATTCCGGATCCAACGCTGCGCCGCAACCGTATTATTCTCGAGGGCAGCATCCCCTCACCGGCGAATCCGCCTTCAGGCTGCAAATTTCACACTCGCTGTGCACAAGTCATGGACATTTGCTCCCGCGAAATTCCAGCCGAAAAGGAAATTGACGGGCACATGGTTGCCTGCCATCTGTACAATTAAGAATAGATGAACAGACAAAAGGATTTTCCTCCTGAGGAGGATGATGGTCGGACGATTGCCGACATGAACGTCGAAGGGCTGCCCTGGTATCAGCCCGAACACCCGGCGCTCAGACGGTCTTCCCGATCCCAGTCTGGTGAAATCCCGAGCTGGCGGGAAACTTTTTCTATGATCGCCGGCGCCTGGAAAGCCAGCCTGCTGCTGACAGTGATTTATGCAGCGGTGCTGGTCGCAGTCGTCTTTTTTCTGATTTGGATCTGGACCTGATGTTTTAGATCTGTTAAAAAAAGAAGAGCGGGCTGAAAACTGCCCGCTCTTCTTTTCTTTCTTTCAGCAGATTATTCCTCGCCCGCTTTCGATTGTTTCTCACGTTCCCTCTTAGCTTTCAGCCGTGCATGCAAGCTGAAGCGCATGATCCGCTCTTCTTTTCGCTGCAAACGCTGAATGTTAGGGCGCAGCGCATCAATCACGAGCAGCAGGGTCGCGACAGAGTAAACCACGTACCACCAGCCCGGATCAGCGCCGGTCGCGGCGCGTACGATAAAGACGATCAAAGCAAAGAAGTTCACTGACATCGTCGTGATAGAGGCATATCCCAGCAGCAAGTACATCAACAAAGCCGGAATCCCGCTCCAAAGCAGAACCGGCGGCCAAAAAGCAACAGCTGCGCCAACCGAAGTCATTCCGCCGGCACCACCGCGAAAATAATATTTTCCATCGCGGCGTTTCTCAATAATGTAAATTGAATAGATGTGCCCTAAAACAGCGAGAAAACCGCCCAGCGCTTTCATCCATTGCGGAGCGTCCTCGATGATCAAACTGATCACCCACACCCCGGCATATCCTTTGAGGAAATCCAGCACGGAATTGAGAATGCCAGCGGGAACCCCAACCATTCGGATCACGTTTGAGGTCCCCATCCGCCCGGATGCGTGATAACGGATGTCCTTGTGCGCAATCAGCCAGACGATGATCCAACCGATTGGCAGTGCTCCTAATAAATAACTTAACGTGAGCGCAATGATTCTTTCCAAAACCATGTTTTTTCCAACCTTATCAATTAAAATATTTCAAAATAGACAAAAAGCACGAGGGTAGGCAAGACAGCCCATGCCTGGCTTTTCAAGGCAGCAATGAAGCTGCTTTTCCGCGGCAAAACCAGAATCACGCTGGTCAGTATGTAGAAAAAAAAGATCAAAACGATGCTGTAAGACAACGATTTGATCGGCCAATAGTGCAAGGCTGCAGCTGCCTCAGAAAGCAGCAGCGCAACGGCTCCAGCTTTTATTTCGACGTACCCGCCCGATTCCTGAAGGGTGAAAATCCGCATCGAGAGGATAAAAGCTCCCAGCAGGACGATCGGAATTTCAATTATAAGCCGTGAAATATTAACGCGCACCCCTACTGCAATGATCAGAAAAGTCGTGTATGCCAAAGCTGTTAACAGAATACGCACAAAACTCATGCGCGGATCGGTCGGATCACAGACGATGCATTCGGACATGAAGACCAGATAAAGCAGCAGTCCACCCAGCACAAGGCTGACAGCCCAGCCCGCAGACACGCCAAAATTTCGCAGAATGATTCCAAGCGCCAAAGTCGTCACAAATGGGATGATCGTGTGAAGCAATTTTTCCCGAAATGGCTTCAGAGATCTGCGGCTGATCATCTCATAGGTGCCAATCCCTGCCAGCAAACCGGCTGCCGGTGCCACCAGATCGATCATCTTCCAATTTAATACCAGCAAGAACCCGCCGATCCGAATCGGAATAGTCAACACGCTGCCTGAAATAAATGTTGCCAAAACATAAATCAGCAGGATTAAAACTGTCAGCGAGCTGTATTCGTTCCCAACTTTTTGCCGTTCGTCCATCATTTAAAGTCTATTATATCGAAAAGCGATGCGGCCTTATAGGCGGCGAATTTAATATTATCGATCTTGTTACGTCCCGTTTAATATTTGTAAATTTCAGTCAATGAAATTCCTTCTTTTTCAGATACACTTAACCAAGTTTGAACTCTGTCCGGACAACGAGGTCGGAATGGCCGGTCTGTCTGGGTAAAGAAGATTGCGGACTGTTGATTATTGGAGGACTTGAAATGAAAGCTTATAAGAAAAAATTGGTTTTTCTGATTCTGATTCTCGTTGCAGTGCTGCTGCTCGCCGGCTGTCAGACACGCATCAGTGACAGCGGATTCAGCCAGAAGACAATGGGAAAGAAAATTGACAGCAATATCTACGTCTTGAACGTCACGATGCTCGGCGACGTGATCAGCAACAAAGACATGAGCGCCGAAGCAGCCAGCAGACAATACAGCGACATTTATGGATACGGCAACATGCGCCTCTGGCAGGACGGCAAAGGTCTCGTTTTGGTTCATGTCAATTCTATTAGCCCCAATCTCTCTTACGTAAAACCAGGCACTGATATCGTGCTGAAAACAACGGACCTGAAAATCATGGCAATCACCGAAGGCTATCAATTTGAAGTAAAGTGCCGCAGTGACTATGAACCGGTTGCCTCGCTTGAAAATAATGAAATGACCAATGACCGCTATGACACGCATGAACTTGACTTTTGCAGAATGACAACCCCGGAAATCACAATATCCGATGGGGGAGAGGGATAAAGTTGGATAAAGTATTTGTCACAGACTTGCTGGCACGGGTTCGAATCGGAATATCTGAAAAAGAGCGCGAACGCCCGCAGGACGTGCTGATCAATGTTGAACTTGAAACTGATCTGAGTCAGGCAGGTGCTTCCGATGATCTTGACGACTGCATTGACTACAGCCGGCTGACCAAAGACATTCTTGCTTTGGCTGAAGCAAATCAGCGAAAAACGCTCGAAGCATTCGCGGCAGACATCCTCCGAATATGTCTGAGTCATCCGCTTGCCTCAGCGACTCGCGTTCGCGTTGAAAAGACGTCCGCCGTCCGGTTCACGAAAGCGACCGGTGTTGAAATCTATCGTGTGAAAGAATGAAACGACACAGTCCTACCGCCTTTGCAATACTGTTGATCCTGACTACCGTGATGGCTGGATGCAATTTGATCCCGCAGCAAGCGCAGCTACCGACACCGGATATCGAGAAAACCGTTTATTGGATGGTCGATGACGCAGTCGCAAAAGCTTCCACTCAGATCATGTTTGATGTCTCTTCGCGCATTGATGCATTAGAAGAACGTCAAGCGGCGATCCGAATTGATACGGCAGAGCCAACTGTCGAGATGGAAATCCAGCCAACCGGCGCGCAGACGCCGCGGGCGATCACTTCGATTCCGGACTCAATCCGGGAAAAAGACAGTGGGGTCATTCAGGAAACGCAGCCTGCCTGCATCGATGAGCTCAAATTTATTGAAGACATTTCAATCCCGGACAAGACCGAAGTACTGGCGGGAAAACCTTTTACAAAGACTTGGAAAATCCAAAACATCGGCAGTTGCACCTGGAACGATCGCTACTCAATCATTTTCGCTGAAGGGGATCGCATGTCGGCGCTCGAACAAACTGCGTTCCCGGCTGAAATACTTGCAAAACCAGATGATACAATAGAAATATCTGTCTACATGACAGCGCCAACTGAAAAAGGGTCTTATGCCGGCTACTGGCTGCTGCAAAGTCCTTCTGGAATCCGGTTTGGAGCCGGAAAAAACCGTGACAAACCGATATGGGTCAAAGTGGAGGTAAAATGAAGCGACTTATCCTCATTGCAACAATTCTGACAGTGATTTTATCCGGCTGCACTGAAAACGCACCGACAACCATTGACCTGGATGCAACCATTCAGGCGGGGATCGACACCGCATTAAACAGCGGACTTTACGTCAACAGTCAGACGCTGGAACAGTCACAAATGGCTCAGAATACGCAAATCGCTTATGAAATGGATGTGAAACTCAACGCACTTTCCACTGCCGTTTATGAAAAAGCGCAGCAGGAAATTTCACAGCCCGAGATCGTTGGGACACCAACCCTTTCGATCGGCAGCCACACGCTCGATAACTGCATCAACCAATTTGAATTTCTCTCGGATGTGACTTTCCCGGATGGGACGATGACGCTGCCCGGCACGACTTTCACCAAGTCTTGGTACATCATTAATACGGGTACCTGCGAGTGGACACGCGCCTACAGCATTGTCTACCTCTCTGGCGATAATGTCGCCACTGCCAAGGAATTCCCTCTTTTCACTTCCGACAAACTGCTCAAACCAAACGAATCAACCGTCGCATCGGTAAAATTGACTGCCCCGCAGGAAAACAAAGAATACGCAACTTACTGGGGTTTGAAAGCACCAGATGGAACGATTTTCAAGGGCGGAAAATCAGCTGAAGGCTATCCGCTATCCTCAAAATTCAAAGTCGGCAAAGAATACAATTTTTATGAAAACCTCGGCGGTGCAATTTGCGAAGATGACTCGGGACTGTTTTATTGCGGGTCATCGGATCGCACCTCGGGCAGAGGCGTTGCCTATTATTCCCAAAGCCCGACGGTCGAAAGCAATTATGCCGGACAGCCATCCATCATCATCGCACCTCCTTTGACCGAAAATGGGACAACCCGGGTGACTTTTGGACCTGTGATGGTCAGCAAAGGTACCTGGATGCGGGCGTCTCTTTCCTGTCCGCCCAACGCGCCGAACTGCAATTGTGACGTGCGCTTGTACGTCCAGGCGGAGGGTCTGAATCCTCAAATCGTGACTGAGACTCAGGAATTTAATGATGGATTCACCTCTGATTGGAACATCCAGCTGAGCAATTATGGCTATCACGACCAGAGCTTAACCTACACATTCGAGGTTCAGGCAAACGGCGGCAGCGATTTAGATGACATGATCATCATTCAAATTCCACGGCTGTCAGACCAGGCGCCGATCCTCTAAGGAGCCCGTTCCCCATCGGAATGCGCAAACGCTTTTTCTGGTTTTTACTTGGACTTTTCGCAATCAGCCTGAGCCGCAGTGATCGGGCTGATTTCTTGTCTTTGCATTCCATCAGAATCGCCTCAGCCCAAAACACAGTCACACCTTCTGATTTGATCGGATTGATCAACGGGATGCGGGCTGCCAACGGGCTGGGCACTTTGTCAGTCGATTCATCGCTGATGGCATGCGCGCAGAATACAGCTGCCGTGATGGCTCAAAACAGCATGATGTGGCACATCGGAGATGTCAGCGGACGGGTTTCGCAGTTCGGATATAACAACGGCAACCGTGCATTTGCAACCGAAAACTTCATGATGGGGCCGACGACGCTTGCTAATATTCAAGCTTCTTGGGCTGATTTTGATCACATGATCCCTGCCACCAACCCCTCTTACTGTCATATCGGCGCTGGGGTTGCCGAGGTAAACGGCCGCACTTACTATGTTGTGCAGGCAGCCTACCCGGGCGACAGCAAAGGCTGCGGTTTTTCAGCAGCGAGCGCTTCATCTCAATCCGGCAGCACCAGCGGCGGATCGGTCGCTGCACCGCGTGTCATTGACATGGCTCAAATCATTGCTAACGTGAAAATTGCCTCACCTGACGCGGATGGCAAAATCTTTCATGTTGTCGAGAACGGACAAAGCTTATGGTCAATCGCGACCGCATATAAAGTGACTATCGAAGAGATCGCTGCCTGGAATAACATTGTTGACATTGAGTCGCTGCATCTCGGACAGAAGCTCCTGATTCCGGAAGCGGGCATGACTGCACCAACCTCGACGGCAGTGCCCTTCGTCTTCCCGACGGCAGACGCTGAAGGGAATTACCGTCATGTCATTACAGAAGGGGATTCTCTTTACAGCATTGCAAAACTCTGGGCAACGACGATTCAGGATTTGATGCGCTGGAACGGCTTGACCGAGGATACAACGCTCAGTACCGGCTGGCGTCTGATTGTTCCAGTCACAGCCACAGTTACCGTCCCTGCGACTCTGACTCCGCTCCCGTCTGAGACGCCACTGCCGACGCATACTGCCAGTCTGACGCCCCTCCCAAGTGTTACCCCGACCCGAACGCCCGTGCCAGGCTCCCATCTGCCTGAATCGAACGCAAAAACTGTGATCATTTTCGCCCTCTTTTTCGCAGTGATTGCAGGCGGTCTTTTCTTCGGCGGCCGCTATTTTTATTTGAAAAAATAATCCCATCCGGTTGAATCACCCCATCCGTTTCGTTAAATAATATGAGGTAGGATTTCCACCCGTGGACAGCCTTTGACATTTTAGTTTTAACAAATTCTGAACTTCGTACTTTTTGTCAGTCCTGAATGGCTACGCGCATTTATTGCAGGTTATTGTTGAGGAACAAAATCAACCTGTTCATGTCAACCGCTTTTTTAGATTCATCAACTTTAAAAATAGCCTGACAGAAAGAGAACGAATTATTCGAAAAATATTTCTTTGTTTTTTTCAAAAGATTACAAGGGTTTGTTAATGTTTTCTTATATTTTTGCTTTTTCCAAGTCAATCCTGTATAATTACGTCATTATTAATTTTTATATTTACCAGACAAATTCATAATTAGGAAAGAAATTTGGAGAATATCAATCAGGGTCATTCTAATTCAGGTTATATCGTACGGGTTGTCGGCGTTGTTGTTGACGTTGAATTTCCATCCGGAAATCTGCCCAGCATCCACAATGCGTTAATCGTCCATCGCCCGAACGCAGGTGACCTCACGCTCGAAATTCAGGAGCATGTCGGCACGAATGTCGTCCGAACGGTCGCGATGAGCGGCACTGCCGGTCTCAAGCGCGGCATGCTGGTCGAGGATATCAACGCACCGATCAAAGTGCCTGTCGGACGGGAAACTCTCGGCAGACTCTTCAACGTTCTGGGAAAACCGATCGATGACAAGCCTGAAAAAGAATTCAAACAATTCCGTCCGATCCATTCCAAACCGCCCTCACTGACAGAACAGCAAACCAGTGACGTGCCAATCGTGACCGGCATCAAAACGATCGACTTGCTGACGCCTTATCCGCGTGGCGGGAAAATTGGACTGTTTGGCGGCGCGGGAGTCGGGAAAACCGTTCTGATGATCGAGTTGATGCGGAACACAATCCGTCAGCATGACGGCATCGTGCTGTTCGCCGGTGTCGGGGAACGCAGCCGTGAAGGAAATGATTTATGGCTCGAACTGAATGAGCAAAAACTGATTGATTCAACAATTTTAGCGTTCGGGCAAATGAACGAACCGCCCGGCGCTCGTCTGCGTTTGCCATATACTGCGCTGACCATGGCAGAATATTTCCGCGATCAGGAGCAGCGTCCGGTGCTGGTTTTCATTGACAACATCTTCCGTTTCATTCAGGCAGGTTCCGAAGTTTCCGCACTTTTAGGGCGGCTGCCCAGTGAAATGGGTTATCAGGCAACGCTTGATTCAGAAATGGGATCGCTTCAGGAAAGAATTGCTTCGACCAGCAAAGGATCAGTAACCTCGATTCAGGCTGTTTACGTCCCAGCCGATGATATCACCGACCCTGCCGTTGCTGCGACTTTCTCGCACTTGGATGCCACCACAGTTTTATCGCGCCGGCTGGTCAGCCTTGGAATTTATCCTGCTATCGACCCGCTCGAATCAACTTCAACCCTGCTCGCTCCGCATATTGTCGGAGAGCGCCATTACCGGATCGCCACGCAGGTGAAAGCAATGATTGCGCGCTTTGAAGAGCTCCAGGACTTGATTGCGATCCTTGGTATGGAAGAATTGAGCCGCGAAGATCAGCAGACTGTCATTCGCGCGCGCCGGCTGCAGCGTTTCATGACACAGCCATTTTTCTCTGCCGAAATTTATTCCGGCAACAAAGGGGTCCTCGTAACGCTCGAAGACACACTGCGAGGCTTTGAAGAAATTCTTGCAGGGAAATATGATGATTATCCTGAGCAGGCATTTTATATGGTCGGGACGATTGAAGACATGCTAGAAAAAGCAAAAAAGCTGACCGCACTCGACGAAGAAAACGCGAATGGATGATCTTCTTTCACTCAAGGTCTTTTCACCATCCGGCGTTGAGATCGATTTGGAAGGGGTCAGTTCGGTCAATATCCGTTTGGAAAACGGAATGCTGCTGGGCATCCTGCCCGGCCACGCACCGCTTGTTGCGTCTTCAGCAAAAGGCGAGCTGATTTGCACTCAGAACGGTGAAAGAAAAAAGTTAGCAGTTGCAGCCGGTATTCTAACGGTTGAAAAAAACTTGGTCAAAATTCTGACCACCAGTTGAGTTTGAGAGGAAGCGCCACCCAAAAATGGATGACGAAACGAATGATCAGATAAAAAATAAGTATGATGATTCATCAAAATTGACCGGTCAGGATTTACGCGCCTCTAGTCTGGGATGGGAAATTGCCATACCGATTGTTGGCGGAGCCATTCTCGGGAATTACTTGGACAGGAAATTCGATTCCGGTATTTACCTGACCATGATCCTGCTAGTTCTCGGCATTATGGCAGCTGCATATTTCGTGATTCGCTATATTTATGCAGAACGCGCCTTGCTTGAAGAGGATGAAGATGACGATGAGGAGGAAGATTTTTACTTTCACTAATTTATGGAACTGATTCGAGCTCTGAACCCGCTTTACGTCATTTTATGGATTGCGCTTGGCATTGGCGCCGCATTCGCCTACATGTGGATGATCACCAAAAGCGCTTCTATGATGCAGCCTGACTCCACTTCGAGCCTCCTGATAAAAATGCTGGGAGGATTGGTTGGCAGACTGCTTGGAATGGCAATCCTGATATTCATCGCGATCAAAATGAACGCGTTTTATGGCGTATTGTTTGTGATTGTTTTCAGCATCACGCACTTTATTTTGGTCTTAAGAGTTGCATTAAAGAAAAAATCGCAGACACCGCCGAAACAAAACGAGGAAAATTAAAGAATGGATGTAATCAACCACAAAGTGTTCAATATTTTAGGCATGCCGATTCGGGACACCGTGATCCACACCTGGATCATGATTTTACTGATTCTGACAGTCACCCTTCTGCTTCGGAAGAAGATGCCGCATATGCTCGAGACCACGCTTGAAGCCATTTACGGAATCATCGGCGGAGTTTTGAACACTGATAACCTGATCCCCTATATCCCTGTCTTGGGAACGCTATTTTTATTTGTTCTGATTGCAAATACCATGTCGATCATTCCGGGGTTGATTTCTCCGACAGCCGACGTAAACACTACATTCGCGCTGGCTATGATCATCTTCTTTTCGGTCCATTTTTATGGCATCCGTCAGAAAGGTCTTTGGGGCTATCTCAAGTCATTTTCGGACCCCGTCTGGCTTTTCCCGCTTGAATTACTGGGGCACTTTAGCCGCACGCTCTCGCTGACGCTCCGGCTTTTTGGCAACATCATGAGCGGTGATCTGATCGTAGCGATTGTTTTTTCGCTGATTCCGATCATCGTCCCAATTCCAATGATGGCAATTAGCCTTGTCTCAGGTGTCCTGCAAGCGTTCATCATGACAACCTTAGCATCTCTCTACATTTCATCAGCGATAGAAATGTCTGAAGTTCCGCAAAAAAAGAAAAAATCAAAAAGCAGTTACGCATAGAAAGGAAAGCAATTATGGCAAATCTCGACCCAGGTCAACTCGCAACTATCATTACTATCATCGTTTCAGGTTTCGTGATTTCTATTGGAACCATCACCCCAACAATCATGGAAGGGAAAGCGGCGATTAAAGCGCTCGAAGGCATGGCACGCCAGCCCGAGTCAGCTGGACCGCTGCGGATGGGAATGATCATTGCGATGGCGCTTTGTGAAACAACAAATATTTACGTTCTCCTGGTCGTTTTGATTCTCATTTTCGCCAACCCATTGATGACAACATTTTTCGGAGGGTAATCGATGCTCGAAATTGATTGGAGCACAATCCTCTGGCAAACGGTCAACTTTATTATCGTTGCTGTGATTTTGAATTATCTCGTATTCAAACCGATCGTAAAAAAATCGGAAGCACAAGCACGGAAGAAGGCGAAACTAATCACTC
>DHPK01000009.1:44285-62965 GCA_002407845.1 Leptolinea sp. UBA5366 | reverse complement strand
GGCGAAACTAATCACTCAGATCGAGAACGATCAGGTTGAAGCTGCAAAAGACCTGAAAAATATTAAATCCAGACTGGCAAACTTCGACCAGGAACTGCAGACGATTGCTGACGAAACTTACGAGCATAACCGTGTCCTTCAACAGGACTTGCTGGACGCAACCCGGGAAGAAGCTGATCAGATCCTTCAGGACGCAATGAAAGAAGCCCGAAAAGATCAGCTCGTCGATCTGCAGCAGCAGCAAAGCAAGATGGTTGATGTCATCATGCAGCTCTCTTCCGAAACGGTCAAAAAAGTGCTGCCGGTTGAGGTTCACAACAGCCTCGTCTCAGAATTGGCAACAAAGATTTGGGATCTGGGAAAAACCGACATGCACCGCGTCAATATCATCCGTGAATCGCTCTCAGACCGAACTCCAGTTGTCGAAGTGACGACACCGATCCCGCTGACAATGGAACAGCAGGGAAATCTGATCCGCACGTTCAGCGCATTGGCAGATAATGATGTCAGCCTCGAAATTGGGATCGATGAAAGTCTGATTGCAGGCATTAAAGTGCTGATCGGTGATCAGATTATTGAAAACAGCGTCAACAGTCAATTAAAACTGATTCAGACAGACGTGGAAAAATCTTTGGAAGATTTGTATTTGGATGAAAATGGCGACGATTGAAGAAATCCAAAAAACAACTGCTGAAAATCTGAAGCAGAGACTGGTTGACGAAAACCCATTAAGGATTGACTCCGGGAAATTCACTCAATCTGTGATGGCTGATCTGAAACAGCGCCATAAGGATAAAATTCCGATTCCAAAGACGGAATTTCTGCTGAACCAGATTCAAGAAACATCGGCTCGAATCGATCACCAGATCATTTTCCGAAGCATCGGAACGGTCATGCATATCGGAAACGGTGTCGCGACCCTGTCCGGGCTGCCGGATGTTCAGCTTGAAGAGCTGGTCACTTTCCCAAGCGGCGTTCAGGGCATGGTGCTGAATTTGGATCGTTCACATGTTGACGTGATCCTGCTCGGTCCGGATCAGGGGATCCGCGGCGGCGACACAGCGATTGCGACAGGCAAGCGCCTGCGCATTCCGGTCGGTCTGCAGTTCCTCGGACGTGTTATTGACCCATTAGGCAGACCGCTCGATGATAAAGGGGCTATCCTGCCGTCAGAATTCCGTCCGATTGAACGGCTTGCTCCTGGCGTCGTCGACCGGTCACCGGTCAATGAACCGCTCTACACCGGTACAAAGATGATCGACGCGCTGATTCCAATCGGCAGAGGGCAGCGCGAACTTATTTTGGGAGACAGGCAGACTGGGAAGACTACGCTGGCACTTGATACAATCCTGAGTCAGCGCGGCACGGACGTGAAATGCATTTATGTTGCCATTTCGCAAAAGAAAACTTCTGTTCTCTCCGCGATCGAAATTCTTGAAAAAGGCGGTGTGATGCCGCAAACTACGGTCATCATCGCCAGTCCGGATGATCCGCCAGCACTGCGTTATATCGCGCCTTATTCCGGCGCTTCGCTCTCCGAATTCTTCCTTGATCAGGAGATGGATTCTCTGATTGTCTATGATGACCTGACCAAACACGCTGATTCCTATCGTGAATTGAGTCTGCTGTTGCGCAGACCGCCAGGACGGGAAGCCTACCCAGGGGACATTTTCTATCTTCACTCCCGCTTGCTGGAACGCGCCTGCAAACTGAACTACTTTCATGGCGGGAACTCGATTACAGCCCTGCCCATCGTTTCGACCCAGAAGGGCAATATTTCCGCCTATGTCCCGACCAACTTGATTTCCATCACGGATGGCCAGATTGTCCTCGACGCGGATTTATTCAACAAGGGAAATAAACCGGCGATCAACATCGGAAAGTCCGTTTCACGCGTCGGCGGGTCGGCTCAGGAAGCTGCCATGAAATCCGTTGTGGGGGCATTAAAACTTGAGCTTTCCCAGTTTGAGGAAGTTGCCCGTTTTGCTCAGTTCGGTACCGAAGTGAATGAAACCACACAGCGCCAGATTGACCGCGGACTGCGGCTGCAGGCACTGCTGAATCAAGACGCCCATAAGCCGATGGCGATGGTTGATCAGGTGATTTTGTTTTACGCGATCACCAATGATTTTATGGATCGGGTGCCGATCGCCGAGATCGCTTCGTTTTCAAAGGATATCCTGACCTATCTCCATAAGCAGGAACCGCAGCTGATTGATGCTATCAAGTACCAGAAAGTGCTGAACAACGAATCAAAAAAATTGCTCAACGAATCTTTGAACAAGATCGTCAGTTCCTGGGAATTGAAACAAAAAGAAATGGAACTGGAATAAAAGGCTGATATTTATGAAAATGATCATGACAGTGATTGCCAAACGATCGGCTGAAAACGTGCTCAATGCATTGGTTAACGCTGGTTACATGGCAACTTATTCAGACACACGCGGAGGCATGCTGCGGCAGAGTCAGATTTCGATTTTTGTCGCGGTTGAAGATGAATCTGTCGATGATGTGCTGAAAATCGTGAAAGCGAACTGCACTTCCCGTTCACAGGCTCTCAACGTCTCTCATTCAGAAGAGGGAGAGACGCTGACTCCTTCCAGTGATTTCATGCTGGGCGGGTCTGTGACGTTCGTCTGGGACTTGGATCGCTTAGAAAAGAGCTGATTTTCGTCCATGTCTGATAACAGCGAACGCATCAAAGGACGGTTGGAAAACCTGCAGGCGATTGAGCCGCTGGTCAGTTCAATGCGCGTGCTTTCAATGAGCAACATGCAGCTGGCAACCAACCGCGTTGAAATCCTGCAGCAATATAAAAAGGACTTTATAACGATTGACTCGCTGCTCAAAGCATCGAAGAAACTTCAAAGCCAATCCTCAGACATTAATAAACGCAAAATGCCGGTTGAAGATCAAAGAGGCTTCCGGCTGTTAGTCGTTTTTGGTAGCGACCGAGGTATCTGCGGAACCTATAACAAACAGCTGATCGCTAAAACTCAGGAATGGCTGGATTCTACCAGTGATAAAACCCGTGTGATTGCCTTTGGCACCCGATTGAATTCTCTAATGCGGTTTTCCAAGATTTCATTCGACGATTTCGGTTCGATCGTTCATGGAACCAAACCGCGCTACGACGTTGCCAGCAGCCTGATCGACAAATGGCTGTCAGACATTCGGGACGAGCGCTTAACGTCGGTTGATGTGCTTTCCTTCCGTAAATCCAAACGCAATCATCATGCCCCGGTCATCACGAATTTTCTGCCGGAAATGCTCGAGCCGGTTTATTCGGATGAGCGCGAACTCCCCTGGCCGCCGCCGATCATAGAAGGCGATCCGCAGGAAATGCTCAAATCAATTGAAATTCATTTGCTGAAAATCCGGTTTTATGAGCTGATTTTAGAAGCGATGATCGCAGAAAATACCATTCGTTTCCGTCTGCTTGAAGAAGCCAAATCGAACACGGAAGATCTGATCGAAGAATTATCGCTCGAAATTCAGATCGAACGCCGGCAGGAAGTCACTTCTCAAATTCAGGAAATAGCTGTCAGCGCCGGATTAACTGCCTGACAACCTTCACTCGCACTGTCCCTCAGATAAATCGTCCGGCTGAGGATCATTTTCTTTCGGCGACCAAAGCAAGATATTCACCAAAAATCCGATAACTGAGCCGAGCAATGTATGCAGAATTCGTTCAAAAGCGTAATTATGCGCCAATGCCGGATCAGTCAGATAGACTGTTGCAAAATAAACGATGCAGCCCGGGATGATCGATTCTGATCTGCCATAGGACTGCGCGGTGTAAATAATTGGAATGATCCCGAGCGCTTCGATGAAAACGTTATCGGTCAGAAACACCATGATCATCCCCATGATCCCGCCTACTGCGGTGCCCAAGTTCCGAATGATCATGTTTTCGATTGAATCCCGGCGGGTTCGCCCTACCGCAACCACCGCACCGATGCAGCCGAAAAACGGGGTTGCATGCAGCACATACCGGAACAAAGCTGCGGTCAAGCCAACGGAAATCACAGATTTCCATGTTCGCATCCCGATCCGGGAAACAATCGTCTTTTTGTTCATTTCAGCGATCCGTCACGAATAATCAGCGATTTTTTCGCTCATCCAGACGTTTCTGCCTTCTTCGTTTTCAATTCGCTGATGCTTTCAATGTCTTCAGAAATCATCGCTTCCAACGAGCGTGTCGTCAACGCTTTTGGCCGTTCAATCGGCTTTCCGACTGCGCGTGCCCAAACCACGTGGCAGGTGAAGCCCAGCATCCGGCTGAGTCCAAACAGAACCGTATAATAGTCGGATTCAGTAATGCCATAATGATGCTGGAGCACGCCGTTCATAGCATCCACATTCGGCCACTGGTTTTTCACTTTTCCGGTCGCTTTGAGGATATCCGGTGCGGTTTCAAACACAACCATCGCTGTCCGAAAATATTCATCATCTGGAAAATGTTTCTGTGCGAAGACGCGTTCAGCCTCAAAGCGCGGATCGATGCAGCGCAGAACTGCATGCCCATATCCGGGGATCACTTTGCCTTCGTCCAAAGTCTTGTGGATATATTCTTCGGTTTGTTCTTTTGTCGGCACTCCGCCAAAATAATCATAAAGTTTGACCAGCCAATTGAAGCATTCCTGATTCGCAAGCCCATGCAGCGGGCCTGCCAGGCCATTCAAACCGGCTGAGCAGGATAAATACACATCCGACAGCGCGGAGCCGACCAAATGCGCGGTGTGAGCGCTGACATTGGCATTCTCATGGTCTGCGTGCAGCAGAATAAACAGCCGCATCATGTCGGCGTATTGCGGATCATCACCCTTGCCGATCATGTGGGCGAAGTTCGCTGCATAATCCAGTGACAGATCAGGTTCAATCTGTTGGTTGTTGCGATATTTTTTATTATAGATATAGGCGCAGATTTGCGGCGTGCGCGCGGTCAAATCGAGGCTGTCTTCCAGTGTCATCTTCCAATAATCTGACTTGATCAGCAGTTCCTGATAGCTTTTTGCAAATTTTGAATCAGATGACATCGACAGGACGGCAGCAGAAAACATCGCCATCGTTGATCCATTCTCAGGAAATGAATCAATTACCCGGAAAACATAATCCGGCACTTTAGAGCGCGCTTTCCACTCATCTTCAATCTCAAGCGCTTTTTCTAGCGTCGGCAGCTCATTACCCATCAGAAAATAATACAGCCCGCCGCTCAGCGGATAAACCGTCCCAGTCAGCTTCGGTAAAAGAGAAATTGTCTCATTAATCGAATAGCCGCGGTAACGGATACCCTTTGCCGGGTCGACGTAGGAGATATCGCTTACCTGAATTGGCACGCCTCGAATACCAGAAAAGATCTGTTCAACGGTCACATTGGCGATTACAAAATCCCCATGCTCTTTCATCAAACGGGCTACTCGTTCCCGCCAAATGCTTACATTTACTTCAATTCTGTCGATTAAACTCATACGATTCTCCTTTTGTCACGTTGACAATTTGGTTTGGAGTGCAATTCTAAATTTTATGATTCGAAACCCATCTCTCTTGAAAGCTCCCGCATATTCGAAAGCAGGAGATTTTTATACTTCTCAATTTTTACCGGGTCTAAAAAGCGGTCGGTCGGACCTGAAATTGAAACAGACCCCAGCGGCAGCCCGGACTCCCCTAAAATAGGCGCTGCAATGCCCGACGCACCGCTGAGCCATTGCCCATGGCTGAGGGAATATCCCAACTTTCGGATATCATTCAAGTGCTCATGGATTTCAGATAAGTCAATCTGAGAACCCGTTTCCTGAATTTCCTGCCGGGCAATTTCCAGGATTCGTTCAATTTCTGCCGGCTGCATGAAAGCCAGGATCGCTCTGCCGCCCGAACCAGCATAGAGTTTAAAATGCTGTCCGATTTCTTCAACCATGCGCACGTTTTGCAGGCTCTCGAAGCGCTCAACACAAACGCGTTCGTTCCCCTCGATTGCATAGAGGCTGATGGATTCATTCGTCTCATTGAAAAGGTGACGCATGTATGGCAGCGACCGTTTGCATAAATCCGACGTCTCAAGATATCCGCCCGCCCATTTCAAAACACGTGCCCCCAGAGAATAAAGGGTTGTGTCAGGATCCTGGGTCAAAACGCCCTCTTCCTTTAAATCCTTCATCATTCTTCCGGTCGCGCTTCTTGAAATGTTCAGGTTCCGCGAGACTTCTCGAACGCCTAAATCTGTTTTTGCTTCCGCAAAACAGTCTATTAACGTAAAAAGGCGTTTGATATAGCTGTCGTTCTGCTTCACTTTTATCGTCCTGTTTTTCGGGACGCCGTCCCGTAAATTGAATAATGGCAGAATTATATATGTCTTTTTCTATTTTGGCAAGGGTTTATTACAGATTAATATTTTTAGTTTATGACAGGAAAATGTCTTTTAATTCAGTGAAATATTTTGCAAGTAATGTTTAGTCAATCTCGAAAACCGTATCCGTCAGCTGATTTTGAATTTCTGAATTGTAAGGACGCCGTCTATCCACATTAAATCTTCGCAAGTTTTTCCTTACTGGTGTTTTCAGTTTCGTCTTTCCGCCCCAGTTGCACCCGCAGCCAAACCAGTCAAAAATGGCTCAAAATAGTCTTGCATCGAATTTGATGGGGGCTTTTATTTCACCCTATCCATAGTAATAAAGAAAAAAGGACGCCCTGGAAATCAGGACGCCCTTTCCTTATGATAAAATGTTGCGCTTGACTACGATATTATCCGAAGATCAGATACGCATACTGATCACAAACGGCGCACATCAGGTCATACAATCCAGCCGGAACTTCTTCGCTTGCACTGGAGACAACCGATTCGCGTCCAAGCAGCCGGACTTTGAATTTCTTTGCAGCCGGATCCAACACGACAAACCCTTCATTCTCACTGTCAGCCATATCTTTCTCGTTGGCATAGAGTGTGAATTTTTCCTTGTACGGGGCACTGTCATACGGGCAGAAAGTTTCGCAGTTGCCACACTCGTTGCACATGTAATCCACATGAACGATCTGTGCCATATCGCGGCCGGGAACGTCAATCGAAATGTTCGCGCGATTCGGGCAGACTTCTACGCAATTCTCGCAAACAGTTGAACAGGACAGACAACGGACGATCTCATGCTTGTCAGTTTTTTCTTCGGCCAAAATTCCGCGCTTATCGAAGATTTGATCCTTCGGCGTTGGAATGTCCAGCTTGTTCGTCACTGCAGCAGCCAGAATGGCACTTGCAGCCTGCATACTGTCGCGTTCTGCTTCAACGATCGTTGCCGGTCCATAGAGACCGTCACCGGCGATATACACGCCCTTGATACTCGTTTCGAGCGTTTCAGAGTTGACCATCGGGCGGCCTTTCGCATCGACTGCGATCCCGTTATTCTGATAGAACTTAGTCGGAACTGATTCACCGACTGCCACAATGATTGAATCAGCCGGAACCATGGTGGTCTTTCCGGTCGGGACAACACCCCGCCGTCCGGACTTGTCATATTCGCCTAACTGCATTTCGTCACAAATCAGCTGCCCATTTTCAAGTTTGACCGGAGCCAGCAGTTCTTTAAATTCGACGCCGTCTTCAATTGCCATTAACAGTTCTTCCTCGTCCGCCGGCATGTAGCGTTTCGTCCGGCGATAGACCAGATAAACATTTTCAACGCCCTCGTTAACCTTCGCAGCGCGAGCAACGTCCATCGCTGTATTCCCGGCGCCGATGACAACCACGTTCTTGCCAAGCTTCACAGTGCCTTTGGACTTGTTAAACTCTTCCAAAAATGCGATTGAGTTAATCGGTTCACTGCCTTCAATTTCCAGCGTTCCGGGTTCAAAAGCACCGACAGTCAGGACAACCGCGTCATAGCCGCCTGCTTTCAAATCTTTAATTGATTTGATTTCGGTGTTGGTATGAATCTCAACACCCAGCTGGCGAATGAAAGCAACGTCTTTTTCTACGGTGGTTGCATCAATTCGGAAATCCGGAACGATCCAGTTGACAATTCCGCCCAGTGCCGGTCGTTTTTCAAACAATGCCACTTTTGCGCCGCCGCGTGCCAGATAGTATGCTGCCGCGATCCCGGCAGGACCGCCGCCAACCACTGCAACTTCCATCTGCAGATGGGCGACCGGCTTCAGGTCTATCAAAGCCGCTTCAAATCCTTTTTCAGCCGCATCGAGTTTGACGCCCCGGATGTTTACCGGCTCTTCATAATGATTTCTGACACATTTGGTCATGCAAGGATGCGCGCAAACCGTTCCAGTGATGAATGGCAATGCGTTCTTGTCAAGAATCACTTTCAGCGCTTCTTTATATTTTCCTTCACCGGCGAGGTGAATGTAAGTTGGGATGTCCTGATGAATCGGGCAGCCTTCTTCACAGCCAGCTGTGTAGCAATCGAGCAGAGGCACTTTCCGATTGTTCTTCCGTGACGGCGGGAATTTGGCGGACTTCAGATAATGCTGATCCTTGGTCACGCTCTCCGCAACTTTATTCAGCGCAGCGACATCAATGCCAGTGAAAGGCTTTCCGCCGATTGTCTCGGCAATCTCTGCCAGCTGTTCGAAGCGCTGGTAACCGCCTGGTTTCAGAATGGTCGTTGCGACTGTAATCGGCCAGACGCCGGCTTCAATCACCTTCTTAATGTTGAAGGCATCGATACCGCCTGAATAGGAGATTCGCAGCTTGCCATCGAATTCGGTCGAAAGCTTTGCAGCCAATGAAATTGACAGCGCATAGAGCGACTTGCCGGACATGTACATCTCATTGCCGGGCAGTTCGTTGCGTTTGATGTCGACCGGGAAGGTGTTCGTGATTTTTACTCCGAACGCCAGTCCTTTTGACTCCGCTAAGTCCATCAGCCGGCGGAACATCGGGATCGCGTCTTTGTACTGCAGGTCATTTTCAAAATGGAATGGACCAAATGAAAGGTAGTCGTAGCCCATTTTGTCAACCATTTCGCGGGCGAAATCATAGCCGAGCAGGGTCGGATTGCACTTTACGAAAGTGTGCAGATGTTTTTCAGTGAGCAGATAATTTGCAATCGATTCAATTTCCTGCGGCGGACAGCCGTGCAGGGTTGAAATCGTTGCCGAATAACAGACTTTCGAAGGGATCGCATCGATGTCGGCGGCGGTTACGTTCTTGAATTTTCCAAGATTTGCCTTTGCAAAAGCAATCGCTGTCTTGAAGCTTTCGGTGTCCTTCGCTTCCATCATTGAATCGATGAACGTGTTAATCTTTTCGGATTGAATACCTTTCAGGTCATAGCCGACGCTCATGTTGAATTGGAAACCATCCTGAGCGCCCAACCCCATTTCCTTCGCCATCAGATGCAGAATTACCCAAGCTTTAATGTATTCGTCCAAGGCTTCAGGAACATAAAGTTCTGTTGACCATTCGACGTTATAGCCTTCATCCGCTGCATTGATGCATGGTTTTGAAACCGGCAGATCTTCGCCATCGATAATCTGGACAGTTTTGACTTCGAAGAAACGGCTGCCAGCAAAATAAGCAGCAATAATATTTTGTGCCAGCTGCGTTCCGGGACCAGCCGCAGGGCCAACGGGAGTTTCCAACTTATTTCCAAAAAGCTCAAGCGCTTTTTCCGGCACTGCTTTATAAGGCCGATGCACACCAAATACTGTCCCTTTGTTTCGATATTCATCGAACACCCAGGTCATCAATTGTGAAAACGGCATACATGTCATTCTATCGCTCATATTCTTCTTCTCCTATATACTTTTCTATGTTCATAAATGGTTTACAGAAGCTTTCACATCCTTGAACGAGGGGTTTTTGTCCACATTTTGCCCCGGTTACATGGTAAACAATCGTTAAGTCTTTCAGCTCGTGCTTTCAGTTTATCATTTACAGCTGGAATTTGCAATATTTTTGGCTATTGTCTAACAACTTCAAATCATGAAAAATGTCATATCTTTTTCAGCGTATTTGTATAGACAAGTCGGATTAATCGATTTCTTCCGCGTGATCTTGAGATGAAATCAAGATTATTGAGGGGAATTTATCACACATGTTCAGATGTCCTGAAATCAAACTGGTTTAAATCCGAAATCAGTACTGTATCAATTTCTCATTCAGAAATACGAAGCGTTTGCTCCGCTGATCTACGCGATATCTGAATCAGAGCGAAATTTTAAATCTTTTTCTTTTTCAGCCCGGAATTGCTGGGTGTAGAGATTGTAATATTTTCCTTTTTTACGCAGCAGCTCCTGATGAGAGCCTTCTTCAAGAATTTGCCCGTCTTCGATCACCAAAATTCGATCGGCCCGCTTAATCGTCGAAAGGCGGTGTGCGATGATAAAGCTTGTCCGCCCTTTCATCATTGATTCCATGCCATGCTGAATCAAATCTTCAGTCAAGGTGTCAACCGAGCTGGTCGCTTCGTCCATAATGAAGATTTCCGGATCAGCCAAGATCGCCCTTGCCAGGCTGATTAGCTGTTTCTGCCCAAAAGACAGCAAATTCCCGCCTTCGCCAACCTGTTCCTCATAGCCATTGGGGAGGGACCGGATGAAAGGATCCGCGCCTGCCTGCACAGCGGCGTCTTCAATCGCTCCGCTGCTGGCGTCGAGTTTTCCATAACGGATGTTTTCCCGGATCGTCCCTGAAAAAAGATGCGGCGTCTGCAGCACCATGCCAATTCGGGACTGAATGCTTTCCATCTTGTATTCCCGATAATCCCGCCCGCAGACCCGGATGACCCCGTTTTTGGGTTCATAAAAGCGTGCCATCAGGTTTACAATCGTCGATTTTCCGCCCCCGGTCGAGCCAACCAGCGCGATCGTCTCGCCCTGTTTGACATGCAGCGAGAAATCTTTCAGCACCGGTTTGCCGTCCCCGTCATCATAATAGAAAGTGACATGGTCAAATTCAATCTCACCGCAAATGGTTTCCGGTGCAAACGCATCCGGCTGATCGACAATCGCTGGTTCTGTTTCAAGCAATGAAAAAATCCGTTCACCGGACGCGATCGATTGCTGCATCTCGCCATATACCCGCGC
Source organism: Leptolinea sp. UBA5366 (assembly GCA_002407845.1). GTDB lineage: Bacteria > Chloroflexota > Anaerolineae > Anaerolineales > Anaerolineaceae > Flexilinea. The sequence continues at coordinate 51,934 of DHPK01000009.1, read as the reverse complement.
CAGATCCTGAACCGGCCACATCATCGAAGTCACATAATTGACGAACGCTTGAATGCCGCCGATCGTCATCCAGCCCGATTCCAACTGCCAGTCGCTTGCCCAGACGATAACACTCAGTACGACAGATGACAAAAGCTGAATGCACGGTAGAAACAGGGCGTTCAACCGCGCTGCCCGATAAGCCGATTGAAACATCGGGTAGGACAGCTCATTAAACTCGGATAGATTTTCATTTTCCCGCTGCAGCGCTTTAACGACCCGGACGCCGGTGATGTTTTCATTGAAAGCGCCGGTAACTTTTGAGTTCAGTTTCCGCGCTATGCGAAATTCTTTCAAAATCCGTTTTCGGAACTGCCAGGCAACATACAGCAGAACAGGCACAATTGCAAAAACGATTAACGCCAGTCGCCAATTGATCGCGAGCATGAAGCCGCCGGAAATCAGGATGTTTACCACTGAAAAGGAAGAATCCACCAATCCCCAAGTGATCAAATCCGCAATTTTTAGACTGTCGGAATTCACCCGCGACATGATCCAGCCGACCGGCGTCACTGAAAAATAAGAAAGTGATAATTTTTGCAGATGATCAAACATGCGCTGACGCAGGTCAAACCAAATTCGCTCAGAAATGATCCCAGCAAAGTAGACAAAGCTGAACACGCCCACCGCCTGAACGATCACGGTCAGCCCATAAAAACCGAGATAATAGAGCACCTTGTCTTTGTCACCCGGAATTATCGCATTGTCGATGGTTAGCTTGTTCAGGTAAACTTGCAAAGAATCCATGACGCTGGTGACTAAAGTGAAAACGATAAACAAGATGAACCAGCCCTTGTAAGGCAGGGCGAATTCGAATATCTTCCGGAAGATATTTCCGTTAAATTTTCCTTCGAAATCTTCTTCTTCAAAAAAGTTATCCGCCACTTGCCAGTTCCTTTCCCAGCGCTTCTTCAATCTGCAGCTGGAGCTGATAAATTTTCTGATAAATGCCGTCCTGCCGGATCAGCTCTGCGTGGCGTCCCGACTGAACAATTCTGCCCTTGTCGAGCACCAAGATCAAATCTGCGTTCATAATGCTCTGAATTCGATGCGCAATAATAAACGTGGTACGCTCATGCATCAGCGACTGCAGCGCCTGATGGATTTCAACTTCGGTGTCCATATCTACGGAGGAGGTCGCATCGTCCAACAGCAGAATCTTCGGATTTTTAAGCAGCGTCCGCGCAATCGCCACCCGTTGTTTTTGTCCGCCAGACAGCGTCACACCCCGCTCGCCCACTAATGTGTCATATCCTTTTTCAAAGGTCATGATATTGTCATGAATTGCTGCCGCTCTGGCTGCCTGAATGATTTCTTCTCGCGATACTTCCCGTCCGCTGCCATAGGCAATGTTTTCCGCGATTGAGCGCGAAAAAAGGAAAGGTTCCTGCTCGACAATTCCGATATGCCGCCGCAGGTAGGAGCGCGGGATCTGGTTCAGCTCGTTTCCATCCAGCTTGATGCTTCCGCTGGTGTATTCATAAAAGCGCGGAATCAAGTTAATCAGCGACGTTTTCCCGCTGCCTGTTGACCCAAGAATCGCGATAGACTGTCCCGGCTCCGCTCTAAAAGAGATCTCATGCAGCGTTTCTTGCTCATTGTCATAGGAAAAACTTACGTCCTTGAAAACCAGTTCGCCATCCGGCTCCCTGTCTGGAAAGATTGTCCCTTGATCAAGCGGTTCCTGCTTATTCGAGAAAACTTCCATAATTCGTTTAAAGCTGATGAATGCCCGTGACATCTGGACGATCAGCCTGCCCATGTTCCGAATCGGCCAGATCACCCAGATGATCAATGCCTGAAAGGCGATGAAATCGCCCAGAGAGAGCGAGCCGTCAATCGCAACGTAAGCGCCCAGCCCATAGCTGACAACCATCTGCAGACCGCACAGCAGATCCGTCGCCGGCCAGAAGAGCGCTTCAGTGATCAGCAGTTTCTTACCCATCAGGTATTTTTTCCAGTTTTCGCGCTGGTAATTTTCAGATTCATAGTCCTGCCGGGCAAATGCCTTGACAACCCGCACGCCAATCAAGTTTTCCTGTAGCATGGTGGAAAGCAAAGCATCCTGATTTTGATATGCTTCATAGCGCTTGCCGATCCGCTGAAAAAAGATGATGGCGATGATAAAAACGAGCGGAACAATCAATAGTGTCGATGCGGCTAACATTTTATTCATGCGGTAGATTGCAGTGAAATTGACAATAAAGAGGAATACAATCCTGCCAATGCCGATCGCCTGCTCGGAATAGAAACGCCGCACGGCATCCACGTCAGAGGTTGCCCGTTGGATCAGATCGCCAGTATCCACCTTTGAGTGATAGCTGAAAGACAGGCGCTGAATTTGATCATACATATTATTCCGAATGCGCCAGGCAACTTTTTCCGCCACAAAATTCGCTGTACTGTTTGAATAAAAAGAGAAAGTTCCCTCGATCAATGCCAGCCCAATGAAAGCCAGTCCAACCAGATAAGCGGGGTATTGCCGATCCGCAGCGATCAGCCAGGTATCGATGAACCAGGCAAGCAACAGATATACGCTTGATTTGCTGATTGTTGAAAACAGCTGGGAGATGATTGCTGAAAGATAACGCAGACGATACCCTGACATCATTCTCAGGATACCGAACAGACGATTTTCATCCTTGACAGTTGTCAGATCAAAATCAATGGCCTGATTTGAGTTTTTATCACGCATCGTCGTCGTCTCCAATAGATACAGCAAGGCTATTATAAAGGACAATAACCAATTTTCCGATCCGTAATAAAAAAAGGAGCCTGACAAAAACAGTCAGACTCCTTATGATCTAAATTTTGAAGATTTACGGGATCAGATGATACAGCGCGATCACAGGAGCGAAAGTTGACGCGACCAGTGACATGACGGTGATCAGCGTGTTCAGTGACGGACCGGCAGTGTCCTTGAATGGATCGCCGACGGTGTCGCCAATGACAGCAGCTTTATGGGCTTCTGAACCTTTGCCGCCAAAATTGCCGGCTTCAACATACTTCTTGGCATTGTCCCACAGACCGCCTGAGTTCGACATGAACAGAGCGAAGATAACGCCAGTGATGATTGCACCGCCGAGGAATCCAGTCAGACCTTTCGGTCCCATCACGAATCCAACGATCAGCGGGAAAGCAATTGCGATCAAAGCTGGCAGAACCAGTGAGGTCAGTGCGCCATGGGCTGCGAGGTCGATGCAGCGATTGTAATCTGGGGTCACAGTGCCTTCCAGGATTCCGGGTTCTTCTCTGAATTGCTTCCGGATTTCTTCAATCATTTCGAAAGCGTTCTTGGTAACTGAGTTCATCGTCAAAGCGCTGAACAGCGGCGGGCACATCGCGCCCAGGAAAATTCCAGCGAGGATCAGCGGGTTCACCAGAGAAACTTCTTCCATCGTGAACGCACGGCCATGCGGCGCCAGTGCCATATTGATTTCGCTGACAAAGGCAGCGAAAAGCGCCAGCACAGTCAACGCAGCTGCAGCAATGGAGAATCCTTTTGTGATCGCTTTTGCGGTGTTACCGGCTGAGTCGAGCACGTCAGCGCGGTCAATCACTTCTTCGTCCATCCCAGCCATTTCCGCGATACCGCGAGCATTGTCAACGATTGGTCCATAAGCATCCGCCGACACGATCATGCCGGAAATTGCCAGCATGCCGACTGCGGAAATACCGACGCCGTAGATCCCCATCGGGAAGTCCGCATTACCGCCGCAGACGTAGAATGAGACCAGCATCGCAATTACGATACCAATGATTGACGGGACAATCGAGATCAGACCGTAGCTCATACCGCTGATGATGGTGATGGCAGCGCCTGAACCGGAATATTCAGCGGTCAGCTGAACCGGTTTGTATTCGTCTGAGGTGAAGAATTCGGTCGTCTGGCCGATGATCACACCGACTGAAGTTCCGACCAGAATTGCCCAGATGAAGCGATTATCGATCTGTGGCAGAACCAGAATTGTAATGGTCATTAATACTGCGAATGCACCGGTGGTAATAAACGTACCCATGTTGAGTGCTTTGCCCGGTTTTCCATCATCTTTAACCTTCACCAGATATACACCGATGATTGAAGCGATGATTCCCAGTGCGCAGAGCAGCAGCGGGAGCACGGTATAGAATGGATCATTCATGGACGCACCGAGCAGCATGGCTGCGACTGCAGAAGCGACATAACTGTCGAAAATGTCAGCGCCCATACCGGCAACGTCACCGACGTTGTCACCAACGTTGTCAGCAACAACAGCGGGATTTCTCGGATCATCTTCCGGGATTCCGACTTCGACTTTTCCAACCAGGTCAGCGGCGATGTCAGCGGTCTTGGTGTAAATACCGCCGCCGGCTTTCGCCAGCAATGCCAGGGAGGATGCGCCCAATGAGAATGCCAGTACCAGCTGCGGGTCACTGGTTGCAAGATAAATTACGCTCATCCCGATGGTTGCAACACCGACAACTGCGAAACCCATCACTGCACCAGCCCGAAAGGCTACGTTGAAGGCATCAGACAGGTTCTTTGCAGCAGCAGTGGCTGAACGGACGTTTGCCCGAACTGCAACTTCCATCCCGAGATAGCCTGCAATTGCGGAACAAACCGCGCCGAAGATGTAGCTGAGAGCGGTTGTGAGACCGCGGCCGCTGCCATCAATCGTATATACGACAGCCAGGATTGCTGACATAATTACTGAGATGATGATCAAGGCAGCATAAAGTTTCTTCAAATAAGTTCTTGCGCCATTTTGAATCCACCCTGCAACTTCTTTTGCGCGGTCAGTTCCGGCATCCTGCTTCTTCACCCAGAAGTACAGGTAAAGACCGATGCCGAGTGAAATGACACCGCAAACCAGACTAAAAATTAACCAAACAGTCGTACTCATAGATACTCTCCTAAAGTTTTTTTTGCGGATAATAATCCACGATTTTCCCGCAGTGTTTGGAAAAATGCCCCGAAACCTTTCGATTTCGTTAAGAATTAATCGGATGCTCTCTTAAAACGATTTTTTCAGAACATTTTAAGCTATTATATTTTATCATGTTTTGACGTTTGTGACATTTGTATATTGTATGCCATTATGGTAATGCCCTAAAGCAGCTATCCGCGCGTTCTTAACTTTTTATTCACAGGTTAAATCGAAAGCATGCTCTGAAAAAGGCGTAAATTGTCTATTATCAGGAATTATTCTTTCTTTGTGTGATTTTCCTAGGCGCGTTTCACCTGTCTGCTGGTATCAGCAGACTATCGGATTCATATTATAAATCAAAGCGCTTGAGATCCTTTTTCCGCCCTTAGTTTTTCAATTTTCGCAGCACTTTTTACCCTCAAGCCGATGATCTTATGGCAAGGATTTGTTTGGGAATCCGGTCTCAGGCAAAACCGGCGGCACAACCAGAGTCGGAACAATTTCACATGGGGGATACTCGAACCCTGCGATTTCATTCAAAATGCCGGAATCCTTGCCAACCACGATGTTTCCGCCATCGCTTTCAACTTTTAATTCAACCACCGGATAATAGGAAGCTTTCAGATAGGTGTCCTCGATCATCCGGTACGCAATGCGATACCGTCCTTTAGGCATCGACTCAAGCAGCACGGTTATAAGTGTCCCATTTGCACTCACAAGATAATCCAACGCTATTTCTGTTTCGCCCCCTCCTTCTTCCAGGAAATAGAAAGTGAGCGAGTCTTCAACAAAACTGACGTTCGGATCCAGCTTAATATATAGACGGCCATTGACGCTTTGAGAATCGATAAATCCTTGCATCAGGTTTTTTTGAAATTCCGCAAAATCAGCGCCCTCGTTATGGCTGATGTACAGCGCTTCACTCGATGCCATTTCACGCACTGCTCCTGTTACAACTGGCCGGACGCTCGGACGATAGGTGATCCCGTTTAAATTTCCAGCCACAAAGCGTTTGAAATCCTCCCAATAGGCCGCGACAAACGTGGCATCTGCTAACGGTTCGCCCTGCAAGTTTGGCAGCCCAGCCTTCGTCTTGAGTTCTGTTGCTTTAACCTTCATGGATTCCATCATCAGCCGATAATTTTCCCAAGAATCGTAGGTAAATGCAGACATCTCGATGTCTCCGGACGAGTTCATGACATACATAAAAAATTGTTCTTTTGTGAGCGTTTCGGGATTCATGATATACCAAACTTTTCCTAATTCGTCAGTAAAAGTCCTGAAGAACTCCTCTTGCCCGGCATCATTTTTGTAAGGAAATGATGTCGGTTTTGTGTCGGCATCATTCCAATAAGTCTCGAAATATGCTTTCCCAATGCTTTCATACACCCAGGTATAAGACCTAGTTCGATCCTCCGGTCTGAGTAGATTTGCATCAATCGGCTCAGTTCCCGCCGGGAAGTTCTCATACAAGCCCGAGTTTGCTACGCCATCCGTGATCAGAAAATAAATCGTTCGGCGTTGCACAGGCTCACCGTCCTCCAGATAAAATTGTGCATCATAAACATTGTTGGGGTTCAAAGCACCAGTATAGTCGCGTTGAGCCAGCGTTAAGCCGTCAATTGTCGGGGTTGCGCCTACAGGAGCAATCGCATCAATCGCTGAGTTAAGTTTTACCTGGTCATTTGTCAGTCCGATACTGGTCAGCTTATAGCCAAACCAGGTATAGTACTGATAAAGCATCGATTTTTTTAAAGTAGAAATTCCAAAACCATGTGAACCTTGATAAGTTACCAGCATCGCCCGTTCTTTTGGATAACCATTTGCAGTCACGTCCAAATCCAGCAAATCAATCATTTCTTTCAGTGTCTCTTTTACCTGAGGCATAGTTTGGGTGAAGGAGCCGCTGGCGTCCTGAACGATCACCACGTCAAAATATTGCGTCACAATAGGCCAGTAGATTTCCGTGCTGCCTTGAAGTTCCCGCGCACAGTTTTCCAAATCTTCAAATGCGATCGCTGCCTCGGATGTGATTCCCTCACCGATTTGCCCGGATACCGAAGAAATTGGATAAAAGAGAATTGACAGAATAATGAAAATAAAAGGGATTTTCTGGATGGTTTTCATTGTTTTTTCTCCCGCTAAACAATTGAAAAGGTGGAACTAATTCGTATATATTTTATTTAATTTTTCGATATAGATTTTTTTGTTTCAATAAGCAAAATATCAATCAATCTGCTGCAAAATATCTGTTTTTCATTATAACATTAAAATTTTTTAATTCGAAAGTAAGATTCTTTGCCAGACGTGAGAGAATGCCCACTTATTTATTATTAATTTCAACCGAGAGAAATAATTGAAAGACATCTGCAATACCGAATTTTTATAATCGCACAATAAGTTGATCATTGTAGCTGTTATTCAAGATCCGGCGAATGAAGTCCCATTCTACCTTTTGAATCCGCAGAACGCTCATTCTTCGCAGTATAATAAACCAACCTTAATTTAGGAGCTTTTCATGGAAATTGAAATCCTTCGTCTACCGACCGAAGAAGACTGGATTCGCTGCCTGTTCCTGGCACGCGTGACTCAGGGAAAAGAAAATCGAATTTCTCCATCAGTCGAATGGCGGAAAAAATTGCTTAACGCCGAGCATTCACCAATGCGCACCCTGATGATCACAATCGCGATGTGGCAGGTGCC
>DHPK01000009.1:0-44187 GCA_002407845.1 Leptolinea sp. UBA5366 | reverse complement strand
CTGCCTTATTTTGCCAGCGTGCATTTTGTCAGGCACAAGCACGGCGTCGAACATTATGTAAAAAGCCAGCGATCAAACCCAGAACGCGGCGCTGAACGGCAGGATGCCCCGGTTAACCACGTGATGGATCTCAATGCCCAATCGCTGGTGAACATGAGCCGAAAGCGCTTGTGCTTTAAAGCCGATCCGGTCACCCGCTCGCTCATGGAGTCGATTAAAGCCGAAATCGAGAAATCGGATCCGCTGCTGAGCAGTTTTATGGTTCCGGAATGTATTTATCGCAACGGCTGCCATGAGTTCCAATCCTGCGGCTACTTTGAGAGGAGAAAAGCATGAGCGTGATCTGTGATCGTGGAATCAAAGGCATGGTTGATTCGGGACTGGTAGATTTCAGCCAATCTGAAACGGATTATGATGCAGTAATGAAACAGATCAACCCTAACACACTGGATCTCTCACTCGGGCGCTTCATCCGCTGGCCAAAAGAACAAGAGGGGCAGGTGATCTTCGGCAAGTCCCATTTTTCTGAAGATTTTTGGGAACTGCGCGAAATCAACCCGGAAGAGGGCGTGCTGCTCAAACCCGGTGATATTTTTTTGGGCTCCTCCCGTGAATTTCTGCGCATGCCAGTTGATGTCTGTGGTCAGGTCTATACGAAATCCAGTCTTGGAAGGCTGTTCATCAATCACATGATGGCAGGCGTCATCGACGCCGGTTTTCATGGAACCATCACCCTCGAATTGAAAAACGAAGGCAAGCACAATGTGGTCATTCCATATGGCGCCCGGGTTGTTCAAATTCAATTCAGCCGTTTGGAAGAAAAACCGGAGCGCGACTATTCACAGCGCGTCAACCGCTACCAAGGTCAGGTGATGCCCGAAACCGCTCGAGAAGAGAAGAAGTAAAATCCCATTAATGCATTACTATTTAAACAGTGATTAATAATCTAATCGATGATTAATCACTGTTTATTAATTTAAAGCAGGTACAAACTTCCAATCGCGAACTTGCTAAGACCCGTTTCCCTTTTGATAAAAGGTCGCAGCAGATTGGACGCTTAGCTGAAATAATAAAGGAGCTTGCTGATAACCGACCTGAAGAGAGCTCACGCAACTTTTTTCCTCATTTGTTTTCTGCTGCTGTGCAAGACTGCTGCAGTCAATTCTCAAAACTTGCTACCAACTGCTGACGTCCCGCCGCTCAGCGCTGGTTCAATCTCTCCCTATGATCTGATTGCCATGGAAAACGCAACCCGGGTTGCGAATGGTATGTCGGCGCTGAAAATTGACGAAAACATCATGCGATCCGCTCAGGATACGGCTGAAACGATGGCATATTACAAAATGGGCGGGCATATCGGCAATGTTAAAGACCACATTTCATCATTTGGTTACAACAATTACTATGAATGCTGGGCAACTGAAAACTGGTGGAATGCCGCACCGGGCATGACGCTTGCAGACGTCAAAGCAGTCTGGGGAGATGCAGCGCACATGATTCCAGCAGAAAACCCGCTGTATTGCCATATCGGCGCGGGTGTAGCGGAGGCGGCAGACGGCACATTGTATTTCGTCTTGCAGGCAGCTTATCCGGCGCACAAAGCAGGCTGTTCATACTTGCTGAAGAAAAATGCAGATGCGCATGGGCTGAAACCGATTTCAGCAACAATCGGGGGAGGGACATTCTCCGGTTCGAATTTGATTTACGCAGTCCAAACTGTCCTGCCTGATGGCGATGGAAAGACTTATCATGTCGTGAAACAGGGTCAGGCACTGGCGCACATCGCAGCCGCTTACCATACAACCATCGATGCGCTGATTAACTGGAATCAGATCAAGGTCGAAACGCCGCTGCAGCTGGGACAGAAACTGTTCATTCCGTCCGCTGAAATGAGCGCCCAAAAGCCGACCGTCCAGCCGACGATTTTACCAACGATGTCAGAAGATGGAAAATTTCGGCATGTCGTTGCAATGGGAGAAACCTTGTGGACAATTGCGGAACTTTGGCAGGCAAATTTGGAAGATTTATACGCTGTGAACGGGTTAGACGAAAAATCAACGATCAACATCGGCTGGAAATTGTTCATCCCCGTCACGCCGACCCTAACAAAATTACCAACTGCTTCACCCAGTCCACAGCAAACCCAGAATGCGGCAACCGAAACAACGCCGTCGCTCACTGTTCAGCCGTCAGGCACGCCCGAACCGGCTGTTTTCCAGAAGAAACATGCCACACCGGGTCAGTCGGCTGCCTTTATTGCAGTTCTGGCAACCCTGTCTTCCGGAATCCTGATCTGCATTCTGTTCATGATCAAAATCCGCAGAAAATAATAAGTCAGCAAAAAAATGGTCTCGAGCGTTCAACAAACGCCGTTTCCTAATGAATTTTTCATGTCCAGCCAGATTCCCTTAACCGGAGCTAAGCCTCTTATTTTGGATTAAATAAAGTGTAAATAGCATCCTTGACAGCGTTGAAGCGGGTATTCTCCGAATTCATTCCCGTCACGGTGTAAGATTTGTCTTTCGCATAAATTGTGATGGAATCCATGCTGCCGTCCATCGACTCTGAACTGACATCCTTCGGCAGCTCAAAAAACGAAGCCGCCAGGATTGCTTTTTGCAGGGTCGCAATTTCTTCCTTTAATACCTCGGACGATTGTGCGACCGCCGGTTCTGAGTCGCTGATCCCAGCTGCAGTGAGCTTTTCCGTTTTACCGTCATTGTAGACACGGAAGGTTTGGATTTCGGCTGTCATGATGTCCCCGACGACCGGCTGAACAACCATTTCAGCTAACAGTCCTTCCGACGAAAAAGTGGAAGAAAGCGACTGTTTGCAGCCTGCCAGCGTGATTAGGCAGCAGACAGTTAATATCAATAATAGAAAATGCTGAACTTTTTTCATGACCTTATCTTCCAATTAATCTTCCTTATTGAAAGTATACGATTCTTTTATATAAAAGTTCAGCGTGGTTCCTTAAGAAATCCTTTTTGCAAGAAAATCGCGAATCAACGCTTCGTTTTCCGGCGTCGACTGACTGCCCAATTCAATCAAGGGTTTTAAAATTCCGTGGAAGTCGCTGCCGGCAGTGACGCCCAAGTCATAGCGGCGGCATTGCTCCATGAAGAAAGCAACCTCTTCCGGGCTGTGATAGCTGCTGAACACTTCAACCCCGATGATTCCAGCAGCCACGATTTCATCAAAAAGGTCTAAATCTAATCCAATACTGATCCCCGGATGCGCCAGCACAGCAACGCCGCCAGCTTGCTGAATTTCCTCGACGACTTCCTTAACCGGCAGGTAGGTCACGGGGATATCAGCCGGCTTTCCAGTTGTGCACATGTCCCAGAAAAAATTCACATGCGCCTGGTCACTGCGCTCTCCTCCTGGGAAAAATGGTTTCATCAGCGGATGCGTGCTGTTTTCAGCAATGCCCAGCGCAACTTCAGCCAGCATTTCGCAGGTCAGCACCCGCTCGCCTTTAACTTCACGAATCCGGTCTTTATCCAATTTGATCCCAAGGTCTTCGAGCAGCTCGATGCGCTCAAGGTTTGCCGTTTCTTCCCGTTCATTCACCCAGCCCTCGATCTTCTGAAAAAATGGCACAGCCGGATCGAAATCATAGGCAAGCATATGCAAGACAGTGCCATTTTGGGTCTGGCAATTTATTTCAGACCCAACAATAAACTGAATGCCGTGCCTTGCTGCGGCAGCCTTCCCTTCGCTGATTCCGCTCACGGTGTTGTGATCCGTGATTGAAACCGTGTCAACGTCCTGTGCTGCACAGCGATTAATGATCGTTTCTGGTGAAAGTTCTCCGTCACTGCTGTGACTTGAATGAACGTGCAGATCAATTTTTCCCAATTTTTCCTCGATCCTGAAAAAAAGGAGGGTGGGGTAATCCCCATCCTCCCAATTTGTTATATTTTTTTATCGACTTCGTCTTTTGCCAGGCTTACAAATTCAGCGACCGGCATCGAACCCAAATCCTCGCCATTGCGCTTGCGCAGAGAGACCTGACCGCTCTCCATCTCTTTATCACCGATGATCAGCATATAAGGAATTTTTTCCCGCTGAGCATCGCGGATTTTCGAGTTCATGCGATCGGAACGCGCATCCACGTGCACACGCAGTTTATCCTTCCGCATCGCTGAGGCAATTTCATTGGCATAGTCAATGTGGCGGTCTGCAATCGGAATGATTTCTGCCTGAACCGGCGCAAGCCATGCCGGGAATGCACCGCCGTAATGTTCGATCAGCACGCCGAAGAACCGTTCCAGGCTGCCAAGCAGTGCGCGGTGAATCATGTAAGGACGCGTCTCTTGACCATTTTCATCGATGAAATTGATGTCGAAACGCTCGGGCAGGTTGAAATCGAACTGGATAGTTGACAGCTGCCAATCTTTGCCAATTGCATCATTCACCTTGAAATCGATCTTCGGACCATAAAATGCGCCGCCGCCCTTGTCAATTTCATAAGGCAGATTGTGCCGCTGCAGTGAGGCTTCCAACGCTTCTTCAGCTGCCTTCCAACGTTCCGGGTCACCGACAGATTTCTCAGGTTTCGTACTGAGATATGCCTGGAAGTTATCAAAACCGAAGGCACGCAGCATCTTCAGCGAGAATTCGACCACAAAATCAATTTCGGCCGGCATGTGCTTCGGATGGCAGAAGTGATGCGCATCATCTTGCGTAAAGCCGCGTACGCGTGTCAGTCCGTGCAGCACACCGCTGCGCTCGAAGCGATAGACTGTTCCCATTTCCGCCAGCCGGATCGGCAGTTCCCGATAGGATCGCAGACTGTTTTTATAAATGTAGACATGGAACGGGCAGTTCATCGGCTTGATGTAATACTTGATGCCTTCAATATCGATCGGCGCATACATGTTTTCATTATAGAAGCCAAGGTGACCGGAAGTTTCCCAAAGCTGCGCTTTGCCGATATGCGGGGTGTAGACAAAATCATATCCCGCCTGCTCGTGCTCATCGCTCCAGAAATTTTCAATCAGCTTGCGGACTTTTGCGCCTTTCGGATGCCAAAGGATCAGCCCCTGACCAACTTCCTCATTGATGCTATAGAGATCCAGTTCTTTTCCGAGTTTGCGATGGTCGCGCTTGCGGGCTTCTTCTAGTTTCCAGAGATAATCTTTCAGATCTTGTGGTTTTTCCCAAGCTGTGCCATAAATTCGCTGCAGCATCGGGCGCTTTTCATCCCCGCGCCAATAAGCGCCGGAAACGTTCAGCAGTTTGATTGCGTTCGGATTAATTTTTGAGGTGTTTTCTACATGCGGTCCGCGGCATAGATCAACAAACTTATCCTGGCGGTAAATTGAAATTTCCGGCTTCTCGTCCGTCGGATTTCCATCCTCATCCAGACTGCCGCTTTCCAATCCTTCGATCAGTTCAATTTTGAAAGGCTGATCAGCGAAAATTTTCTTTGCTTCATCAGCACTTAAAACTTCTTTGGTAAAGGGGTGTTTACCTTTGATGATTTTCTTCATCCGGTCTTCAATTTCGCTCAAATCTTCGGGCGTTAACGCTCGTGGCAGATCGAAATCATAATAGAACCCGTCGGCAATTGCCGGACCGATTGCAACTTTCCCCTCGGGAAATTTCTCCAGCACGGCTTCAGCCATCACGTGCGCGGCTGAATGGCGGATTCGATAAAGCTCTGAGCTTTCATATTCAGAATTGTGTTTTGCAGCCATTGTTCCTCCAAAATAAAAACTCGCCCATTACTGGGGCGAGTCATTTTCTCGTGGTTCCACCCAGCTTGACTGCCGAACTAATTGGCAATCCGCTCTGAAGAATGATATCGGTGTTCTGACCGGCTGCCTTAATCAGTTCGGCAGCAGCTCACGGGTGGTTTTCATTTTCATTTCCGATCAAGTTTCTCAGCTTTCCAACCCGACTCTCTGTGCGGTGGTTGAAAATGCGTTGTCCCGCTCATCGCTATAGAAGAAATTATACTTGAACTCAACGGAAACAGTCAAAATGATGACAACAGACGGCTAATTTTCACCGATCTTAATTCGCTTTAAGCTCCCGTTTAGGGAAGGCAAAACACACCTTCATCAATTAGAAAGCTTTCCAATGCTGAATTAATTCATGCCTGTCATTTTTTATCGGAAATTTGCTAATTAATTCTCAAATAGAAGGCACTAATAATTTCAGCTAATTTTTCAGGCGCCTCAATATTTACTTCATGCCCAACCCCTTCAAGCATTTGAAGCTCCGCATTGGGTATTGCGCTGGCAAGCGCCATAGAAGATTTCAAGTTTGCTTTATCTTTTTCTCCGCACACAATCAAGGTCGGACATGTAATCTTATGAATAGAATCACTAAAGTCTATTGCCATCATCGAATTGCAAAGACTTATAAAATCTACTTTCTTTAATCCGATTTTTTCAAACGTTGAGTTTGGCATGAATCGGAATACGATATTCTGAAGCTTCAATAGATTTTTAGGCATTTTATATTGTGCAGCGATTAAAATCAACGATTCTACTTTTTCCGGATAATCAACGGCAAAGTTTAGGGCTAATACCCCGCCAAGAGATAATCCGCAGATGCTTAAAGGGCTGCTCTCTTCATTTAATTTTGTAGAAAATGAAGAATAAATAGAATTGTATTCAACTCCATTTCCATCAACCTTCATAAGTTCCGAAATATTTGGACAGATCGGATTGTCAACCGTTTCTAACTGAGATAAAACATCATCCCAACTACTTGAAGTCTGCCCTAAGCCATGCATGAAGACTTGTCTTGCTTTTTCCACTCTTCACCCCTAATTTTTATTTCTGCAGTCCCATTTATCTCGCAAGTAATTGACACTATACGCCTTATCAGACATTTCAGATCATCCATCCGTGCAGCCTAAAATGTTTGACCGCATTTCGGCTAAATCCAACGATCGTTTTAAACTATAAAATCTGTCTGCTGGTGTCGCTAAGATTCACCCGATGACGTTCGGGGCAATCAGCCTTTTGGATAAATGTCAGTAGAAAAAACTACATAGATTTCATACGGACCAAAATTGCCGGAATCATCCGGAGCGACGATAAAAAAGGTGATTTCTATATTTTTCCCGACCAGTGCGGACCGCCAGACCATGTGATAGTCATTTCCTGCCAGCGGGACTTGCTTTCCATACAGCGGATAATCCATCGGAAAGTCTTCATCCAGGTAAGCCGACTGATAAAAACGGATCAGTTCATCATTCAGAATTTCCGGGATCCTTTCTTCCGGATCGGACATTCTTGCAAAATTATCGATTTGGCAACCGCTTACAGCTCCGTCAAATTGGGTTAGCAGATAATAGAGAAAATAATTTTCACAAGCGCTGTCTGACTCTCCCATCCCAGCTTGATAATGTAGAAAATCTGGCAGAACCAAATCTAACCCGAGGGGTTCATACCAAGATTGAGATTCTGTCATTTCAAACATTTGATAATAATCAAGAATCGGACCGCCATCGCCGAAAGACAGCTCCCAGTTCCCATTGGTATTCACTTGAAAGAGCGGAAAGCCATTCTTCAGCACTTTTTGACCGCTGTAGGATCCATAACCATTGAAAACTGTATTAAATTCACCAAGTTCCAGCGCGCTGTATTGCGTGACCGTGAAATATTCTTCAGCGTCGGTTTGAAAGGATGCAGACTTTCCATAATTATTCACCGCGAATACGCCTGCGCCTTTTCCCTTGACGGTGACTGGAGCTTCAGACCATGGAACTTGTTCTGAAAGGATAAAACTCAGCTCCCATTCTCCATCACTCTCAACTTGAATCAGTTCAAGCATTCGTGGCATCAGCTGACCGATATAGAAAACTCCGCCGCTGTCACAAGAGACATAATCCAAAATTGGGACTTGACTACCATCGTCAAAAAATGCCGTGACAGTCACCGGCTGCATGGTATCACCGCAAGTGCTATGAAATTCAAATAGCGGGAAATCCATCACATCCAATGAAAACTTGAGGACAGTATCCCCGCTCCCCATCGCGTACAACAGATCATCCATTTGTGCTGCCACATTGGAGGTCATCAGGATCAGCAGCATCAGCAACGGTATACCAATTCGTTTTTTCATCAGAATCCATTCTTTAATATACAAAATTTATTCGGCTAAGAGCAATGTATTGACAAGTTATTTATCATGGTTAATCACAATAGTTTAACGCTGCTGTCGACCTTTAAAGAAGGGCAGCTTCCGCATTTAAACAAAACGAGACGGCACAAGCCGTCTCGTTTTCATTCATTTTCAAGCGTGTTGATCAGATATCGAGGTTCCGCACTTCGTGTGCATGCGTCTGAATAAAACGTGAGCGCGGCGGCACTTCTTCGCCCATCAGCATATCGAATGTTTTCGAGGCAGCCGAAGAATCTTCGACATTCACCCGCAGCAGCGTCCGGGTCTTTGGATCCATGGTCGTGTCCCACAGCTGTTCTGCATTCATCTCGCCCAACCCTTTATAGCGCTGGATCGATGCCCGGTCAGCGTTATTGCCCAGTTCCTTCAAAATTGAATCGCGCTGCGCGTCTGAATAGGCATACTGATGGTTGTTTTTATAGGCAATTCTGAATAGAGGCGGCTGAGCAATGAACAGGTGGCCGCCTTCGATCAGTTCGGGCATATAGCGGAAGAAAAACGTCAGCAGCAGCGTGCGAATGTGACTTCCGTCAACGTCCGCATCCGTCATGATGATCACTCTGCCGTAGCGCAGTCCTTTGAGGTCAAAATTATCCCCGATGCCGCAGCCGATTGCCGAGATCATCGATTTCACTTCGTTATTCGATAAGACCTTGTCCAGCCGGGCGCGTTCGGTGTTCAAAATCTTTCCACGCAGCGGCAGGATGGCCTGAAAGCTGCGGTCGCGTCCCTGTTTGGCTGAGCCGCCGGCTGAATCCCCTTCAACGATGTACAGTTCGGTAAATTCAGGGTTACGTCCCGAGCAGTCTGCCAGTTTCCCCGGCAGGGTCATGCTCTCGAGCGCAGATTTGCGGATGACCAGGTCGCGGGCTTTTTTCGCTGCGTCCCGCGCACGTGACGAAGTCAGACATTTATTGACGATCGCTTTTCCAGCCGCAGGATTGTTCTCCAAAAAGTCTTTGAAGGTCTCCAGCACGACCTGCTGAACATAGGTCGCAACTTCGGTGTTCATCAGCTTGACCTTCGTCTGGCTCTCGAACTGCGGGTCGGGGTGCTTGATGCTGACCACAGCAGTCAGTCCTTCACGGGTGTCCTCACCCGAAAAATTCGGATCAGCTTCTTTCAGCAGATTATTCGAGCGGGCATAATCATTGATCACGCGCGTCAGACCGGTTCGAAGGCCGGTCAAATGCGTACCGCCGTCAATCGTATTGATCGTGTTCGCGAAGCAATAAACGGTTTCTGTGTAAACATCCGTGTACTGCATCGCAATGTCAACTCCAATGTTCTCGATCATTTTTTCAGCATGAACAATCGCATGAACCGGGATTTTGTCCTTGTTCAGATAGTGGACAAATGAGCTGATCCCGCCCTGGAAATAGAACGTCATGCGACGGTCGTTATGCTCGTCAACCAGCAAGATTTTCGTCTGTTTGGTGACGAAAGCCATCTCGCGGAAACGGTTGACCAGCACGTTGTAATGGAAACCGGTCTCATCCTTGAAGATTTCTTTGTCATAGAGGAACGTGATTTTCGTTCCAGTCTGTTCAATCGGGCATTCGCCGATGACCTTGACCTTGTCCTGCGGTTTACCGCGCTGATATCGCTGATAGAAAATTTTTCCATCCCGGTAAATTGTCGCTTCCATCCATTCAGAAAGCGCGTTGACAGCTGACGAACCGACGCCATGCAGACCGCCGGAAACTTTATATGAGCCGGTGCCGAACTTTCCGCCGGCATGCAGCGTGGTCAGCACGACTTCGAGCGCGGACTTTTTCATCTGCGGATGGATATCAGTCGGGATTCCGCGGCCGTTATCCAGGACGGTGATACTGTTATCGGCATGAATCGTGACTTCAATCGAATCACAAAAACCGGCTAATGCCTCATCAATCGCATTATCAACGACTTCATAGACCAAGTGATGCAGTGCTTTTGAATCGGTGCCCCCAACATACATTCCAGGTCGTTTTCGAACTGCATCCAGCCCGTCAAGCACCTGAATATTGGAAGCATCGTAATGAAAATCTTCGTTTTTCCGTTGTGTCATTTTCGAATAATCCCTTTAGTTATTAGTTCTTCGTTGTCAATGATCCAAACCACATATTTTTGATACAAAATGAAACTGGCTGCAATCAGGGAGGTCGAGATAAACGCCTGCCCAAACACTCCGATCAGCAGCAGCCAGGAATTCGCAGCTGGAATTGTCCAAATCAAATTCAGCCCCTGTGAGATGATCACAACCGCGACAATAAAAAAGCTTGTCGGGCTGGAAAACCATTTTGAAAGGTTGAAACTCAGTTTAAAAGAATCCAAAACGCCTGAGCCGAGAAATACGCCATGTATTGAGAAGAAAATCGGGACGATCAGCCAGGCAATCATGATCAGAATAATAAAAAGGACGATCTGCGCCAGTCCCGGAGAAATCAACGTGAAAATCGTCGTCACGCAGGAGATGGGGATCATCAGGATGATCAATGCGAAAAAGATGATCAGAATCGTCAGAAACATGTTCAGCAGCTGCAGTAAAAATCGCTGGATTGTCAGTCGAAAAGGCTGCACTGAAGTCTTTTGAGCCACAATTGAGAAATAAAAACAACCGGCGATCATGCCGATGACGAATAGTCCGGCGATCAGAACGAGCAGGAGCATTACAGAGTTCAATTCGATGATTTTTGGGTTTGCAAGCGGGCTGGCAGCTGTGCCGCTTCCGGACAGTAAAGAGGGCACGCTGATCGGGGATAATCCGATTTCACCAAAAATATTTGTCTGTTCGAGCGACACCAGCGTCAGATCATTCAGCGCTTTCATCTGTCCAACCAGCGCGGCAGGGGCTGTCTTTGACACTTCATTCAGCATCCGGACAACCGAATCCTTTAGCAGGTCATAAACTCGGATTTTTGGACCCAGCCAAATCATCAGATCAATCAATACGGGAAGTATGATCAGGTAGATGTTTTCTGCGACCAGATTAAACCCGGCTGCGAGCGAATTTGTGATGCTTGGCAGCGCAAATTTGAATGATGTTCCACTTTTATCCATAACAGATTAATTCTATCATAGGCTGCCCTTCCTCCGGTCATCAACGCATAAAATCAGGACAAAATTTCGAATCAAAAAGAGGTCTTTTTATCCTATTTCTTTTGGAATCCGTCTGAAATAAAAACGCAAATTTTCATGGATAAAAAGCAGGAAAGAGGGATCAGAAAAAGCTGCTATATAAAGAGGGTAAAACCGATAGTTTTGAAGTTCTGGAGTCTGGAACTGTCTAACTGCAATCCGCCTGGTCTTTGCAGGAAAGGTCGATCAACACCTGCCTTTTTAATCCCGTCCAGCTTTGAAGTTGTAAACAGGCTTGATCACATCGATGATTTCAGCTGTTTCTGCGATGTCAGCAATAATTTGATCCTTTGGCTTATATGCCTGAGGGGCTTCGTCAAGCGTATCCATGTTGACCGTCGAAGAGAAAACGCCCTGCATCGTGTTTTCAAAATCGCGGAGCTGGATCACTTTTCGCGCTTCGTTCCTGCCCATTAGCCGTCCGGCGCCATGCGGAGCCGAGAAATTCCAGTCAGCGTTGCCTTTGCCCTGACAGATCAGCGAACCATCCCGCATGTTCAGCGGGATCAGCAGCTTTTCGCCCAAATATGCCTTTACCGCTCCCTTTCGGATGATTCTATCGGCTGGATCAATAAAATTATGCACTGTCTCAAATGTCTCCAGAACTTCCAGCCCTTCTGCCTGGATCAATGAGCGCAGGATTTGCTGCCGGTTCTCACTCGCGTATCGCTGGCAAATCTGCATGTCGTGCAGATAATCCGCCATCAGGCTGCCTTCAAGATATGCCAGCTGCTTCGGCACATCCACTCCGTCTGTCCGGCAGGTCTTCGCTGCCAGCTGCTGATAATGCTCCGCCACGCGTTTCCCGAGATTACGGCTGCCGCTGTGGATCACCAGAAAAGCGTCCTCCCGTTCATTCAGATCAAGTTCAATAAAATGGTTCCCGCCGCCAAGCGTGCCAAGCTGTGCCTGAAAATCCTTTCCTCTGATTGATTTCAGACAGACCAAGTCATTTACCGATTCAAGATGGTGGATCGGTTTGCGATGCGAGGAAAACCCCGCCGGGATGCTTTTTCGAACAGACCGGTCAAACGCATGCAGGTTTGCTGGAATTTGAGCGAGTTTAGCGGTCAGCACTCCGCAACCGATATCCACCCCAACCAAATTCGGAACGACTTTATTTCCGAGATCAGCTGTGAACCCGATCGTGCAGCCAGCTCCCCAGTGATAATCAGGCATGATCCTCACCTGTGCATCTTTCGCAAATGGCTGATCACAAAGTTCCCTGATCTGGGCTTGTGCTTTCGGGTCAGCCTCAGAAGAAAAAACTTTTGCTGATGTATAGCGTCCTTCAATTACAAACATATTTATTTTCACACCCATAGTTTACCCTAAATCAGCTCGATTCAATCAAAATGATTCAAATTATTCAAGTTCAACCCGATTCTTCCTATTTTAAGTTAAAATTTTTATCTGGAGGACGATTGCTGGCGCTCACCACACCCAAGAAATATATATCTTATCGATTTCTCTATCTGTTCGGCATCGGGTTAATTCTGTTGGGGTTTGCGTTCGACTCGCCGGAGAGAATATTTACCGGCATGATTGAGATTTTGCATTCCCCCAGCAACTTGCTGACCGATTACTTTGCGCTGGCAGGGGTCGGAGCGACCTTTTTCAACAGCGGTCTGATCACGCTGATTTCGATTTTTATGGTTCAGCGCATGAATCTTTCCATCAACGGCGCAATCTGCGCAGGGATCATGACTGTGGCAGGGTTCAGCTTTTTCGGCAAAGATCTCTTTAACTCGATCCCGATCATGGCGGGCTGCCTTTTATATGCAAAATACACCAGAGTGCCCCCTCGATCCGTTGTCCTGGCAATGCTGTTCGGCACTTCGCTCGCTCCGGTCGTGAGTTTCATCGCCTTTGGGATGGACTTGCCGCTGGCGCTGGGAGTCCCGCTCGGATCGCTTGTGGGAATCATGGTCGGTTTCATCATTCCGCCGACCTCGACGCTATTCCTCAGTTTCCATCAGGGGTTCAACCTTTATAATTTTGGATTTACGGCCGGCATCATCGCCATGGCGCTGGTTGGAGTCCTGCGGATGTTTGGCATTGACGTCGATACGAAAAAGGATCTTTACCTCGGCGATGACACACAATTCAAAATAATCTTAATCCTGTTTTTCATTTTCCTGATCGTTGTCGGATTTCTGAAGAACGGCAAGAGTTTCAAGGGATATGGCAGCTTGCTAAAAGAGAGCGGACGGTTGGCAGCTGATTTTGTGTCTCAGTTCAACGATGGGCTGGTTTTTATCAACATGGGACTGTGCGGATTTATCTGCCTGATTTATGTGTTCGTTTCGGACGGAGTTATCAACGGTCCCGTCATTGGCGGGATTTTCACCGTGCTGGCATTTTCTGCGTTTGGAAAACACCCGCGCAACATCATCCCAACCCTGACCGGCATCTTCATCGCCAATCATTTCAGCATTCATGAGCTAAATTCAACCAGCGCGATTGTATCCGGTTTGTTTGGCACCTGTATCGCTCCGCTTGCCGGGTATTACGGCTGGCCTTTTGGCATTGCTGCCGGATTCATTCATACCGCGATGGTCAACAACATTGGCTTCCTGCATGGCGGTCTGAATTTGTATAACAACGGTTTTTCCGGCGGATTTGTGGCTGCAATCCTGGTACCGGTTTTCGACCTGATCGTCAAACCCCGGCAGGAAAGAACTTTGTGAACTGAGGGAGAAACATGTACGAGCGACTAAAATCTAAAAAACTGGCTTATGTCTTGATCGGCTACTATCTGCGCCACCAGATCACTGACATTCAGCTGGATATAAAAATGACCAAAGAAAAAACCGTCATTTCGATTCATGGCAGGACGCCTGAAAAGATCGACGGCATTGACGAGCTCTGCGAGCAGACTTTCAAGACCCGCCGGGTCGAGTTTGAAGATTATTATGATGAGCTGCTGGGGGTGCGCGACTCAGACAGCGAGCTTGAGATCATGGGCTATCTTGTCGACGAAGCCTACTCCAGCTATCAGGACGGCGTGCTGACCTTCACAATTGTGCGTGTGATCAAAGATTAAATGAAAACCCGAACCTCGAACCGGTTCGGATTTCAACTTGCTTGGGGAGGCTGATGGGGGTCGAACCCACGACCTTCTGATCCACAGTCAGACGCTCCGCCATTGAGCTACAGCCTCCACATAACGGCAATAGTATACCACTAATTCATTTTTCAGCCAGATATTCCTGCATGTTTTCAGCATCAATTTCGTGAGATAATAGAGCTAACTGTCAAATTATCGAGGCATCATGCGCAAACTTTCTCTCAACATTCTAATCATCCTGCTTTTCACCAGCGCCTGCGGCGTCCTATACACCGAGGAGCAGGTCAACGAGACCGTTGTTGCAAAGATTAAAGAAGTTGCTGGCATGCAGAAAGTCAACGTCACGGTTGAAACGGTGATCGTGGAAAAAGTCATCGTCGTGACCGCCACACCAGAGCCCTCCGCGACAGCCTGGCCGATTCTCCCAACGACCATGACTCCGATCGGATTCGAACGCATTCAGCCTGATCAGGTCATTGCCGCGCTGACGAACGCCGGATTTGAAGTCAGGCGATTCTACTATGAACCGGACAGCGATAAAATCGGCAGCATCAGCCAATGGACATCCACCATAACCGAGATCACGCTTGAAGACGGTGCACAGCAATTTTCAGGTTTTATCTATTCATTCCCCAGTCAGGAAAATGCTGATTTAGGGTTTACATATCTGACGAGCCAAAAAAGCGGTGTTTCAAACCAGAGCGTTTTTCAGAAAAGCAATCTGCTGATTGAATTGGAAGCGGATACACCGGTCAGCGTGCTCGATCGTGTTCGGAACGGACTCGCAGAAATCCGCTGACGACCCAATGCAGTCAAATCATTCAAAGCCGTCAATCAATAAGTGGGCGCCAGGGCTGTTTTTAGGGCTGGCTGCTCTGATTTTTTTGTTCGTCATTTTTAAAACATCCCCTTACCGGCTGCTCCGCCCTTACACGCTGACCAGCGCAGAAAAACTCATCCCTGGTGATCATCGCAAATCACCTGAACGCAGCAGCTGGCAGGTTTTGATCCCAATTGAAGCAGGCGCATCAGATGCATTTTGGATGGATCAGATCCCTGTTACGATGGCTGATTATCTAAAATGCACAAAGGCAGACAGCTGTCCGGAGCCGCAGCACCGCGGATACTTCGATAAGTTCCTGATCAATCCGATATATCGCTGGCTGCCAGTCACCTACATTTCATGGCAAAATGCACTGGATTACTGCACCTGGTCAGGCGGAACGCTTCCGACAGAAGCGCAATGGATGGCAGCTGCCGGTCTCGCAGCCGGACAGACGTACCCATGGGGAGACTGTGAGCCGAGCATGTCTCTGGCAAACTATGACGGCTTTTATCAAGGGCTGATTCCGGCAGGCTGGCTGCCTGAAGGCGCCAGCCCTTACGGCATTCTTGACATGGGGGGAAACGTACGGGAGTGGATGATGGATATTCTGCCAGAATCAGCCGGCGGGAGCACAGGAGAAGACATCACTCGCATGCTGAAAGGCGGCGGATCAAGCGATTTTCCGCAGGTGCTGGAGATTACAGCCAGGCAATGGCACAGCCAGCATTCAGCCGGTTTTAACCGCGGCTTTCGCTGTGTTTATCCTGCGGACTGACCAAACAGTCTGCTTAACGCTTTTTACTTAGATCAGAAATATCCCGGAACTTTAATTTAGCAGGGTGACTGTCTGGGTTCAGCGGCAAGGTGAAACTGAAAATCGCGCCGCTGCGGTCGCTGCGATTCTCGGCACGCATCGTTCCGCCATGGCCAGCAATGATCCCATAGGACAAATATAATCCGAGCCCGACACCTTTGGCAGAATTGGCAGTCTTTTTCGCGCGATAAAATCGCTCAAAAACGTGTTTCAGTTCGTCTTCCTGCAAGCCGTTTCCTTCGTCTGACACCGATATTTTTACGAAATCGTCCTGAACCTCACCAGTTATAAGAATCTTCCCGCCGGGACTGTATTTAATTGCATTCGAAATCAGATTACTCAGCACCTGCTCAATGCGGTCAGCGTCTCCATAGACCAGCGGCAGAGATTTCGGTACCTGACATTCAATCTGATGCTTGGATGTCTGCGTCTGCATGCGGGCGGAAACTTTCTCCGCCAGATCAGCCAAACGAATGTCAGAGCGATTCAGCACCAGCGCACCGGCATATAATTGAGACGCATCTAAAAGACTGTTGATCAAACCCGTCAGCCGATCCGCCTCTTCTTCGATCACCGTGAAAGACTCCTGCACCACGGATTTATCCCAATTAGCATCTTCCAGCTGCATGGTGGAAGCATAGCCTTTTATCAGGGCAACCGGTGTTTTCAATTCGTGACTGACAGTAGAGATAAACATGTTTTTCAGATCATCTGCTATGCGAAATTTCGAGATGTCCCGCACCAGTGCAATAATGTTCATCAGCACATTGTGATCATCCATCACCGGTGAATAAGAAATGCTGACCGGAAGCGGCTGTTCAGCCAGCGCACCAAATGCCAGATTGCCCTCGACCGACAAGCGTGACTCACGCGAAAAAGGCCAGCCGCCCGCCTCGCCGTCTGAAAGCTCCATTCCCGAAGCAATTTCCTTTAAGATCATCACCTCGTCATGATGTTTGCCAATGACCGACTCCTCATCCGAAAGCAGCATCTTCAGCATGGTTGGATTGACGCGTTCGATGTGATGGGCGGTATTGAGCACCATGATGCCGTCTGATACCGAATCAAGAATTGCATTGACCTTATTCTTTTCCCGGATGTTTTCGCCATAAAGGTAAGCGTTATGAACCGCGATGGCAGCCTGATCGGCAAAGATTTTCAACATCATCCGGTCATTGATCGAAAAACCGGCGCGATATGTCCGGAAAATCACGATGATGCCCAGCACATTGCCACGCTCAATCAAAGGCAGCCCAACGCCGTCTTCGAAGACGAATTCAGGCATCTCAATAATGCGTTTGATCAGCAGATCTACCTCCGCCAAAGCGGACTCGTTGGACGAATCGACTTCTTCCGAGAATTTCTGCAGGTAAGTCTCGATGTAGCGCGTCATAACATCGGTAATGCCCAACGTCGCCTGAACATCCCATTTTTCGCCTGAATTGTAAAGGGCGATAAAACCGGCTTCCCCATGCATTAAATCCATTGCGATCCGCAATATTTGCCACAGCAGCACGTTCAGATCCAACTCCTGAGTCAGGATCCGCGCCAGCTCTATGAGCAAATCTCTTTGTCTGATTCGAATATCTTGCAGCATCTCTTTTCCTTGAACAAACCGCACTTCGTCTGGGCAGTTTTGTTTGCAGTTTTTCAGATTATAATCGGTTTATGAATATCATAATTCCCGCAGTCCTATTTGGATTGGGAATCGATAATACAACCGGACACGGAGATGCTAATGTCTAATTTGTTGATAATTATGGATATGAACAATGCGTTCGCAAAAGAGGGCAGCCTGTACAGCCCGCGGACTGAAAAACTGATTCAACCGATCGCAGCATATTGCGAAAAAGTAAAAGCAGCCGGCTGGACGATTATTGCGCTCTCAGACACGCATGATGAGCATGATGTTGAGCTTCAGGCTTTTCCAGAGCACAGCATGGCTGGAACAGAAGGGCCGGACATCGTTGCTGAGCTTCGTCCTTATTGCGACTACATCCTGCCGAAATACACGACCGGTGGATTCTTTGAAATGCTTGAAGCGTCAAAATCGAATCCAGCGTATGACTTACGCGCTTATGATGAAATCCATCTCGTCGGCTGCTGCACAGATCTTTGCATTTTTAACTTCGCCGTCATTACACAAAAACACATGGAATATGAATTTCACATGAAACGGCTTGATCGCATCCCGAGCATCGTGATCGAGATGCCGCTGGTCGACACTTACGATGGACTGGGGCACGACGCTGAAATGATCAACGCCTTCTATCCCCGCCACATGGAACTGAATGGGATGAAGGTCAATCGATGAAGACTATTAAAGACAGGCAGCAATACGACTCGCGCAACTTGACCATGCTCTTCGATTTTTACGAAATGACCATGGCAAACGGATATTTCAAGCAGGGGATGAAAGATCAAATCGTTGTATTTGATATGTTTTTCCGCAGAATTCCTGACGATGGCGGGTTTGCAATAACCGCCGGGCTGCAGCAGGTCGTGGAATATATTCAGAATTTGCATTTCAGCGAAGAAGATCTGGCATATTTCGAGAGCAAAGGCATTTTTTCACCCGACTTCATCGATTATTTACGCCATTTTGAATTCCATTGCGACGTCTGGGCGATTCCAGAGGGAACACCAGTATTTCCGGGCGAGCCGCTGCTGAGAGTCCGCGGTCCGATCATCGAAGCTCAATTCATCGAAACGATGATTCTGGTGTCGATCAATCATCAGTCATTGATTGCAACCAAGACAAACCGCATCGTGAGGGCTGCCGGTCCGGGAAAAAGCGTCCTTGAATTTGGCACCCGGCGGGCACAGGGTTATGACGCTGCCAATTACGGCGCCCGCGCAGCTTATATTGCCGGCGTCGAAGCGTCAGCCAACAACTGGTCCGATATTCATTTTGGGGTTCCTGCCAGCGGCACGATGGCGCACTCCTGGATTCAGTCCTTCGAAACAGAATATGAGGCTTTCAAAGCCTATGCGGAATCTTATCCGGACAACTGCAATTTACTAGTCGACACCTACAACACCTTGAAATCTGGCATTCCAAACGCGATCAAGGTTTCCAGAAATATTCTTGAGCCGCTGGGGAAGCGGTTGAAAGGAATTCGGCTGGACAGCGGCGATATCGCTTATTTATCCAAAAAAGCTCGAAAGATGCTCGATGACGCCGGCTTGCAAGACTGCCGCATTTTTGCCAGCAACTCACTGGACGAATTCATCATCCAGTCCTTGAACATGCAGGGCGCACAGGTGGATGTCTTCGGCGTCGGTGAAAAACTGATCACTGCCAGCAGCGAAGCCGTCTTCGGCGGTGTATACAAATTGGTTGCTTCCTATAGTAAGGAAGGCCAGCTGATCCCCCGCATCAAGGTTTCGGATACTTTTGAAAAAATCACGACGCCGTCCTTTAAAGAACTGTGGCGTTTGTATGAAAAGGGCGACAACCATCCATTAGCGGATGTTTTGACCCTTCCGAACGAAGTAATCGAAGATGACGTTCCTTATGAAATTTTCGATCCGCTGGATCCGACTAAACGAAAAATTGTTGAGAATTTTTATGCGAGAAAGCTGCTGATCCCAATCTTTGAAAAGGGCAAACTCGTTTATAAACTGCCAACTATCGAAGAAATCAGGAATTTCTGCCAGAATAATGTTGCCGAGCTTTGGGAAGAAGTGCGCCGGCTTGACAACCCGCATCATTATTATGTCGACCTCTCCCAAAAACTTTGGGATCTGAAAACCGACATGATCAAAGCTGCGCGCCAGACTTATTCATAATTTGAATTATTCGGCGTCATAGGAGAAAGATGAAAAAACTTCGTACCGCGATTATTGGTTGTGGAAAGGTTGGCACCACACACGTTCAGGCTTACCGCAATTTGCCAAATTCTGATTTTTCTGCCGTGTGTGACATTTCCCAACAGAATGCTGAAAAATTTGCCCGTGACTATGATGTTCCAGCTTATAACGATGTCGCACATATGATTCGCGAGAACAGCATTGATGTCGTTTCAATTTGCACCCCGCACCCGCTGCATGCCGAGCTGACTGTCCAGGCTGCTGAAGCCGGTGCGAGTGTGATCTGCGAGAAACCGCTCGCTGCCAGCCTTGCTGACTGCGACCGTGCCATTCAAGCCTGCGATCAGGCGAATGTCCAGCTCGGGGTCATCAGTCAGCGGCGTTATTATTGGCCGGTCGTGCGCATGATGAAAGCCATTCAGGACGGCAAAATCGGCAAACCGGTCATCGGCACCATGGAAGTCATGGGCTGGCGCAGTCCAGAATATTATCTGATGGATAGCTGGCGCGGAAAATGGAAAGAAGAAGGCGGCGGAGTCATGGTCAACCAGACCCCGCATCAGTTCGATCTGCTGCAATGGATGATGGGCGATATTGATGAACTGTTTGGTTATTGGGATAATTTCAACCATCCGTCTGTTGAGATCGAAGATACCGCGCTGGCAGTCATCCGATTTAAAAGCGGCGCCATCGGTCAGATTTTTGTTTCGAATTCACAAAAACCCGGTCTCTGGGGGCGCGTGCATGTGCATGGCAGCAATGGCGCGTCGGTCGGCGTTCAGGTTGAGGGCGGCTCCTCTTTTGTCTCCGGTGTGACCACTGCTGCAGCCGTTGAACCGCCATATAATGACATCTGGACCGTGCCCGGTGAAGAAGCGCTTCAGCCAGTTTGGAAAAAGGAAGATGCTGAGAAGGCATCGCAATACGACACAATGAACTATTTCCACCAGCTGCAGATAGCCGATTTTCTTGAGGACGTCAGTCTGAAACGCAGCCCGGTTATTGACGGACGCGAAGGGCGCAAGACGGTGGAGCTGTTCACTGCGATCTATCGTTCGCAGCGCGACCGAATGCCAATCAAATTCCCGCTGGAGCCGGAAGAATCAGATGATTTCGATGGCCGATTGAGTTACCAGCCCTATTCAAAACGGTGAGACGAGAAAGAAAACGCATGAAAGCCTTAGTTTTAACCGAATATAAAAAAATGGAAATTCTGGACGTGCCAATGCCCGTCATTCAGGATGATGAAGTGCTGATCCGGGTAAAAGCCTGTGGAATCTGCGGTTCGGACATTCATGGCTATGACGGGTCAACCGGTCGCCGGCGTCCCCCAATCATTATGGGACATGAAGCCAGCGGAATCATTGTCGAGACCGGTCCAAAAGTTGAAAATTGGAAGAAGGATGATCGCGTCACGTTTGATTCGACTATCTACTGCGGACGTTGTTCCTACTGCAATAAAGGGATGGTAAATCTTTGTGAGAATCGCCGCGTTTTAGGGGTCTCTTGCGAGGAATATCACCGCGATGGAGCTTTTGCAGAATATGTCGCCGTGCCGCAGCACATCCTTTACGCACTGCCGGACAGCGTTTCCTATGATCAGGCAGCGCTGGTCGAACCGCTCTCAATCGCAGCGCACGCAGTTGACATCAGCCCGCATCTGCTGGACGCATCTGCGACGGTGATCGGAACCGGCATGGTCGGTCTGTTCGTCATCCAGGCGCTCCGGGCAAAAGGATATGGGAAAATTATTGCGGTTGACCATAACCAGTCAAAACTGGATCTCGCACTGAAACTTGGTGCTGATGAAGCGGTTTTGTCGGACGGGCACGCACTCGAGAAAATTCTCCCGCTGACGAATGGGCGAGGAACAGATGCTTCATTTGAAGTCGCCGGAACCAGCGAGGCATTCAACCTGGCGGTCCACAGTGTCTGCAAAGGCGGTTCTGTGACGCTCGTTGGCAACAGCTCGCCAAAGGTTGATCTCCCGCTGCAGACGATCGTGACGCGACAGATCAGACTCCAAGGCTCTTGTGCGTCCAGCGGTGAATATCCTGCCTGCCTGAACCTGATTGCAAGAGGGCAGGTCGACGTGAATTCGATCATCAGTGCGACCGCACCGCTCGATGAAGGTCCGATGTGGTTTGACAAGCTGTACCACCGCAATGGTCCGCGTTTAAAAGTTGTGCTGAATCCCTGAATTTGACAGGGATTTTTCAGTAAATATTGCTAAAATTAATAAAAAAGATCTGTTGGAGATTTCAGCGTGAAAAAAACGATAGTTGTAGCATGTGATCATGCTGGTTTTGAACTTAAACCGTGTGTGATTGAAGCGATTCAGGATTTTGGTGACGACGTCATCGACGTTGGCAC
This sequence comes from Leptolinea sp. UBA5366, assembly GCA_002407845.1. Lineage (GTDB taxonomy): Bacteria > Chloroflexota > Anaerolineae > Anaerolineales > Anaerolineaceae > Flexilinea. The sequence continues at coordinate 22,023 of DHPK01000009.1, read as the reverse complement.
CTATTCAAGCGCCAGCGCTGATTTTCCGGATTTTGCTCAGCTCGGAGCGCATAAGATTTTAAGCGGAGAAGCGCAGGCAGGCGTCTTTTTATGCGGCTCAGGCGTTGGGGTTTGCATGGCAGCCAATAAAATTCAAGGAATCTATGCCTCAGTCTGCCACGACACTTATTCGGCGCATCAGGGCGTTGAACATGACGGAATGAATGTGCTCTGCCTCGGAGCGCGGATCATCGGCTCTGAAGTTGCCCGCGAGCTAGTCACCGCATTTCTGGGCGCTGAATTCAATCATAAGCCGAACCAGATCAGGCGTTTCGAAAAAATCAAACGCATCGAAGCAGGAGACCTTTACCTCGAAAACCGGCTGAAAGCTTTGAAAGAAGCTGGTCAATCGGTCTGGCTCAGCCATATTAATCGCCGCCAGATGAAAGATGAAAAGCTGACTGAAAGAATCAATAACGGGGAAATCTGCGGATTGACAACCACGTTCAGCAACATCTGCAGCGACGTCCTCCACATGGATGATTATTCATCGGCTTTTACTGCTATGATCATGGATGGCTGGGACTCTCGCCAGATTTTCCAAAAACTTTCTGTCGATGATGTCCGGCAGGCGACCAGCCTTTTCCGGGAAAATTATATTTCAAGCGGCGGCAGCGATGGTTTGGTCACGATTGAGATGGATCCGCAGCTTGCCAATGATTATGCGAAATCGCTTGCGGAAGCTAAACAGATTTGGACCGCGGTTAATCGCCCGAACTTGATGATCAGCGTCCCTGCTACCGCAGCTGGAATTGAAACAACCCGTCAGCTGACACGCGAGGGGATCAACACGAACCAAACGCTGATTTTTTCTGAGAAACGGTTCCGCCAGGCAGTGGACGCTTACCTTGAAGGGTTGGAAGCGCGCCATGCCGAGGGCAAGCCGATCGACAAAGTGCAATCAATTCTGTCAGTTCACATTGCTGAGATTGACACTAAGGTTGATGCTGTGCTTGCGGAAAGACCAGCATCAGGCATGGAAGAATTTCTTGCGAAAATAAAGAACAAAGCCGCCTTGACAATCTGCCGGCGAATTTATAATCAAATCACGGAATTCAATCAGAGCGAGAGAATGCAAAAAATGGTCGAAGCGGGTGCAAAACCGCTGCGGATTCTCTGGGATGTCCTGTATCCAAACCCGTGCACGTCACCAACATTTTACAGTGACGCACTGATCGGCAATCAGACAATTTTATCCGTTCATCAGGACACCTTAGCTGCAATTTGCGAGTCAGGGCGAGTCAGTTCTTCCTTGCCGGTCAATAATATTGAAATCGAAAAAGCGTTTGCCGACTTTCAACAGGCAGGCATTGATTTTCAGAAAATATTAGAAATAATTGAGGAGGAAAGTATGGAATCATATTGTCAGGCTTTTGAAGCCATGCTGAACCAACTGGATCAAAAATCTGATCTGGTAAAAAAATCGCTGGGAGTGCTCTACTCGCCCGTGCTGGAAACCTATAAAAAGCTTGAATCCGATTCGATTGTTCCGCGTATTTTCTCAAAAGATCCGACGGTCTGGACATTTGACACTCAAGCTTATCCCGAAATCCGAAACCGGCTGGGTTGGCTGGACGCTCATCAGCTCATCGCCAAGAATATGATTGAATATAAGGCGATTGCAGCCAGTCTCAAAGCAGATGGCATCCGAAAAGTTTTACTGATGGGAATGGGCGGATCCTCGCTCGCACCTGAAGTCATGGCGCTGACTTTCCCGGAAGCGGACGGCATGGAACTCCAAATTATTGACTCGACCGATCCTGGGCAGGTGCTGCAGGCTGATGCAGATCATCCGCTCCATGAAACTGTCTATATTGTTTCCAGCAAGTCAGGCGGCACTGCCGAAGTTCAGGCATTTTTAGATTATTTCTATCATAAAGCCGTCCAAGCGCTGGGCGACCGGGCAGGCGCGCACTTCATCGCCATCACCGACCCAGGCACGCTGCTTGAGCGCATGGCTAAAGAGATGAATTTCCGGAATGTTGTTCTGGCAGACCCCTCCATCGGCGGACGTTTCTCCGCCCTGTCAGCTTTTGGCGTGCTGCCAGCCGTGCTGATCGGCATCGCTCCGGAAAAAGTGCTGGAGCAAGCCAGCCGCATGGCAAAGATTTGTGCCCCATCAAACCCCGTAGCTAGCAACGAAGGCGCTGCATTGGGTGTCTATATGGGCACTGCTGCGCTAAGCGGCCGTGACAAAGTCACAATTCTTGTCGACCCCAATATGGATGCGTTTGGCTCATGGTTGGAACAATTGATTGCTGAAAGCAGCGGTAAAACCGGCAAAGGAATCGTTCCGGTTGACATCGAACCAAAACTGAATCCTGCAGATTATCCAGCTGACCGCGCATTTGTTTATATCAAATCCTCCGGAGAGCAACAGAGTTTCGTCAACCAGCTGATTGAAGCAGGGCAGCCGGTGCTGACGATCAAAATGAACGATCTGACAGAACTGTTCGCGGAATTCTACCGCTGGGAAATTGCAATTTCGGTTGCATGTTCGATTCTGGGCGTCAACGCTTTCGATCAGCCTAACGTGCAGGACAGCAAGAACCGAACGGTCGCGAAAATCAATGACTACAAGGAAAAAGGTGCCTTATCCGAATTGCCGGTAACATGGGAAATAAATGGAATCCAGGCGTATTTCAGCAGCGAATCGGAATCCATGCGTAAGGCGGAATCGGCAGCTGAACTGATCAATGCATTTGCCAGCACTGCCGTTCAGGGAACTGACTACATTGGGATCAACGCTTATCTGCCTCGAAATGATCAAACCATGGCGGCGCTGCAGCAGCTGCGCGAAAAGATACTGAAAACGTCAGGCTGCGCCACCACGCTCGGATTCGGTCCGCGTTTTCAACACTCCACCGGACAGCTTCATAAAGGCGGAGCAAACAACGGATTGTTTATTCAGATCGTTGCTGATTCAGTCCAGGACGCGGAAATACCAAACGAAGGCATGACTTTCGCCATTCTCGAGCGGGCTCAGGCGCTCGGTGACTTTGAAGCGCTCATTGCCAAAGAACGCCGTGCTATCCGATTGAATTTGGGCAGTAAGAGGATAGAAGATTTATTCTGATAAAACAGAATTCTTAGTATGTTGCGGTAAACAGACTGTTTCGAAACAGTCTGTTTTTTTTTAATTCTAGGAACGATGATGCCGAATGTCGTCTGAAGTTTAAAAGCAGCATGTGACCTTTATTTATTGTGAACTTATCAAATCTGAAATCTTCTTTACGGCTGCAAAAACCCCGACAGAGTTGTTAAGGCTGATTTTATAAGAATGCAAGACATGTGAAAGGACACGATGATTCGATCGGATAAGAAAACCTTCGTGAAAAGGAGTAAAAGATGATAGGCTTAAGATTATTCTGATGATCAGAGATTGCCTGAATTACTGTTCTGAAGTTTGGGAAATGGACGGGGCTGATTTTCGGTGAGAGACAGATGACGATAACAGTTTTCAGATTTTATCAATAGGATTTACCTTGGAAATATCGAAAGGCTTTCAGTTAAACCGACGCTTGGAGAGGAAAAGAAATGAACGAGATAAAACGATTCGAAAACAAGGAAATCCGATCCATTTGGGATAACGAAAAAGAAGAATGGTATTTTTCCGTCATTGACATCGTAGGCGTTTTGACTGAGAGTAATAATCCCCGAAGATATTGGAGCGATTTAAAAAGGAAAATCAGAGATGAAGAAGGCGGAATTCAACTGTACGAAAAAATCGTACAGTTGAAAGTCAAATCTCCGGACGGGAAAATGCGCCTAACGGACACAGCGGACATGCAAGGAATTTTCCGAATCATTCAATCCATCCCATCCCCAAAAGCTGAACCGTTTAAAATGTGGCTGGCAGAAGTTGGAAAGCAAAGAATCGATGAGATTATTGATCCCGAACTGACAATTGACCGCGCTTTAGTGACCTATTTGCGAAAAGGGTATTCGCGGGAATGGGTCAATCAGCGTCTGCAAGCCATTCAGGTCAGGAAAGAGCTTACCGATGTCTGGCAGGATCACGGTGTCTCTGAAGGAATCGAATATGCAATTCTGACTAATGAAATCTATAAAGCTTGGAGCGGCATGTCAACCCGCCAGTATAAGGATTTTAAGGATTTGAAAAAAGAGAATCTGCGGGATAATATGTCGACACTTGAGCTCGTCTTGAATATGCTTGCAGAGGCAACAACCACTGAACTGACGAATGCTGAGAATCCAATCGGTCTCGACGCCAATAAACAAACAGCTAAACGAGGTGGGAATATCGCTGGCAATGCCAGGAAAGAAATTGAAAAGGAGACTGGAAAACCAGTGATCACATCAAAGAAAGCTGTTGATTTCTCGCAGCTGATCGAAGGAGTCGCCCGGAAACTGCCAAAAGGCGATCCAGCGGGGACAAGTGAAGATAAGAACGAATGAATGAATTACTCTTAAACTTACACAAGCTGCATATAACAGCATTAGGCGAATTTCGATTACAAAGAAATCTATTGCAGGAAACGGAAAATATCGTCGAATGGTGCAAAGCTAAAATCAATTCCTCGAATACAGTGATCACAAGAAACGGCAAGAACTGGTATGCCGAAGCAGATGACTGCATCATCACAGTCAATGCGACCAGCTTCACGATTATCACAGCACATAAAAAGAAAGATTTATAAAGTAAGTCAGCCAATGAGTTAAAACTCGATCAATAATTTTTCTTACTATCTATGCGCACTTCAAGAGACTAGTAATTATCAATTCTGTAAGATTGGACCTGTCGCGCGGCAAAGTCAGCTATCGTTTCTCTTGCATGAAGATAATTCTACTTTTGAGTTTTTTGAGAAAGCTGAATTCATTTTTGAAAACCTGCCCGTCCTCTTATATAATTAGACACCATGACATTATTCAATTATGCCTGTCAAAATCCCGATTGCAGCCTGAGATTCACGCTCGCGACTGCACCCGATTCAACCATTCACTGCCCGCGCTGCGGCAGCAGCAGCCGGATCACGGACCTGCCATTTGAATCTGCATCTGTCCCGGCATCCCATTGCTCGAACGATCAACTCCCGCAGCTGATTGCGGTATTGGATAACCTGCGCAGCGCCCTGAACGTCGGTGCAATCCTGCGCACAGCCGATGGGATAGGTGCATCAAAAGTTTATCTCTGCGGGATCACAGCTACTCCGGAGAATCAAAAAGTGCGTAAAACCGCGCTGGGAGCTGAGGAGAACGTCCAATGGGAACACACCTGGGACATCCTGCAACTGGTCTGCGACCTGAAAGCTGCGGGTATTACGATCTGGTGTCTTGAAGGCGGAGAAGATTCCGTCAATTTGTTCGAAAATGTTGGTAAAATTCCATCGGACCGACCGCTTGCTTTAATCATCGGCAGCGAGATCAATGGCGTTGATCCGGCTGTTTTGAAGCTGTCGGATAAAATCGTCTGCCTGCCGATGCATGGCGAAAAAGAATCATTGAACGCTGCAACCGCGTTTGGGATTGCGGCTTATCTTATACGTTATGGCAAAACAATTCGATGAGTGAAGAATACACCCCTATCCGTCAGCAATATCTGGATATTAAAAAGCAATATCCGGACACGATTTTATTCTTCCGGCTTGGGGATTTTTATGAGACTTTTGATCAGGACGCAGAAATCACCTCGCGTGAACTCGACCTTGTCCTGACATCCCGCAACGTGGCGAAAGGGTCGCGCGTACCGATGGCAGGCATTCCGTACCATGCCGTGGAAAATTACCTGGCTCGTCTGATTGAAAAAGGCTATCATGTCGCAATCTGCGAACAGGTGGGAGAGCAGCCTAAAAAAGGGCTGTTTGACCGCAAAGTCGTGCGCGTTATCACACCCGGCACGTTGATCGAGCCCGGGCTGCTCAAGAGCGATTCCAATAACTATCTGATGGCGCTGGTCGTGATTCAGGACAGGATCGGCATTGCCTATGCCGATATCACAACCGGTGAATTTGCGGCAACCCAAATTTCAGGCACCCATGTCGAGAATGAACTGCAGGCTGAGATCACCCGGTTGAGCCCAGCAGAAATCCTCATTCCAGATTCATTTGAGCACCCTTTTCCAGAATCACTGCACGTGACGCCCGTTCCCGCATACACATTTGATCCCGCAAAAGCTGCCGAAGCGCTTCAAGAGCATTTCAAAGTTGCGACACTCAAAGGCTTCGGGCTGAGCGAAAACAGTCTTTCAGTGAGAGCTGCCGGTGCAATTATTCAATACCTGCAGAAAAACCAGCCGGGCAGCCTCAAACTGCTGACCGGAATTTCGAGCTATACAACAGAAGAATTCATGGTGCTTGACGCCTCTACGCGCCGCAATCTTGAGCTGACCGAATCGCTGCGAACGAATGAAATTAAGGGATCCTTGCTCGACGTGCTCGATTCAACTGTTACCCCCATGGGGAAACGCGCCATGCGGCAGTGGGTCAGCAAACCGCTCACCAATCAGGCAGCTATCCAAGCGCGCCTGAACGCTGTTCAGGCTTTTGTCGATCAGGGAATGATTCGGGCGGAACTTCGGGCGAAGCTGAAGGGATTGAACGACATGGAGCGTCTGATTAACCGCATCAGCGGTGGAATGGCGATTCCTCGTGACCTGACCGCACTTCGCAGCTCGGTTCAGAAGATGCCCGAGATTATCGCCCTTGCAGAGCCGCTCAGTGATGTGATCGACCCGGTCATCCAGAGATTTCACTCTCTCGATGCGGTACGCAGGCTGCTTGAGACCGCGATCACGGATGATCCACCGGCTACCCTGATGAACACCGGCGTAATTCGCCGCACTTATTCTCCAGAGCTGGATCAGGTGCTGAATGAATCCCAGCACGCGCGCGAATGGATGGCAGGGCTGGAAGTCGCCGAGCGTGAACGAACGGGCATCAAAACTCTCAAGGTCAGCTACAACAAAGTCTTTGGATATTACATTGAAATTTCTCGGGGAAGCGCCGATCAGGCTCCGCCTGAATATATCCGAAAGCAAACGCTGGTCAACGCTGAACGCTTTATCACGCCTGAAATGAAAGAATATGAAGCGCTCATTTTGCACGCAGAGGAACGCATCCGGGAAATTGAAAACCGGCTGTTCTATCAAATTTGCAGCGAAATCAGCCAATATGCGCTCGAAATTCTCGATACTGCCCGCAGCATCGCAGTCTTGGACGTGCTTGCATCGCTCGCTGAGACGGCAGCGCTGAATCGTTATGTTAAGCCAGAAATTAACGACAGTTTATCGATTGAAATTATCGGAGGGCGCCACCCGGTCGTTGAACACACGCTTTCAGGCAGCACGCGCTTCATCCCTAACGATTTGGCGATCGGCACAGATTCATTCATCCATGTCATCACCGGACCGAACATGAGCGGCAAGAGCACTTTTCTGCGGCAGGCAGCCATTATTGTGCTGATGGCGCAGATGGGTTCGTTCGTGCCTGCAACAGAAGCCAGGATCGGGCTGGTTGACCGAATTTTCACCCGCATCGGTGCACAAGATGAGATTCATGCCGGTTTATCGACCTTCATGGTGGAAATGGTCGAAGCTGCCAACATTCTCAACAACTGCAGCCGCCGAAGCCTATTAATTCTTGATGAGATTGGCCGCGGCACCAGCACATATGACGGACTCTCGATTGCCTGGGCGATCATTGAATACATCCACAACGCCCCGGATTTAAAAGCCCGCACGCTGTTTGCCACACATTATCATGAGTTAACGCAGCTGGCAGACGCGCTGCCGGGCGTAGCTAACTTCAACGTAGCTGTAACTGAGAATTCCGGCGAAGTCGTCTTTCTACATAAAATCATCCCCGGCGCAGCTGACCGATCATACGGCATTCATGTCGCACAGATTGCCGGGCTCCCAAGTCCGGTTATATCACGGGCGAATGAAATTTTAAAACAGCTTGAAGAACAATCAGAAGCTCAAATGGAAATCCGAGAGGTACCGACATACCAGCTAACACTTTTTCCCGAAACTAACCCGATCATCGACGCTTTGAGTAAACTCGACATCAACAGCATCTCTCCAATTGAGGCAATTAACCTGCTTTATGAATGGAAAAATCGATTCGGCAAAAAAGGAAACTGATTTTTCCATCACGAAAAACGTTATCAAATCCGTTCAAAAGCTATTACCCCAAAAACCAATTACATTCTTCCCCTCGCAGAACTAACTGATAGAAAAGAGATCGTGCAAATAATTGCACGATCTCTTAATTCTGATCGTAAAACAACGGCTGCTGCGGTTTTACCGCGATAAAAGTACGTCCAGCAAACCGCCGTCGTCCCAGCGTTCTCGGAACCGCTCTACAAATGCGCTGCGGGTATAGGCGTGGGACTGCGTCCCTTTCTTCTCCAGCACGTAAGTTGACGCGAGCGCCCCCATTCGTCCGCAAAGGTCCCAATCAAAGCCGTTAAAATAGCCTGTCAGGAAACCTGATCGATAAGCGTCCCCAACACCGGTTGGATCGACGATTGATTCCGGTTCAAATACCGGCACGTCCCAAACCTGGCTGCCGTAATGGATACGCGAACCTTTTTCGCCGTGGGTGATCACTGCGCATTCGACCTGGGCGAGGACTTCAGATTCAGTCCATTCACTGTGTTTTTTCAACAGTTCAAATTCGTAATCATTGCAGAACAGGAACCTTGCCCCTTCCACGCCTTCACGAATCATCTGTTTGTCCATGCGCACGATCTGCTGGGAGGGATCAAACCCATACGGGATGCCCAGTTCCTTGCATTGGCGGGCGTAGCCGATCATCGCCTGTGGATCAGACGGTGAAATCATAAATAAATCTACCTGCTCGCCTGCCAATTCAGCCACTTTCAAATCGGCTGAATTTCCCATCGCACCGGTGTAAAAAGATGCGATCTGCGCATTGGCAAGGTCCGTATTCGAGAAAAAGGACGCGGTGAATTTTCCGGGAATCACCCGTGCGAAACGGCAGTCAACCCCGCGGTCTTCCAGCCATTGCCGATATTCGCCGAAGTCTTCACCCACTGTCGCAAACAGCATCGGTTTCCCGCCTAACAGCGCCAGACTGTAACAAACATTCGGTGCAATTCCGCCCTGCAGGCGCACCATCTCGTCAACCAAAAATGACAGGCTGATCGAATCCAGATGATCTGCCAGAATCTGTTCCTTAAAATAACCGGGGAACCGCATCAAGTAATCAAAGGCAACGGAACCGCTGCAGACGATTGACATCGTAAAATCTCCTGTGAAACTTAATAGTTGATCAGAACTTCATCGTTCCAAATCTGAAGCCATTTTTCATAATTTTCTTCGACCAGTGTGGATTCAAGCGAAACCGGGTTCTGGGCAGGAATTGCAAATTTTGCAAAAATTTCTGGCAGAACTGCTTTCTCATTCACTGGGAACACGAACATTTGACCCGGCAGATCTTCCTGCCATGAAACATCCAGCATGGCATCAACGAACTTCTCTGCCAGTGCACGATTCTTGGATCCTTTCAGAATCCCTACAAATTCAACACTGTGATAGCACATGCCATCAGCAAGAATTGAGGCAGTCGGCGCTTCTTCCATCGGTTCCTCGGCATAGAACGGCACGGCTGCCGGGCTGGTGTCGTAAGAGACGACCATCGGACGCGGTCCATCACCGCCACCGGCAGTGAAGCTGGTGTAATAAGCGGTTGACCAATCGTTGTCAATCAGAACATCATTCTTCAGCAATTCATTCCAATAGGCAGCAAATCCATCCTCACCGTATTCAGCGACCGTTGTCAGGAAAAATGCCTGTCCCGGAGCGGATGACGTGGGGTTCTCGACTACCAGCAAGCCTTTGTACTTCGGGTCTGTCAAGTCAGCCAGCGACGCCGGCACCTCGAGTGAATTCTCTGAAAAGTAAGCGGTGTCATAATTCAGGCAGACATTTCCATAATCAAAAGGCAGTGCGCCGAAATTCGGGTCGAGTTGATATTCAGCTGGAATGTCCACTAACAGCGGAGACAAGTAAGGATCTAATATTTCATATTCGAGCGCCCGCGATAAAAGTCCATCATTAATGCCGACAATCACGTCAGCGATCGGAGCGTCCTTGGTTAAAATCGCCCGGTTGACAATCGACGGCGTATCTCCGCCCTCGATAAATTGAACTTTGACCTGATTTTCTGCTTCAAAGGCAGCAATAATCTCTTCACTGACAGCAAAGGAACTGTAAGTCAAGACGTTTAATGTTGGAGTCTCAGCTTGTACAGCAGAAAAAGCCAGTAGCGTTACAAGTAATAAAAGCAGCAAGACAATATTTTTTTTCATGATTCGATGTTTCCTTCTTTCAATGCAGTACTTTTTGAATATTATCGGTTCTTCAATGACCAAGCGGATGGGCATCAATGGAAATCAGAACCGTTTTTAGCGAGTCATTTTCAGTAATCTGAATAGGATAGAACTTTCCTCCGGAAATGTCGAGCAGCATCTCTTGTAGAACGCCGCCAAGAACCCGTGCCGGATTGATTGCCAATGCGGAAGCAGGCATCAGCTGCCATTGTTCTTCATCCTCCTGGCCGATTGAATCCAACTGCAGTCCAGCAGGCTGAAAAACAGCGTCAATCAGCCGTCTGATGCCTTCATCCGTTTTTCGAGTAGGCGGCAGCAGCCGGAAATCAAGCTGGTGAAATTGGAGCTCATTCTCAAAAGCTCCTTTGATAAATCGATAAGCGCAGCGTCCAATGCAAAATGCCATGCCTTCGGCTTCCTCTGCGCTGAACCGATTGATCAGGTAAGTACTCGTTCTGGATAAATAATCTTCCGGGGAGAGAGGGGATTCAATATTTTGAAGGGATTGCTGTAAACCGGTGAATTCTTCTTCACCTAACTCTTCGATAAAACCTTGGTTAACACAATGGATTATTCTTGTTTCTGCCAAAATCATGACCTCTTCATGCGATATAAAATCCAATTTACCTCACAGTCATTATACCAAGCGCCATCAGCTGAATTTTTTAAAATCGTTTATTAGATGACCTAACCCATATCAGCGAACGGTCGATTTCCAATTGGGATAATCCATTCGCGGTGAAAAGAATGTCAGGCTCTCGCGCCAGATATTCTTGTCTAGAGTCATTGCCAATGGCGTGTTTTGCAGAAACCACTGATTGAACTTGTAATCGTTGTAAAAGTGAACTTCCAGCAGCGCATTTAATCCAACTGGCTGAAATGTCAAAACTTCTGACTGCGGATGCGTCGGAAAGCTGTCCGGGATCTGCAAGAACGCCCGCCGGACGTTTTCAGTGTCGACGAACAGTCTTTCGAATGTTTCGTAAGTCTGCAAAAATGGTGCAATCTCGGTCGCGAAGATCGGCGTATTGATCAGGTTGGCAGCCGGATAAATAAAATAATAAAACGGTTGGCTGAGCAAGATATTAACATCAAACAGGAGAACGACCCAGTCGACTCCTCTTTGTTCCTGCAAGTTATAGAACAGGCGGTAATTGGGAAAAGAGATATTGAAACTGATCGCGTTTTGCCAATACCCCGGCAGGGCAGGCGGATTGTATTTCACAAAATTCGTGCGCCCCTCTGCTCTCAGCATGTTGGGGGGCAAAAGACCATAAGTCAAGATGGACGCCAAGTTTTCCAGACGGGTAAAGTGTGTTAAGAACTCAATCTTCCGCTCTTTTATCCGCGCTGCCAGCTGTTTCATCATGTCTGGCTGCATTGGCATAGGGGGGAACGGGGGCGGGATATATTTCGCAGCAGCCTGATTCTTTCCGTCCGAAAACTCAAGCCCAGGGATTTCAGCCGGCAGCAAATCGGGGTTGATCAATGATCTGTCCAACGATTGAAACGGTTTAATTGGTTGCGTGTCTTCGATTCCCATGATTAGCAATTGTAATTTGATTTCTGATTATTTCTCATCTTTCTTTCAGCAATGAGGAAAAAGAAAAAAACCTCCCCGATAAAAATCGAAGAGGTTCCTTTTATTACGAATTTACCGAATTAGAAAGCTTTTACCAATTTGCCAGCGGAGTCGGTGTAATATGGTTCCCATAAAATACCGAAATAATCGGTGAAAATGTCCTTTTTCATTGGCAGGACTGGAATTTCTTCGGGTTCTTTCTCAGCGATTACAGTCCATTTATCTGTCACGGCTTCAATCTGATCCTTGAAATTATCAGTTTCGCGTTCAAGTTCGCTCTTCAGCTCATCCAGAGCCAGCTGAGCCTTGTCGAGTGCGTTTGAAGCGTTTGTCGACTGACCATATTTGTTGATCGAAGTCGAAACTGAACGGCGGCGGCCGGTGAACAGACCAATCACGAATTCACCGAACGCGCCATATTTTTCAAGATTCTTGCTGCTGACTTTGCTGAGTTTATCTGTGACATCAGCTTCCGCTTTGCGGATGCGGGTTTCAAGCCGGTCTACAACTTTTTGATAAGCATCAGTTAGTTTTTCGCGTTCTTTCTCGGATGCGTCGGCAACTTTATCCTTACACATCTCGATAAAGGATTCCCGGCTAACCTCGGGAGAAGCGTAAACTTTCAAATCGCTGTTTCCGAGAATCTTGATATCGCCGTCACGATATACGAAATCGACAAAATCTGACTCACGGCTGCGCACTGCACCGCCTTCAAGCATCCAGGCTGATGGCATTTCATATTTAGCATCATTCTTTTCCGGACGTTTCTGAATAGAATCATCAATGAACGGGTCCACTTCATATTCTCTCCAGTTGATTGAGGTTCCGCGAATGTCCGGATCCATGATCAGGGTTGCTTTTCGGTTAATAAAATCAAGATTGTACCGGGATTGGATAATCCGAGCTTCTGCCTGCGCGATCCATGATGGGATATAGGTAATTTGATCATCGGCAGCGTCGACTTCAGCTCCTGATTTGCTGATCTTCCGATAATACTCATTGATCGTTGATGCGATCTCCGGCTTTGTGCCTTCAGGGATTTCTTGGTTTTTTTCAGATCCTTCCATTTTTTCTTCTCCCTCAATAATTATTGTTTCTTCAACGGTTAGAGCCTCTGTATTTTGGATCAACCGATCGTTACTTTCACTGAGTCCGGACTGAACCAGCTCCGGAATCAAATTGCGGGTCAATGGACCAGCCAGATAATTCAATGCCCAGCGGGTGGTGAACACCTTGAGTCCGGGTTTATGAACATTCATGTACAAGAACTGCCGATTTTTCAACGCGGAAATCAGATGATTTGCCTGCGTCCGATCAATTGCCCCGGCAGTGGTCGACAGCCCGTCAAGCAGCCGGTTTTTATCAAACTCGGTCTGCAAATGCCCGACAAACCATGTCCCGGCATTAGACAGCGCTTTATAGTTAAAATCAATCGGGTTCTGTGAGGACAGAATCATGCTAACGCCGAATGCGCGAGCCTGTTTCAGCATTCTCAAGATGACTTCCTTTGACGGAACATTATCCTTCGGCGGCAAATAGCCGGCAATTTCGTCAAAGTAGACTGCCAGCCGCAGATTGCCAGTGCCCGACTGCTGGCGCATCCACATTTCAATTTGCGAGTAGAGCATGGTCACGAAAAACATGCGTTCGTGGTCGCTCAGATGCTGGATATAAAAGACATTGAAACGCGCTTTGCCTTCCGGCGTGTAGAGCATCTTGCCGATGTCCAGATTCGGACCCTTGTACCAAGTTTCAAATGACGGTGACGCCAGAAAATTATTGAGCAGCAGCGACAGCTGGAATCGATCTTTTGGCGGATATACCTTGTCGATCGGCAGCGCGCCAAGCTTCTCAAACGGTGGATTGTTAACGGCATTTATCATCTCTTCGATGTCAATACTTCGTCCCAAATTCCAATATTGTTCGATGATGTTCGACAGCAGAATATGTTCGCGGCTTTGGATTGGATCAATATTATTAATGCCGATCAAATCCAGCAGCGCCGTCACAGAAGTCGAGATTTCTTCCCGAATGGCTTCATCCCCGAGCAGGGCTGCATTTTCAGGCTTTTCGAAAGACGACATGATATTAATCGGATTGCCAATGGTTGAACCGGGCGTGAAAACTTTGTAACTCACCTGCTGCAGCTGTCTGATATCTTCAGCGCCGAGCCCCCACTGCGCCAGTCCATTTTTCCATTTTTCCGCAGTTTCCTCCGCAAGCTGTGCCAGCGGTTTCCCCTCGCGAATCGGCGCTTCCGGATCAATCCATGGCGCAAAATCCGCGCCTTCAAGCTCAGGAAAATGCAAAAGCAAGTTGGTCAGATCGCCTTTCGGATCAATCACGATCGCAGGAATGTTCGAGCGCGCGATTTCCTCCAGCAGAACAATCCCCAAGCCGGTCTTGCCTGACCCGGTCATCCCGGTGATCACGCAATGGGTGTTTAGATCCCCAGCGTCATATATTAAGTTTTCATCTGTCAAATTCCCATTCTCGTCATACAGTTTGCCGAGAAAAAACTTGCCGGGATCGTTGTTCGTCATGATAAACTCCTCGAAAGATGGAAATCCATCGTTATCGAACCTATTATACTAAAATTCAGTCGAATATTCCGAATTCAGGTCATGCAAATTTGTCATATTTTCAGTTTCCGTCACCACCAGCGCTGTCCGGTTCTTTTTGTACCAGCCAATAATCAGACTGATCGGCTTCAACCGTCCACCCCTCCTGCAGATATTCATCCAGCCTGACTTTGATCCACAGGTAGCCATCGGCACAGACCGGTTTCTCATTTATCACGACGAATGGCGCTCCGCCGTAGAGGACTTTTAGCGTATCGCTCTCAATCGTCGGTTTGGACCGCAGCTTGCTCGGATTTCCACCTGGTCTCAGTTGCCCAGACTGGTCGGGACGCAAGCGATTTTCCATCCCGTTGCATTGAAATGCAGCCGGCGTTGAAGTCGGCGCAACCACCGTGGCTGTCGATGCAACAATACCTGCTGCAGCTGGTTCAGCCGGATCGGCTGTTTCATTTTCAGCAGGCAGTGGCAGCCCTTCAGCTGCTAAATCCTCTGTCAAGGGCACGATTGGGATATCAGATAATGCCTGCTCCGGAGACTGCGTTTCAGCCGGCTGATTTTGAAATTGCAGAGAGATCAGTTTTGCAGCTTTTCCACCAGCAGGCAAACCCGG
Organism: Leptolinea sp. UBA5366; assembly: GCA_002407845.1. GTDB lineage: Bacteria > Chloroflexota > Anaerolineae > Anaerolineales > Anaerolineaceae > Flexilinea. The sequence continues at coordinate 6,896 of DHPK01000009.1, read as the reverse complement.
AAACAATCCCAGCTGCCAGAGAACGAACAAGACGAGCACCACAAAAGCCAGACCAAATAACCATTTCCTCGCATTTGACTTCTTCTTATGCGTCAAACCGCAATTTTGGCAGCCATGTTCCTCGTCATACAGATAAGACATGCAATGCGGGCACCGCATCACTTTTTCACCCGGAAAACCAGCTTGTTCAGCCTGAGACGCGCCGCAATAATGGCATTGGGTCGCGTCATTCGGGATTTTCCGATAACAATTCAAACAATGTTTCATCACGATAAATTATATAGCCAAATGAAATTAGCAGTTTTCGCAAAGAATAAATAACAGCTGGCAATCTTGTATGCCGTAAATTAGGAGAGAAATCCGGTTCATTTTTTAAGGAAAGCAAACTTTTCACCCGGGAATATCGTATAATGAGTAGCAATATTAAAAGAATGGAGTGAGATATGAGAAAGTCGTTGGGAATCCTTGCTCTGATCATGGTGATACTTATCGTCCAGTTTCAGGCTGCTGCTACACAGGGAGCATCTCCCGCGGCGCCTGACATGGCGCAGACCGCTCTCAATTTAATGGCAGTTGAATGCCAGAAATTAAATGATTTCGCAATTCAAGCTTCCCAGAACAACTTGAATGGATTCGAATCGGTTCAAACACAATTTAACGTCTCGATCAGCAACTTTGATTATCTGATCGGAGGGTTTATCCCTGAGCTGATCGCCGAGTTCAAAACTGTTGCAAACAACCTGAATCCGACGGTCGAATCGGTGCAGGCAGCCGCTGCGGCATGTCAGAGTTTACGCACGCGAACCTATGAAAAAATGCTGCAATATCCGGACATTTTCAACTCGAACGCTCCAATCACAGATTTCAATAGCTGCACTGAAGCCGGATATTTTGTCAGCGGTGACACCTGTTTTATAGGTGGAAACTTTGTTTTTGACCAGAAAGGCTTTCTGATCGGACTATATGACGCAGATTGTTACGAAGGCGGCATTTTTTATCAAGGAAGCTGCTGGTACTGCGAATATGGCAACAATGAAAACGGTTGCAAAGAAAGCACCGCTTACGGATTCTAAGCTCCGGAAAATAAACACAGCGAATGCAACTATCCGGAAAAAACCTTGAGTTTAAACATAAGAACCGCTCAAATCCAGGCATCGTAATTTTATTGATGTTCCTCTGCGTTTTCGCTTTCTTTCTCTTGAAAGCGGTCATGACAGAGGTGATCGTTTCCCCTTGGAAACCAACCTTGATCCCGACCCGGGACGCTGCCTCTTTCGCGCTTGAAGCTGAGGCTCAGTTCGTCTCAGGAAATCTTCAAAAAGCGGTTGACTCATTCAGTGCCGCAGCTGTATTAGCGCCGGAAAACCCTGAATATGTTTGGAAACAGGGGCGGGCGCTGGCATACATGACCGCCTCTCAAACCACCGATGCTGAAAAGCGCAACACGCTTGAACAGGCAGTCAGCCTGCTTGAGTCCTCGCTTGAGACTTTTACCGAAAATTCGGACATTTACGCCGTTTTAGGGCTGGTTTACTTGTGGTTCGCTGATGAAGACTTGTGCAGTCCTGACTTGGTCGAAACTTACTTCGCCTCTGCCGAATCTTACATCCGGCGGGCGGTTGATTACGGACCGCGAAACGCCATGGCTTACGCCTTTTATTCTGAAATTCTGCTGAATCAGATGAACTATGAAAGGTCTGAACAGATGTTGCGCCAGGCGCTCGAATACGGAGCGTCAGCGCCTGAAAGCATGTTTGACGTTTACCGCGTGCAAGGGAACGTGCTCGAGTCTTATGGCCAGTACCGCAGCGCGATCGATGCTTATAACCGTGCGCTGGAACTCTCGCCGAACATGACTTTTCTGCAGATCCGCATCGGGGTCAACTGGCGGCAGCTCAAGGAATATGATCAGGCGCTTGAAATGTTTGCGAAAGCTGCCCGAATCAATGACCAGCTGGGCTTAAACGACCCGCTGCCTTACCTCGCGATCGGAAACACCTATTCACAGACCGGTGACTTTTACGCAGCCGGGCTGAACATCAAAAAAGCTCTCAGTATCAACCCTTATAACCCGGATGTTTATGGGCGTCTGGGCGTCAACTATTACAAAGCCCGGAACTATGAAGCGGCGATCGATGCGTTGAAATGCGCGACCTATGGCTGCGGTGCGGTTGAAAGCTGCACTGTCCGCGAGTGCGATGATCCCGGCAACCCGCTGATTGAAATCGAGGGGCTCCCTCTGTCAGGAACCAGCGTTGTCTATTATTTCACCTATGCCGGAGCGCTCTCCTACATGCACACCAACGCCAACCGCTTTTGCGAAGATGCGGTGAAGACCGCTGCCGAAATTGAAGCTCTCTACAGCACCGACCAGACCGTCATGTCAATTGTGCGCGACAGCCAGCGGATATGCGCTTCGTTTGGAATTAATTAAATGCGCAAAATTGTGATCGGCATCACCGGGGGGATCGCCAGTGGTAAAAGCCAGGTTCGTCTTGAACTCGAAAAACTCGGCTGTCTGGGAATTGACGCCGATCGCGTCGGGCATGAGATCATGCTGCCGGGGAAACCGGCTTACGACCGGCTGATCAGCCGATATGACAGTAAAATCTTAAGCACGAAGGAATCTCGTGAGATCGACCGAAAAAAGCTCGGCGCAATTGTTTTTGCCGATAAAGATGAACTCCGCTGGCTCGAGTCCGTCACCCATCCGGCAATCATTTCAGAAATTCAGTCGCTGATCGATGCATCGGATGCGCCGATCGCGTTGGAAGCGGTAAAGCTGATGCAATCTTCCTTGAAAGAGATCTGCGACCAAAAGTGGCTGGTCAGCGTTCCGGCTGAGGTTCAGGTTCAACGGCTGCAGCAAGCGCGGGGCATGACTGCTGCTGAAGCCCGCGCCCGTGTCCAGTCTCAGCAGCTGATCGACTGGGATGAAAAAGAATTCGACCTTGTTTTGGACGGGAGTATGCCGCTTGCGCTTCTGGCAGAAAAAATCCATCTGCATTGGGCTGAACTGCAGAAATATTGAGTACTAACTGGTTTAATTGAATTTTAAAATTCAATCGTCATTTGATACCATTAAACCTTGACCGTAATGTCTATAAAAAGATAAAATAAAGATATAGAACACAATCTGAAATACCTTGAGAGGAAAAATTGCAGCAGCTGATATCTGAACTTCAGTTTATTGGTCAGCGTTTTGACCGCGGCAGTATGATTGACATACTACTGGTTGCTGCCATTTTTTTCGTATTTCTGCGCTTTATCAAAGGTTCTCAGGCAAACACCTTGATACGCGGCTCCGTCACGATTTTCATCCTGATCGGGCTGCTGTACATTTTGGTCGATCTTCCCGCCTTCACCTGGCTGATCAGCTCCATTTTGCCAGTGCTTCTGATCGTCATTCCCGTTGTCTATGCGCCGGAAATCCGCCGGGCATTCGAAAGAATGGGACGCGTTCAATCGATCCATGATCTCTTTGCATCCGCGCCGCCGCATGCTGAAGAAATGCGTGAAATTGCTGATACGCTCGTGATCTCCTGTTCGATGCTGTCCGCCCGTAACCATGGCGCGCTGATCGTATTGCAACGCTTTGACGATCTCGAAAAATATATCCACACCGGCGTCTATATCGATTCTGTCGTAACGCCTGAAATGCTGCTGCAGATTTTTTATCCGAATACCCCGCTGCATGACGGCGCAGTGATCATCAGCAAAGGACGGATTGAGGCAGCCGCCTGCGTCATGCCGTTATCATCCAGAAATGTCCTTGACAAGACCCCCGGACGCGCGATGGGCTTGCGCCACCGCGCCGCCTTGGGAATTTCCGAAGCCACTGACTCAGTGACTATCGTCGTGTCGGAAGAATCAGGATCGATTTCAGTCGCGCATGAAGGCAAGATCACCAAAGGAATCAGCAACGAGCGGTTGCGGGTCATGCTTGAAAGCATGTTTGCACAGCCTGAAGAGATTCCGTTCCGTGAAAGACTCTCGAGCTTTTTCAATTTCTTGATGAAAAAAATCCTCGGAGAGGATAAAAAATGAAACAAACTCTCCAATCCCTGCTCAAATTGGTTCCTTCAATCATCGTGTCCCTGCTGTTATCTCTTACAGTCTGGATGATCGCTGAGTCCCAAAAAGATCCCGCTGTCGAAAAACGGTACCCTTACGCAATCCCGCTCGAAGTAGTTGGATTGGACGATGCACTGGTAATGACAAACAATATGCCTGAGATCGTAAACATGACGCTCAAGGCTCCGGAATCCGTCTGGAACACAATTGTCAACGATCGCGTTCAGGCGAACGCCGCCATCGACGTCACCGGCCTGAGTGCGGGGGAATATAACCTGCCGGTAGAAATCAGCATCAACGCCAAACCAATTGTTGTCACCAGCTATTCTCCTCAGACAATCAAGGTCGTTCTGGAAGAATACCAGACCCGGGAATATCCGGTGCAGGTGACAGAAATCGGCGAAATTCCGACCGCGTTCAAAGGCGAAAAACCAGTCGTTGAACCGGCAACGGTCAGCGTCAGCGGCCCAATTTCAAAACTAGATGAGATTGATTATCTGCGCGTCGTGCTCAATCACTCAAACGCAACTGAAACAATTGTCAAAGATTTAACGGTTGGAGCAATCGGAAAATCGGGCAATGCAGTTGCAACGGGCGTCACCGGAATTTCATTTGAACCGAGCCAGGTGAACGTGACGAAGGAAATCAGCCTGCGCGGCGGATATCGCGTTGTGGTTGTCAAAGTTGTTACAGAAGGCACCGTCCCAGCCGGGTATCAGGTTTCAAAAATCGGCGTGGTTCCCTCTGTCGTCACCATCTATTCATCCGATCGGGCGCTTTTGGAAAGCATCCCCTCTTACGTCGAAACCGAGCCGATTCAGCTCAGTGAATATACCGGCAACGCTTCCATTTCAATCGGACTGAATCTCCCCGGCGGCATTTCCTTGGTCGGTGATCAATCGGTCAAGGTTGACGTCCAGATTCCGGCCATTATGAGCACCATGACATTCAATGACATTCCGGTCTATGTGCTCGGACTGAAAGACCAGCAGGAAGTGGATTTCTCACCGGAAATCGTTGATCTGTACCTGAGCGGACCGCAGCCGATTCTTAACAACGTGCGCGCTGCAGAACTCTACGCATACATCGACCTGACAGAATATTCCCAGGGTCATTATCAGCTGACGCCGCGGGTCGACCTTGCTTCATGGAACGGACTTTCGGTGCAGTCAATCAACCCAACAACCATCGATGTCACGATCAATGGCTCGGCTGACTCAACCGAAGTGCCGGCAAGCGTGACAAACGGAAACCCCTAATTAAAGGACAGGATCTCGGATAATGGACAAACTGATTGCAAGCATCCAAGCGATCATTCTGGCGCTGAAAAAGAAAGAAACTCCGGTGTGGCTGAAATTGTCAGTCATCGCCACCGCGATTTATATCATCTCTCCGATTGATCTGATCCCGGATATCCCGTTCATCGGCTATATCGACGATCTGACGCTGCTGTCAATCATGATCGGAATCCTGAACAAGGGAATTCCAGAAGATATCCTTGAAAAAGCTAAGGAAGAGGTTTCAAGACGCCGCTCCCGCAATCAGAATAGCGACCCGGATCAAGTCATCGACTACGATGATTTTCGGCGTGATAAATGACGCTCTGGGACAAATTACATAATGGCTGAAAAATTACAGGGAAAATTCCCTGTAATTTTTTTATTATTTTTCCCTTGACACTGAAATCCAAGTTTCTATAATAAAAAAGTATTTTTTCAGTTTCTTGTGTATCGATCTATTTGCGGTTGCCGCTGATCCTTACCTTTTGGTCAGCGTATTTTATGGATGGAGAATTTAAATGGATAAGAAAACTTTATATGAACGAATTGCCGAAGATCAAGTCAAATTCATCGCTTTGCAGTTTACTGATGTGTTTGGAACGGTCAAGAGTGTCGACCTGCCTGTCAGCAAATTGGATGATGCACTGAACCAGGGGATCTGGTTCGATGGATCATCTATCGAGGGATTCACGCGAATCCAGGAAAGCGATATGCATCTTCGCCCCGACATAGATACTTATACAATTCTCCCTTGGACCCCTGCTGAAATTCGCCGTGCCCGAATCATCTGTGATATCGAGCTGCCAGACGGGTCTCCTTACATGGGTGATCCGAGAGGATTGCTGAAACGCGCGACCGAAAAACTTCATGAACAGGGCATGACTTATTTTGTTGGACCAGAGCCTGAATTTTTCCTTTTCAGGCGTAACGGTGACAAGACTCACCCGGTGCCGTTCGACACTGGTCGTTATTTCGACTTTTCAGCCGATGATACCGCTGTGCGCATTCGGACAAAATTGATCCTTGCGCTGAATGAAATGGGGTTGGATGTCGAAATCGGTCACCACGAGTGCGGTCTCGGTCAGCACGAAATCGACTTCAAATTTGCAGATGCGCTGAAAACTGCTGACAACATTCAGCTCATGAAAGCCACTGTCAAAGCGATCGCCGCGCAGGAGGGCATTCTTGCGTCCTTCATGCCGAAACCAGTTGAGAGTGAATCCGGATCTGGCATGCACTGCCATCAGTCGATCGCGGATCTGAATGGCAAGAACCTTTTCTTTGACGCTGCTGATCCGATGAATTTATCAGCATTCGCCCGCAGCTTCATTGCCGGTCAGCTTGAGCACGCCAAAGGTATGACGGCTGTGCTCGCGCCTTGCGTCAACAGCTACAAACGACTGGTGCCGGGATATGAAGCGCCGGTTTATATCGGCTGGGCGCAAACCAATCGATCCGCCTTGATCCGCGTCCCGTCTATCAGCGGCAGAATGAACGCCGCCAGAGCCGAACTGCGCTGCCCGGATCCGTCCTGCAATCCCT
>DHPK01000019.1:76367-76848 GCA_002407845.1 Leptolinea sp. UBA5366 | reverse complement strand
GCTGTAGATGTCGTCGCCGCAAATCGTGCCGTCAAACTGCCCGGCATATTCGATAATTTGGTCTTCAGTTAATTTCTGTTTTATTTCAGGAACGATCAGATTGATCTTATAGTAGCCTTCAATCACCTTTCGCCAGCGGTCGATCGAAGCCATCATATAAGGCGCTGATAACAATATTGTGTGTTCCATAAATTCTCCTGTTCAACAGTTGGACAAAAGGATGCCACGCTGTTTTTATTTTGAATTAATTCATCAATTTTTCAGGTCATTATAATCGCAAATAAATTAAGGGAGCTTGCCTTCCTGCCGCAAGAGCATCAGCATTTCAGTGATATTAAACTCAGTTTCATCGTCAATATCTTGCGCTTCAATCGCCGGAATCTCGAAAAGCATCGGCCGATCGCCGATTCGATGCCGTTTCTTCATCAAAATATCCCGGGTGAACATGTACAAACAGGAATTTTCTTCATAAATCGGCGGC
>DHPK01000019.1:75427-76227 GCA_002407845.1 Leptolinea sp. UBA5366 | reverse complement strand
AATTTTCTTCATAAATCGGCGGCAAATCCTGCGTTCGCAGCAGAATCGCGGCGTTATGGTTGATCGGCCGGGCAAGCTGATCCCAAAAACGCTTATAAACACTGGTGACCGAAAACATGCAGTCATAAAGATAAGCCTTTTCGAGGAAACCGCGAATGCCGCGTGAGATTGTCTCGGCTTTAAGCAGCGGATTGGTGCTGTGCGTCTGCAAGTAGTAATCCGCTTCGATCTGCGAGGTATCGTAAATGAGAATTTCATTCATCGGCACATCATCCGCCCGCAGCGCTTCCGGGCGCAGCAGCGCCTGAACCTGAGGAAAATCTTTTGCCAGCCCTTCGATCACTATCGGGCTGTCCGTGTCGACTACAACTTGTGTTATTTCAGGCACTGCCAGCAGCGCTTCAATAATGTAATGATAGAGTGGTTTGCCCGCCAGCATGCGATAATTTTTTCCCTGGACGCGGACGGAATTATGCCTCATCGGCACAAAAGCAACGATCTTCATATATACCTGCCTTGTAGTTGAATTCGGACTTTCATTTGATTATCAATCCTTTTTTCTGAGCCAAGCATCAGCCGGCTAAAGCGGTAGGACGAAATCTCCGCCTGAGAGAATCCCCTGTTGAATGATCTGCATCGTCCGGCTGTTTTCAGCAAGCAGCGCTTCCGGGGCAAACGTTCGCAGCTTGACATAACCGTTCCAGACAGGGTCGGGCTCGATAAAGGAGCTGAAATCGAGCGCCGTATGAAAAAATTGATAGTACATAAACTTCCGCGCGTTCTCTTTAAATTCCGCCGGA
>DHPK01000019.1:75107-75249 GCA_002407845.1 Leptolinea sp. UBA5366 | reverse complement strand
CCTGCCAGTCATCTGCTGTGAGCATCTGCTGCGCTTGCACATCGAATGCCTCTTTTGTCGGGGGAAAATAGGTGATCGGTGTCTGGGTGAAGCGCGATTTTCCGCCTGAAAGCACCGCACTCCCCATGGCTGCCGCTTCCAG
>DHPK01000019.1:74265-74960 GCA_002407845.1 Leptolinea sp. UBA5366 | reverse complement strand
ACTCCCCATGGCTGCCGCTTCCAGTCCGATGGTCGAGTTATAAACCATCACAAATTTTGCAATCCGGATCAGATCATACGAACTGAAAAATTGATCCGGCGCGATAAACAAAACGTTTGGCAAATGCGTCATATGATTCGAAAGGACCCAGTTGCTGACCGTTTCAATTGCTTCTTTCCCTTTGCGCAGCTCATCAGGGTGAGCACGGATCACAAAAAATGTGTCAATGTTTTTTTCAATCAGTGTTTTAACGTGATCCAGCCATTCGAACATGTTGTCAAACACAACGTTGGCATGTTTTTGTGAGGTATCAAAGACCACATTGGTGAAAATCGGTACGATCTGCCGAAACGAACGCGCCAGGTTCCAGAATTCGGGCGTCAGCCCTTCCATGTCCGGCCAGAACTGCACGCCGGCAGTTTTAAAGGAGCCTGCCATCCGTGACTCCAAATACTGATCGAGTTTCTGATCCTTTTCGGCGTCCATTTCAAAGTCAGCCGGCAGCACAATCGGACAGGCTGTCGCCTCCCCTTCCGTAAAAATTGCTGTTTCGGGCATCAGCCCGATTTCGTGCGTGAAAGTCGGTATTCCGGCTTGTTTTCCGATCCACTTCACTACCGCTTCCGGATACTGCAACCCATTGAAAACGACAATCGCGCGCGGCTGGTTCGTTTCGACCCACTCGCTGACTTGCA
>DHPK01000019.1:73796-74134 GCA_002407845.1 Leptolinea sp. UBA5366 | reverse complement strand
TTTCGACCCACTCGCTGACTTGCAGAAAAGTACTCCAGGCAGAACGGATATACATTCTTGCGAGCTGAACCGCGTTTGGCACGCCTGCCAGATGGTGGCGACGCATGATCCAGCGCTGCGAGGGAAGCGTCAGTTCGCCCAGCGGCACGCCGCGGAAAACGTAAGATTCAAGCCCCTCGAGCTCAAGTCCTTCAACATCATTAAAGAGCGAGGGCTCCTCACGAAAGACCAGCGGAAAAGTTGGGATGCCTCGATACATCTCATTGCTGAACTGAATGCATTCCCGACAAGGAAGTTCCTTTTTAGGATTATCGCGGTCGGTCGCGAGCAGGCAGGGG
>DHPK01000019.1:73387-73644 GCA_002407845.1 Leptolinea sp. UBA5366 | reverse complement strand
TCAGTCCATAATTGCAGGTCAGGAATACCGCTGGCACGCCGTTCATCTGCAGACTGTTGCCAGTCAGCCACGAAAAAGCCGCATTCAGACTGGTGCGCGTCAGGCGGGTCGATGCGTTGAAAAGCAGTACCGGCCGTTCCCTGGATTCGACCCGCTGGGAAGAAGCTTGATTGATTATTTTAAAGCGCCGTGAATTTTCGCTGTCAATCCTCCTCACGAGCTGACGGTCGCGAAACCTGCGCCACAAAGATCGGCTG
>DHPK01000019.1:56097-73245 GCA_002407845.1 Leptolinea sp. UBA5366 | reverse complement strand
TTATTCAGGCTGGGAAGCTCAGTGTCGTAGACATGCTTGATCCCATCGCCGAGCGCCGCTTCTGTAACGCGGATGTATTTGACCAGCTTTTCCATGCCTTGCGGTTCAACCGAAGCTGCTTGATCTGTGCCCCACATCGCTCGATCGAGCGTAAAGTGGCGCTCAACCAAACAAGCCCCCATGGCGACCGAAACCACGGACGGGATCAACCCCACTTCGTGACCGGAATAACCGATCGGGCAATCAAACTCCTCGATCAGCTTGGGAATCATGCGCAGGTTCAGCTCTTCCGGCTTGCAGGGATAAGCACTGGTCGCGTGCGTAATGATCAGGTTATCCAAACTGCCAAACAGGCTGACGGAGTTGCGAATCTGTTCCATGGTCGACATACCGGTCGAGAGAATAACCGGACGTCCAGTCTTGAGCAAGCTGTCCAGCAATCCCTTGTCAGTCAGGCTTGCCGAGGGCACTTTATATGCAATTGGGTGAAAAGCTTCGAGAAAATCAATCGATCCTTCGTCCCAAACAGAAGCAAACCAGTCAATGCCAAGATCGCGGCACAGCAGGTCAATCTCGCGGTATTCGTCTTCATTAAATTCGACATGTTCACGATACGCCAGATAGGTCATATATCCCCATGGCGTTTCACGCATCCGGCTTTGTTCCTCAAGCGGAACGCAGACAGCCGGTGTCCTTTTTTGGAATTTCACAGCGTCAACGCCTGCTGCATAAGCTGAGCGGATCATGCGCTTGGCGATTTCCAAATCGCCATTGTGGTTGATTCCAATTTCTGCAACAATGTATGCAGGCTGATCTTGTCCGATCAGCCGCTCACCTAATTTAACTGTTTTTGTCATGAGATCCTTTGTTTCGTTCGTAAATTAATTCGCACAATTCGCGGAACGCGCCTTTCCCGCCTTTTCGTTTCAGAACGATATCCGCCTGGTTTTTAACAAATTCATGTCCGTCCGCCGGCACAATGGCACAGCCGACCAGCGGAAAACATTGCAAATCGTTAATATCATTGCCAATATAGACCGTTTCTTCAGCAGCGATCTGATGTTCCGCCAGATAGTTTTTCAGCACAGATGCTTTGTCCAGCACGCCCTGAAAAGCTTGAATCTTCATTTTTTCAGCCCGCTTGCTGACAACCGGATTTACCTCGCTCGAAATAATGATTGCCGGTACGTCAACCTGCCGCAGGTACCACATGCCAATGCCGTCGCCGCGGCTGCATGCGACCATTTCAACCCCATCCTGATTGACAAACACCCGGTCGTCGCTCAATACGCCGTCAAAATCAGTGACCAGCAATTTCACACGGTCGGGGAATGGCCGGCGCTTTCGTTCGGGGTGAACCATGTCCAGCCCGCCGTAATAGACCAGCCGTTCATACTTTTCCCAATCCTGATAAGTGTCGATATCCACAGTAAAGACCGGATCAATCAGCAGCGGCAGGATAACCTTGCCGCTCATGCTGTCCCCAGCCATGAACGTGCGCTCCGGCCGGATTGCATCGATATGCCCGGTCTGCCAATAGGTCGCCGGCAGCGCCTGACGCGGCGCGTTATATGGTTCATCCACACCTTCAACCGTTAGCAGCCCATGCATGTGACCTGTTGTATCATCAAATTTCCACATCTTGTAAGGATTTTCGCCCGAAGGAACCACACCGCGAACCGAATCAGCTTCCGGGTGGTCGATCAGCAGCCGGATCGCATCATCAAGCATCGTGACCGGCCGCACCGGCGATGTCGGCCGCAGCTGCAGCACGATATCAGGCGTGTAATTTTCATTCTCTTTGAGCCAGCTCAGCGCGTGCTGAAAAACCGGCAGATCAAGCGATTTGTCAGCGGCAAATTCTGCAGGGCGCAGAAAGGGCGTTTCTGCCCCCCATTGGCGCGCAACCGCCGCGATCTCTTCATCGTCCGTCGAAACAATCACACGGGTGCAGAGGCTGGACTGTTTGGCAGCCGCGATCGAATAGGCGATCAGCGGATAGCCAGCAAAATTCTTGATGTTCTTGCGCGGAATGCCTTTCGATCCGCCGCGGGCAGGGATGATTGCCAATACTTCAGGCTGATTTACCATGCCGTCCACCCGCCGTCTACGACCAGATTCGCGCCGGTCATATAGCTTGAAGCATCCGAGGCAAGGAACAAGAGTCCCCCGCTCAATTCATCGATGTTCGCCATCCGTCCCAGGACTGTGCGTGCAGAGTATTGCTGCACAAAAACCTCGTCATGTCCATTGAATACGCCGCCCGGCGTCAGGCAGTTTGCCCGGATGCCCGTTCCTGCATAATAGGTCGCCAAGTATTTCGTCAGACCCAACACTCCCGATTTTGTAACCGAGTAGTAGACCGGTTTGGTCTGGCGCTGGCTTGGGTCCTGTCCTGGCCGTTCATAAAGCCGCTGATCCGGACCAACTAAGCCATAAGTCGAACAAATATTGATGATCACGCCATGGTTCTGGCGAATCATCGGTTTAACCGCTGCCTGGGCGCATAAGAACAGCCCGGTCAGGTTTACATTTAAGGCATCCTGCCATTGTTTGAGGGGATATTCTTCAAAAGAATTCAGATGGGCGCTCTGCGTTCCATCGAATTTCGGATCAAGCGCAGCGCTGCAGACCAGCGCGTCCAGCCGTCCGGTTTTATCAACCGCCAGCTCAACCATTGCGCGCACCGATTCCGGGCCGGTCACATCCACCTGGCACGGGATGATTGATCCGCCAAAAGCTTTAACTTCTGCAGTCGTGCTTTCAGCCAGCGTCAGGTTCAGATCAGCCGCAATGACGTCCGCGCCGGCTTGTGCCAGCGCCTTGCAGAACTCTCTACCCAGCAGTCCGCCCGCGCCAGTGATCACCGCGGTCTGCCCTTTCATGGAAAACTTCTCAAAGATTTCGTTCATTTCAACCTTCAGATTTTTCTCTTTTTATCATGCATAATCATTGTTTATTTTATCAGCCCTTTTCAGGATTCAACGATGCAGTCATAATGCTGAGCCTGAATAGCCCGATTAATGTCCACATTATAGTCAAAATCAGCTGGATTTCAACCATTTTTAAATCTGTGCAACTGCATTCCTGCTGACGTGGTAAGATGATAAAAAAAGGAACAGGACAATCAAATGCTGCAAAGAAAAACGGTTGAAATCGCACAGGACACCTGGCTGATCAGCGAATTTAATCTGGTCAACAGCTTTCTTCTGGTCGGCAGCGATCGCTGCCTGCTGATCGACTGCGGGCTGGGGTTAGGAAACCTTTTGGAAGATATTCGGAAGATCACTGAAAAACCGGTTCAGGCTGTGCTGACACATGGACATTTTGATCACATCGGCGGCAGTGCATTATTTGAAACCATCGCCTTGCATCCCTCAGACCACGCGCAATTCAAACGCTGGTATCAGGAGCTAATTGAAACCGAACTTTTAAATCAGTATATTCGCACCAGGCTGCCCGTCCGCGATCCGCAGGCTGATCCGGAAGAGCTAATCGGTTTGCCGCGCAATTTCGGGGAGTATCATTTGTCTGTCTGTGAGGACGGGACGGTCTTTTCGCTCGGGAACCGGGAAATTGAAACGATCCACACGCCTGGCCATACACAGGGTTCGCTCTGTTTTCTGGATTCACAAAACAAGATTCTATTCTCCGGCGATATGTGCAACGAAGAATCGCTGCTATTAAACTTTCCAGACAGTGCTTCAGTCAAAACTTACCATGAAAGCATGCAGAAAATCTGGCAGCGCAGCGCTGAATTTGAGGTGTTGGCTCCCGGGCACAGTCCGCTGAAAGTTTTTGCCAAGCAGCTGATCCAGGACTATATCCGGGCAAGCGCCGAACTGGTTTCGGGATCAGTCGCGCTGGAATCCGGTCAGAACACGATGCACAGCGGTTACAAGTATCAGTCCGGGAACATTCTAATTTGGTACGATCCAGCGAAATTACAATAAGTTTCAATTACAGGGAAGGATTTGGTCAGATGAAAACAAAAGTTTTTTACGAAGAGCTGCTGCCGCATGAATTTACAGAAAAAATCCAAGCCTGTCCGGTCGCTTACTTGCCGCTTGGGACGCTTGAATACCACGGAAAACATCTGCCGCTGGGCGCGGACTTCATCCAATCCTCCGGCTTGTTTCAGCTGATTGCAGAAGAATTCGGTGGGATAGTGCTGCCTCCGCTCTTTCTCGGTCCTGACTTCCGCCATACGGTCGATGAAGAATCTCAGACACATTATTACGGCATGGACGTCGGCTCGGTTCACCGTGACGGCGTTCTGATCGATTATCCGGATCAGCAGCTGCCGGGCAGCGCTTATTACGTTGAGGAGGAATTCTTCAAGCTGCTGCTGGAAAAAATACTCTTCCAACTGCATCGAGCCGGATTTAGGATCGTAGTTGCGCATGGACATGGACCTTCCTCAAAATTGTTTTCCTCGATGAAGGAGGAGCTGCTGCAAAAGACGGGCATCCGCTGTATTGACTGCCTGAGCGATGCTGCCGGCACACCGCTGCCGTTCCAAAACGACCATGCCGGCGCAAATGAGACCTCGATCACGATGGCGGTCAGACCGGATCTGGTTGATTTGAGCGTTTATGACGCTGAACCGGAGCAAAAACCGATTGCGGTCATCGGCGCTGATCCGCGGTTCTTTTCATCGTCAGGAAAAGGAGAAAATTGCCTGCGTGTCACGGCTGACGCTGTGATTCACAAGATAAATTGTGCATTGCAACAATCTGCATAGCAGTCCGATTTTTTATATAAAATCGATCATTATCTTTCTATACCTGTATAGACCGATATGATAGAATAAAAAAAGTCCTATTCATATATTTCAACAGGAGCAAAGATGAAAAAGTCACGATTTTGGATTGTACTTATTGTATTGATATGCGCTCTCGCAGTCGCAGTTCCCAGCACCTTCGCAGAAGAAAAAACGAAGATCACGATTTGGAGTATGTCTCGTGCTGACCTCACTTTCGTTGAGCCTTATATTAAAGCCTACAACGAAACCAACACAGACGGCATTGAACTTGTGCTCGAAATCTACACGGATAACTTCTTCCAGGCGATTGATATCGCGGCAGCCACCGGCGGTCCGGATGTGATCGATTTGCCGAACACCGTATCGGTATTTTCGAATTATGTCGGTCAGGGTTACTATATTCCGATTGACCAGTACATGACCGAAGAAGACAAGGAACTTTGGAAAGATTTTCGCATCGAGGGCATCACAGCCTCCAACGGCGAACTTTATTATTTCCCGACTGTCGCCACCACCGGCAGACTGATCTACAATCAGGATATTTTCGATCGGGTTGGTATCGAAAATCCGCCGACGACCCTTTCCGAATTGGTTGAAACCGCCAGAATCATCACCGAGAAGCTCTCCGGTGAAGGAATCTATGGTTTTGCTGCCAACTTCAAAAGCCCGACCAGCGCCCTGCTGCGCTCGATGGACTTTTTGATGGAACTCTCCGGCGGACCCTGCCAGGGGTTTGATTTCGCAAAAGGTGCTTATGACTTCGCACCTTACAAGCCATTTGTCGAAGCTTACCGCACGATGTTCACCGAAGGCATCGCCTTCCCTGGCTGTGAATCCCTCGACATTGACCCGCTGCGGACGCTTTTCGCTGCTGGAAAAATTGGTATGTACATTTCCTGGTCCCATGCTGAGCCCGGCGTTTATGCCTCTCAATTCCCGACCGATATCAATTGGAATGGCGCAACCGTCCCGATCATCGACGGTGCAGAAAAAGCTTCTCAGTCTGTGATTGGCTACCATGGCTATCTGATCACCCGCGACTGCAAGGAACCAGAAAAAGCTTGGAAAGCGATCAAGGAAGTTTTCTATAATCCGGAATATATCCAGGCTTATCAGGAAGCTGGTCTGGGAATCGTGATGAACCCGGAAATTGCAAAAGGCGCCGGCATTCCTGAGCTGCTGAACGGCAAGGAAGCATTCCTGATGGGTCCGACTGACATTTTGTGGCCGGCAGTTCCGCAGGAAATTAACAGCCAGGCAGTTTTGGTTGAAGGCGAGAACATGTACAACACCATTTTCGCCCTCATTCTGGGTGAAGGTGAAATTGAAAGCACGCTGGCTGATCTGACCACGCGCTACAATGCCGCTTATCAGAAGGGTATTGAGCAGGGAATCGGGAATCCGATTGAACTCCCGGGATTTGACCCCGCTCAGCCCAATAAATAGTTCTTTTCGCCAATTAAAATAGAAATTCAGAGAGATGTGGAAAGTTTCCCCATCTCTCTGAACAATTTCTGAAGGGCATCATCCATATGAATAGATACTCAAAATCCGAAAAAGCGCAAATTTTTGCGATGCTGACCCCGAACCTAATCTTGTTTATCCTGCTCTCTGTCTATCCAGTGCTTTGGTGCTTTCGCTATATCTTTTTCCAATACGGCGGACTGGCGAGCGGTGAACCGATTTTCATCGGACTGGATAACTTCAGACGGCTGTTTACAAACGATCCCGTTTTCTTCAAAGCGTTGAAAAACACCTTTGTTTACGCAGCTGGGAAGGTCGGACTGGTCATTCCGCTGTCCTTTTTCTCAGCCATGATGCTGAACCGCAAGAATGTGAAAGGCATCGGTTTCCTCCGGGCGACTTTATTCATGCCAACCATCATGAGCGCTGCGGTGATGGGGCTCGTGTTTTATCTGCTTTTCAATGTTTACAATGGCGAGATCAATAAAATCCTGATGTCCTTGGGGATGAAACTGCCAGTCAACTGGCTCGGCAAGGACAAAGCAATGCTGACCGTGATTCTGATCGGAATCTGGGGCGGGCTTGGAAATTACATGATTTATTTCCTCGCCGGGTTACAGGGAATCCCGCAGGAATTGTATGAAAGCGCGGATCTGGACGGTGTGAACTCCCTCCAGCGCACCTGGTACATCACGCTGCCGATGCTTGGACCGGTGCTGAAAATGATCTTGATGCTGGCAATTGTGATCGCATTTCAGGATATCACCTCGATCATGGTGCTGACAGAGGGCGGTCCGGTCAATGCGACCATGACAATTTTCCTCTACGCCTATCAGTTCTTTTTCCCGATTTCACCCGGATCAATTGTCACGACCCAATTCGGTTATGGCGCTGCGGTTTCTCTGGTGTCCTCGCTGGTTGTCGGTGCTGTGACCGTGATTTATCTGATCTTATCCAAAAAATTAGACAATCTGGAATAACAGGAGAATTCAAATGCAAACAAAAAAAATGTTTTCCAGAATTCCAGATGTCATCTCTTGGGGAATTATTCTGATTTTATTAGTCCTGACCGTTTATCCAGTTTTCTACGCACTGCTCGGCTCGCTGAAAACAAATGCGGAACTGACGCTCGGCGGATCGATCCTCCCGAAAGTGCCGCAATGGTCAAATTACAAAAAAGCATTTATTGACGCTAATTTTTTCAGATATGCGATCAACAGTGTGGTCATCAGCTTCTTCACAATGTTAATCTCAGTCATCACCTCATCGCTGACGGGTTACGTTCTGGCGCGGCATGACTTCTTCGGGAAAAAATTCATGATTTCCCTGTATGGCGCGATGATGTTCATTTCAATCGGATCGGTCGCCCTTTACCCGATCAAGCTGTTCCTGCAAAGATTCGGATTGGATAACACGCTGCTGGCGCTGGTACTGGTTTTGACCGGCAGCCAGATCACAAACGTCTTTTTGGTGATGGGCTTTGTCAAAGGCGTGCCGAAGGAACTGGACGAAGCCGCAAAGCTGGATGGATGCAGTATTTTTGCGATTTACTATCGCATCATTCTGCCATTAATTCGTCCGATTTTAGGCGTGATCGCGCTTTTTACTTTCCGGAACACCTGGAACGACTATATCACCACGCTGATTATGACCATGTCAAACAAAAGCCTCACAACCTTGACCGTCGCAGTTGTTCAGCTGAAATATTCTGTTTTTGCTGCTGCCGAATGGCACATCATGCTTGCCGGCGCATCACTTGCGATCATCCCTGTGCTGATTCTGTACATTTTCACGAACAAACAGTTCATCTCCGGGCTGACTGCCGGCGCGGTCAAAGGCTAAAAGTCACGGCAGGTCTGCCGGGTACGATATTTCTAAAATCTAACTGAAAGGCTTCAAACCATGCAATTCGATACTTCCTCCCGCGATTCACAGGGAACCTCTGTCACCCCAATCGACCCGCAGTCATTTGACTTTGAGCAATACGCAGATTACGCAAAAGCGCTCGATCAAAAAGTCAAACCGTTCATGGAATCCGACAGCGGCGTGCTGGTTTATCGGCGTTATCGGGTTGCAGAAGTGTTTGCCGACGGCTGCCGGGATATGAAAAATTCGCTGTCGCTGCAGCTGGCTGCCCTGCAGCAAAGCATGAACTACAAAGCGGACGTTGCCAATTTTCTTGAACCTTGGTATGGAATCGGATCGACACCGGCAGCGTTCGGTGCGGAATACATCTGGCACCCTGGGCAGGCTCCGGCGACCAAACCGCTTTTCGACTCCATCCAGGAAGCGCTTGATTATGATATTCTGCCGATCGCTGAGACCGAACCCGGTAAAAAAACGCTTGAATATATTGATTACTTTTTGGAAACGACCCGCGGACTTGTCCCGATGTCGATGTCTGACATCCAGTCTCCGATTAACGCAGCGGGCAACATCGTCGATATCTCAAAACTCTTTCTGGAAATGATTGATGAACCAGAAAAATATGGTCAGTTCCTGGACACAATCACCGAACTGATCCTCGAATTTCTGCTAAAACAGCGGATCATGATCGGCGACCGGCTCGTGCTGCCTGGCCATGGATTTGCTTCGAGCAGGTTCATGAAAGGGGTTGGTCTGTCGGATGACAACATTGTCATGATCTCGAATGCCAGCTATCGCCGATTTGACGCTCCTGACCGCGAACGGCTTGGTGAGCCCTTTGGCGGAGTCGCATTCCACAGCTGCGGAAACTGGGAAAAGAAAATCCCCGCGGTGAAGAGCATTGGGAATCTGGTCGAAGTGGACGGCGCTTTCTCAGCCAGCACCGATCCCGATCCAAATGTGCCGGAAGCGTTCCGCGATGCCTTCAAGGAGACTGGGATCATCCTGCACGCGCGCATGGTTGGCGACAGCACCGAGATTGTAGAAATTGTGAAAAGGATTTGGTCGCCCGGACTGAAACTGATCGTCTGCACGTATTGCCAGTCACCAGAAGATCAGGCGCGCGCTTACGACCTGATTCATGAGATTTGCCAATAACTTCGATCGGTGCCTTGAATCGATAAACAAAAAGCCTGTCCGGCATATTTCCGGACAGGCTTTTTTTGTAAACAGCGATTTTTACTAAAGGTCCGCTTCTGATGGTTCGTCAAAGAACTTCAGCCATTCGCGGTTTTCAAGTTTTTGCTGAAAATCGATTTCCCGCTTTTTTTCAAATTCAATGAAAAGCTCAACTTCATCTTTGAGCGCGCCGGCTGGTTCAACTGCCAGTTCGAGCACAGCTTCCTGATTTCGAATCGCATCGCAGATGTCCCCCAGCACCGTCTGCATCATCTTGATCGTTTTATAGCGGTCTTGACGCGGTTGATCGAGCAAATCATCAAAAACCTCGCTGATATATCGATATTTCTTGCAGATCAGGCGGATCTGGTGAATAGACGCTAGGTCATATTCCTGCGTTTCCATCAATCCACCGCGGATATCCTCGTACCATTGATCCAAACTGGGCAGAACGCCATCCGGTGCAGAGACCTTTTTCATCTTTTTCGTCTTCAACGACTTTTTCAGCTGATCAAATGCACGCTGTAAGTTCTTCAAGAATCTATCCTGTTTTACCAGGGCAGCAACCATTTGCTGCTCGTCCTTCCTGACCTGATTCAGCAAATTCAGCAATTCAGGCTTTGTTCCATCCAGCCCATTGTCTGCCAACGCCTGCTGCCAGACCAGCGTCAGCACGTCCACTTCTCGCAGCAGCCCCAGAAGATTTGCAGAACGGCGAAAGACAGCTTGAATCTTCCGATAATCGTCTTTATCGAGATATGCGCGGATCAGCGAAATGATCGCGCGAAAATTCCGAATCGCCACCCGCAGCTGGTGAACGCCTTCAATTTCAGCCGGATCGGACAGGAAGATTTCACGATTGTTGACAATCTGCAGCATGTACTGATCCAATTTCCAATTGACTTCTTCGAGGAAGGTCTTTGAATGAAGCGCCTCCGCTTCAATTTCAAGCAGCTGATCGAATTCCTTCGGTCTCAGCGCCCAAGCGACAGTCGCGTTTTCAACCGCATGGTCCGGGAAAGAGACACAGATCGCAGCTCCTTTTTTTACGTCGATTTGAGAACCAGTTAAGCGCTCAATCCAATCTGAAAGGTGGGGTTCGTGACCGGCAAGAATAACGCATTCCGAGGCGGTATGCTGCAATTCAGACAGGAGCTCATGAAAATTTCCTGAAGCGATAAACTCTTTCTCCTGAATTACTTTCGTCGTGCTGAACTCGCACAAAATTTCCGCCGTCTGGCGGGCTCTGAGCAGCGGAGAGGACCAGATTTCAGGGTGGGACGGGTTGGTTACCCGCGCCAGATAGGGCAGGCTGGCGATCAGTTCTTTGATCCCCGCAGCAGTGAGCGGGCGCTGTTCATCCGGCATCCTGCCGCGGTCAACAGCTTTGCCATGCCTGAGAAAAATACATTTCATTTTGAGCCTCCTTTCACGATCAGAGTAAAACGTTTTTCAATATCAATATTTAATTATAAGTCAGACTGGTTTTTGAGCACAGGCAGCGTTGAACCGCAACTGAATCTTTTATTTGAAAGATCCAATCGCGATTCAAGGTTTCTGTCTAAATATGGTTAATTAACTTTGGAAATGAGTATGTTTAACAATCCATTGTTTCAGTTTACTATTGAGCCAAAATCCATAAATTCCAAAGGGATTGAGTGACAGCAGGAACCATTTTATCCAATTTCCAAAAAGCTGAGCTCCAGTACCGTCAAATCGAAGTCTCTGACCATTAATCACAGTGTGTTTCGTTTCCCAGTTATACAGCATACAGATTCCCCAAGGGGCTGCGATTCCGAGCGTAAGAATTGAAATGAACACTGCGAGTAGTGTATAGCCTAGCTGTTCTAACATTGATCCATCAAAAAAGGATTCAAAACTGCGCAATTGCCCCATATTTCCAGGCATTCCGGGCTGAATATTGATGATATTTTGCGTTGGCGGCGGATAATAGGGTTGTGGATAGTACTGATTCATCTGAATCTCCTTTAGCTGATTGGCAGATATAAAATAATAAGCACAGAGTTGTGCTTATTATTTATTTATTTGTTTATTATTATACTATTGTTATAAATTGTTAGTAATTTTCTATCTGCTGCTGATCAGCAGGAACTAGGTCAATCAGTTCTTGATAGTTTCTTTCAAATCTGGAAAAGAAATGGTCCTGCTGGACTTCTTCACCGGGCTGGCAAATTAGAAACTCATCATCCCATTGCCGGGTAACCAATTTCCGCAAAATTCTGAGCGTGCCCTCTTGCGCGGTCAGTTCCAGCCCCAGAACATCCGCAACGTGCTGAGCGTCGTCCTTAGCCGATTCAAGCTCATAAGCTGACGTGTCCAACAAACAGACAGAACGATAATTTTTTACCATTTCGCGATAAATATACTGCGTTTTTGCCGCACCGAATTTCTGTACACAGCGTTCATATCCATCGCTTTTGACCAAATTCGAGACCAGCCAGCCGCGCGTGTAATAAAGCGACCGGGTGTCAACGTCGGAGGGCTGCCCCGGATGAACGGCTGTCAGAATCCGGATGCAATCATCGAAAAGCGGGATCACCAGCCGTGATCGAGCGCTTTTCAACCCGATCGTCCCGTTTCCGCAGGAGCCGTAAGCGAGCACAATCGTATCGTATTCCTGTCCCGCCTCAATAATTTTTTCAGTTAGCGCATTGCGCAGCCGATCCGGATATTCATGCAGTCCGCACTCCATCCAGATCACCGGCATGTCCGATCCGGTTTCAGCGAACGCTTTTTTCAGCTCATCCTCGATCATTGAACAGGCAATTAAAATCTCACTCAAGTCATCCTCCACTGTCAAAATTCATTATATCTGCATTCTCTTGCCGAGAAACATCTTTTTACGATCTTGGTCAACTGAGCCGGAAAGACAGTAATTTTCCTCCAAACAGTATCCATCTTAGAAAAATGTAAGAAATGACGCTTAACAGTCTGTTCTTTCAGATTCATATAAACCGCTCTGTTATAATTTATGCGCAATAATTGTCGAAATTTTCGGTTTTTCCTGTTTTTCCGGCAATTAATGACTTAATATAATTGATCATTCTGACGGCTCCGTCAGAAATATGAGGAGTAAGCTATGACAGGCTTAGAAATTAAAAACTTAAGCGTCACCGTACACGAGAAAAAAATCATCGACCACCTGTCTATCAAAGTCCCCAAAGGTGAGATTCACGCCATCATGGGGCCAAACGGCACGGGCAAGTCAACCCTGTCTTACACAATCATGGGGCATCCCGCCTATCAGCCGGATGAGGGGGATATTCTGCTGAACGATCAGCGGATCAACGACCTGCCGCCAGATGCCCGCTCGCAAGCCGGATTGTTTCTTGCACTGCAGTACCCGGTTGCAATTCCGGGCGTGACGGTTGCGAATTTCCTGCGCACAGCGCTCAACACTCGCCGAAAAAAGGCGAATCCAAACGATCGCGGGATTCCGGTACCGGCATTCCGCAAGCTGCTGAAAGAAAAGATGAATCTGTTAAAGATGGACCCGGCTTTTGCGGGACGCTATCTGAACGACGGCTTCTCGGGCGGTGAAAAAAAGCGCACCGAGGTGCTCCAGATGGCAATCTTGGAACCGGAAATCGCAATCCTCGATGAAATCGACTCTGGACTTGACATCGACGCCCTCCGCGTAGTGGCTGAAGGCGTGAACATGCTGGTTGAGCAAAATCAAATGGGCGTTCTGATCATCACCCACTACCAGCGGCTCCTGGATTACATCAAACCGGACGCAGTTCACATCCTGATGGACGGGAAAATCGTCCGCACTGGCGATTTCACCCTAGCGACCGAGCTGGAAGAGAGAGGCTACGACTGGATTCGGCAAGAAATGGCTGCTGCCTGAAGGCGCATCGGAGACCACCATGAAGAATCCAAATAATTTTCAACTACAAGGAATCGAGGATGCCGATTATCAATACGGTTTCATCGATCCGGACACCTCCGTTTACAGGACAGAAGCCGGATTAAATGAAGCGGTTGTCCGCAAGATTTCTGAAATGAAGGGCGAACCGCAGTGGATGCTGGACTATCGGCTGAAAAGCCTGAAACATTTTATCCAGCGCCCGATGCCCAGCTGGGGTCCGGACATTACCGGACTGGACCTCGACAACCTGGTCTATTACGTCCGGCCAGCAGAAAAATCGGAGAGTTCCTGGGATGAAGTCCCGGAAACCATCAAGAACACGTTTGACAAGCTGGGCATTCCCGAAGCAGAACAGAAATTTCTGGCAGGCGTCGGGGCACAGTATGAATCGGAGATGGTTTATCACAACCTGCAGGAACATCTTGAGCAGCAGGGCGTGATCTTTTTAAGCATCGAAGACGGGCTCAGAAAGCACCCGGATCTTTTCCGCCAGTATTTCGGCACGGTCGTTCCCTATAATGACAACAAATTTGCAGCGCTGAACAGCGCGGTCTGGTCAGGCGGGTCTTTCGTCTATGTGCCGAAGGGCGTGCATGTCGACCTGCCGCTGCAGGCTTATTTCCGCCTCAATTCTGCGAATATCGGTCAGTTCGAACGCTCCTTGATCATCGCTGACGAGGGCTCCCAAATCCACTATGTAGAAGGCTGCACAGCACCGCAATACAGCCGGGATTCGTTCCACAGCGGCGTGATTGAAATCATCGTCGGGCGCAATGCCCGCGTCCGCTATTCGACGATCCAAAACTGGTCAACCAATGTATATAATCTCGTCACCCAGCGTGCGAAAGTGTTTGCGCATGGCACGATGGAATGGGTCGACTCGAACCTCGGCTCTAAGGTGACGATGAAATACCCAGCCTGCTATCTGATGGAAGAGGGGGCGCATGGCGAAATCCTTTCCATGGCTTTCGCCGGACGCGGTCAGATTCAGGACGCCGGCTCCAAAATGGTTCACCTTGCTCCCAACACAAGCAGCAAGGTAACTTCAAAATCGATCAGTAAGAACGGCGGGCGTTCCTCTTACCGCGGGCTGATCAAAGTCACAAAAAACGCGCAGGATGCCAAATCAAGCGTCGTCTGCGATGCGCTGATTCTCGACGGTCAGTCGCAGTCGGACACGTATCCGACGATGGAAGTTGATCAGGAAAAAGTTTCAATCGGACATGAAGCTTCCGTCTCAAAAGTCGGGGAGGAGCAGCTGTTTTATCTGATGAGCCGCGGGTTGAGCGAGGAAGACGCCACCACAATGGTTGTTTCCGGTTTCATTGAACCGCTGGTGAAAGAGCTGCCAATGGAATACGCAGTCGAAATGAACCGGCTGATCCAGCTGCAAATGGTCGATTCGGTAGGATGAGGTAAATGATGAACACAAAAATCCAACAATCCCTTGAATCTCCCTCCCATTACGCTGACCTGTTTGCCCTTTTGCATGACGTTCAGAAAGAAAATCTGGATGGCACACATGCGCAAGCGCGGGAACTGCTGTCTGAAACAGACTATCCGATCTCAGAACCGACCGTATTAAACGGTCAGGACATCGAAGAAAAATCGCTCGCTGGCCGTTACCTATGGGAAAATGGCAGCCGCAGCTATGGGCTGAACGACACCACCCGCAACCAGGGTGTGATCCTGAACACGCTGGATAAAATTCAGCAGGATGAACCGGATGTTTTTCGGAAGCTGAGATTCTGGCAGGAGTCGCTGAAGACCGACCCGTTAGAAAGTTTATTGAACGAATTGGCACGCGAGACATTTGTCCTGTACGTTCCGAAATTCGCAGTTGTCTCCAGAGAGCTATTGCTTGATATCGTGCTTTCCAAAGCCCGGCAAAATGCTTTCATGCGCTTTTGGGTTTATCTGGAAGCCGGTGCCCAAGCTGTCTTCACGATCAATCTGCGTTCCAGAACAGCGGAGGAAGAGAATTTTTACACCGGCAGTCTGCAAGTCTTCGTCGGTGACGGCGCTCATCTGATTTTGAATGAGATTCAGGACTTCCACCAGCGGGTGTATGTGGCAGCGTCCAAAGCCGTCACCACTGGCAGGGTCAGCAATCTGCAGTGGAACACCTGCGAACTGGGCAGCACCCAGCTGATGAACAATGCCCGACTTGACCTGAAAGGGGAAGGAGCCAATGCGCTGGTTTACGGCCTTTATTTCGCCAATCAGGATCAGCGGCTGGTTTTGAAAACCGAACAAAACCATCTGGCGCCGCACACTTCCAGCAACCTGCATTTCAAAGGCGCTGTCAAAGATACGGCATCCGCCAACTGGCAGGGCATGGTTTATGTCAATCCGACAGCGACCCAGACGGATGGCTATCAGAAGAATGAAAATTTGATGCTCTCGCCGGGTGCCCGCGTTTATTCCAAACCCGGATTAGAAATTATCACCGATGATGTCAAATGTTCCCACGGAACAACCATCTCGGAAATTGACGCGGATCAGGTCTTTTACCTGATGAGCCGCGGAATGTCTGAAAAAGAGTCAAAGCTGCTGATCTTGCAGGGATACTTTGATTCCATATTAAATAACATCACTTACGAGCCGATTCGTGAGAAACTGCAGGAAAAAATATATCTGAAAATGGATCGCTAAGCTTCTTTTTTGTGAAACACGATCGAGATTTATGGAGGAGTAATGGGAACAGCACCAATCATGCGGGATCCAATCCCGGAAACCAATTATGAAGTTGGAGATTTAGTCGAAGTATTATGCGATCATGATCGAAAAGGCGTCCGAATGAATGGCTGGCTGAAAGGCATTGTCGTTCAAGTCGACAACAAGTTGATTGCGGTTCAGTTCCGCACCAACGTTTATCTGACCGATGGCTGGATGGTTCCGGATCACATTCTCTGGTTTCCGCTCACTTCAACCAGCATCCGCCCGACTCAGAAAAAGACATCGGCTGCATAACAGGAATTGGGTAACCGAATGAACATCAAACAAATTGTGAGCGAATTTCCAATTTTGAACCAGCCGGAGCGCAATGGCAAGCGGCTCTGTTATCTCGACTCCGCGGCGACCACGCAAAAGCCTTATGCAGTGCTGAATGCAATGGACGCCTATTATCAGGAATATAATGCCAATATTCATCGCGGCGTCTATCATATTTCCGAACAGGCAACGGCTGCTTACGAAACAGCGCGCGCAAAAATTCGCGCTTTTATCAACGCCGGCTCTGATCAGGAGATCATCTTCACGCGGAATTCGACCGAGTCTATCAACCTTGTCGCTTACACCTGGGGGCGCAAAAACCTGCAGGCAGGCGATCTCGTCATCCTGACGGAGATGGAACACCACTCCAACCTGGTGCCGTGGCAAATTTTGAAAGCCGAAAAAGGCATTCAGATTGAATATATACCCGTGCTGGATGACGGTTTGCTCGACCTTGAAACCTACCGCCAGCTGCTGACCAAGAATCCAAAACTTGTCGGCGCCAGCGGCATGTCAAATGTGATGGGGACAATCCCGCCCATCCAGGAAATGATTGCTCAGGCACACACTGCCGGAGCGCTCTTCCTGCTGGACGGCGCGCAAATGGTTCCGCACATGCCTGTTGACATTCAAGCACTGGATGCTGACTTTTTTGTGTTTTCAGCGCACAAGATGCTCGGACCGACCGGCATCGGCATCCTCTATGGCAAGGAAGCACTGCTCGAAGCCATGCCGCCATTTCTGGGCGGCGGCGACATGATCAAAAAAGTTCGGCTCGACAGCTTCTCCGTAAACGATCTGCCTTACAAATTTGAAGCCGGCACGCCTGCAATCGCCGAATCCATCGGGTTTGGCGCAGCAGTTGACTTCCTCAACCAGCTCGGTATGGAAGCTGTTTTCGCACATGAACTGGCGCTGACAGCCTATGCGCTCGATCGGCTGCAGCAGGTGCCGGGATTGAAGATCATTGGTCCTGTCAGCGGAACAC
>DHPK01000019.1:24010-55942 GCA_002407845.1 Leptolinea sp. UBA5366 | reverse complement strand
GTCCTGTCAGCGGAACACGCGGCGCAGCGCTCAGCTTCACGCTTGACTATGCGCACCCTCATGACGTCGCTCAGCTGCTGGACCGCGAAAACATCTGCGTCCGGGCAGGCCATCATTGCGCCATGCCGCTGCACGATCGCTTCAAGGTTCCGGCGACCACCCGCGCAAGTCTGTACGTTTACAACGATGAAAACGACGTTGACCGTCTGATTGAAGGGCTCAACACCGTTTATAAGTTTTTTGGTTAGAAAGGTGGAAGACGATGGATGATCTGTATCGTGAAACCATCATTGATCATTATAAAAACCCCGGGTATAAAGGGTCCCTCGACCCCGCGGATCTGAGTTTTGAAGACGAAAATCCGCTGTGCGGCGATCAGCTGCGCATTGATTTACAGGTGGATGAAAACGGGACAGTCACCGACGCACGCTTTGACGGACACGGCTGCGCGATCTCGATGGCATCGGCCGACCTGGTCGTTGAAGATATCATCGGTAAAAACATCGAAGAGCTGAAAAAAATGTCGAAGGATGATGTATTAGAGCTGCTCGGAATCGAAGAGCTCGGTCCGGTGCGTCTTAAATGCGCTCTGCTGTCGCTGAAAGTCCTAAAAGGCGGATTGTACGGAATCGGTCATCAGGACGAGGAACTATAAATCTGCTGTAGAAAATGAAATCTGTCGAAAAAGCCCGCAAATCAATGCGGGCTTTTGTTTTCGCGATCTATAACGTGACGACCTGATATCCATCGCGCAGATAAGGCTCCATCGATGGATGGCCCTTCATCTCGCCCAACAGCGGGAAAGGCAGTCCCTGATTCGCTTCATAAACGCCCATCTGCCGCGAACAGGCTTCGCAGACTCCGGCGAAAATTCCCTGCTCGATACATTTTTGATAGAGCGGATTTTTCTTTTCCATCAGCACAGCCGGAAGTTTAACCGACTCTCCTTCGAAAATTATCTTTGCGGTGCCCCCTTTGGCGGCAATATCCAATGCGTTCAGCATCAGATGCGTGAAACACATTTCATGATTTCGAAAAGCAAAAAATACAACTTTTACGTCCATGCTCAACCCTCCATTTAAATTATTTACTCAACAATCAAATCATAACGGATAACTGTCAGGATGGTCAATCGTGCCGCTACCAGCGAAACGTCTGCCAGAATATCAAGTTAAAGACCACAATCAGTCCGATTAAGCAAACGCTGACTTCTTTTAAACTGGGGGATTTCTTTTCTCGAAGCCAGGACAACGCCTGCCACACCAGCAGCAAAACCAGCACGATCAACAAAACCAGAAATCCCGCAACCACGACCTGAACGACATCAGCCGGCTGGAAGGACATGGCGCTGGCTGCCAGAATTACCAGCAGAACGATTGACAGAAACGCCGCAAGATATATGAAAAACTGTCTGCTGGTTGCGCCGATGGCAGCCATTTTCGGGTGTCCTCTTTTCATCCCAATCCAGCCGATCGGCGCCAAGACCAGGCGGATCAGGCTATAGAGCGCTGCCGCTGCCCACAGAATCAGCAATGCCATTTCGGACCAATATTTCCAACCGGAAATTTGATATGAATCAGAGACGGCGGATTCGATTTTCAGCGGTTCGCCCGGTTTTTGGACAATTGCAGTAACAAAGCCGTCCCCCCAATAAATATTGGGGGCAACTGCCTGCTCGACTGTTTTTGTGCCAAACTGTGACATCTCGATCGATTGATCCGGCAGCAGCTTGACCTGCATGCGGCTCAGTGCAGAGGTAAGTTTGAATTTTCGAGAAAAAATCGTCCGAGTGCCTTGATAATATCCGGCTGCATCGATTGAGTTTCCTTCTGTGCTCAGGTTGCCCTCGACATTACCAAAAACCAGTGCCGGCAGGTCGTAGTTAAAAATTTGTTCGCTAGCCTGATTGGTCATGACGACCAATGCAGTCCGCTCCAGCGGATCGACCATCAGATTGGCGGAATGGCTGGCAGTGTTTCCCGGATGCAGGTAGACCGGGTTGGCATACTCAGCGACCCAAAACCCATGTGCATTGCGGCCATACGCCGTTGAACCGTAATAGGAAGTCGGCTCGAAAAAGGTTTTCAGCGTCTCTTGCTGTTTAAACAAACCCGATCCGCCAGAGCCATCTCCAGACAGCGCTTGTGCGAAGCGGGCAAAGTCAGCCAATGTGCCGGTCGCCATGCCGGCAGGATACAGTGAAATCTGGAATTGGTTTTCCGGCATCCGAACGGTTGGAGAGGCATAGCCGACAACCAGCAGGCGCTGCTGCTGCACCCAGAGGTTATCAGACAGATCAGGCAGCAGTGCCGTCCGATCCATCCCTAACGAGTCGAAGATATTCAGATGGACATACTCCGCAAAGGACAATCCGCTGATGCGCTCAACAATCAAACCAGCCAGCGCAGCGCCCCAGTTCGAATAGGTTGTGTAGCGGCCGGTCTGATAAATCTGGCGGGGTTCAGTGCTCCGCAGCACATCCTCCAATGGCTGGACTTCGCGCCCCATCGGGATAAATAAATCAAGCAGAACTTCTTCCCAACCAGCGTTGTGGTTCATCAGGTTCAGCATTGTGACCGGAGAATCGTCCAGCCGTCTCGTGAAGAAACCATCCGGCAGATACATGCGCACATCCGCATCAAGGTCAATTTTTCCCTGTTCCCAGAGCTGCATGACGCTGGTCCAGACCAGCAATTTGGTGGCTGAACCCCATTCAAACACCGTGTCAGGATTGACTGCCAAACCTTTTTCGGCATCAGCCATCCCAACATAGTGTTCATAAACGATTTCGCCGTCCTGAATGAGCGCTGCCGCCGCACCGCTGACCGCCTGAGCATTTTCGCTGAAGAATTGTTCGAGCACCGCCGGCAGCGGGTTCTGCTCTTGCTGTGCATGAACGCTGCTCGCCGACAAGACCAGTACAAGGATCATAAGCCAAAAACAAATCAACGAGTTGCTTTTCAAATGGTCACGCATTTTCTCTCCCTTAAACAAAAATTTGTTATCAAATCGGCACCGAACCAGCCGCCGTTTTTTCTTAGCCCTGTTCAATCATAGCTGGAATCGCTCGAAACCACAGAAATTCATTGTAAAGATTAAGAAAAATGTGGGGCTTTCTGAATCGGGAAACGCATAAAAAAAGGTCATGCCGGAATTGGCATGACCTTTCGCGTTTTTCATTGTCTTCCTAAGTCGGGAACTTCAAACGCTCATTCCGGATTTATTCGATATCATCCAACGGCAGTTTGTCTGTCACTTCATCGATGAACTCAGGGGTCAGCCGATCCGATTTATCACGAATATATTTCCGGATCGTATCCTTCAGTTTGTCAAGCATGATCGTGTCATACTTGAAATTAGCCTCAGGGTCGATTGAAGACTTCGGCCCAATGAACACCAGCACCGGATGGATTTTTTCCGCAGGAAAATCGATATCGCGGCTGATGAAATATTGTTTTACATCTTCGAGCGCTTTTTCAGCGTCAATATCAGGGCGTCCCAAGGATTCCTGACCAAAAAACTTCATGAACAAGCTCGCTTTTTTCTGTGTCCAGCGGCCTTTTTTCTCATCGTATCCAATGATCCCGCCTTGAAAAAAGGGGATCAGGATGAATGCGCCGGCTGTGCCGACCAGCAGGTGGTCAACCGGATCCATGTAATGATAAATTGAGAAGTTGTCGCTTAACCCTTTCAGCTTGACATTAAAAATGTCATTGTTGCTTGGTTCGCGTCCCCAGCGGGTCGTCATCGTGATCGACAGTTGGGAAAGCACAACACCGATGATCAATGCGATAAATGAATAGGTAAAATATTCAGGAGAAAAGGCAGCAACCGCGCCTAAAATCAAGACAGCAAAGGCAACGCCAGTGACCATTTTTGAAATCTTCTTATTTTTTTTCAGTTTCTTTTCATTGGTGTAAATATACATATACGATCCTTTGCGTTTTAGTTTAGTTTTGCCTGAACAGATTGACGGATGGTCCCGACCAGATCAGCATCAATCGCGGAACGAACCAGTTTGATTCCGCTGACCAGCGCTTCGGTGTTCGACCGGCCGTGTCCGACAAATGACAAGCCGTCAATTCCCAGCAGCGGCGCAGCCCCGATTGCGTTCGGGTCCATTTTAGATTTCAGTGATTTGAAAGCATCCTTTGATAAAGCTGCCCCGATTTTGGATTGCAGCGAGGATGTCAGGTTTTCTTTAAGCAAACCGGTCAGCATTCTTGCTGCCGCTTCAGAGGTTTTGATCAGGATGTTGCCGGTGAATCCGTCCGTCACAACCACATCTGCTTTATGATTGAAGACTTCATTCGGTTCGACGTTTCCAATGAAGTTTATATCGGTTTTTTCAAGCAGCGCATAGGTGCTGCGCATCAATTCGTTCCCTTTTCCAGCTTCCTCGCCGTTATTCAGCAAGCCGATTCTGGGCTGGTCAATTTCCAGCATAGTTTCCGCGAAGACAGATCCCATGATCGCAAATTGTTCAAGGTATTCCGGGCGGCAATCTGCGTTCGCACCGATATCCAGCACAACGCAAAACCCATCGACTGTCGGGAAGCGGGTCGTCAGCGCCGGCCGCGCAACGTTTTGAATCCGACCCAGTTTTCGCAGGCTATTAAACATCGCGGCGCCGGTATTACCCGCAGTTAAAAAGGCTTCAGCAGTGCCGTCTTTCACCAATTCCAACCCGACTGCCATCGAGTTGTTTGGTTTTTGCTGCGCGCTTTTAACAGCCTTCTCGCCCATCTCCAAAATATCCTCAGCGTGAACGATCTCAATTTTCAAGCCGGCAAAATCGCTCTCCGAAGCGTGCTGCATAATCACGTCCCGGTGGCCGACCAGAATAATTTCTTCATTCAGATGTCTGGCTGCGTAAATTGCAGCTGCAATTTCGGGTTTCGGGCATTCATCGCTGCCCATCGCGTCTAATACAATCGCCATATTTTCTCCTGAAACATCCCGTTTGATCGGATGTTTCCCTTTCTTTAAACTCAATCCGGCAATCCGTGACGAATGCTGGATTAAGGGCACGAAGCTTTCTCAGAATTGTATCAATTTCAGCATGATTTTGCCTGAAAATAACATTCTTTCCTTGACAACATTGCGTACCTGATTATAATACAAAAGCTAACGCGCTGGTGCTGGAACTGGCAGACAGGCATGGTTGAGGGCCATGTGACGCAAGTCGTGGGGGTTCGATTCCCCCCCAGCGCACAATGAAAATCGCTGATGAGCGGTTTTTTTGTATCTTGTCATTGAAAATTCAGCCATTTTATATTAAGATCAATCCATGACATCACCCGCCTCACTCACCATTGTCATTCCGGCTTACAACGAGGAAGCTTCGCTGCAGCAATTCTTACCTGATGTCATCGCCTACTGCCAGCAAAACGGCTGTCAGCTGATCGTCGTCAATGACGCTTCAACGGACAAGACTGCTGAGGTTCTCTCCGATTTTTCAAAACTGCACGGGGAAGTGCTGACCGTCCTGACACACAAGGTCAACCGCGGTTACGGCGGGGCGCTGATTACCGGTCTCTCTCAGGTGGAGACTGCTTACGCCGTGACGATGGATGCGGACGGGCAGCACCGGCTTGAGGACATCCAAACGCTGCTGCAGCAGCGCGGGCAAACCGATGCAGATCTGGTCATCGGCAGCCGTTCCAGTGCCAGCCGCACTGCGTCGCAAGCCTACCGCTCGCTCGGCAAGAGTCTGATCCGTTCAGTTGCAAAAATGATGATGGATGTGCCAGTCAAAGATTTAAACAGCGGCATGAAGCTCTATACCGTCGCATTGGTCAAAAAGTATTTGCCGCTTTGTCCGGAATCGATGGCATTTTCTGAGGTGATGACGCTGATTTTCATCCAGAAAAAGCATCTCGTCATTGAAGCGCCAATCGAAGTCCGCGAACGGACTGCCGGCAAAAGCACAATCAACACGATGACAGCGCTTGACACGATTATTCAGATTATCAATATGATCATGCTGTTTAATCCGCTGCGCATTTTCTTGCCGGTCGGATCGCTCCTGATCCTTTTGGGGGCGATTTGGGCACTGCCATTCTTAATCAGCGGCAGCGGGTTGAGCACCGCAGCGCTGCTGTTCATCACCACCGGGCTGATCCTGATCCTGCTCGGTCTGATCGCTGAGCAGCTCGCTCAGCTACGTAAAAAAGACTTCTGAGCGCAGCTAAAGACGCTCAAACGCTTCTCCCAGATCATTCAAAACAGCCTGCCAGTGGGCTTTCATTTTTTCGCGTTGTGCGCTGTCTTTTAATCCCTCGTGATGAAACCGCAAGCTGGTGTTTTCCCCTTTCTGGAGCAAATATAGCTGCAAAGTGCTTTTCTGCTGCCAATCCGGCGGCTGCCAGGTCAGTCTAAGCCGCTGAGCGGGTTCGACAGATCGTATTTCACCGCGTGTTCCATTGGCTGTTTCGTAAGCGGAACCTTTTTCCAGGCTGAAATTTGAACTGACGCCGCCCAGCCAGAGCGGCAACCCTTTTTCAGAAGTCAGAAAAAGCCAGATTTTCTCTGCCGACAACGGGAATGTGCGCTGAATTCCCATGTTAAATCCGGCATCCTGCGTTTCTCCGAGCACCCGCCGTCCAATTTCATATTCGTAAGCGACAGTGATGCCCTGTGCCCACCAAGCCTGACTTTCCGCCAGCCAGCCGGCAGAAATCAGCCAGGCAGCGATTTCTTTATGCGTCTTTTCAGCAGCTCCGTTTTGGTTTAAAATGCCGAACCAGGTCTGCCAATTCTTGCCAGTCGCAGCCAACACTGCTTCATCAGAGGCGCGTTTCGCCTGTTTTGTCATCCTGTCCTCCGCGGTCGATTAAGTTATCCGAATATCTTTTCTTTCAAAGGGTCTGCCGTGCCCGGGATAAACCGTTTGGCAGGCAAGTCCGCGGATTTTTTCCACGCTTGCCCGGGCAGCTGCCTCATCGTCCAAAATGGAGTTGAGCACCACGCCGCGCCGGCTGACCAGCAAGTCCCCGCAAAACAAATCGCCGGCAGCGGTCAGAAACGCCATCGACCCTTTTGTGTGTCCCGGAAGCTCAATTACAGCAGCATCGATGCCGCAGCGCTGCAAATTGGTATTTTCTGTTAACAGCAAATCTGGTTCAAACTGATCTTCCGGCTTGAAGGCATAGATCCAGGGTAAAAAAGGACGGGCAACCGCGGGAATGCCTTTTCTGCCGCAGCTCATATCGCGCGCGCGGATCATGCCAACATCTGCCTCACTCAAGGCAATCTGTGTCCCATAATTTTCTTTCAGCCAAGCAGCATTCCCGCAATGATCAAAATCGCCATGCGTCAGAAAGACCCATTTCAATTCTCCCGGCTCACAGCCAGCTTCCCGCAGTTCTGAGTCAAGTTTCCTTCGTTGATTTCGCCCGCCGCAATCAATCAGCATAAACCCATCCGGCGTGTGCAGCAAATAACAGTTAACCCTGCCAAACCCGCCGGGGAGAAAAAGGGAGATTCGTTTCACAGGCATTCTCGTCATGAGGCATCAGACTGAATCAGGTGACCCTGACGAAAATTGGGCAGATCAGGCGCTCGTTTTTTGCGACGCACTCCTCGCATTGAAAGGCTGCGGATTGAACATCTGGAACCTGAAAAGCCTTTTTCAATCAAAACTTCCTCAAATTTCTCAACGAGTCCTGCTATTTTGAAAAGCTCCTGCATCATCCCTTCAGATCAGCGGTATCCCTCGGCTTGCAGGTTGAACAATCCGGCATAAACGCCATTTTTCCGGATCAATTCCTCATGGCTGCCGTTTTCAATGATCTTGCCCTCCGAGAGCACGATAATCCTATCCACCATCCGCACAGTCGAAAACCGATGGGAAATCAGAATCGCAATGCGACCCTGCATCAGTTCGCCAAAGCGTTTGAACACTTCATATTCTGCCTCAGCGTCCAGCGCCGATGTTGGTTCATCCAGCACGAGAACCTCAGCTTCGCGCATATAGGCGCGCGAGAGCGCAATTTTCTGCCATTCGCCGCCTGAGAGATCGACACCATGATCCCAGCGTCTGCCCAATACCGTGTCCAATCCTTCGGGCAGCCGCTCAATCAGCGGTTCAGCTCCGCCGCGCTGAGCCGCATCCCAAATCCGGTCAAGATCATCAAGCGCATCAATCTGCCCAAATCCGATGTTTTCGCGAACGGTAAACTGATAACGCACAAAGTCTTGAAAAATCACCCCGAAACGCTGATGCAGGCTGGTCAGGTTATACGCGCGCAAGTCAATGCCGTCCAAGAGAATCTGGCCTTCGCTCGGGTCATAGAGCCGGGTCAGCAACTTGATCAGCGTTGTCTTTCCCGCTCCGTTCAGACCGA
Source organism: Leptolinea sp. UBA5366 (assembly GCA_002407845.1). Lineage (GTDB taxonomy): Bacteria > Chloroflexota > Anaerolineae > Anaerolineales > Anaerolineaceae > Flexilinea. The sequence goes on along the minus strand of DHPK01000019.1, from coordinate 47,594 downwards.
CCAGCGCAATTCGCTCACCGGGGTGAATGAACAGGTTGATCCCTTTCAGCACATCCTGATCGGCTCCCGGATAACGAAATGAGACATTCCTGAATTCAATCCCGATCTTAATCGGCGCGGGTGCTGCTTTCCCATCCGGATTGGCGTCAAGACTTGGCTTGATTTCCAGGAAATCGAGCAGATTATCGAGAAACAGATTGCTCTCATACAAGCTGTTGAGGCTGCTCAGCAATGAGCTCAATGAGGACTGGGATTGGCGGAAGTTCGCCAAATACATCGTCATGTCACCGAGCGTGATGGTCAGTGCGATCGTGCGAAACACGATCCAGCCATAACTGGCATAATAGGCTGCCATGGAAAGCAGCCCCCAACCAATTGCCGCGATCGTTTTCTTCGTAGCAATCGCCTTGTCCTCCTCAAAAAACTGTGTGAAAAGCTGCCGATAGCGCTTCAGAAGCGGATCACCTAACCCAAACAATTTTACTTCTTTGACCGTATCGCTGCCGGTCAGAATCATTTCAAGATAATTCAACAGTCTGGATTCAGGCGCCCGGTGCGTGACAGCCCGAAAAGACATCGCCGCATACTGCGATTGGGAGAGAAAAGATGGGATTGCTGTCAAAAAGATCACCAGAACCAGCCATGGGCTGAATTGCGCTAAAATGAAGATCAGCGAAAGCAGCGTGATGATCTGCTGCACCATTTGGAGTGTCGCATTAATGATGCGCAAAGTGCTGACGTCTGCCTGCCGGCGGGCGTTTTGCAGCATATCGTAGAAAACTGAATCCTCAAAAAACTGCAGGTCTAACTTGATCGCTTTTTCAATGATCAGACTGTTGACCAGATTGGTCAGCTGGGACTGCAGCATGCGGTCAAACAGACTCTTAAGCTGCTGGCAAAGCGACCCGGTCAGCACAAGGGTAAATTCAATCAGCAGATAAGGCAGCACCAACCGAATGCCGGCGAGTGGTTCGGCATGAATCGCAATCGCTTGGAGAATCGAGTCGATGATCAGTTTTCCAACCCACGCCTGCGCAGCGGGCAGCAATGCCATGATCAGCGTCAGCAGCATGCCGAGAATTGCAGCGGACGGGCTCGCCTGCCAGACCAGCCGGAACGCCTGCGGCGTGTTCCGCAATGCATTCCAAAAATCAAGCAACCGCGATTTGAATGCCTTCAAGATTGACTTTTCATCAGATTCTTTTTTCTGCATTAGCTGGATTTCTTTCGCTTGGCAGTCTGTTCTTCAACCCGAAAAGCAACCATTTTCTTGATCAAATCGAGCGGCAACGGCATGTCATGCGGGAATCGCACCGATCCTTTGGCATGCGGATAAGGTTCCAGTTCCGCAGCGAATTTAGCAATCGCAGAAGGGGTCGGGTAAAAGCCGATGTGCCCGTTGAAACCTGCAAAATGAACCAGATTTCCGTTCAGGAAAAAAGTCGGCATCTGATATGAAATTTTTTCACTCGCTTCAGGTGCGGTCTCGCGGATCGCCTGCCGCACTGCTTGCAGCTTCTCCCGAACACTTTCCGGAAACTGGTCAATATATTCATCAATCGCGTTTTGTTGGGTCATTTTCCCCGCATCTCTGTCTAGTTTCTATCTTATTTAGGCCACAAACGGATAGCTTGAAAAACCTGAGTTTCAATCGTTTCTTTCATCCCATTCAATAAAATTTTCTAGGGCAGGCTGCTGCCTATTTCAATGCTCTTTATCCGGAGCAACCTCATCCTGGCTGAAAACGAGCATGCTGTAAGGACCGATATTGATCGATCCGTGGAAATCCAGCCCGTCTATGCCGTCTTCAAACCCCTCAGCATCACTGCTGAAAAAATCACCGAAATCTTTACTGTAAATATTTGAATCGCTGTTCAACCGCAGCTTCCAAATTCCGCTATTGGGCAGCCCGATGCGGTAATCTTGTTTTGGCTCATTGCTGAAGTTGAGGACGACGACCACGTCATCGCCCGCCCCATGCTGATCCCAGCGCTGGAACGCAATCACATTTTCCTGATCATTGACGTGAAACACATTGGTAAACTGACCGCATAATCCGCGGCTGATTCCGTCACGATTCAGCCGTAGCCGGATCAAATCACGGTAAAGACGGGTAATTCCGCGGAATTCGACCTGCATATCCCAATCCAGCGGCACATCATCACGGAAATACTGTCCTTCAAGAAATTCCTGACCCTGAAACAGCATCGGCATGCCCGGCGCGGTAAAGACCAAGCCAGCAGCCAGCGTCGAACGCTTCTGCGCATACCAGCCGGTCGGGTCATTCGGGTCAATTTCCTGCGGCACTCGCGACTTGCCATTGGCGACTTCATCATGGGATTCACTGTAAATCACCCGTCTGAACGCGTCCTGCTGATAGTTGAACAACACCGCGTCGCGAACTGCATCCATCGAGCGGGCAGCGTCATCGCTGGCAGTCACAGCCGCACGCACCGGATAAACAAAATTGGCATCCCACTGGCTGTGGAATCCGGCACCGCCATTTGAGCCGTCTTCCGTCAGCATCGGATTGTTGCGTAAGTCCTCAGCAATTGTCACGCATGCCGGGGAGAGTTCGCGCGCCTTTTCATTAATCGCCTGCATCAGCGACCAGCCGGCAGGCAGATCATTTTCTTCCACGCCGTCAACCGTCCGGATATAGATTGTGCTGTCGAGCCTTAGTCCATCCAGATGATATTCTTCGAGCCACATGCTGACATTGTCCAGGATGAAGCTGCGCACCTGATCCCGGTCATAATCCGGGCGGGTTTCTCCCCAGGGAGTAACTGCCCGCTCATCATTGTAAAAATAGATCCCGCCCCGATCGTTTTCCGACCAGCCGTCAAACTGCCACAAGTCCAGGTCGCTCGGACCGAAATGATTGTAGACCACGTCTAAAATGACCGCAAAGCCGTTCTGGTGGGCTGCTAAAACAAACTGTTTAAAAGCGTCAGGACCGCCATAGGTGCTCTCAACCGCGAAAATATACGCAGGGTTGTACCCCCACGAGAAATCACCGGCAAACTCGGCTATCGGCATAACCTGAATTGCATTAATTCCCAGCCGCCGCAAATGCGTCAGTTTTTCGAGCGCTGTTTCGAAATTTCCCGGCTTTCCTGCTATTTCTGCGAAAAATGACCCGATATGCATCTCGTAAATCACCAGCTCATTCATCGGCGGCGCTTTGAATTGATCCTGCTGCCAGTCAAAGGCATTCGGATCATAAACGACGCTGTTCCCAACCGAGTTTGTGACCTGACGGGCATAAGGATCCATTCGATTCAGCTTTTGGCCGCCATTGTGGATCAGGTATTTATATTCGTCGCCGGATTTCACACCAGGCACATCCAGATACCAGGTTCCGTTTTCCTCAGCTGTCATCGGCAGTGCAGTTTCAGACCAGCCATTGAAATTGCCCATCAGATTAACAGCATCAGCATGGGGTGCCCAGACGCGAAAAGCTGCGCCTGTTTGGTGGACAATCGCGCCCATGCCGAAATGAACGGTCTCTTTTTTATTTTTCATTCTTCCCTTTTACAGCCATCTCAATCGCTCGAAATTCCGGCAAAGCCAAACAACAGACGGCCTGAATCAGCGCCTCTGTTGCTTGACCAATAATTAGCAGCGGAAACTCAATACTCTTTATCCAAATCCACCTGATTCTCATCAAGCGGATCGCCCGCGAGGAATCGTTCGTAATTACGGATAAAGATTTCCAAAACCCGATCCTGATATTTTGAGGTGAAGCCGGCCTGATGCGGCAAAACGATCACACGGTCCAGCTCCCAGAGCGGATTATCCTTCGGCAGCGGTTCTTCGCTGAAAACGTCCAGTCCTGCGCCGCGAATCCAGCCTTCCTGTAAAGCTTTGATCATCGCATTCGTGTCCGTTGTTCCGCCGCGCCCGACATTAATGTAATAAGAGTCGGATTTCATCTGGCGGAAGCGTGCTTCATCCATCAGGTTGGTCGTCTGAGCAGTCAGCGGCAGAATATTGACAACAAAGTCCGAATTCGAAAGCAGATCGCCCAATCCATTGAAATCAACGATCCGGTCAGCCTGTTTATTCGGTTTGGCAGTCTTCTGCAAGCCCCAGACTTTCATGTTGAACGCTTTGCAAATTTTTGCAATGCCATTCCCGATCACGCCCATGCCGAGAATTCCAACCGTTTTGCCAGTTATTTCATCCGGCCAGTCCAATTGTTTCCATTCGCGAGCAGATTGCTGGCGCCCCATCTGTCCCATGTCGCGGGTCAGCATGATCATCAGCGCAATGACCGTCTCAGTAATCGGGTTGACCGAAACACCGCCAGCGCGTGTCAGCTGAACGTGATGCTCGCGCATCATTTCAAGCGGCAGATGATTGACGCCGGCAAACCAGGACTGAACCCAGCGGAGACGATTCGGCGCTGAAAGAATTTTTTCAATCAGCGGACGAGAATCACCGCCAAGAATAATTTCGCAGTCCGCTCCGGCAGCCGCCAGCTTATCAAGGCTATCGCCGGGATCTGCCCAGACAAATTCTGTGTCCGAGAATTTTTCGGTCAGCCGTTGTTTTTGAGCGTCAGGGATTTGTCGATTCACCAATATTCGAGTCATATTTCCTCCTGAATTGTTTCTGTAAGCAATACTTCCACATGGATCCAGCCTTGCAATTCAGGCTGAATAATCCTTTTAATTTTACTATGTACAGGATGTGATTTAGATTAAGGCAGACTTTTTATCACTTTTCAAACAAAAAATTAATCTGCGGCAGGACATTGATCACCGGCTCTTCATAAGGATGAATTTCCCGAACCGCGCGTAAGACATCCGCTGCTGCTTCAATGCGGCAATTTACTTCAACTTTTACTTCTTCTCCCTGGAAGATTTGCCCGACTGTGCCGCGATATGGACGAGCATTTTCCAGCGGGCGCCAGGTTCCAGTCACGGGTGCATAGGAAAGGCAGCTGTCATAGCGATCAAACGCTCCAGCACCGGCGCGCTGCAGTGCTGCTTGCAGCGCCGCAAGGTTTTCTTCCGGAATGAAAATCTCAATTTTAACAAACTGAATCCTTTTCATCCACTCAGCATCAGTCAGGTTTCCCATTTTTATCACTCCATTCAGCTCTGCTCTTCAGGTGTCAGCACCGGTCTTTTGACCAGCCAATCTGCCAGCCGTAAGGCGGTGTTCACAATCACGTTTGCCTGCGATAATCAGTCAGTGGCATTTTTATGCATGCCAAAAGAAAAACCTGGTAACCGATCTCACCTGACCGTCGCTTGCTTTTTACATACAGAGATTCGCTCAGATATTGACAAGCCTGTTTGATTTGCGATCTCTAAGATCTCTTAATCTTACCTGAACCATGTACCCGGGTTGGGAAATTATCGCCCCTGCTTTTCTATTTCATTTACCCGGGTCGGGACGATTCTCAGTTGCCAGAAGGTTTATATCTTCGCTTGGCTCCCCTGTTCTTGATTTGCCGCGACAAACCTTCCGGACTCCTTTCCGCTCATGTTGTGCGTGTCCGTGAATCCAAGTCGGAGGAAAAATAAAAAAATGCTGCCTTCTCAGACAGCATCTCCCTGCAAATTTCAAATTGGGGGTTTATAAAACCGGGCGGAATTTATAGCCGTAAAGGATCGCACCGCGCTCGTCTCCGTCATTACGCAGTTTCCGGGTCACCATCTCAACCGGCATCCCAATCCTGATTTTTTCATCGCCTAAATCGGTCAGCTGTGCAGTTACGATCGGACCTTCTTCCAATTTCACCAATGCAATCGAATAAGGAGTGTGATCTTGAAAGCCTGCAGGCGCATCATTCATGGTTGTATAGGAAAAGACTTCGCCTTTCCCGCTAAATTGATATGCGGTTTTTGCTTCGAGTCCGCATTCTGGGCAGACATCTCTGGGTGGGAATATTTTTGCACTGCAATGCGGACATTCTTCACCGATCAGTGCATATCGCTGTTTCTTCAAACGCCAATGACGCGGGGTTTCCATTTTCTAAATTTCCTCCAATTGCGATCCGCTCATAATATATGGATCGAACTTCCAGCATTATATAGATAAAAACACTGCAAAAGCTATCCTGATAGTTTTTGAGAGCCTTTTATGACGCAAGAATATGCGTGATCGCAGTTGCACCGCAGCCCGCAATCGCCTGTACCAACGCTTTTTGAGGGGTTCCGTTTTCCAGTTTTTCTTTTTTAAGCAAGGTTGAAATTTCAGCCAGCTGATAAACGCCTGAGGCGCCGACTGGGTTACCTCTGCCCAAACAGCCGCCGGTCAGATTCAGTCTCACCGGGTCCACCTGCCAGCCATGTCCGGGTTTGCAAACGCCAATCGATTCAAGCGCCAGCACTGCGTCAATAACCGACCCGTCCCAGATTTCAAACAGATCAATATTCGCCAGCCTCAACCCTGCCCGCCGCAATGCACTGGCGGCTGATTGGGCTGCCGCTGACCAGTGAATCAAATCCGGACGGTCATGCAGCGAGAGCGGAGCAATCGCGCCGGCGCTTCCGCAGACGCGGATCAGCCCGTCCCTTTTCTCCGCCGGAACAAGCGCTGCCCGGGTTAAAACGATCGCAGCCGCACCGTCCGCCAGCATCGCAAAATCGAACACACCTAACGGATCAGCCAGCATTCCTTGCGCCTGATAACGGGCTTCAGTCATCGAACGGATCATCGCATTCGGATTGCCGGCGGCATTCAGAAATGAGTTGACTGCAACGGACTTAAACACACTGCGATCCAGCCCGTAAGTGTGCAGGTAGTTCTGTGCAATCAGCGCCGCCTGCATGACCGTCGTCAATCCCTGACTGGTTTCAAACTCATAGTTCAGCTCGAGATTGGCAATTTGCGCAGCCTGACTGTCCTCGCATTCGGTGATCTTTTCAACGCCCAGCACAACTGCCACATCGATCATTCCGGATTGGACAGCTTGACAGGCAGCCCGAAAAGCAGCCGCGCCAGATGCGCCGGCAGCCTCAAACGTGCAGCTCTCAACGCCTTCAAGCCCGGCGTACTCGGTCAATAAGGCGCCTAAGTTCGCCTGATGCGACAGAACCGAGGCATAAGCGTTGCCGATATAAACTGCGTCCGGCTTGGGATTCCCAGCGTCTGCCAGTGCCAGCCGAATCGCCCGCCCGCCGAGGTCGCGAATAGACGTTTCCCAGTGCTCTCCAATCGGCAGCACAGCACTGCCGAGAAGTACAGGATAATCGTTCTGATCAGATGAATTTTGCGTCATTTCTGGCACTTCTTTCACCGCAGTGCGATTTCGTTCAGAAATCGGGCATACATGGCATAGTCAATTTCAGTCTTGCGATCAATATAAGTTTGAGTCAAGGGAGCCTTTTCGCGCCGGGATAAAATCTTATCCGTAATCGTCATTGAAAAAGTGTCAGACCCTGCGCCGGACCCGAAACTGGCCGCAAGAATGCGGTCGCCGGGTTTGGCAATGTCGAAGATCGCCGAAAGTCCAAGCATGACAGCACCCGAATAGGTGTTGCCAATTTGAGGCGAGAGCAGTCCCGCGGCATATTGTTCCTTCGTAAAGCCGAATTCTTTGGCAATCTTTTGCGGAAATTTCGCATTCGGCTGGTGGAATACAACATAGTTGTAATCAGAAGCCTTTGTGCCAGTCTCATCCAGATAGGTTTGCAGCGAGTTGCCAATGTGCTTGAAATAAGCCGGTTCCCCTGTGAATCGCTGACTATGTTCGGGGTAGCGCTCAGTCTGCCGCCGCCAGAAATCTGGAGTGTCGGTCACGTAAGAATAGACCGAATCGATCGTTGCCAGCGCTTCATCAGTCGCGCCGAGAACAAAAGCGGCCCCGCCGGCTGAAGCAGTGTATTCGAGCACATCTCCGGGTTTCCCCTGCGCGGTATCCATGCCGATTGCCAACACATAGGGAGCCATCCCGGAACCAACAAAGCCGATGCCTGCAACAATCGCTTCCGTTCCAGCTTTGCAAGCGAATTCGAAATCTGCCGCCGAAATTGAAACGTCAGCGCCGATTGCCTCGGCAACGATTGTGCCGCTCGGTTTAACGGCATAAGGGTGAGATTCTGACCCAATCCAAACTGCCCGCAGCTGATTTGCCGGAATCCCGGCACGAGCCAGCGCATTTCTGGCAGCTTCGATTGACATCGTGATCGTGTCCTCATCCGGACCCGGCACAGATTTTTCTTTGATCGGGGTTGCTTCTGCCGAACCGTGCCAGACGCGCGCAATTTCAGAAGCCTTAATTCGATAACGCGGAATATAAGCTCCATAGCCAATGATTCCAACAGGTTTTTCCGGACGCAGCAGTTTCATAGATTCTTTAAAATCTCCTTTGCATAATCCACTCGAATTTTATTATCCCTGCACATGATTTTTGCCACCTGGTCGACCGCTTCGCCTTCTGCGCCAGCAGCCATCGCAACTTGACGGGCATGCAGTGCCATATGCCCTTTTTGAATACCCTCAGTCGAGAGTGCCCGTAAGGCAGCGAGGTTTTGCGCCAATCCGACGCTCGCCATAATTTCAGCCAGTTCGCCTGCTGTTTGAACTTTCAGCATCCGCAAACACGCCTGAGCAGTGGGGTGAACGCGGGTTGCCCCGCCGATGATGCCGACTGCCAGCGGCAGCTCGATCTTTCCGACCAGATGACCGGCTTCATCCGCAGTCCACTTGCTAAGCGGATTAATCTTTCCATTTTGGACTGCCCAGCCATGTGCGCCGGCCTCGATTGCGCGCCAGTCATTGCCAGTGGCAAGGACGACAGCATCAATCCCGTTCATAATTCCTTTATTGTGCGTCACCGCCCGATAGGGATCCGCTTCCGCAAAAGCAGCAGCTTCGAGAATGCGCTTGACCACTTCCTCACCGGAAAACCCTTCCATCTTGAGCGCGTCCGGATGAATCCGGCAAGAGGCTCTGACAAGCCTCCGGTCTGCGAGGTTGGACAATATCCGCAGGCGGACATTTCCACCGGTAATTTTTTCCACATTTTCGGACACTGCCTCGAGCGCGGTGTTGATTGCATTCGCGCCCATCGCATCCCGCACGTCCATCGTCAGATAGAGAATCAGCATCGGTCCGGCGGCTGTATCCGGAAATTCTCGGGCTGTCAGCTGCAGCGGTCCGCCGCCAAGCTTTGCCAGGACGGAATCCACTTCGCGAATTTGAGCAAGCAGCGCGCCTTCATTTTCTTGGATCGCTTTTTTCGCAGTCTCGAGATCTTTTAATCCAACGACCTGAATTTGTCCAATCATTTGCGGAGGATCCGCTTCAGCCGTGAAGCCGCCGCTGGCTGCAACGATTTTTGCGCCATTTGAGGCAGCTGCGATCACCGATGGTTCTTCAGTCACCATCGGCACGGTAACCGCCCGTCCGTTCACGACGAAATTCTGAGCGATGCCGATCGGCAGACTGTACAGCCCGATGACATTTTCCACCATGTGATCAGCCCCGCCCAGCGATAATCCGCCAGCGGCTGAAAACTTGTCTTTGTCATCAGATGAGAGGACTCCTTCTGAAATCATCCTGTCTAACCTGTCATCCGGTGATAATTGATAAAATTTTTTCTGGTTTTTCATATCATCCCATAACGACCGCCTTGCCAGCGGATCGAATTCTTTTTTTTTGTCTTTGATTCAATTCTATCGAAATCATCTGGCAAAAACTATCAGGTTGCCCTTTTCGTGACGGGAATGCCGAAGAAACGAGCGGAAGATCAACGCTCATTTCTGCCATTCAGCTTTTTCAGACAAGAGTAACAAATAAAAAAAAACCGCCTGATGACAGCTGCCATCAGGCGGTACCTTACGATTGAAATCAATCAGAATTATGCGCGTTCAACAGCCTGCTGATCCTGATATTTTGCGTTCTTGACGATCGCGGGGATACATTCCAACACAACCCAGACTGCGAGCACGATGTAAATGAATGCCAGCGCAGGAACGACTTTATTCGAGCCAACCGGGATAACGAAGGCGCCGTCTTTGATTGTGTAGGCAAAGAACTGCCGCAGCAATGCCCAGGTGCTCATGACGAACATGAAAGCTGCCGGGATAACAGTTGCGATCCATGCTTTGCGATTCTTCGCTGTCCGCTGCAGCCAGACAGTGATACCGACGAGTGACAGGGCAGCCAGCAGCTGGTTCGATGAACCAAAGGCAGTCCAGAACAGGCTCCACAGTGCGACCGGTTTTCCTTCCGGAGTGGTCAGGTTCGGCAGTGCCAGCAGCAGGAACGGGATACCACCGATCAGGATGGTGCCAATCCAGCGTCCAGCAGCGTTGCGCATACCGCTGAGTTCTTGGAAGATGTAGCGGCCGAGCCGGGTGCAGACATCCAGCGTGTCATAAACGAACGTGGTGAAAGCCATCAAACCGAAGGAGATACCGAAGGCTTTGCTGATACCGATTGTCGCCATGAATTCACCGAGACCATTCGCATAAATGAAGTTCGGGGCTTTCTTGACCAATTCGTCATCCGGGGAGAGCATCATAACGGTGCCGAGTGCGATCAAAGCAACAACTGCTTCGGCGAGCATCATGCCGTAGCCAATCGGTTTCGCGTCAGATTCTTTCGCCAGCTGTTTCGAGGTTGTACCGGAGGAGACCAGACTGTGGAAACCGGAACAGGCACCGCAGGCAACCGTGATGAACAGCATCGGGAACATCGGGGTCCAGAAATTCGCAGGAGCGTTTTCCATTCCCGAGCCAAAGGTCAGCGCAGGATATTTTGTATCAAAACCGCCGAAGATGATACCGATGAAGGAAACAATCAGGGTCGCATACAGGAAATAGCCGCCCAAGTGACCGCGCGGCTGCAGCAACAGCCAGACAGGGACGATACCGGCGATGATACAGTAAATGATGACTGCGGCGTTCCAGAAGTTCTTGTCGCCAAAATTGAGCGGAATATACTGACCAACCCAAATCGCAACCCCCACCAGCGGCAGGAAGATGATCGTTGCCCATTTGAGGCTGAGGTTCGTATATTGCATCAGCAACCCCATGATGATCGGCAGAATCAGGTAAAGAATTGAAGAAGTTGCGGTCGCGCCGCCGCCGACGATTGATCCGTCATCCAGTTCAATTGTGTTCAAGAATGAAGAAGTGGTGATGTCTGTGAACGCAACGATGATCAGGATGAGCGTGAAGAAAATGAAAATGTTGAAGAGGATCCAGACCCGGTTCGAAACATAGTTTTTCATCGTGTCAGCAATACCGGATGCCTTGCTTCGGATTGACGCCACCAGTGAGCCCATGTCATGGACACCGCCGATGAAAATCGTTCCGAGCAGAATCCAGATCATGGTTGGAACCCAACCATAAACCAATCCTGCTGCGATTGGGCCCGTTACCGGACCGGCAGCCGCAATTGCTGAAAAGTGCTGCCCGGCAAGATATTTAGCATCGGTCGGTACAAAATCCACTCCATCTTCCATTTCGACTGATGGAACTGTTCTCGAATTATCAAGTTCGAAAACTTTTGTCGAGAGAAATTTGCCATAGGTAAAGTAGGCTGCAATCAAAATCAGCGTTCCAATACCAACAATAATGAGGATATTCATATTTTGCCTCCTGGCGCACTCATGCGCGGAAATAAAAATAATAAATTAATAAACGGTATATCGATACCGAATTATTCAAAATGATCAAAATGATTAAAAGAACGTTATCTTTTTCGCTCTAGGAATTCACCCCTATTATTGAGTCCGCTTATTTTAATCCTATTATTTGTATTCGTCAAGAATTTTTTTTATCAGTATGGTTTTGATCCGTAGTTAGTGGCTTTATCCACTTTCTTTCGATAATACATCCATTTTTGCGAATCGTCAACCTTCCTATCACCGGTAATAATTACAAGAAGAATAATTATTTGCGCTATCAGCTCAAGATTATTACAGTTGTGATAGATTCAGGTCATTAAGCATTGTCGTCCAGACCAATTTTCTGCACAGTTTTATTACAAACATTTTTCCAAAACATGACAAAATGCTATACTCTACCTTGAGGAAAAAAGGAGACGACAATGATTCCAAGAGAAAGATTATTAAATCGGCTGCAGGGAAAACCAGTGGATAAAGTTCCCAATCTCAGCATCGTGATGCAGCTGGCAGCGCAATACGCCAACATTCCTTATGGGAAATATTCTTCTCAAGCAGCTTCATTAGTAGAAGCGCAAATGACAACCGCCCGAGGCTTAGGTCTCGATATTCTGACTGTCATGTCCGATCCTTATCGCGAAACCAGTGCCTATGGAGCGGAAATATTGATTCAAGAAGACGACCTTCCGCTCTGCAAAACGACTGTATTAACAGACCTCTCTCGCTGGCGTCAGCAATTAAGACCCTTTACAGCTGAAATTCTCGCCGCGTCGCGCACACAGATCGGCATCGATGGCGTCTCGTTTTTCAAGCAAAAAGCTGGGGGTGACTATGCGATTGCCGGCTGGGTCGAAGGTGCCTTTGCAGAATTTTGTGATTTATCTTCCGTCTCTTGGGGGATGACCGCGATTGTGGATGACCCTGCTGAAACCGCCGCCTGTCTTTCCTTTCTAACGGATCAGGCAATCTTCTTCGCTCAAGCTCAAATTGAAGCCGGCGCGGATATCATCGGAATCGGGGATTCCGCTGCCTCCCTCGTGAGCGCACGCATGTATCGGAATTTGATTCAGCCGCATGAAAAAAGGCTGATCGAAGCGATCCATCAGGCTGGGGGATTGGTCAAACTGCACATTTGCGGGGATATCACGCATCTGCTGCCAGAGATGATTGCAACCGGTGCAGACATTATTGACGTCGACTACATGGTCGATTTTGATCAGGCGATCGCTTTATCAAAAGATCGATGCTCCATTTCCGGCAACATCGATCCGATAAATTTACTTTTGCAGGGAACACCGCAGACCGTCACTGAGCAGGTAGATTTTTGTCTCACACATGGAAACGACCGATCCATTCTGAGCAGCGGCTGCGAAGTCCCGAAAAATACACCTTTTGAAAACCTGAAAGCGATAGACGACCGTCTCAGGCAGCATGCCGCTGCCTGAAAACAGCCGATCGGTTCAGCCTTTTATCGCGCCGGCAGTCAAGCCGCGGATAAAGTTCTTCGACATCGTCAGATAAAGAATAATCACAGGCAGCGCAGACAGCGTCAGGACTGCCAGCACCTTGCTCCAGTCTGTCTGATACTGACCGAAAAGTCTGGTGACGCCGAGCAGCAGCGTTTTCGATTTTTCGTCAGTGATCATGATAAGCGGAAACCAGAGATCATTCCAAAACGGCACCAGATTGTAGATCGCAACAGTTGCAATTGCGGGGCGCAGCAGCGGAACAATGATTGCGTAAAAGATCTTAAAGCGTCCTGCACCGTCAATAAACGCGGATTCCGTCAGCTCACCTGGCACCGTCCGGATAAATGTCGTCATAATAAAGACCGATATCGGGAAGCCCATCGCAATATAAATCGGCACTAGCGACCAAATTGTGTTCAGCAATCCGAGCGATTTCATAATTTCGATCAACTTGATCGATGCAATTCGAATCGGCAGCATCATGCCCGCGATTATAAAGAAATAGAGCACGGTTGACGCTCGCGTCCGCCAAATCGACATTGCATAGGCGACCAATGAGCCTAAGAGCAGCACACAAATCAGAGAAATCATCACAACGACAATACTGTTCATGAAATAGCGCATAAAGTCGCTGTCGCTGAAAACAGAGATGTAGTTTTTAAAATTCCATTTTTCAGGCAAACCAAACGGGTTTGAATAGATCGTAAAACGGGTTTTGAATGAATTGACAACCATCACCCAGATTGGGAACAGAACCAGGATAGACCATAGCCCTAAAATGATATGAGAAGGGATATGTTTGTTCGCCATTTTTAAAGAGCTGGATTTTTTCATTTTTTCACCCTTCTTTCTGTGATTGGATCAGTGTCGGGATCACAAATGCTGCCAGCATCAGGAAAATAACTGTCGCAACAGCTGCGCCAAGACCGGCGTCAGGGATGGCAACCGGATGCTGTCCGGCAATCCCCACCCGGTAAAAGAATGTGCCGATAATATCGGTTGCGTAATTCGGGGCGCCGTTTGCGCCTTCCATGGAAAAGACGACGTCGAACGCGTTAAAGTTGTTGACGAAGGTCAAAATCGCGACAACGCCCACCACCGGTTTGATCAACGGGAATTGGATATAGCGGAATAAATCCCAGGTACTTGTGCCTTCCAATGCGGCGGCTTCAATCAACTCTTCCGAAATTCCCTGCAACGCCGCAAAGAACATCATTGTCGGCATGCCGACCCATTGCCAGCAGCTCACCAGAGACACGACGATCAATGCCGTGCTTTCCTGACCGAGCCAGGGCTTTGAAAGCGCACCGAGCCCAATGCTGTTCAGAATATCACCCGTCCAGACCGGACTCAGCAGCAGTTTCCATAAATAACCGGTCACCAGAATCGATAAGGTCACCGGCAGGAAGATAATCGTCTGATAAATCCGCGATCCCTGCATGGTTCGGTTGGTGAGAATCACAGCAAAAATGATCCCAAGAACATTTTGAACGAGCATATGGATTGCAAAGAAAATCCAGGTATGTCCGAACGCTGTCCAAAATCGGGTGGAGATCACTTCATCCGTGAAAAGCTTGACATAGTTGCTCAGTCCGGTAAAAGTTCTTTCAGCGCCGGTGCCGGTAAAAAATGAAAGCCGGATTGAATCAAGCAGCGGGTACGCCATGAAGACAATGTAAATAATTACGCCCGGCAGCAGGTAAAGCATCCAGTAATGCCAAGTAGGATTGAGGCTCGAGTCACCTCGGATTCTTCGACTATTCGTATTTGCCATCAACCAATCCTCCGATTAATTCTTTCATACTTAATGAAAGAGGGTTGCAGAACCCTACAACCCTCTTAGAAAACTTCTAACTAAGACTTATTTTTTCAATGCTTCAAAAGCTACTTCAACGGTGTCTGCAGCAGCCTGCGGATCGGTGCCCTTCAGGACTGAAATAACTGCCTGATTCATCGGGCTGTAGAGATCCATCAGTGCCGGCCAGACAAAGCGGACGTCTGTCAATTTCTCATTGGTCAGCGACAGCATTTCCTGAGCGTGGGCATCTTCGAGCGTCACTTCCAGTTTTGAGATTGGGTACATGCCAACCGGCAGATACTTCGCCAGTGCGTCAACACCTTCCTGAGTGCAGAGCCAGGCAAGGAATGCTTTGGCTTCTTCAGGATGGGCTGATGCAGCATTCATACCGATGGCGGCATCCAGATGGAAGGTGATCGCGGTTTCTGAACCAGCAGGAGCCGGCATCGCGAATGTTCCCCATTCAAAATCAACGTCGCCATAAGTGCCCAGCGTCCATGATCCGTCCATGAACATGGCGGCTTTCCCAGTTGCGAACAGAATCTGGCTGTCATTATAGGTGACGGCTTCGAAACCAGTCGGCAGATAAGGTGCAACCTTTGCCATATCAGTATAGGCTTTCACAAAGGCTTCATCATTCAGTTTCTTTTCGCCTGATTCATAGAGAACGCGTTCTTCAGCTCCGCCGATGTAGTTAGGCAGCATTCCAAGGAAGAAGGTTTCGAGGATGTCCCATTCTTCAGCGACACCATTGGCAAGCGGTGTGACGCCGGCAGCTTTGAGTGTTTCACAGGCTGCCAGAAATTCTTCGAACGTGGTGGGGATTTCAATATTGTTTGCAGCAAAAATATCTTTGTTGTAATAAACGGCATGGGTTACGGCAATGACCGGAACCGCGAAGGTATCGCCATCAATTGTCCAAGGGGCAAGGTTCTGTTCTGTCAGTGAATCGGCAAGACCTGGCAGATCATTGATTTTCGCTAAATAGCCGCTCTTATACAGGTCAGCGCCTGTGGCGTAGGACCGCACATACATCAGATCCGGACCGGTGCCGCTTTCCAGCTGCAGCCGGAGCGTTGCATTGTAATCCGGGGGATTTGTCGGCTGGAAGTCGATTTGAACGCCTGAAGCTTCCTTGTAAACATCAAACAGGGCATTCATTTTTTCGACATCATCCGCGCGCCATGAGCCCATAGTCAGGGTGTCTTGAGCAAAAATGCTGACAGTCGGCACGAGCAAAAGCAAGGCAAGAAGTACAAAAACAAATTTTTTCATTCTCTTCTCCTACATGATTTTTTTAATTTCCTAATAAGATTTTATCAAACGGAAAATCATTTGTCAATCTTCACATTTTCAGTCAAAATCAGATAAGTTTCATTTTTTTATAAAATTCTCTCTTTATTTGTCTGACATATGAGTAAACTTTAAAATTAAAATGCTTTTTATATCAAAATTTATTTGTCTGAACAAGAAATTAATTGAAAAATGCCCGGGTTTCGAATTCCGGGCATTCCAAAAATACTTTTAGTATTTATCGCGACAATATATTCGAAATATCGAGGTATTCGTCAGACACTTTTCGATGTTTTCCAACCAGATCCTTAATTGGGAACGGCACAATCTCTCTGCCTTGCATCGAGGTCATGACTGCCTGTTGACCGGAAGTTATGAATTCGACCGCTTTGTACCCCATCCGGGATGCCAGAATCCGGTCGAAGGCAGAGGGGGAACCGCCACGCTGCACATAACTGAGATTGATCGATCGGGCTTTGAATCCAAGATCCATCGCATCGAGCTGATCCGCCAGCTCTGACATCGACACCGGATACCCCTCAGCAATCACAATAATGCAATGTTTCTTGCCGCGTTTATAGGAGCCTTCGATCACTTCCGCAACCTCTTCAACCGATGCCGGTTCCTCAGGGATTAGCGCAATTTCCGCACCAGAAATCATGGCTGACTGGACCGCAAGATAACCGCTTTCACGTCCCATCGTCTGAACCAGAAAAGCGCGGGTGTGAGAGGCAGCTGTGTCGCGGATTTTGTCAATCGCTTCCATAATCGTGTTCAGCGCAGTGTCCACCCCGATACAGGTTTCAGTCCCAAAAACATCATTGTCAATCGTTCCGGGAATCCCGACGACGGTCATTCCTTGATCTGCCAGCGCCTGAGCGCCTGCCAGACTGCCGTCTCCGCCAATCACAACCAGCCCGTCAATCCCTTCATTATTAAGCTGGCGGATTGCCTCGCGCTGGCCATAAGCTGTTTTCATTTCGCTGCTGCGGTCTGTCCGCAAAAAAGTCCCGCCGCGGCTTAGAATGCCGCTGACGTCGCGTCTTCCTAATTGGATAAAATCCCCATTGATCAATCCGGTATACCCATCCTGCACGCCGAAAACTTTCAAGCCCTTGGCAGCGCCAGCCCGGACAACCGCCCGAATGGCTGCGTTCATGCCGGGGGCATCCCCGCCAGAGGTTAAAACCGCAATCGATCGAATTGGAGACTCAATTTTTGTTTCAGTCATAAAAAAATATTCCTTTCTACTACTGTATAAGCAGTATCAGAACCATTTTAACTGATAGTTCGATTTGTTTGAAAAAATATCGAAAATTTTTCAAATTTTCAGTATTCTTCGATCCGGATGTTTTTCTCGCCCAATTCCTGCTGCAGTGCAGTCAGGAGTTCATCACAGATTTTCGTGTTTGAATCCGGGAATTCAACTAGCTGGACCTGCCCTTTGTCATGAATCATGAATGCCAGTTTATCCCGCCCTGGGTAAGCCGAAACCATGCCGTGAATGCGCTGCATCCGCCGAATCATGATATCCATGTTGCTATCGGGCTCATTTTCAAAAATCAAAGTCAGTAGGCGTGAGCGCGGTTTGATATCGTCCGGGAATGGGAAATCATCATCGTCCTCATCCTCTTCGGTCTCATCCGCTTGAACAGCATTTGCCAGATCCTTTTTCTCAACGGCTTTTGGTTGTTCAACTTCAGGTAGCGGCTCAGCAGCTGGCTCAGGCTCAGGCTGAGACGGACTCTCGATGTCATTGCGGACTGATTCTTCTACTGTTTCATCTGCCTCATCAATCGGCTCGCTCTCCATGACGGACTCGGTCTCGACTGACTCGGTTTCATGCTCATCAGTCATTTCATCAACAGTCTCCGCAGTAGACGGCGCGTCTGCGCAGCACGAAGTTCCAGTCTGATCTTCGGATAACGAATCGGAAACATGTTCCGTGATTGAATAGGGCGCTGATTCGGGGATCAGCGGCACCGGAGCGACAGCGAAGGATTCGAAAACCGGATCAGATCCCCAGTTATCATCGCCGCCTGCGTCTGAATCCCAGGGTTCAGCTTCTTCCGCAATCCGCTGCCCGGCACTTGCTGCCGGCTCCCTGCGCAAATTCATTTCTTGCCTGCCAAAATCTTCGCCAAAATCGTCAAGCGAGAAAGAATCAACGAAATCCGCATCCTGTTTCGGGATGCCGCCCACCAGCAGTGATTCAACGTTGGATGCGCTGATCTGCAGATTGGAACGCGAATTATCCAGCCTGCCTTGAACTAAAATGATCTCATCCTGCTTGACGATGTCCTGGCATCTTTCCCAGGAAGTCGGATAGAAGATCACGTCCACGGACTCTCCCTGAATATCCTCGAGACTGATCGAGCACATCGACCGGCTGTCCTTTTTAGTCAGCATCATCCGCATGCTCTGGACGATTCCGCCAACGGTTACTTGCAGCCCGTTATCAGCGCTCTGAAGGTCGCTGACCTGCATTGCTCTTCGCTTTTCCAGGGTTTTAACATGGTCATTCAAGGGGTGATCGGAAACAAACAATCCCAGCAAATCCCGTTCCCACATCAGTTTTTCTTTGTTTTCAATTGCTGGAACCGTCGGCAGCTCAACCTGAACGATCGGAATTGACATCAAATCAAAAAGATCGAACTGACCGGAATCCTTGCTCTTATAATTGGCGGAACTGGCGTTGATCATCATATCCACCGCGCCTAAAAGCGCACCGCGTTCGCCAAAAGCATCCAGCGCCCCCACTTTGATCAGGCACTCCAGCGGACGCCGCCCGACCAGCCGCAGGTCAACCCGCTGCACAAAATCATTCAAATCGCTGAACGGACCATTTTGTTCCCGTTCGTCCGTGATTGCCAGCACCGAATTTTCACCAACGTTTTTCACTGCTCCGAGTCCAAACCGAATCTGATTGTTTTTTCCGCCGCTCTCATCGACCGTGAATTCCCATTTGCTCGAATTGATTTCCGGCGGCAAAACTTCGATCCCCATCGTTCGGCAATCGTTGATATAGAAGGCAATCTTGTTCGAATCATTCCGGTTCGCATCCAAAATCGCAGTCATATATTCGATCGTGAAATGCGTTTTCAAATAACCGGTCTGAACCGCAAGCACGCCATAGTCTGCGGCATGGCTTTTATTGAAACCATAATTTGCGAACTGCTCCCAATCGGAGAAAATGTTTTCCGCTACCGTCTGATCGATGCCGTTCGCCACACAGCCATTGATAAATTTAACCTTATGCCGGTCAATGTCCGCCTTTTTCTTTTTCGAAATTGCCTTGCGCAGGCTGTCGGATTCAGCCGCGGTGTAGCCGCCGAGTTCCATTGCTGCGGTCATGATTTGTTCCTGATAAACCGGAATGCCGTAGGTTTCCTCAAAAATCGGCTTCAACTTTTCATGCCGATAAAATGGCTGCTTTTCGCCATGCATACAGGCGATGTAATCCGGAATAAACTGCATTGGGCCAGGGCGATAAAGCGCCACCATCGCAATAATATTATCGAGAGATTTCGGCTTCATCTCCTTGATGTAGCGTGTCATGCCCGAACTTTCCAGCTGGAAGACGCCTGCCGTGTGCCCGTCGCTCAGAAATTTGAATGTCTGCTTATCATCTGTTGGAATATTGGAGAGTTCAAAGTGAATGCTGTGTCTCTTTTCGATATTAGAGCAGCACTTCTGCATCACAGTCAGCGTCACCAGCCCCAAGAAGTCAATCTTCAGCAGACCCATGCGGTCAACGATGTTCATTTCAAACTGAGCGACTGATTTAATCGGGTTGTCATCCGACCCGGAAGTCGGGCGATGCAGCGGCGCATATTCAACAATTGGGATATCCGTGATAATCACGCCTGCAGCATGTGTACCGACGTTGCGCGTGACCCCTTCCATCTCGGAGGCAGTTGTCGTCAGCTCAGTGATGACCGGATCAGCCTCAACCGCCTGTTTGAACTCCGGCACCTCTTCAAGACAATTTTTGATCGTGATCGATTTACCGCTGACAGGCATCTTGATCCCAGCCGGGATCAGCTTGCAGATTCGATCCACTTCGGCAAGCGGAATATCCATAACACGGCCGACGTCGCGGATAGCCCCTTTTGCTCCCAGCGTGTTAAACGTGATAATCTGCGAGACGCGGTCAGCGCCATATTTGTCAGAACAATATTGAAGCATTTTATAGCGCTGATCGTCCTGGATATCGAGGTCGATATCGGGCATCGAAATGCGCTCAGGATTCAAAAACCGTTCAAAAATCAATTTAAATTCAAGCGGATCCACCGGTGTAATGTCGAGCACATACGCTACCATCGAGCCGGCGCCTGATCCGCGCACGTTATACCAGATGTTTTCACTGCGCGCGTGCTGAATCAGATCGTGAACGATCAAAAAATAAGCGTCGAATCCCATCGTGTGAATGATCGAGAGCTCTTTTTCGATCCGCTCTCGGACATTCGGATTTTCCTCGGCATCGCTGCCATATTTTCGCTTCAGTCCGGCTTCGCAGATTCTGCGCAGCTGGGATTCCGCTGTCTCACCGCCTTCAAGCGGAAATACCGGCAGGTGATGGGTATCGCTCGTTAAATCAACATTGCAGCGTTCTGCAATTTCAAGCGTGTTTTGAATCGCGCCATCGATATGTCCGAACAGGGTCTTCATCTCCTCAGGCGAGCGCAGATAATAGGTTTTATCAGACATCTTGAAGCGCCGCGGATCGCTCAACCGGGCGCCGGTTTGGATCGCCAGCATGATGTCCTGATAACGCCAGTCTCCCGGATCAACATAATGCGTGTCATTCGTCGCGACAAACGGGATGTCCAGCTCTTTCCCGAGCTTCAGCAAAGTGTTGTTGAGTCCCTTGATTTCGGGAATTTCATGATCCTGTAGTTCGATGAAAAAATTATTGCTGCCAAAAACCTGCTTATACCAGTCCAGCCTGTTTCGGGCGCCTTCGACATCGCTGTTCAAGATCATGCGTGGAACCTCAGCTGCCATGCAGCCCGATGTCGCAATCAGTCCTTCTGAGTGTTCTGCCAGGAATTCATGATCGATCCGCGGATGATAATAATAGCCTTCAAGCTGTGACGCACTCGCAATGCGCAGCAGATTTTTATAGCCGGTCATGTTTTGAGCCAGCAGCAGCAAGTGAGTAGAATATTTGTCTTTGGGTTCTTTCGCGGTCATCGGACCGGTCGATAAATAGGACTCAAGCCCAATGATCGGCTTGATCCCGGCAGCCTTTGCAGCTGTGAAAAACTCAACCACGCCAAACATCGTGCCATGATCGGTGATTGCCACCGCCGGCATGTCCATCTCCTTCACCCTGGTCATCAGCTTATGGATCTTGGTGAACCCATCCAGCAGAGAATATTCAGTATGCAGATGAAGATGAACAAATGACATTTTTCCACGCTCCTTGTAGGTTTATTTTAGCCCACTTTCTTCTGGATTGTTCTGTGAAAAATGGAATTAAGACATAGCGAAAGCAAACTTCCGTGCCTGCTTATTATTATTCTCGACAAGATATCTATTCGTTTTTACCTTGATTTATATTACTAATATTTACTTACTCTGCAGATTCTCGTAAATTTCTGGCGATTGTGCAGGGCGTCATTACTGCTACTCATTTTCATAAGCTTGAAGAAACAGTTAAAAAAAGAGATTCCCGGTAAGGAATCTCTTATAGATTGTGTGATATTTTTGTTACTGAATTGCTTTAATGTAAAACTCTTCAGCATGTTTCCTGAACGCTTCCAGCGATGGCTGATGAACATACATCATGTGACCGGCTTCATAGTAGGTCATCCACAGATTTTCCATCAGGCTCGGTTCAAGCTGAAGGTGATTGAAGACATATTCTGAGGCATAAAACGGAGTTGCCAGATCATAATAGCCGTTCAACACCCAAACTTTCATGAATTTATTGCGCACCATCGTTCTGCGCAGCACTTCCTCCAACTGGACATACTGATTCTCATGCTCTTTGTAGCTCCAAATCTTCCATAGATCAGCCGAAAAAGTGTATTCCAAGTCCGTCTGATACGCTAAATCACGCCCGAGGTAATCATTCATCGCACCGGCGAACGCGCCTGAAAGTTCATAGCTTGAAGGATCGTCTTCAGGCGCTTCTCCCGCCGCATCGCGATCCATTCCAATAAACCGGCTGTCAAGGCGACCAACCGTCCGACGCTGGGTTCTTAGCAGTTCTTTTGTGAAGCGCGGAAGCGGGATGCGCAGGTTCGATTGCAGCACGAAATCCAGTGAAAGTCCGCAATATGCAGCGATTTTCCGGGCGACGGCATTCTGCTCCGATTCGCTCAGACGAGCGCCTTCGAACAAAGCGGTCATGTAAGTTCCGCCCGCGAATTTTCGAACTTCAGCTAAGAGTTCCGGAAGCGGTTTCTTCTGCAGTTTAGGATCAAGCTGCTTGTGATACCAGGCAGTAGCGGCATAGGAAGGCAGGATCAGTGCATAAGGCAGATCATTTCCTGGGTTGAAGTCCAGCGTTGAAAAATCGAGCGCGGTCGAAATCAGGATAATTCCATTCAGATAAAGCCCGTGTTTCTCCGAAAGAAAGTCAGCGATCCCAGCAGTGCGGGTCGATCCATAGGACTCACCGGCGATAAATTTCGGAGATGACCAGCGCTGGTTGCGTGAGACATAGGATCGGATGAATTCCGAGATTGATTCAACATCTTTTTTCCAGCCCCAGAATTCATTTGGTTTATCTCCGACAGCAGCCCGGGAATAGCCGGTGCCGACCGGATCGATGAAGACCAGGTCTGTCAGATCCAGAATCGAGCTTTCATTGTCGATCAACTCAGCCGGCGGCGGCAATGGCGATCCATCTTCCAGCAGTTTAACCCGTTTCGGACCCAACAATCCCAGATGAACCCACAGGGAAGCAGACCCGGGTCCGCCATTGAACGCGAATGTCAGCGGTCGTTTGGCATTCGGCTGTCCTGCGCCATCGTCGAGCGTGTAAGCGATATAGAAAATCTCCGCCCGCGCTTTTTCCCCCTCATACTGATCTTTGGTGTCTCCATCCGCCTTCGTAATCTCCTCTTTGAGCACCATGCGTCCGGTCGTAACTGTGTAAGAAATTTCTTTACCTGCGACGATCGCGCTATGTTTTGTCACAACTTGAGTGTCCTGAGGACTCTCAGGGCTTTTTTCAGGCCGTTCGGGTGTTTTAATTTCTGCTGTCATTAATACCTCCATCTTTCTTCAAATGTCAGTTTAACTATATCAAAAAAGAGGATGAAATTCAGTTGATTTTTTGTGCGAAGAGATTTTTTCGGATATTTGATCCATATTGCGTTACCGGATCACAGGATGATCAGTTTACCGGTTTCACAAGTTTTTATGATATAATCTTTTGCGCTCAAGCATTAGCGGGAGTCGCCAAGTGGTAAGGCA
>DHPK01000019.1:0-23859 GCA_002407845.1 Leptolinea sp. UBA5366 | reverse complement strand
GTTCGAATCCGGTCTCCCGCTCAAAAAAGCTTTCGGATGATTTGTCCGAAAGCTTTTTTCTTTTTTACACTGTCTACCCAATACCAGAAACCAATACAAGGAGGATCACTATTTCCCTGCTACCTCTGCGAGAGCATCAGGCATTGGCGTGCTGTTTTGCCAGGTCAAATTCCGCCATGATCTCTTCTGACGGAGCTGCAGTCAGTTTCGAGACGATCAGGATCGCCAGACAGGAGAGCAGGAATGCGGGCAGCAGTTCATAAATGTTCAAAACGCCGCCAAGTGGACGCACGAGCAATTTCCAGACGAAGACCATCACGCCCCCGGTCACCATTCCGGCGATGGCGCTTTGTTCGTTCATGCGCCGGTAGAAGAGCGAGAACAGCATGACTGGTCCAAAAGCAGCGCCAAAGCCTGCCCAGGCGAAGGAGACAATTTCAAAGATGACCGAATTTTCATCCATCGCAATGAACATCGCAATCAGCGTGATCAGCAGCAGCGTTATACGGGTGATGCGCATCACCTGCCGATCGGTCGCATTTCGTTTGAAAATCCCATGATACAGGTTTTTTGCGACTGCGGAGGAGGCGATCAGCAGATAGGAATCTGAGGAGCTGATGGTCGCAGCGAGAATGCCCGCCATCACAATGCCTGCCAGCAGTGCCGGCATCAGGCTGGTTGCCAGATGGATGAAGACATTTTCCGCCTCAGATGCGGTCAGCAGGGCTGTCGGATAGAGCGCTCTGCCAATCATGCCGATGCAGACTGCCGAAAACAACGAGATGAAAACCCAGATAGTCGCAATTCGGCGCGAAGTTGTCAATTCATTCTTATCACGGATCGCCATAAAGCGCAGCAACACCTGCGGCATACCGAAGTACCCTAAGCCCCAGGACAGCGTCGATAAGATTGTCTGAATCCCATAAGGCGCTGCTTGCGGTTCAAAAACCGGCATGGAGGCTTCCACCAGCTGTCTGCCATTCTCCATGACCGGCGTTGCGATGCCGAAAAACTCAAGAAAGCCGGGGAAGTTTTTTAACTGAGCTACAATCGCCTGAACGCCGCCGCCGGCATTGATTCCCGCCCCGAGCACGATTATTAATGAAATGATCATCACGATCGATTGAATGAAATCAGACACACTTTCGGCCAGGAAACCGCCAATCAGCGTGTATAAGACAACAAAGGTCGCGCCGATGATCATCGCAGAGAGATAGGAAATTGAGAAGAGAACGCTGAACAGCTTCCCGACTGTGACAAAACAGCTTGCGGCATAAACGGTGAAGAAAATCAGAATAAAGATCGCAGAAATAGTCATCAGGATCGGCTTTTCTTCCTTGAACCGTTTGGAGAAAAATTCAGGCAGTGTGATTGAATTGCCCGCAATTTCGGAATAACAGCGCAGCCGTTTGCTTAGAAAGAGCCAGTTCAGATAGGTTCCGACTCCCAGTCCAAGCGCAGTCCAAAATGCATCGGTGATACCGCTCCAATAGGCGACGCCTGGCAGCCCCATCAGCAGCCAGCCGGACATATCCGACGCCTCGGCGCTCATCGCGGTGATCCAGGGTCCGAGCGTGCGTCCTCCGAGAAAATAATTCTCCGAACTTTCGTTCGCCCGCTTAAAAAAGTAGACGCCAATACCGATAATCAAAGCCATGTAAGAAGACATGGCGATCAGAATTTGAATCTGGTCGCGATCCATATTTACCTCTCAATTGTGAATAATTTATGTATTATATCAAGAGGGGCGCACAAGAAGAAAAATCAGGACATTTTCTTTCTACTTGTTCCTTTCGTTTCGGAAGTAGGCAAAGTGAAATAAAAAAAATCCCGAAAATTTTCAGGATTTTTATTCTTATAGGATGATCGTTTTGTGTTCGGCTTTACCCGCTGCAGCTGTCAATATAGCGCTGAACAACAAGTCCGATATGCGCTTCAGCCAGCGCTTCGGGATCATTTGCCAGCTTCCCCTGGCGGAGCAGCTGCGCTTCGCATGGCAGATATTGACTGATCAAGGCATACGGTGCAGGGTGTGCACTGAGGTTTTGATTCAGTTTTTCGACAACCGCAGCAATTTCCGAATCATTCCAGTAATAACGGATGCGGTCACTTAGGCTGAACTTTCGGGAAAAAGCCTGCTGAAGCGGATCAGCACCATAAAATTTCTTCCAATAACCCGGCTTTTCGGTCATCACCCGTTCAACCACATTGGAAAATTCGCTGGTTTCTAGTCCCAAACGATTTCCAACCCAGACTTCCTCAATCTCGGCTAAAGCATAAACGGCTTCGCGGTAGGCAAAGGTCAGTTCAGGTCCGACTTTCAAAATTGCGAAATGATCGTCAACCAGTTTCCGTAGGGCATCGGCAGTTTGGTAATCGGTCGAATGCGCTTCAAAAACCATCCCGTCAAGCGTCTCAACAGTCTTGGACAAAGCAGCTGCTTTTTCCGAATCATAGTCATGAATTTCATGATCACCGAACTCGACTCCTGGCTGGACAACTAACGCGATCGTGCGATTAAACGCATCCTGCAACCCGTTTTGAGCGTAAACTTCCCGGAAAATTCGGATCGTTTCCTTAGCATCCGCAACGCTGGTGACGGCGAGCTCATCTTCTCCGTCTTTCGCGCCGCCCGGCGGGGGCACTTCCGAGCCGATCACATACACTGGTTTCGCTGCGCCCGATGCTGAGGCTGCATCTTCTGCAGCCCGGCATAATATGGCTGAGCGTTCTGCAATCTGAGCCGCAGAGAGCGGCAAGTCATGATCGTCCGCTGCCGGCATGCTCATATCAATATGAATTTTTGTGAAGCCGGCTTTAACAAAATCCGCGATCATCACGCAAGCCTTTTCAAGCGCAGCTTCAATTGGCTCATTTTGCCAGGGATTGATGCCAAGATGGTCGCCGCCGAGAATGATCTTCTCAAGCGGAAATCCGGTTTCTTCAGCAATTGTCTCAATGTATCGGGAAAAATCTGCCGGCGTCATGCCGGTATACCCGCCAAATTGGTTGACCTGATTGCAGGTTGCTTCGATCAAGAGGAATTCCCCTTGGTTTTTGACTTCCTTCATCGCTGAACGCAGCACTGAGCAATGGGCTGAGCAGACCGAGAAAATGCCGGACGCTATCCCTTGTTTTTGTTTTTTTACCAGCTCGATCAACGGCTGCGCGGTACTGAATTGAGTCATTCCGTGTTCCTTTCAATCATCAAGCGGCGTTTCTACAAAACGCCATATTTTTTCAAGTCGCTCTGGCTCGCCTGCGCGGCGGTTCCGCCCAGACCCTGGGTTGAAAGCGCACCGCACACACAGCCGATCCGCAGTGATTTCTCAATTGAAAACCCGCTCAGGTAACCGAAGATAAAACCCGCATCGAAGGAGTCGCCCGCGCCTGTGGTGTCCACCGGGGAGACTTGAATCGATTCCGCGGCGTAATGCTGATCGCGCTGGAATGCCAACGCTCCGGCATCGCCATTTTTCACCGCCAGCAACAGGTCTGAACTTCCAGTGAAGAACTTTTTAGCGGATTCCAGATCGGTCTTGCCAGAAATTTTTTCCAGCTCTGTCGTGTTGGGCAGAAAAATATCGGTGTGCGCCAGCACGCCCATGATCTGGTTTTGCTCCCAAACTTCTTTCGGATCATAATTGGTGTCAATCGAGGTAGAAAGTCCCAACGCCTTTGCGCGCTGGTAAACCTGAGCCATTTCCGGCCGCAGGCTGTCCAGCAGATAAAACGATCCGGAATGCAGATGACGGCCGGCTGCGATGATGTCAAAATCAATATCCTGATAATTCAGCAGCGGAATCGACCCGCCGTAAGTTAAAATGGCGCGGTCGTTTCCAGTGGAGAGACTGATCCCCAAGCCGGTTTTAATCGACGGATCAATCACCAGACCGCTGACGTCAATTCCCTTAGCGCTGAGTTGATCACGCATGAAACGGCCGAAATCATCGTCTCCGACCTTTCCGATGTAAGCCGTTTTCAGCCCAAGCTTAGCGGCACCGGCTGCAAAGATACAGGCAGAGCCGCCGATTGTCAGTTCTGCATCATCAATCCATTTTTCGACCTGTCCAAATTCAGGGACAATGTCCCTGCTGGTCAGAATCAGATCCGGGTTGGTGTCTCCCAGCACGACAACATCAAATTTTTTCGACATAGCTCACCTGAATGCCCTGTCTGCGATGACTGTCCGATCAAGCTTTGCCATCAGACCCGCAGATCAATATCTTTTGTTGGACGAACTCCTGTACAGCCGCACGTCCGGCTTTCCCATATACCTTTGGATCGAACACTTCAGCATCGCCCAAAGCTTTTCGGCAGGCTTGGGTGAAATACCAGCGCAATTCTGTCGCGAAATTCACTTTGCATATGCCCATCCGAATTGATCTTTGGACATCTTCATCCGGAATGCCTGATCCGCCGTGCAGCACGATCGGAATCGAAACCAGCGAAACGATCTCTTCGAGCCGTTCAAAATCCAGTTTCGGAACCCCTTTATAGAACCCGTGAGCTGTGCCGATGGCGACCGCAAGACTGCTGACCGCCGTGCGCTCTACAAATTCTTTTGCCTGTGCCGGATTGGTGTACAGCGCATCTTTATCGAGCACCACGTGGCTGTCTTCCTTCCCGCCGACAGTTCCCAATTCAGCTTCAACCGGAACTGCCGAAACGGTAGCAACTTCCACAACTTTTTTGGTCACGGCGATGTTGTCTTCAAGCGACAGCTTCGACCCATCAATCATCACAGAGGTATAGCCGGTGCGGATCACCTGACAGCAGCGTTCAAACGAATCGCCATGATCGAGATGAAGTGCAACCGGAATGCTGGAATTTACCGCCAGCGATGCGACCATCGCGTGGTAAAGCGCAGGCGGGGCATATTTCAGCGTCGATGGCGTCGTCTGAATGATCAGCGGGGAGTTGAGTGCCTCCCCGGCAGCGATCACCGCCTGAACCATCTCCATGTTTTCAACGTTGAACGCGCCAACGGCATAATGCCCTTTCTGAGCATTCAACAGCAAAGCAGATGAACTAACAAGAGCCATATGAACCTCTTTCGGTTTCTTTCGAACTACAGTTTAATCCAGGGCGTCAATCCTTCCGGTTTATCCGGATCGGTGCCAGTGACCAGAGATTTGTAATAAGTCAAAAGCTGAGGCACAAGGATGAACGGAATTCCTCGTGAAATGGAATCCAGTTTCTTGCCAAAAGAAACGTTAAAAATGCCATCAATATCGCAGGGGGTATCGGAATAAACCAGCACAGTTGCTTTTTTCGCCAGCAGATCAGCGATCAAACCCCGTTCCAGATCATTTTGAGCGTCACTCATGGCAACGATCACCAGCGTATCAGCTTTGATCATCACCATCGGTCCATGGCGTGAATCCAGGAGGTGGTAATAGTTCGAATCGAGTTGGCAGATTTCTTTGAAAGTCAATGCGCCTTCATCACAGATGCCGGCTAACTCTGCGTCTCCCAGAACTACGCCGCGATTCCAAGGCGTTTCCGCCGCTGCTTTGAGCGTCGGCTCCACTTTGCGCAGATACGCCTCCCCGCCGTCAATCACATCTTTGAGTTCGGCTGTCAGCGGCTGGTCATCTGCCATGATCGCGGCAAAAAGCGCTCCGCAGAGATACAAGTTCGAAACTGTGCGCGTCTGGCAGACGCTTTCGTCGAATGCCCAGGGCAGGTCAAAAACAAAGTCAGAGATTACTGACAGTTTCGAATTCTCGACACACGTAAACGACAAGAGTTTGAAATCTGTCCCGGCTTTTTTCAGCGCATCCACTGCCATCAGGATTTCACTTGTGCTGCCCGAGCGCGAAATTGCGACTAAAAGCGCACCGTTCAGATATTTTTTATATCGATCAACATGCAGCAGCAAATCCCCGCCGGCGATTGCCATTGCCGGCCGTGCCAGCTTGATCTGCGCCGTGGCAGCCATGCCGGTCGCGATGCTAAAGCTTGAACCGCAACCAATGAAAACGATCAGCGGGAAATTCCCCTGATCAACAAAACGCTTGAGATCTCCGGATCGCTGCGTAATCAGATCATAGGTCTTCGCCAGCGCCTCATATTGTGATGTAATTTCTTTATAAGTTAGACTCATTTCAAAATCCCTTTCTTCTTCCGTCTAAGGATGATTTGCCGGTTTAAAAAAATCAGCAGGTCAGTTAGGCAGCAGCAGCCGCTCCGCGTTCAAATAATAGATCTTCTTCAATACTTCATCAGGGAGACCGACGCCGTAAATCTTCCAATGTCCCTGACGATAAAGCTCAGTTGAACTGTAGTCAAAATATTCATCGCGCGTCTCAAAAAAACGATAATAACAACGGTATTCCTGCGGATTGACAGGCCGATCCAGCCCGAAAAGCACCCGGTCAGCGTTCTTGATCAAAAAGTCACGCGCCGTATAAGGCTGCCGTCCGAGTTCGGAAATCCGTTCAGAGACATCCACATTATAATTCGGAAACTGTGCCAAAGTTTGATCGACTGCTTCGAGGTTCTCGGCATAGCAGCCGACATGCGCGCCAATGAAGGTCGTTTCGGGGTGTCTGCTCAGCAATCGGGTGAAATCAGCGTAAAGCGCCTGAAAAGGACGATAGGACTCAGCCGGAAAATACCAGTCCGGGTGCGCATGCAATTCATCCCAGCGCTCATTGCTTTCATCCAGCGGTTTATAGAATGCAATTGGGTCCGCGAAATGGATCGTCACCGGCAGATGCAGTTCGGCCGCCGTCTGCCAAAGCGGATCAAGCCGCTCGTCATCCACCTGGACAAGCTTGCCGTGCTGGTCGCGGACATGCGCGCCGAGGTCTTTCCAGATTTTCAAGCCCTGCGCACCGCGCTGAACCTGAGCTCTGAGCTGCTGCGCCGCATACTCGCCAAAATTATTCTTTTCATCCGCCCATTTTGAGTAATTCGGTCCGGTGTAAACCCGAAATCGTTCGGGAGCTTTCTCTTTAAGCTTTTTCAAATGATCTTCGAAAACTTCTTCATTTTCAAAGCCGTCCAGATCAACCAATGAGGCAATCCCAGCTTCATCCATGGCTGACAGCAGTTCGGAAAGCGGCCGGTTGATCCAGTTGCCGCCAAAAGTTGCGCCAAGATGATTGTGCGCATCGATGACCGGAAATTTCGGTTTATCGATCACTGTCTGATGAACAACCAGGTTTGAAACTGCAAATTTCTCTTTTTTCTCAGAATGAGTTTCTGCCATAAACGTCGATTAGCCTCTTTTTTTCTTTAGAATCAGTCATTCACCATTCTGAAATCAAGACTGCGCGGTATTTGGGCAGTCTTGCGGAATTCTATCAGAAATTCATCCGTCATTTTTACACCCCGGCGCAGCGCTTCCAGCTGTGCTTGATATTTAATCCAGAGCTCACCAAGCTCGACATCGCCTTCGCGGATCGTCGCGAAGGAGCGGCTGAACAGTTTTTCCATGAAGGCATCATCACTCTCAGCAAACGCACTAGCAGCAGCATTCAGCATGATCCGCTCCGATTGCTGCATGGCAGCCGGCAGCGACTGATAGAAGGCGTATGCCTCCCGTAGCTTCCCTGCTTTTGTCAGCCATAGCAAATAGGGTTCTGCAAAAGCTCGCTCTGGTTTGCCGAGCAATTCAAGCGCATGATGCAAGTGTTCAGCGGCGCTTTCAAAGTCCGATTCCATCGCAGCCATGGATGCCAGGCACCAGTGGGTCAGCGCGTTCGGAGAGGCTGATGCAGCCTGCTGCCAGCAGTCCCGCGCTTCCGCATATGCCTCATTTTCATAAAAGGCAATTCCTAAGTGCGTCCGCAAAGCCGAATTTTCCGGATCCTGCGCCAAGGCAGATTCCATCACCTTGATCCAATCCGGACTGATCAAATAACTCGGGCTGGCGTTGAACGGTTTGTGATTGAGCAGATCCAGCCAGCTTTGCTGAGCTGATCCGATCGTGTCAGCCGGGAAATTGAGATGAGCAGGAACAAACGCTTCGTCCCGACGTTTTTCCAATGCCCCCCATCCAGCCCCGCAATGCAGCAGGTTTTCCGCTTTCTGTTCCGCGAGCCGCAGGCATTTTTCATGCGCTGCATTAATTGTTTTTTCAGGCAGCCACTGGTCAATTTTTTGGGCAAGTCTGTCTTGAGCCGTTGCGTAATCGCCATTAAACTCCGCGTAAGGCACATCAGCACCGCCGAATAATTGCGTGATGGCAATGGTCTGGCCGGGGAGGATGCTGGAACTGTGCTGTTGGGTTCGGGCGAATCCTGATTGAATTTCAAGATAGGCACCGCCGCCGAGAACGCTCAGCAGTTCCTGCCAGCGTTTTCCGCCCGCGTGATTTCCCCAGCAAAAAAGTTTTCGATAGGGGTAATTTCCGGTTGAACGCTCATAAAATGTTTCACCGTCTTTAAAAACAATGGCTTCAAAGGCATTGGACGGTTCATTCTGATAAAAATACTCCTCGGCATGCGGGATGTTCAGCGGGAACGAGTGGTCGATTCCGTCCTGAAAGGGATCGGGCAGCTGCCCATGCCGAAAGAAGCTGGCACCCGGCTGATTGCTCTGAACCTGAATGATGACTTCTTCCGTACCGGAAAAAATCCGGCAGCCTTCAGCTTCGCGCACCGCAATGTTTGTCCACAGAAAAATCGGCAGCGCAATCGAATTCGGATTGATGATGCGCATATGCGCAATCAGATGCGGTGATCCCGCCGGCAGGTGGAAATCGATTTGAAAAAACAACCCTTTACAGCGTTCAAATTCATACATCCGCAGAAAAGATTCACCGTTCTCATCCTTCCCCTCTGCAAAGAAAAAAGGTTCGCAGGTAAGGAAAGTGTGGCCGAAATGACCGAAATTCCATTCGATCCCGCCAGAAAACCAAGCGTTTCGCAGCGCGAGGTTGCCCATTTTTATGACCGGATTGCAGAACAGCATCTCCCGTTCGCGCTTTTTATCCCAAAGCGAATACAGCCTGCCGCCAAGGTCGGGCAGAAAAGCCGCTTTCAGGAAGTCATTTTCGAGCACGATCGTCTTAACTTCTGCATTCTGAGGCGTGCTTTCATAATCATCCTGCATCAGGTAGGGCAGCGAACGGAAGCCAGTGTTTAATGCAAAGTCCGGTTTCTCTTCCGGCAGCAGCCCGCCATCCAGAATCAGGCGATCTTTTTGATCTCTGAAATGCGGCAGGGGATTTTCTCCCAGAATCCTAGTAACAGGCAGCGTTACCGCTTGAGTTCTGACAGCCATATCAGCCTTTGATCCCGCCTGCAGTGATACCGGCGATGATTTTTTCCGACAGGAAAATGTAAATAATGAAAGTCGGCAGGAACACGATAATCACAGCCGCAAACATACCCGCCCAGTCACCGGTGTACTTCATCGAGTCGATCATCGAGTAAAGTCCGACTGCGACCGGTTTTACACGATCGCTGCTGGCGAAAATCAACGACATGAAATATTCGTTCCAAATGTTGATGAAGTTGAAAATGCTGACGGTGATCAGACCCGGCTGGGCAAGCGGCAGCATGATCGTCCAAAAAGTCTTGATCGGAGAACAGCCGTCAATTGCCGCAGCCTCTTCATAGGAACTGGAGAGGTTCGAGAAAAATGTCAGCAGGAAAATTGTTGTATAAGGCACGTTGATGCCGACATAGAGCACAATCATCAGCAGCCGGATTGTGATATCCTGCTTCAACAGCTGCATTTGTGTCACGATCCCGAACAATGGCAGGATGATCATGACCATGGGAACCCCCATCGCCGCAACGAAACTGCTCTGAATCGGCCGGTTCAAAAAGAACTTGAAACGGGACAGAACGTATGCCGCCGGGGCACAGACCAGCACCAGCAGCGCGGTTGAGATTGAGGCATATCCCAATGAGTTGCCAAAGAAAACTGAGACATTTTGGGAGGTCCAGGCTTTCACATAGTTTTCAAAATGAAGTCCGGACGGGAACTGCAGCGCCTGCCCCTTGAAGATTTCACGGGTCGTCGCGAAACTGGCAGCGAGTACCCAGCCAATCAAGACGAAGGTGAAAAGCACCCACAGCGTCAGGATCAAATAGCCGGGCAGTAAACGAACGTCTTTCCGCCAGCTAATACGTTTTTTTGGAATACTGTTCTGCATGATTCCTCCTAAAATTCCAGATCATCATTTTTGATCAGGCGGTTGGTGACGACAAACACGATCACAACGCATAATCCCAGCAGAACACCCACCGCCGCGCCGAGCCCTGCATTGCGCTCGCTGATGACGTTTCCTGCGCCAAAAACTTGAAGATACATGTAAACCATCGGTGTGATCGTCTGAGTTTCGGCGGTCACCATCGAGAAAAGCTGAGACCAGACGAAGAACGCTACAGACGTGATCGACCACATTGTGATGTTTGTTTTTACTACACCGCTTAAAAGCGGCCAGGTGATGCTGCGGAACTGCTGCGGTTTGCTGGCGCCGTCAATCGTTGACGCTTCAAACAGTTCCTGAGGGATCTTTTCGATGCCGCTGGAAAAAATCAGCATATGATAACCGACCATCCCAAAGCAATAGGCGAACAGCAATGCCCAGAACTTGTGGTCAGAGTCAGTCCAGTTGATCGCTGCCAGACTGTCCAGCCCCAGATTTTTGAATGTGGTGGTCAGCAGCCCAAAGCGGGGGTTGTAAACAAACTGAATCCACATCGTTGCAAGGGCGACAGCGCTGATGATGTTGGGCATGTAGATCACTGCCCGATAAAATCTTTTGAATCGGATACCGCTGTTAAGGATGACCGCAAACAGCAGCGCCAGGCTCATCACGACAAGTCCGCCGATCAGCCAGATCCGGAAAAGATTCCACATCGAAATCCGAAACAGGCTGGTGTTGACCAGACTTTTATAGTTTTCAATTCCGACAAAAGCCCATTCACTCATGCCAGATGTGATGTTTTCCACCTTGAACAGACTCATAATAATGGTTCTGAAAATGGGATAAACAAATACCGCGCAGAATAAAATCAGTGCCGGAGCTAAAAAGACAATGAACATCGTTCTGTTTCTTTTCATTGATCCTCTCTCCCGTTTGAGTTCGAAAAAGAAAGGGGTGAAGCTTTCGCTCCAACCCCTTTTTATATTATCTCAGCAAATTATTTGCTGGCGGCTTCCAAAGCGTCGACAAATTCCTGAGCAGTTACTTTGCCAGTGCAAAGCTTCTGGAAGTTTTCTTTAATGATCGGAGTCATATCAGGATTGTTCTCAATCCCAGCTGACCACTGATAGCGGGTGGTCAGACCAGCCATCACATCTTTGACCGCGCTGAGCATTTCCGGCCATTCTGCATTGGTTGTGTCAGCAGGAATACCAACTGATTCAACCGACAGTTTCTTGTCAAATTCACCCTTGGTGATGTATTCGATGATTGAGAAGGCTTCGTCAGCGACTTTTGTGTTTTTGTTGATTGCAAAAACCTGTGCGCCAAAGTTTGCAGCTTCGATGCCATCTTTTCCGCCCGGAACTGCAGGATAGGCAAAGCAGCCCCATTTGAAATCCGGACCGGTGACACCCTTGACTTCATTCGGAAGCCAGGAACCGTTCAGGTACATTGCAACATCGCCCAGCGCAAATTCGCCGTTCTGGTTGGTCGGCCAGACAGAGGTGCCAAACGTTGATGACAGGTAACCCTTTGCATAAAGGTCTTCATAATCCTGAGCAGCTTTCAGCACTTCCGGTGTTTCAGCCCAATTACCATTGGTGACAACGTCCACTACACCAGCTTCGCCGATATAGCGAGCCAGCTGATAGCCAAAGTTGGTCATGACATAAGCATCATCCGTGGTCAGAGCAGTATAGCCAGCAGCTTTGATTTTTTCTGAGGCAGCCAGAAGTTCTTCCCAGGTGGTCGGAACAGCTTCAATTCCAGCTTCTTCAAAAATTTCGACATTGTAGAACATGTTGAAAACATTCGGCTGATAAGGAATTGATTTCAGTGATCCGCCAGCAACTTCGCGGGCAGCGCCGATCATGCTCGGCAGGGCGGTTGCTTCGTAGTCATTGGCTTTTACCAGTTCTTCGAGATCCAGCAGATAATCTTTCCAAGCGACATTGACGCGGTCGATGTCCTCATCGAACAGGTCGATTTCGGTTCCGGCGTCGAGAGCTGGCTGCAGACCTTCGCGAATGCCGGTCCGGCCTTTGAACTGCAGATCAACAGTGTTGCCCGAAGCGGCTTCATAAGCCTTGACTGCTTCAGCGATCACGATCGCCTGCGGTTCACTGGATGACCACATTGACCAATAAACAATCGTTTTCCCTTCAGCGAAAACGGCGCCGGTAGCGGTTAACAGCACAAGCAGCGCTAACATCAGACAGAACATTCTTTTCTTCATTCGATTCTCCTCGTTTGTTCTATTCATTCAAATTTTTGAATGATTTTTGACATTATGAAAACATCATTGTATTTGGATTATATAGGGAAGATTTTTTATGGGATAGAAAAATCGCTTGTAATTATAGAAATATCTATTATTATTTTAACAATAATGCTATTCATTGGTTCTATATTGTTTCTATAAGGAATGGGATATGGATCTCAATCTCAACACTTCCAGATTAAATGAACTGCTGGTCAATCTGCAGGAAATTACTGATCTGAAATTTTCGCTGCATGACCTGATGGCGCAGGAACTCTATACGGTTAATCAACGCAGCAAATTCTGCGACCTGATCTGCAGCACAAAAGACGGGTACAACCGCTGCTACACCTGCGACTTACAGGCGGTCAGCAGCATGGAGGGAAAGACTTCGCCTTATCAATATCGCTGCCACGCTGGATTGGTTGAAACAGCTATTCCGGTCACTGAAAATGGGCAGCTGGTCGTGGTCATCCTGTTCGGGCAAATTCTGGATAACACGCCGCTCGATGAACAATGGCGGAACACCAGCAATCTTTGCAAATGGTATAAAAATCAAGTTGAGTTGCAGAAAGCGTTCCTGCAGCTGCCGCAGCTGTCCCCGCGCAGCATTCGCGCGGCTTATGAAATTGTCAACGCATGTGTCAGCGAGGTTCGGCTGGAAAAAATTATCACATTTGAAAGCATGTCTGATATCCAGCGCCTGAAATACTTCATCAATTCGAACTACGCCGCGGATCTCACGCTTGACAAAATTTCACGGGCTCTGGCAATTTCAAAAAGCAAGTTGTGCAATCTTGCCCGCGAAACCGGATCGGATATGACTGTCGGGAAAATGATCACCCGAAAGAGAATCGAAGCGGCGAAAAGCAAACTGGATCAGACGGACGAACCTGTGCGGGAAATTGCCAGTCAGGTCGGTATCTCGGACTACAACTACTTTACGAAAGTTTTCAAGCAATTTACCGGCATCACCCCCAGCGAATATCGCAGAATGCATGAAAAGCCCTCGGGTGAATAACTTTACGGCTCAAGTTTGATTGGATTCGTTCTCAGAACTGGCATTTACAACGCTTTGCCTCACCTCTGTGTATAATAAACAGCAAGAATATAAATAATTTTTACAAACTCAATGGTTTCTAAAAAATTAATTAGGTCAAACACTAAACAACGGGGGTTGGCGTTTTTACTAAATGCAGTATCAAAAAAATTTCACGCCAAAGTGAATTTCTTGCTTTGATCCACTGGTGTATCCAGTTTATATAAAAAGCAAGAATCATTGGCCTAAAGAACAAGCCTAGCAACAGGAAGATTTGTGAAAAAGAAAAGAAATAAAAGAAGTAAACTGGAATCTTGTCTTCTTTGGTATTTGTTTTTTCCAATCATGTTGACGATTTACGCTGTCCGCAAAAAGTCGAAATTATTAAATATCGTGACAATTCTGGTCTGGTTAATCGCTTTTATTATTTCTCTTGGGACTTTCCTAGGCTCAAAGTACAATTCCACGCAAAACTTAGTTCAGTTGACTCAGACGAAAAATCAGTCATCTCTGAAAAATAACACTGCCGTCCCAACAGAAAATTTAAGAATAAATGAAACGGAAATTCTTGAATTTTCAGTGGAAGCTACAAAAACTGACTCTCAGACTTTCTCTAGTTTGGTCAAGGACTCGCTTGCGACTCATCAGATCCTGACAATGCAAATTTCGCCGACATTTTCTGGTACACAAGGCGCAATCGCTAAAAATTCTAAAGAGGTCAAAGAGCTTGCACAAAGCTCTTCAGGATACAGCGAATCAGAACTAATCAATTCCGGAAGAGAAGGCACTCCCAATCCTGACGGAACAGTAAAGTATGAAAGTTTTTATATCGCCCCAAACGGCAGATATTATCCTTTGAATAACAATGCAATAAAAGGGAAACCGCTCAACATCCAACCCTCCCTGACCTTTCAATCCATTAATCAAGAGAAGCTATTCTCTGCGACCAGCCTTCCTCTCTCGACACCGAAACCGGCAACCCCTTTAGAAACAAAGGTAATTAAAGAGCTGGCGCAAAGCAGTTCCGGATATTCTGACTCAGAAATGATTTCTTCTGGACGAGAAGGTATCCAAAAAGCAGACGGTACGCTTCATTTTGAAGGGTTTTACATTGCGCCTAACGGGAATTATTTCCCAATTAACGCGAACGCGCTCAAAGGCCAGTCATCTGCAGCAAAGACACCCCAATTCTTATCAACTTTGACACCAGCGAGGACATCACCTCCTATGACCGGACCTGCATCAACGCTCAAACCAACAATATCTTCCAAACCGGCAGCTTTCAAAGATTTAATACCCAGCAATTCAGGATATACAGTATCGGAATTGACTGCTTCCGGTAGGAGAGGAATCAAACAATCGGATGGCACCGTTTTCTTCGAAGGCTTCTTTTTCCATAATGGGAAGTATTTCGCCGTGAATATGAATGCAGTCAAAGGATCAACGGGAGATGAGGGAATAACTGGGACATCCGGGTCGGATTGCAATCCTAATTATGATGTTTGTCTGCCTAATGTCGGAGATCTCAATTGCGGCGATATTTCTTATCGGAGGTTTCGAGTCATTGGGTTTGATGTTTATGGATTAGATCGCGATAATGACGGGATTGCCTGCGAGAGTAATTGACGCATGTATCAACCAGAGATCTTATGCAGCCATTCTTCTCCTTTCCTTTATTGTATAATCCAAGTGATCATCGCCTCATCAGGAAAATCAGAATTCAGGACCCTATCATGAATGAAGCAACTCAATCCTTTAAAAACGAACTGCGTGCCGCTGCTGGTGAGATTCCAGTTGATTTGATTCTTGAAAATATTCAAATCGTCAATGTTTACTCGAATGAAATTCTGCCCGGCTCATTGGCAATCTACAACGGAAAAATTGTCGTACTCAACCCACTCCCGTCTCACCCGGCAAAGGAACATTTTGACGGCAAAGGCATGTTTGCTGTTCCCGGATTTATCGACACCCACATTCATATCGAAACGACGCTTCTGACGCCTGAAGCGCTTGCGGAAGCTATCACACCTTGGGGGACGACCTCGCTGTTTGTTGACGCGATGGAAATCGCCAATGTTGCTGGGAAAGAAGGTCTGCTGGCATTGATCAAAGGGACGGATGCACTGCCATTCCGGGTTTATCTCGAAATCCCTTCACGGGTCCCGACTGCACCGGGGCTCGAAACAACAGGGGGTGTGTTAGACGCGGAAGAGGTCAGGCAGCTGTTCCAGCTCGAGCAGACTATCAGTCTGGGAGAACTCGATCCGTCAAAAATCTTGGAATACCGCGAAGAATACCTTGAAAAAGTTTTGGCAGCTCAGGCTGCCAGGAGAATTTGCAACGGGCATGCGATCGGGCTGAATGCGCAAGAACTGAATATCTATGCAACCGGGCGCCTTTCCGATGACCATGAGCCGGTCACCTTCGAAGAACTGCTTGATCGGATGCGCGTCGGCATCGTCACGCTGATCCGCGAGGGCAGTAGCGAGCGCAACGTGGACAGATTGATGCAGGGCGTGGTTGATAACCAGCTGGCGACAGAAAACCTGATGTTTTGCACGGACGATAAGCACGTCAACGACATCTTTCGCGAGGGGCATATCAGCTATAACGTTCAAAGAGCAATTGACCTGAGATTGGAGCCGCTTGACGCAATTAAGATGGCAACCATCAACGCTGCTAAACATTTTCATCTTGAACATGAAATCGGTTCGCTCACACCCGGACGATTTGCCGACGTCGTGCTGCTGAAAGATTTGCGAAAAATCAAGCCAGAGATCGTTTTCAAAGGGGGGAAAATCGTCTCCGAGAACGGGAAATCGCTGCCAGTTAGCATGAAAGAATATCCGGATCATTTATTTAACACCGTTCAATTGAAAGACCCAATCACGCCGGAACGATTCCAGATCGCAGCCAATGGGGAACGCGCCCGCTGTAAAGTCATTGCACTGATCAAAGATCAGATTATCAACGATGAAATCCAGGCATGGCTGAAAATCGAAGATGGATTCCTCGCACCAGATCTGGAGAATGACATTCTGAAAATGGCTGTCGTTGAACGGTATGGAAAAAATGGCAATGTCTCAACCGCATTGGTAAGAGGATTCGGGCTGAAAAGCGGTGCAATCGCATCCTCCGTTTCTCATGACCACCATAATATCGTGGTAGTTGGAACGAATGATGCAGACATGGCTTGTGCGGTGAATGCAGTCGCTGAAATGCAGGGCGGGTTTGCAGCTTGCTCAAATGGCGAAAAAGTCGCCGAGTTGGGGCTGCCGTTAGCCGGACTAATGAGCGTTCTTCCAGCAAGGGAAGTCATGGCGAAGATGGATCAGGTCAATGCAGCAGCCCGAGCGTTGGGATCACCGCTGGCGGCACCTTTCATGACCCTGTCATTTGTCTCGCTGCCGACAGTGCCGAAATTAGGCTTGACTGATTTGGGGCTGGTAGACGTGCTGAGCCACAAGCTTACTGATTTAATCCTTGAAACTGAATAAAGCCATTCTACAATCAGGTATTTTATCGACGGGAGGAAATACCGCCAAATGATGAAAAATCGTCTTATCCAAAAGATCATCCGCCGCATCCGGGGCGAGCCCGATGTTAATAAACTGATAAAGCTGGGAATGAAGGTCGGTAAAAATTTCTGTTTGCAGCCTCAGTGCATGATCGATGAATCATTTTGTTGGCTGATCAAAATTGGAGACAATGTAACCTTTGCTCCCGGAGTAAAAGTTTTCACACATGATGCAAGCTCGCAACATCACATCCACTATACGCGCGTTGGCCGCGTTGAAATCGGCGACAATACTTTCATCGGAGCAGGGTCAATCATCCTGCCTAATGTCACGATTGGATCGAATTGCATTATCGGGGCAGGGAGCGTCGTTTGAACGAATATCCCTGATAACTCGGTTTGGGCGGGAAACCCGGCGGTCTTTCTGCATTCAATCGGCGAAACGATCTCAAAATGGGAGTCACAGATGCAGACTGGGTTGATTATCGAAGACCGTATTTCAGCTGAATCAGTCCTTTCTGACGAGAAAAAACAACAAATCCTTGACGTATTGAAACAAAAGCCGGTTTTTTTTAGGTAGACTGTTTAGAATCCCCATTTTCAGGTTTCTTGAGGTCAGTGGCTTCCTCAAACAAATTAAAACGATTTATATATTTTGACAGCTTTTTGAATTATCAAACGTCTAACAGATGCGTATTTCTGTAAGGAGAAATTAAAGAATTTCTTGCTATTAGCTTCAAGGACAATGTATTTAAACAGCAAATGATCTGTGCAGTTATGCAAATCTTTCTTAATCCAAGCCCCACATTTTTACTGGTCTTCACAGAATTATTCGAATCTGGATTGAAGAGAAGTCTAATTTATGACTATTGTCATATGCTATATTTAGCATAATGCTTATCGCGAGTGATTCTGCTTGTAGTTGTTAACGAGCAGCATCTTGTAATGCCAGTGTAACTACGATATAATAGGGGTAACAGTGACTTATAAGAGTCGTTCGTTTATCATGTCAGCGCCATTCGATGAAGCATGGCTGCGTTTAGGTTTATCTGATAAAGATTTGCTGGATTTACAAGAAAGATTATCAGACGATCCTCAAGTCGGTCAGGTGATACCCGGCACCGGCGGTTTACGAAAACTCAGAATCAGCCTTTCGGGCAAAGGAAAACGGGGCGGAGCAAGGGTTGTTTATGTTGACTTTGTCATCGTCGAAACGATTTATCTGTTTTATGTGTACGGTAAAAATGAACAGGAGAACCTGACCGAAACAGATAAAAAAGATTACAAAGTATTGATCGCTAAATTAGAAAGTACTTTAGTGCAAAAGAAAGAATAGAAATGGAACCAAAATATACAGTGTCTGAAGGCATAAAAGCCGGAATTTTGTCCTGCATTGAATTTGAAAACGGCAACAAAAAGGTTGCCCGTAAAGTTAATATAAAGGTTAAACCAGTTCAAAAATATACGGCTGAAGAAGTCAAAGTGATAAGAAATAAAACGAATCTGACACAACAGCTTTTTGGGCTCGTCATGGGCGTTTCTGTCCGCACGGTGGAAGCGTGGGAGCGCGGGGTTAATCAGCCAAATGGGTCTGCAAGCCGCATGCTTGAAATGATTGAAGCTAATCCGGCTATTGCCAACGAATTTGCCACAGTAGAATCGTAAATGTTCGCTGTTACAATTTGAAGCTGTAATTTAACTTTATCCTGTTGCCAAACAGATAAGGTTGTAACATAAATAACCTTATCTGTTTTTATCTTCGCGGTTGTTGCCATTCAGATAAGAAGCTTTTGAAATCAATATCGAACCTTTTTCAAAAACAAGTCACTTGAAATTGTCAACAGTCTCCAACAAGACGAGATAATAGATAGATTACAATGCCCGAATCTTGGAATTCTTTCAGAGGTAAAAGGGATACATAAATTGAATTTGTTCCATCTTGCCGGTTTAGGTAATTCTTCCGCTCAAGGATCCTATCATTTCCCTTTGCTTGATTCTTCGCGAAACTGCTTGTAGAGCGCCTGATTGATCTCTCTGAAAAAGGCAGGCGGCAGCTTGCAGACCTCCCGGTCATAGGTTATCAATCCGTTCAGCTCATCTTCCACGTCTGACAGCTGAGTGTAAATCGCGGCTGCCAGCCCCTGCGCAACTGCCGGTTGAATCTGGTCAGCGTAAAGTTTTTTCAAGGCAGTCTCGAACGCTTTTTGATCGGTAAAACGCTTATATCCAAAATCTTTCTGGTTGAAAGCATGCCCCTGAATGCGGAAATTGTATCCCCCGAATTCGGACAATACGACAGCCCGCTGACCATCGTCCTTTTTAAAACGGTACTTCTTAAAATAAACATGACTGCTGAAAAAATCACCGCATTGCTGATCATACCAGCCGCTGGTTGCATCAATCGGGCGTGACAGATCCTGCTGCCGGACATGGTCGCTGACCTGGCGGGCGTCGAATTGACCCCAGCCTTCATTAAACGGCACCCAGACTGCGATCGATGTCTGATTGTGCAGCAGCGCCAGCATCTCATCCAGTTCCCGTAAAAATTGTTCCCGGCCTTCCTGCGATTTTCTGCCGAACAGTTTGTAACGGTTGTCCCGCAGACGCGGTGCGATGACGACAGGCATTGTGATGAGCAGGTTAGAATATTTTTCGCCGCCATTGGGCATATCCTGCCAGACCAGCATCCCAAGCCGGTCGCAATGATAATACCAGCGCAGCGGCTCAACTTTGATATGTTTGCGCAGCATATTAAAACCCATCTCTTTAGCCAGCTGGATGTCAGCGATCAAAGCTTCATCCGCCGGCGCAGTCAGCATTCCGTCCGAATAATAGCCTTGATCCAGCAATCCAGACTGAAAGATCGGCTGATTGTTCAGATAAAATCGCGGCACCCCTTCGCTGTCCGTTTCAACCGAAAATTTGCGCATGCCAAAATAGCTCTGCGCCTGATCCTGCCCCATCCGAACCGTGATCGGATACAGGGTGGGCGTTTCGGGTGTCCAGGCTTCAAACGCGTCCAATTTCAGGATCAACGGCTGGTTCGTCACGCCGCTGACAGTGCTGCCAGCGCCTTCGACCTCACAGGGGAAAGCAGCCTCTGCCTGCACAGTGATTTCAACTTGAGAGGCATCAAAATCGGGGCAAATTCTCAGTCCCTGAATATAGTCCGCTGGTACGCTTTCCATCCAGACAGTCTGCCAGATACCGGATTGAGGCGTGT
This sequence comes from Leptolinea sp. UBA5366, assembly GCA_002407845.1. Taxonomy (GTDB): domain Bacteria; phylum Chloroflexota; class Anaerolineae; order Anaerolineales; family Anaerolineaceae; genus Flexilinea. The sequence continues at coordinate 3,706 of DHPK01000019.1, read as the reverse complement.
ACCAGATTCCACCCCGCTTGATCTTCTGTTTTCCGCGCGTGTGCCAGGAGGTATCCGTCCCGTCTTGAACCCGCACGACGAGCACATTCTCTTGCCCAGACTTCCACAGCGCAGTCAGATCAATCGTGAATGGCAGAAAACCGCCGACATGTTTGCCAGCGAATTCCCCGTTCAGATATACAGCCGCGATCTGATCCACCGCGCCAAAATGCAGCAGCAGCCTGCCGATGAAAAAACCTTCCGGAATGCTGATCAGACGGCGATACCAGAGCGTTTCATTCGGCATCAAGATTCTGTTGACACTGCTCAGTTCCGCTTCAGGAGAGAACGGCACCAGGATATGTCCATCAAATTCAGCTGGCTTTTCAGCAGCAGCTGAGATCGAATATTCCCAATAACCATTCAGATTGATGTAACGATCGCGAACCAGTTGAGGACGCGGATATTCCTGAAGCACCGCATCCGGGTTGAGATCACGCCCCCATTTTGTTTTCATGTTGTTTTTTTCCAAGAAAGAATAGCGGGACCAGAATGAAAATCAAAGCAAATGCGGATACCAGGAAAATATCAGGGGTCGGGATATCCTTCAATTGACCCAGCTCTTCATAAACTCCTGCTGTCGAATGAATCAGCTTTGCGCCAATGAAAGGTCCGATCACCATTGGCAGCATCACTGTGAAAATCATCCGCACTCCTTGAAACACACCAGCTTGCCCCGCCGGAGTGTAATCCCGAATCAAACCGGAAAGCACTGCGCCGATCAGCATGTAGCCTGCCATCATCACAATTCCCCAAATTGTGACCGAAAGGCTCTCGCGGGCAAAAAACAGCCCGACTAATCCGATCAGCATTAACACAACTGCCGGATAAATGAATTCCATCTTGCCCTTGCGGTCGATCAGTGGACCCGTCAGAATGCTGATAATCGACGCCGCAATCAGCACTACGCCCAATATCAACGCATAATTTTCGAAATGGAGAAATTGCTGAAAATAAATAATCAGATATGGAAAGAAAATCTGAATTGCAATGCCATATACACAGAAGGCAGCCATGGAATAGTACATTTTTGCGTTCTCGCGCATTGAATCGAGCGTAAAACCATAGAACAGGGAGGTGAGAAAAGGCGTGTGTTTCTTAGGCATCGGACGATCTTCTACCAGAAAGATGGAAAGAATTCCGACTCCGAAAACGATCCCGCCAATGATCTTGAAAAAAACATCCCAATTTTCTTTCCGCACCAGCGGATCAAGCGCGCCAAATACAATCAGCATCGAAACCAGCGGCAGCACTGCCAAAACGGATTCAACTTTTCCGCGATTTTCTGGGACAGTGCTATCAGTTACATAAGCATTAAATGCCGCGTCATTGGCAGTGGACCCGAAAAATGTCATGACGCAGTCAAGCACGATGATCAGCACGGCGGTGACCGTTGAGGCAGCCGCTGCGGGGAAGAGTTTTTGAGCATTTTCAAGATTGACGAAACTGAACAGCACGATTGAAATTCCCCAAAGAATATACCCTGTTGAAATGAACACCTTACGCCTGCCAACACGGTCCGATATGTTCCCCATGATCAGCGTTGTCAGCGTCGCAACGATTGCGCTTGCCGCCACCATCCGGGCAATGTATTGCGGGTCAGTCGTTGCTGTCTGGTACATGAAGACGTTCAGGTACATGTTTTCGATCGTCCAAGCCAGCTGACCTGCCAGTCCGACGACAATCAGAGATATCCAATGCTTTGCAGTTATTTTCATCGTCTTTCTTTCTTTTTTCAGGATTTTGAACCTGCTGCCGAATTAAATTCTACTTCAGTCACACGTCTTATTCTAATATTGCTCTTGTACCGAATCAATTTGAAGAGTGGGTGAGGCTGCGATACAATCTAAGAGAAATTATAATTAAACCATAAACCCTGATCCTATTGAAGGGGTTGAGATGTGCCGCTGTCAAATATCAGGAGAAAAATGAAAAACCGAATCTACTGTCAATTGATTGTTTTACTCCTCGGAACCATCTTGCTCATCAGCCCGTCCGCGGCCGCTGCCGGCTCAAACGATCTGCCGTTCATCGGCGATATCTATACCTGCGATGCGGACGGTTATGCAACGGACGTCCAGCGAAATTCATTCGCAGCGAATGAAATGTTTTGCCTGAAAGGTTTCTACCTGGACGACAATCAGGAAACACGCCGCTCAATTGTTGCCGAATGGGAGGACGGGCTTGAAATGATCACTGCATTTGTCGCAAAAGATGTTGCGCCGGAGGAGATTTTCCATTGGAGTTTCTATTACACCGACCCCAATACCGTCCTGCCAAACACCGGCTGGGTCACCGTCCGGGATCTGGAAAGCTGTGAGACACTTGCCCGTTATCCGGTTAGTTTCTTTAAAGGGAATAATGACCTGGCTTTTTCTGGAGTTTTATCAGTTTGTGATGACCAATACGCTGCAACTGATCAGTTTACCTCGCTATTCAACAAGGAACAGGCTGTCTGTCTGGAAGGCTGGCTCAGTCATGGCAATCCGCAAGAAAGCTATGCGCTTGAATTTCTTTGGCAGGACGGAAAGAAGATCAGAACGCGTATCCCGATTGAAAATGTTCACCTCGGGGAGCACTTGACCACCTATTTTTATTATAAGAATCCCGCGGAAGCTGCTTCTAATTCAGGTTCCATCACGGTTTATAACGCAGCCAGCAATAAGAAGCTAGCGTCTTACTCGATTCACATGGGAGACGACGCTGAAATTGGAGCCCCTTTTACTTTCACCGCAGACACTTACCGCTGTGACGCCGAACATCAGCCGACTACTGAACAAACAGCGCAATTTTCTGCCGATGAATTTATTTGCGTTGCGGGGGAGTCCAGCGGCAGTAATTCCGGCATGGCAGGTGCCGTGACCCTGCATTGGGAGGATGGGCTCGGAAATGATGTGGTGCTGATCGAAAAAGACCTTTTCCCGGGTGACAGGAATAACTGGTATTTTAATTATCTGGATCCCGCCCTGGTCGCGCCAAACAGCGGAACGATCACCATCCGGGATTATGATTCCTGCGAAATTTTGGAAACGCTGCCGGTTGAAGTTGTTCAAAGCGTTCCGGATGGAGATCCGGAAGTTCAGCATTTCTTTTAGATACTTCGCTGTTCAAGTTGCTGGAATTTCATTTGGAAACTTTGACATGCCAATGATTCACATTTTCTTGTGAATCCGATCCGATCAATTTACGGATGAGCCGTAAACTTCTCAAATTTTTGAAATTCACAACTCATACGATCGGTTAATTCCATAGTTTTTTACAAAAAAAGCCGCTGGAGGAATTCCTCCAACGGCTTCGTTTTCTATAAAATCAGACTTATATTTTGATTTCGATGTCAACGCCAGCAGGCAGGTTGAGACGCATCAGCATATCGATTGTCTTTGAGTCCGGATCCAGCACGTCGATCATCCTGTTATGCGTTCGAATCTCAAAATGTTCGTGAGAATCTTTATCGATAAAGGTCGAGCGGCGCACAGTGAATTTTTCGATCTTGGTCGGGAGCGGAACGGGTCCAACAACGTGGGCGCCGCTGCGTTCAGCGGTGTCTACGATGCGTTTTGCGGACTGATCCAGAATCCGATGATCGAACGCCTTCAAACGAATACGAATTTTTTGCTTTGCCATTTTCTTACTTTCTTTCCTGTTAGCCTGCGATTTCGGTGATGAC
>DHPK01000034.1:26768-42014 GCA_002407845.1 Leptolinea sp. UBA5366 | reverse complement strand
TGCATCAAAAAGTTGGGACTGCAGAAGAAATTGACATGATTTCTGCCTTGATCAAGGGCTGCTCGATTCAGGTCAAGAAGATGATTTCGAATGTATCCCCTTTCCCGCTGCAAATGATCTGTGATTATGAGAGCTTATGGAAGCTGACGATTGCTAATTATTATTCCGGCTCTGGCTGCGTTCAGCAGGCGCTGCTTTATACCGATCGTCTCGGTTATCCATTGAACTGGGAGTTTGTGCAGCACAATTTTCGCCGTGAGTGCGCCAAAGCCGTTGATTATGTCGAGCGGGTTTATCAATACGCAAACTGACGCTTTTCTTTCCATGCTAAGTAGAGCGATCGCGACGATTTTTGCATATAATTGAATCGTGCTAACCCATTTTTCTCAGAGAGGAATCATCAATTTATACACCTGTTCCCCCTGCATCCTGCTTTGTATGAATTGTTTGACCGCAACTTCAGAATCAGGTATAATTTTACGGCTGTAAAAATGGAATACTGACGGAGCGTCTCGAGTTATTGCTGGCGGTGCTGGTTTTTCAAAGTGTTTCGAAAAATATTTTGAAAACCCTGCACAGGAAATATCAGACGGAACCCAAATTCTGACGCTGCCGTTTCTGAAAATTGAAAGGAATATCAATGGCAACGAAACGAACTTACCAACCAAAAAAACGACGCCGACTGCGCGTTCATGGCTTCCGTGAACGGATGGAAACATCATCCGGACGCGATGTGCTGAAACGACGCCGCGCACGCGGACGGCGCAGTCTGACTGTGTCGATGAACAACCACGTGAAACGCATCCGCTGGTAATCGCAGGATTCGTGGCTGATTGTCAACAGTAATCCTCTGTAGAAGTTTCCACATTTTAATCATGTGGAATTTTTATTGACTTGGAACGCAAGAAACGTCTGAATCGATCAGATGATATTCAAAGGGTGAGACAAAAGGGAAAATCTTTTGCTCACCCTCTGATGGTATTAAGCGTTATGCTGGAAAATGACAGTGATGAAGTCAAGATCGGTGTGATCGCGACGAAATCTGTCGGCGGAGCAGTTTCCCGCAACCATACCAAACGCTTATTACGGGCAGCAATTGACCCTTTCATCGAACGAATCAAGCCCGGTATGAAATTGGTTCTGATCGGCAGAAAGCCGATTGTGGATGCAGAGACCGAAACGATTTCCAAAGCGATCCAAACACTGTTGACGAAAGCCGACCTGCTGATGAATGGACAGTGAAAGATGAATCCACGGGTCGAGTGCTGCGGGGAAATTCCTCAGACCGAGTTTTCACAAGCTGCAGAGGATCATGAAATAATCCATGACGCCTATGCCAGTGAGCCTCGCCTGCGCGACTTGCCCATCCGTCCTTTGAACCTGCTCAAACTTATCTTTCTACTATTGATCCGTTTTTATCAAAAAACGTTATCCAGATTGCTGCCAGACAACACCTGCCGTTTTTATCCCTCCTGCTCTCATTTTGCCTATCAGGCAATTTATAAATATGGAGCCCTCAGAGGTGTACCGATGGCAATATGGCGCCTGCTGCGCTGCAATCCGTTTAATCCCGGCGGATTCGACCCGGTTCCGTAACGAATTCCCGGATGGGGAACCTGTATGAAAAATAGAAAACTTGTATATCTGGTCATGTTGATTGCATTCAGCATGATCCTGAGCGGCTGTGCAGGAAATTCAGCCCTGAATAACGCAGTCAGCTGGCCAGGAATGACCGAAGAGAGCGGAACTGTTTATGTTTCTTACACTTCTTCCGTCCAGGCAGTGGCTGATGGGAAATTAGTGTGGAAATATCCAGCCGAACCGGATAAGGGACTGATGTTTTTCGCCTCACCGCTGGTGGAAGACGGAAAAGTTTATGCTGCCACCTACCAAAACGAAGTGCATGTGCTTGACCAGAAAACCGGCGCGCTGCTCAACAAGATCACCCTGGGGTCAAACAAGAATAAAATTCTTGCCTCACCAGCAGCCGGGGAAGGGAAGCTGGTCATCCCGTCGAATGATGGATCCATTTATGGTTTTGACTTGAACAATCTGACTTCGCCGGTCTGGACGACAAAACACCCGTCTGAAATCTGGGTTCAGCCGTTGATCTTCGAAAACAAGGTTTACATCGCATCACTCGACAAACAAATTCACGTTCTTGATCTCGAATCCGGGAAAATATTGAAATCTCAGCCATCAAACGGCGCGGTCATGTCCGATCTGATCCTTTCAGACGGCAAGATTTACTTCACGACGCTCGGCAAAGATGTTTCAGTTTATGATCCGGCAACCGATGAAATCACCAGTTTGATGACCGCTCAGAATGAAATTTGGGCTTCACCGCTGATCGTTGACGACAGAATCATCGTCGCTGACATGGGCGGGAACATATCCTGCGTTGATCTCACAGACGGCAAATCCGTCTGGGCATTGAATGCGACCACGCCGGACGGGGCAGATTATATTGCCAATCCGGTTGCGCTGGACAACGGCAATATTCTGTTCATCGCTGAAAACGGCGATTTACTGGTCTACGATATCGATGGGAAGTCAGTCAACGTGCGCTCAGCGAACGGAAAAATGATGACCACACCAGTGATTGTCGGCGATTCAGTCATCACTGCGATGATTCCGGGGGATGCATTGCTGCGGGCGTACACTTTCGACCTTAAAGAAGACTGGTGGTATGCTGAATCAACAGCGACGAGCACTGAAAACACACCCGAAGTAACCGAAACTTCGACAAAATAAGGGAGGATCAGCTATGTGGGAATCATTTGTTAATATTTTTCTGAACGTTTTGCTGTATATCTATAAGCTGATCGGCAACTTCGGGGTAGCGATCATCCTTTTCACCATCCTGATCAAATTGGTAATTTATCCGCTCATGCGTAAACAGATCAAAAGTTCAACCGCAATGATGGAGTTGAACAAGTCGCCTGAGTATCTTGAAATGATGGAGAAATACAAGGATAACAAGGAAAAGCTGGCGGAAGAGCAGATGAAGCTTTATAAAAAATCTGGGGTCAATCCGACCGCTTCCTGTCTGCCGACACTGGTTCAGCTGCCGATTATTTTCGCGCTGTACCAGGCAATCATCGCCGCGATCGTTTCAACGCCGCTGGGCATGCTTGACCTGACAAAACGCGTCAATCCAGCCTTTTTGCAGATTGGTGATATTTTTCCGATCAATCCGAATTTTCTCTGGATGAACCTTGGACAGCCTGAACGGCTGCACATTCCAGGCTTGTCCTTTGGCATCCCGGTTTTGGCAGTGCTGGTCATTATCTCAACTTGGATGCAGACCAAACTGACAGCCCAGCCGGCAGCCGGCGGCGGCGATCAGGGAGGCAGCGGAGCGATGATGACAGGTATGATGAACATTTACATGCCGGTGCTGATGGGCTTCATGGCATACACGCTGGCATCCGGTTTATCGCTCTACTTCCTGATTTCAAACCTCTTCACCATCACACAATATGCGATTGAGGGAAAATTAAACTGGAAAGCGATGAAAATTGGCAAACCGGATTTTTCAGCCTTCACTGGTTCACAAAGTCCGAAACAAACCTCTGCTCCAACACGGACAGCCTCAAAATCAAGCAGCGCTCCCGCCTCATCAAGCCCTGCCGCCACTGACGCAGTGGAAGAGAAAATTGACTATCGCGAATTTAAAAACAAGAAAAAACCGAAAAAGAAATTGCAACAATAGGACTGCGCACATGGAAAACAAATTTGAATATTCAGCAGGAACTGCTGATGAAGCTATTGAAAAAGGCTTGGAATCGCTGAATTTATCGCGTGAGCAAGTCGAAATTGAGATTCTTGACACCGGCGCAAAAGGGTTGTTTGGTCTGGGTTCAAGACCGGCACGCGTTGCCATTTCTCTCAAAGAAACAGCTGCAGCTCCAGAAGTTATTGCCGAAATCGTATCAGCAAGCGTCGAATCGGAAGAAATGTCGCGCTCCTTTGAAGAAGAGCTTGACGATGATTCAGATTTCGAAAAAGAAGAAATTGTTGATTCAGAAGACAGCTCGATCAATGAGGATGCGCTGAAAGTAACCGTATCTGTCGTGCAGGAGCTGATCGAAAAAATGAGGATCAAGGCAACCGTGAGCGGCAAAATTGGCACGCTTGAAACTTCCGGCAGCCAGCCAATGGTTCTGATCGACATCAAAGGGGACGACCTATCTTATTTGATCGGACGCCACTCAGAGACACTGAACGCTTTTCAATATATCACCAGCCTGATTGTCGGACGCGAACTCGGGCATTGGATTCCGATGGTGATCGACGTTCAGGGATATCGCGAACGCCGCGAAAAGCAGCTGCGCCAGATGGCAACCCGCCTGGCTGATCAAGTGATCAAATCCGGCCGCCGCATCTCACTCGAACCCATGCCCGGCACCGAACGGCGGATTATCCATCTGATCCTGAGGGACCGAACGGACATCTATACCGAAAGCGTCGGCGAAGAGCCGAATCGGAAAGTTGTCATTTACCCGAAAAATTAAACAACGGGAAGTTTATTTGGAGCACGGCGCTGACGCCGTGCTCTTTTTATTGATATTTGAAGTTTTTTACCCGCTTGAAGACTGCCGCGACGTCATAGCCATCAACGCGATAAACATGAATCGGTTCGAAATCTTCCAGCACAAAGTTGTTGCCCAAAGTATTTTTATAGCTGTAGCAGGCATATTCAGCGTTTTCTGTCTTCCAGACCGGGTCGAATTTCGCCTGCTGTTTGAGCGGTAAGCGCAGCAGACTGAACTCGATTGATCCCCAAGTTCTATCAGCGTTCAAATCCAGCGAAACACGCCTGCCATCATATTCGTTCAGCAAATCCAGTACACATTTTTTTGACGCCACCCCCCAATAATCGCGTGAAAATTGCGGCGCAGCAGCGCGTCCGATTTCGTTAAAGTAGACGAAATCGAGCGGATGATTGCGAACAATCCAGCTGCCGGTGCTGATAAACGAAGCCAGACAGACACCAAACAACGCGATTTTTTTCGCCCGCATCACTATCTCAGAGCGAATTTTGAGCTGCATCAGCTCATTCAGCCCGTAAACAGACAGGTACAGGATGAACACGTACAGAAAATATACATGCCGCCAGCCATGATAAAGCGTGGCTTTGGAAAGAATGATCAGTGCAGTGATTCCAACTAGCCAGATCAGCATAAAAGAATCAAACAGCAGCGCATTCTTTTCAGATGGAGAACGCCTTTTTCTGACCCAGGCAGCTGGCAGCGCGATCACACCGGCGCCAAAAAGCACCAGGTAGATCACCGGGACAGTGATCCCGATCCAGACCGGAATGTAATACCAGACATCGCGCGGCGCGATGATCTGCCCCATGAACAGTTCCGCATCGCCTAGTCTGACGAGCGATTTTCCCGAGGAAACCGCCAGCGGGTCGATGCCGACCTGGTCAGAAGCAAAGGTCAGACCGGCAAAGAAATTCCGGATGGGATTTTCCCAAAGGAAGGGCGTAATCAGCCAGTAAAAAGCAATAGAAAACAGTATGGCAGCCAGTGGCGCTTTCAGTTTTCTGAACGGATGTCCATCAGCTTTTAATTCCGAAAAGAAAACGATCAAGACTAAAAATGCGTAGAGCGCTGCCCCATAAATGCGCGTGTTGATGGTCAGTGCGGCTGCAAAAGCAAACAGAACGAGACCTTTTTTAGTCCTGCCGAGCAGGTACCAGGCGATTCCGCAAAGTGAGATCAAAAACCAGCTGAAGAACACAATGTCCTTGCAATTGTAAAAAGATTCAGCAAAAAACCGGGGGGTCAATAACAGCATCTGCATGCCGGCAAACGCCAGCAGCCGGTTCGAAAATCGAATGCGCAGCAATTGATAGAAACAGATCAATGCCAGCCAAAAATTCAGAAAGGTATAGAACCGCCGGAAGTTGAGAAATTCCGCTGTATCCAGCGAAACGCCCGGGAGCGCCGCAATGAACAAGGTCGGCAGCATCACCGCCTCGCCATAGTAACGATTGATGTATCCCTCAAATGGCTGTAGTGCCTCCAAGTCAAATATTGGAATTTCAGGAATTTGATCCGGCGCCATCACCTTCGAGAGAATCTGCTTGTACTGCATGGCAGCTGTCTGAATGTGCAGGAACTCGTCAGTGAACCCGCCGTAATCGTCATGCAGCACGACTCCGGCAGCCAGCAGGAAAAGAAAAAACAGAACGACCGCCAGCCGCTGCCATTTTTCAGGGAATTGAAGGGTGCGCCGCTTGCCCATTTTATTCAGCCGGCTCCACTCTGCGATACACCCCTTCAACCGCGTACCCGTCGACCATAAAGGTTTTCATCACTTCGAATTCAGGGATCTCATGTTCATTGCCCGGTGTGTTCTTATAGCTGAAACACAGGTAGTCGGCGTGTTTGGTCTGCCAAATCGGTTCGAAGCGGTCTCGAATTGATTCCGGTAAGCGCATCAGGCTGAATTCAGCCGCCCCATATGTCAAGTCTGCATTAATTCCAACTCGAATCGTCTCATCTTGCACAGCACTGTTCAAATAAAGCAGGCAGCTTTTTGAGGCAACTCCCCAATAATCGCGGGTAAACTGATGCGCGTATCGCCTGCCAATTTCATTAAAGTAAACAAAATCAAAGGGGTGATTATCAAACATCCAGGAACCTGTGGAAATAAAGGACAGACCAAGGCAACAGATTAAAATGCCCTTCTTCACTCGTCTGCCGATTGCCGATGGAACCAATATCCCCCACAGGAACTCCAACCCGCACACCGATAAATAAATCAAAGGAGCATAAAGAAAATAGGCATGACGCCACCCATGATAAATCGTGGCTCGAGATAGAATGATTGCTGCCATTGATCCGAGGAGGATCATCAGAGACAGCCAGGCAAATCGAACGTCTTGGCTAGTCTTTTGAGTGAATATTGAAATGGCGCCGATGAAAAACAAAACCAAATAAAGGATCGGGATCGTGATTCCCATCCAGACAGGGAGATAGTACCAAACATCCCGCGGCGCAATCAATCGTCCCATGAACAGTTCAGCATCCCCGACACCCGGTAAATTTGTTACAAAAGTCAGTCCGCTTATAATTTGTTTCCAATTAAATTCCCAAAGATAGGGAGACAAAACAAAAATCCATGCGAACGATAACAGGGTCACAAGCGTCAATTGCCTGATAGATTTTCGAATCCCATTTTTTAAAATTACCATATACCAGAATGCTGGCAGCAGAATCAGCCCATAAAAGCGAGAATTAACGGTCAAGCCAAAAGCAAAAACAAACAAAACAGTTCCAAGTTTTTCCTTTCCAAAAGAATAGAATCCGAGGGCGCAAAATGAAATCATGAACCAGGAGAAAAATATGATATCTTTGCAGTTATAAAATGATTCCGCAAAAAACCGCGGGGTGAGCGTCAGCATCACAACGCCTGAAAGCGAAATTAATTCGTTTTTAAACCTTACCTTCAACAAAAAATAAAAGCAAATCAAAGCCAGATAAAAATTTAGAAAGACGTAAATTCTGCGGATTTTCAATAGATTTGACAAAGAAACTGGTTTATTGAACAAATCACTGACCAAGATAGTTGGCAGCATCACAGTAGTTCCATAAGTTCGATCTTTATAGGTCTGAAGCTCTGGGATGGTTGCGAAGTCATTATATATCGGCAAATTCAACCCGCTCTTGTCTTTCAGCCAGGGTATTTTTGAAAAAACATACTTGACATTGACAACTGAGGTTTGAATTTCAACCAATTCATCGGTATACCCGCCATAATCATCGAAAACACTTGATGCAATAACCAATATTAATAAAAATAATAGCAAAGGAAGGGCAAACGAAATGAGACGGTTCATTTTCTTGTTTTTTGAAAGGATATCTCGCATTTACTCTGCTGCCTTAATCCTCTGATAAGCGGAAGCAATTGTGTAATCGTCAACCGTAAAAGATTTCATAAGTTCAAATCCATCGACAGGATATGAATTTCCGGTCATTTTATCATAGCTAATGCATAAATAATCCGCATGTTCCGGCTGCCAAAAAAGCTCGAACTGGTCTTGAATTGAGCGGGGAAGCCTCATCAAGGAAATGTCAATCGCCCCCGCAGAAAGCAAGTTGTTGGCTGCCAGCCGAATTGATTGTCCCGAAGAAACAGAAGATAAATACAGCATACAGCTTTTGGATGAAACGCCCCAATAATCTCTCGAAAACTGATCCGCATTTTTCCGCCCGATTTCATTGAAATAAACGAAATCAAGCGGATGGTTTTTCACCATCCAAACGCCGGTCGTCAGCATCGACGCAGCGCACAGTCCAACCGTCAGCACGGTTCGTAGACTGCACCTCAGCGCATGTTGAGACTTGAAATTTCCCAGTTCTGCCAGCCCCAGCACGCTCAGATAAAGCAGCGGACCGTAAAGGAAGTAAACATGCCGCCAGCCATTATAGAGTGTGACGCTTGCTGAAATGATCGCCAGCAATGACCCAAAGAAAACCCCTGCAGTAAAAAGGTCAAAAAGAAGTCCAGCGTCAAGGCGCTGACTGAACAACCGTTTCACAGTACTAAAAATTCCCGCAACAAATAACACAAGGTACCAGACTGGAATTGTGATCCCCATCCAGACGGGCAGATAGTACCAGTAATCCTTTGGAGCAATCAGTTTTCCCATGAACAGCTCAGCATTGCCAACCGAGACAGTGTCAACATTCGCGGTCAGATTTTCCATCGTGACGCCTACCTGATGGGAGGCAAAATTGAAGCTTGCGAGAAAATTGCCCAGCGGATCCTGCCATAAAAACGGACTGATGAGCCAGTAAAAAAACAAGGATAAAGCTACGGCAAAAACTGGCTGTTTCAATTTTTTCCAAAAACTTTCACCGGTTCTGTTCGGAGAAACACCCATTAATATCAAAAACGCGGGGTAAAGCACCATTCCATAAATGCGCGTGTTACATGCTAAGGCTGCTGCGGCAGCGAAAAGAAATAGGCGGCCGCGGGACGGCTGAAAAAAATATTCTGCAATAAGATAAATGGAGATCAGAAACCAGCTAAAGAAAACAATGTCTTTACTGTTATAGAAAGATTCGGCAAAAAAACGAGGGCTCAATACCAGCATCGCCGCTGCCAGCAATGCGAGCAATTCATTTGAAAAACGCAAGCGGATCAACCGGTAAAAACAGATCACAGCCAGGAAAAAGTTCAAAAAGGTATAAAAACGCCGAAAATTTAAAAAGGCAGCATCCGTGAAGGAGACGCCGGGCAGCGCAGCAACGAAGAGCGTCGGCAGCATCACCGCCTCGCCATAATAACGGTTGATGTACTGCTCCAGTTGGGGCAGCTCATTCAATTTCAAAATCGGTATTTCAGGAATTTCTGCCTCTGGCATGAACAGGGACAGGATCATCTTGTATTGAATTGCACCGGTTCGCAGGTGGTTGATTTCATCCGTATACCCGCCATAATCATCGTGCAGGATGACACCTGCAGCGAGGAGCAGAATAAAAAAAGCAATCACGACGATTCGCCAAAGAATGGGCGGGATTGCTTTTTCAGCCAGTCGCGGCAGCACGGGTCAGCCTTCTTTCGTGAACGATGCCACAATCCGCAGAATGTCAAACCCTTCGGCGTATTGTCGTTCACAGATCGCGCCATTGCGGATCAGTGTGGCACGCGTGATCTCCGGATTGAAATAGTATTTTGTATTATAGGTTTGGTATTGAGACAATGCCTGGAGTTTCAGCTCCACTTCTCTTTCGCTGACTGCAACTAAAAAGTTCGGGAAAAAGCCATAGCTGCTGCGGATCACGTCGTAACCGAGCACAGTCCGCCCGCGAAAAGCACGCAGGGCTTCTTCTGTCACCGTCTTGTGATCCTGATGCAAGTCAGCCTGCGTGTGCACAAAGACGATTTCCGGTTGAAATTCACGCTGGAGTTTGACCATCACTTCCAGTATTTCCTGTCGAAAATCAGGAAATCGGCGGGTTTCAAAATCAAGCAGCTCTGAGTTTTCCTGTCCTACGCCCAACACTTTCATGCTGGCAGCATGTTCTCCTGGCAGATCCTGGAGCGCAGGATTCTTCCGATTATCTGACAGCGTGACGCAGTGAACTTCAGTTATCGGCGCAATCTGGGCTATTAATGCGCCGCAGCCCAGCTCAATGTCATCCGGATGGGCGCCGATAAACAGCACCCTTTTTCCGAAAAATCGCATGTCGCTCATTTATTTCGTTCCGATGAAACCGCCAACAACCTTGGTCATGACGATTTCTCCGTCCTTTATAATTCGTTCATCCGCAACTTTGTGGATTTTTTGCATCATCTTCTCAAATTCATCGGCGTTGGCAAAAAGCGAGGTCCACAGTCGGCGATCCTCAGAAAGGCTGGCACGGGTATACGCAATGAAAGGTCCCGCCTGTTTGAATACCAGCGGATTTTCAAAGATTTCAGTCCGAACGCTTGAAAACGTTTTTTCGATCGCGCCATAAATTTCACTGCTGTAGCGTGATGATCCGGGCATCGGCGGAATTTCTTTGCCGGTCGCTTCGTGGATGATGTCGTAAAATACTTTCTTGTTCGTTGGCATCGGCCCGGTCGTGAACAGCCTGCTGCCGGGTTTTAAAACGCGGTGCATCTCCTGAATGGTGAACGGGATGTCAGATGAGTAATAGATTGCAAAACAGCATGAAACCAGATCAAACTGCCCATCCTCAAACGGGAATCTTTTATCGAAGTCCAACGGAAGAATCGTAAACGGGCTGCCCAGTTTGACGTTCTCCAATTCCGCCTGATCCAGCAGTTCCTGATTGACGTCCCCACCCGTTATCGAGACGTCGCCATTAAGAAACTTATGGAAAGATACGCATTGTTTTCCGCCGCCGCAGGCAACATCAAGAATTTTTATTCCGGGCTGAAGCTGCAAAGTATCCAGCATCCATTGATCAATATCTCGGCTTCCAAACTTATTGTGAATATCAATCCGGGTGAGCAGATCGTTGGTCGTTTCTTTATAATCTATTTTCATGAATGCCTCATTCTCTTTTATTCAGTTAAATTATGTACATTTTACCAAACAACGGGAAGTCTGACGGTTCAGCGTTATTTCGTCCTGCTTATGGGCGGATATATGCAAACCCTGCCTGCTGCTGCTTTGCGAGTTCAACCACGCCAGCGGGCACAACTTCCACCCCGTCCGGCAGGTCAGCCGGAGTTAGACCGCTTTTTTTAAGCGCATTCATGCAAGCGGCAAAACGAACTTTTTTTGACATTAATTCAACGAACAGTTCAGATTTTTCCGCATCAGCTGGAAAAAACTTAACTGCTTCCGAATTCGCCAGAATTTCAACCGCTGCATCCTGCTCTGCTGCCAGAAAATTTCGGGCATTCTCGAGCGTGAGCTGCCATTTTGCGAGTTCATCAACATGAAAGATTACTTTATACATTTTTCACTCCTAACTAGACTGATCATAGCGATTTTTCACTTAAAAGTAAAACTTCAGGATCTTTATTCCTTCTTTGCGTCTGCCGCAATGGCAGCCCAATCAACCGTGCCAATTCCGCGCGATTGAAACTCATTCAGCATTTTCGCCCGCAGCAGTCTTTGCCCTTCCACGTGCCTGCCGCTGATCGTCTCCGCGGTTATCTGAACGGTATACGTCCAATCATTCAGGCTGTCCACCCCAAGGAAAGCAGGCCGAATCGTAAAGTAGTCTGTTTCCGCCATGCATGCGTCAGCGACCTTCTCAATGATCTCCAAAACCTCAGTTTGTGGGGTCTGATAGGGGACTGGAATTTTCACGTCCGCCTTGATCGGATTCTTGCTGTAATTGCTGATTTGCTGAACAGAACTGTTCGGCAGGATGTGCAGCGCGCCGCTGTAATCGCGCAGTGTCATTGTCCGCAGCCCGATTACTTCCACAGTACCTGACAAGGAACCGATGGTCAAGAAATCGCCGACATTGAACTGATCTTCCAACAGGAAAAAGGCGCCGCTCAAGACATCCCGGATCAGATTTTGAGCGCCGAATGCAATCGCAATCCCGCCGATTCCAGCGGTCGCGATGATCGAGCTCGTATTAATTCCAAATAAGTTAAGGATGACCGTTACACCGATGAAAGCGATCGTAAATTTAATCAGGCTCTCAACCACTGAAAAAACGGTTGTCTTCTTGCTGCTCGAAATATGCGGGAAGTTGCGATTTGAAAAGAGATTCAATGCCCGGATTGCCAAGTTTAATAGGATCTTCATCACGACCAGCACGACGACAACAAAAAAAAGCTTGATCGCCAGGTTGGCTAACGTCGGCGACGCGAAAAACTGGTTCTGGATTGAATCAATTGAATCGGTCATACCTTTTCTATCTCCTACTATGGATATCTGGTTTATTACCATCATCAAAAGACAGAAAAAAAATCACACTGTCCTGCGATGATCAAATCGCCAGCCTCGGCAGTTAATTTAAAGCTTCGTGCAGCTTCGGCATATTCTCAATCATAATGCTTAAATAAGTTGCGCCGGCATCAATTTCAGCCTGCGTCACATTATGAGCTGAATGCAGCAGCAGCGCCTTTGCACCGGTTGCGCTCGCGATTGTGTCGGCAACTTTATGGTTCGAAGACTCGATATAGAAAACAACCGGAATCTGATCCGCTTTGACCTTATCAACTAAAAATGCGATGGTGGCTGCGCTTGGCTCAACGTCAGCGCTGCAGCCGGGAAAAGCCGCATAATATTCCAGCCCATATGCATCTGCCAGATAGCGGAACGGGAAGCGATCCCCGACGACAATCGTCTTGCGCGCAGCATATTCGATAAATCCGCGGTAGGACGCATCCAACGCTTCAAGTTTCTTAACAAAAGCGGCTGCGTTTTCCTCATAAGCAGCGGCATTACTGCTGTCAACTTCAATGAGCTTTGCGGCAATCGCCTGCGTCATCAGCACTGCGTTTTGCGGCGCCGTCCAAATATGCTCATCATAAACAACCTCTTCTCCATGCTCATCATGCTCTTCATGCTCGCCCTCGTGATCATGCCCTTCCTCTTCCTGCATACCTTCGACGAGCTCTTCCGGCACTGCCCGAACGCTGTCAATCAGTTTCAAGGTCTGCGGGGCATCTTTCCCCAGCGACTCAAGAATCGAATCAATCCAGGCATCGCTCTCTCCGCCGACGTAAATAAATAAGTCAGCTTCCTGCAGCCTGACAATCTCCCGCGGGGTCGGTTCATAAGAATGGCTGTCCGCACCGGGCGGCAGCAGCTGGCTGACCTGAACGTGATCCGCGCCTACGGTGCGGGTGAAATCAAAGATCGGAAAAACAGTCGTGATGATGTTCAGTTGGTCAGACTGAGCGGTTGCGGTTCCGGCTCCGACGGCTGAAAAGAAGGCAACAGCCAGGAGCAGAGAGAATAAGAATACTTTTTTCAATTGCTTCCTCCATAGTCTCGAACGTTATACACGCTCTGACGTTCGGTTTTCCATGCTGTAATTGTAAAGCGGATTCCAAGAATTTTTAGTTTGCCGATTCCAACGTCGTGAAAACCGGCAGGGGCATAAAAAAACCGGATGGAGTGATCCATCCGGTTTCGATCAATTCTTAGAAATATAGATTAGTAGCAGCGCCAGTTGACTTTGTCTGAGGCCAGCGGACCGGTCAGGTACAGACCGAGTTCCGGGAAGTTGACTGCGCCGGTGATGGCTGCATCGCTGTTGGTCTGGCTGATGACGTTGGTCATCCAGATTCTGCTGACCAAGGTTACGACCTGTCCAGGAACCAGAGCAATTTTCTTGTCTTTGTCCGGTTCGATGGATGACAGCCAGTAGGATGAAATCGGAGTGCCGCCATTGATCGCGATTGCGCCTGGGAGCTGGATGTAGCCCACTTTTGCGCCGTCGTTGCGGAGACGAATCTGCAGGGAAGCATATTTTCCGCATTTTTGATAGAGACCGACCGCTGCTTTGTCATAGGTGCCGTACCAGCCTGAGGGTTTGATTGCGACATCTGCGTCTTTCATTGTCGGAAGTGGTTTCAGCGGAACAATTTTCGCATTGCAGAGTTCAGCAGGACCTTTGACGCTGTCCAGCACACCGCTGATCATCGCGCCATTGTAACCAAATCTCCAGTCGATTGCCAGCGGATCTCCGCTCATGGTGTCAGCAATCGGGTTTGTCAGATCATCAATGATCGCTTCGAAACGAATCTTTTCGCCAGCTTTGACTTTGATCGGCTGTCCGGGGGTGCAGTAATCGCCGCCGAAAGGATAACCTTCTTTGCCGAAGCGGGTATAGCGGCAGGTGTAATCTACATATTCTTCGCCTTCGATGTAAATCTGTGCTGGGACCAGGCAATCCGGACCATCAGCAGGAACTTCAAGGTCAACTTTGAAGGAAGCTTTGCCGCCGCACTGTTCATAGACGCCTTTTTCAGCAACCTGGATCAGGTTGTTTACTGGGCAAAGGTTGTCAGTTTCGGTTGCAGTTGCGCCAATTACTGTGATCGGGCCTTCGAATACGTCGCCGGCTTCTTTTTTCCAGTCGATGCTGACGTCATAGGTCACGCTGGCAGCGTCGATAATGAATGGGGCTGAGACGTAGCCTTCGATTACGGTTTTGCCGCCAACGAATGCAACTTTTTCACAGGTTTCGCCCATTGATGATTTGCAATCCTTCAGTTCAAAAGAATCAGCAACGCCATTAATGTTCGAGATTGTCACTTTATCAATAAAGATGAATCCCGGGGTGCCCATGTCCGCTGCCGGAATGGTCTTGTCTTCTGTGATGGTGATTTTAACTTTGAATTTTCCATCACCGCAAGAAACATATTTGCCTTCGCTAGTTGCAGTCTTCACTGCGTAGGCTTTGGCAGCTAATTCCTGCTCGCCGCCGACAACAACTTCTTCAGCGATCAGAGCTTCAGGAGCTTCAACACTTTTGGCTTCGAATTCCGTCATGTCAACGGCTTCCGCATCCACACCGGCCAAAGCGAGATCTTGCATATCCCAGTCTTCAATAACACCGAAGTAACCGGATATCTCTTCCTCGCTTATTTCCTGTGCAAATACGGGGAAAATGGAGATGCTCAGGAGTAATACCAGAGCCAATAAGATGGAAAGTGTTTGTTTCTTCATTAGATTTTTGACCTCATTTCTTTCGAAATAATTATTTCCCTTTTTAGTTTCCCTTTTACGGGTTTATTCATATAGTTGCAATATTCTTGCCAATTCCAGATTTTTCGTCCAGATTTGAAAAA
>DHPK01000034.1:25473-26620 GCA_002407845.1 Leptolinea sp. UBA5366 | reverse complement strand
GAAAAATCAATCTGTGGGTCAAACCCGTGATGGCAGTGCTCTTATAGGTGCATGTTTTAAGCCAAGTCATCAGATTCCGCATAAATTGGTAATTTTTGCCCGCGGGAAGTTGAAAATTGCTAATTTTTATTCTCAAAAACGGATGAATTAATACACTTCGAGGAAAAAATAATCCGGAAAGATTAAAGCCATTTGGACTTCCGAAATGATCTCGTTCAGCTGAAAACAGCTAAACTTCGCCGTTTTCTCTTTTTATTTGACTTTAGCATCCTGAATTCAACTGCCGATTCACGCAAAAAAAGCGCCGCTGTGTTTAAAACAGCGGCGCTTTGAGAACCGAAACAGCGAAACTTTGCTTATTTCAGATTTGAAAGCCAGTCAAGCAGCAGCCTGATGCCGAAACCAGTTGCACCGGGAACTGAATAATCGGTGCCTTTTTCCAAATCAGCCACACCGGCAATATCCAGGTGAGCCCAAGGAACGTCATCCGAGACAAATTCCTTCAGGAACATGCCGCCCGTCACTGGCGATGCAGCGCGTCCCGCTGAATTTTTAATGTCAGCGTCTCTGCCTTCGATCATCGCTGCGTAATCGTCATCGTGCGGCAGCCGCCAGATTCGTTCCCAGGTGCGCTCGCCGGATTCATAGAGACTTTCATAGAGTTCGGTATCATTGCTGACAACGCCAGCGCGGACATTTCCAAGCGCAACGACACAACCGCCGGTCAGCGTTGCCAGGTCGATGATCGCACGCGGCTGATAATTTTTCTGCGCATAGGTCAATCCGTCTGCCAGCACCAGCCTGCCTTCCGCGTCGGTCGAGATAACTTCGATGCTGAGTCCGGAGAGGCTGACGATGATGTCATCCGGCCGATAGGATTTTTCGCTGAGCATGTTCTCGGCAGCACAAATGATGCCGACAATCGGCGTATCCAGTTTCAACTCAGCTGCAGCCCGCATCACGCCCAAAACTGCCATGGCGCCGCACTTGTCATATTTCATGCCGACCATGCTGTCGCTCGGCTTGATCGAATAGCCGCCGGAATCGAACGTGATCGCTTTGCCGACCAGCACGACAGGTTTCTTATGTTTTCCCTTGCCCGGATATTCAAGCACAATCATGCGCGACGGGGTCTTGCTGCCCTGTC
>DHPK01000034.1:24108-25335 GCA_002407845.1 Leptolinea sp. UBA5366 | reverse complement strand
ACGGGGTCTTGCTGCCCTGTCCGACCGCCACAATTGCCCCAGCGCCCATCTCAGCCAGCTGAACATCATCTAAAATTCTGAATTTCAGATCATATTGCATCGCCAGCAGTTTTGCGCGTTCTGACAGTGTCCAAGGATTAATCTTGGCAGCCGGTTCATGCGCCCAATCCCGCGCCATATTGACTGCGTTGCAGATGATCTGCGTGCTTTCGAGCATTGCCGCTTCTTCCTGATGCAGGTAGAGAATGCCGCGAAAAGCTTTGTCCTTCTTCTTATATTTATTGAAGATAAAAGCGCTCAGCAGCAGCCCTTCGAGCAGCGCTTTATGATCAGTGTCTGAAATTTTCTCTGGCAATTTAATTGAAGACTCTTTGATTTTGTTCTTCTGCAGCCAATTGACAATCATGCCGCCCAGCGAGCGGTAAGTGTCAGCATTAAATTTCTCGCCGGTGTAGAAAGTCACAATCGTCTGATCGGCTTCTTTTTCGACGATATAATCGCCCCTTTCCTTAAACAAATCGGTTGTTTCACCCGTCGCGATTTGAATTCGGTAGCGAACAGCAGGCATTTTCTTTGCAATTTTGATATCAATTTCTGGTGTGATTGAAAAAATCTCTTCCATTAGTCAATTCCTTTAATCAATTCTTTTTTTCGGAATGGGATCCATTCCAGATTAGGCTGTCAGTTTCAAATCCCTGGCGGCTTTGACTTCGTCCATCCTGCCGAACGGCGTATTCACTGGCGCACTGGTCAATTTATCCGGATCCTCATGCGCTTCTTTGGCAATCATCTCCATCGCCTGAATAAACGCATCCAGCGTCTCCTTGCTTTCGGTCTCCGTCGGCTCGATCATGAGCGCTTCATGGACAATCAACGGGAAATAGTTTGTCGGCGGATGAAATTTGTAATCCATCAGCCGCTTGGCTACATCCAGCGCGCGGATGTCGGGAGCGTCCGCCCATTTTGCATCCAGCACAAATTCATGCATGCAAACCCGGTCATAAGGCAATGGGTAAACCTTTTTCAAGGCTTCCATTAAATAATTGGCATTCAGGGTCGCATATTCTGCGACGCGGCGTATGCCGGATTTTCCAAGCNNCCAAGCATCATGCAGTAGGTGTAAGCGCGGATCATGATCCCGAAATGTCCCCAAAATGTGCGAACCATGCCGATCGATTTTTCCGGCATTTCGAAGCCATAGAGCGGAGCCATATCATCGCTGGCGGG
>DHPK01000034.1:23413-23979 GCA_002407845.1 Leptolinea sp. UBA5366 | reverse complement strand
TCAACAATTTCAGCGATCGGTCCCGGCAGATAGTCTGCCAGTTTTTCATTACAGCAGACCGCGCCTGCGCCCGGTCCTCCGCCGCCATGCGGAGTCGAAAATGTCTTGTGCAGGTTGTAATGCAAAACATCGAAACCCAGTGCCGCCGGCTGAACGATGCCGAGCAGCGCGTTCATATTTGCGCCGTCGCCATAAACCAGACCGCCCGCCTGATGGACAATCTTCAGCGCTTCAACGATGTTTTCGTCAAACAGCCCCAGCGTGTTCGGGTTGGTGATCATAATCCCAGCCAGCTTCTCATCGCACTTTTCACGCAGATCGTCCAAATCGATGTTGCCGCGTTCAGTTGTGCGCACCGGCTTGCATTCAAAGCCGCACATAACGGATGACGCCGGATTCGTGCCATGGGCGCTGTCCGGAATCAGCATAATCGTTCGCTGTGTTTCGCCGCGGTCGCGCAGTGCGGCTGCGATCATTTTGACGCCGCAAAATTCAGCCTGAGCGCCAGCTGATGGCGTCAGTGAGCAGGCTTTAAATCCGCCAATCTCTGCCAAAATCGCCTGCAG
>DHPK01000034.1:13152-23203 GCA_002407845.1 Leptolinea sp. UBA5366 | reverse complement strand
GTTGTATTTCATCGTGCAGGAGCCCAGCGGATAAAAGCCGCTGTCAACGGAATAGTTGAGTGCTGCCAGATGCGAATAATGGCGCACAACGTCCAGCTCGGATAATTCCGGCAGCGGCAGCTCCGCGCGCAGTAACTCCTCAGGGATCGCAGCTGCGGGCACGTCCGACTGCGCAAACTGGAACCCTTTTCGTCCAGCAGAAGAAAGTTCAAAAATCGTCTTCTCAGTGTGATCCATGATGGCCGCTCCCTTCTGTCAGTATTTCGCAAAGCGAATCGATATCCTCTTTGCTGATCGTTTCGGTCACAGCGATTAACATGGCATTCCCAAGCGCAGGAAAATCTTCGGACAGATCATAACCGCCCAGAATTTCATGCTCAAGCAAATGTTCATTGAGTATCGAGGGAGATTCCGGACAGACCAGCACAAATTCATGGAAAAACGGACCGGGGTTGAGCACCTTGAACCCTTTGAGTTTGCCGAGCTTCTTTGCTGCGTAGTGCGTTTTGTCATAACACTGCCGGGCGACTGTCTTCAGCCCGTCTTTGCCAAGCAGCGATAGATAGACCGCGGCTGTCAGCGCGTTCAGCCCCTGATTGGAGCAGATGTTCGAAGTGGCTTTCTCGCGGCGGATATGCTGCTCGCGCGCAGTCAGGGTCAGCACATAGCCGCGCTGGCCGCGGTTGTCAACGGTTTCCCCGACAATTCTTCCGGAAATTTTCCGAACCAGCTCTTTCCGAGCGGCGAACAATCCCAGATAAGGCCCGCCAAATGAAAGCGGAATCCCCAGAGGCTGTCCTTCGCCGGTCACGATATCAGCACCCATTTCACCGGGAGTTTTCAGCAGACCGAGCGCTGTCGGGTTCACACAAATGCACAACAGCGCGCCTTGCTGATGAACTTCTTCAGCCAGTGCGGTGAAATCATGAATCTGGCCAAAAAAGTCAGGGTATTGAACCACGACCAGCGCGGTGTCCTGATCAATCAGCTCAGAGAGAGGCTGCGGAGCGGCATCAGACAGCGATTCCAATTCAGGCGTCTCGACCGTCATGCCGTCAAAATCATTCAAATAGGTCTCCATGACTGCCCGATAATGCGGATGGAGACCCGGAGAAGTGATAATGCGTTTTCGCTTGCCGCGGAAATGATGATATGCCATGATGCCGGCTTCCGCACAGGCTGTCGCGCCGTCATAATGGGATGCGTTGGCTGTATCCATGCCTGTCAGCCGCGCAATCAAACTCTGAAACTCAAAGACGCCTTGCAGCGTTCCCTGAGAAATTTCCGGTTGGTAGGGGGTATAGGCTGTGAAAAAGTTTGATTGGCTGACCAAAGCGTCTACCGCAGCCGGAATATAGTGATTGTACGCACCGGCTCCCGTGAAGCAGACTGCCCGATCGAGCGAAAGATTTGCCTGTGCCAACTCATCCAGCAAGGCAGCGGCTTCCGGTTCAGACAGTCCCGGCTGCAGATTCAAGTCAGGAAATCGATAATCTGCCGGAATCGCTTCAAACAGTTCTGACAGCTCTTTTTTCCCGATCGCAGCCAACATACTTTCGCGCTCAGCGTCTGTATGCGGAATATACATAAATCAGCCTCTTTCGTCGCAGTATTGCTGATACTGCTCTGCATTCATCAGATCGGAAGTGTCAAAACCGGAGTCACTCGTCAGTTTTACAAACCATGCCCCGCCGAAAGGATCCTGGTTGATAGTCTCGGGCGCATCTGTAACACCATCGTTGACCGCTGAGATTTTTCCGGTCACCGGCGTGTAAACATCCGAAGCAGCTTTGACAGACTCGACCGTGGCGATGTTGTCTCCGGCAGTAACCTGATCCCCGACGGATGCGATAATCTCAAGAAACACGATGTCTGAGAGGGCATTCTGGGCATAGTCTGAAATTCCAATTGTGGCTGAATTTCCTTTTATTTCAACCCATTCGTCATTTTTGGAATATAAAAATTCTGGAATAATTTTCATTTTGATCCTCCGACTGTTCAATTTCTCTTATTATACGAGGGAAAGAAAATCTTGGGAACACGTTTGACCGCAGCCTTAAAAGTTGAATTGCCGCATCTTCCCGCACCAGCCGGTCATTCGAAATCTGATCGGGCTGATTGAGTATAATTAAGTCAAGAAGTCCGTTTTAAGAGAAGGAGAGAAATATGGCTATTCGACTATTGGATGAAAGCCTGATGCTGGAAATTTTCCTCGACAAGGAAGATTCTGAGTTCGAAGACGATATCTGCCTGCAGTTCACAGAAACCTGCCCTGAGGACGAGAAAATTTTTTACGCTGGCGAAACCAATATCTACATCACCCGCGACCAGGCGCTCAAGATTTCGAAAAAGCTCCTCGATGTTCTGAATGAAGATTAAGTAAATTTGACAGAACACACCGTCATAGCTGTCTAAACTTGAATTACACAAAATAGATAACTGAACCAACTTAACCGAATTTATTTCTATAAGGAATCCGTCTTAATCAATATGAGCCAATCTTCCGCGACTGCGGTCGCCCATCCAAACATTGCTTTCATAAAATATTGGGGCAACCAGAATGACGCGCTGCGGCTGCCGCAAAACGGGTCAATCTCCATGAATTTGGGCGATCTGACAACCCGGACGAGCGTCCAATTCAGCTCCGGTCTCAGCGAAGATCGAATCTCCGTGAACGGTTCCTTCTTAAAAGGAGAGGCGCTCTCCAGAGTCAGTCGTTTCATGGATCAGGTTCGCGGATTGGCTGACGAAAAACGCTATGCTGAAATCGAGAGCGTCAGCAACTTCCCAATCGGTGCCGGCATCGCCTCATCAGCTGCGGCTTTTGCTGCGCTGGCATTGGCGGGCAGTGCAGCAGCCGGAGTAAACCTGTCAGAGCCGGAATTATCACGGCTAGCGCGGCTGGGCTCGGGTTCCGCCTGCCGATCGATCCCGGCAGGATTTTGCGAATGGATTCAGGGAGATTCGGATGAAACGTCCATCGCAGTCTCCATCGCGTCCCCCGCCAGCTGGCAGCTGACCGACCTGATCGCGATCGTTTCAACTGAACATAAAAAAGTGGGGTCAACCGCTGGTCATTCAGGCGCAGCAACCAGCCCCTATCAACAGGCGCGCGTCGAAAGTGCGCCGGAGCGGCTGGTCGAATGCCGCAATGCGATTCTGCACAGGAATTTTGACAGGCTGGCTGAAGTGAGCGAGCGCGACAGCACCATGATGCACGCGGTTATGATGACCCAAAATCCGCCGCTGTTCTATTGGGCGCCATCATCCTTGACCATCATGAACGCTGTTGCTGACTGGCGGGCGGAAGGATTGCCCTGCTTTTTTACGCTTGATGCTGGACCAAATGTTCATGTTCTCTGCCCATCGGCAGTTGCGGACGAAATTCAAAGCCGGCTCCTGCAGCTTTCCGGCGTTCAAAATGTTATCAGCTCGCGCCCCGGCGGGGCTGCTCAGATCATGCCATGATCACAAGTTTTGAGCTGGTTTTTCCAATCCTGGCTGTTATTCTGGCAGGCTATATCGCCGCCCGCTTTCAGATTCTGAATCATGAGAGCGGCAGCCTTTTATGCCAATATCTGTTTTATTTCTCGATCCCTTTCCTGACCTTTTCCAATATCTATGGCGTGGGGTTGGACAACCTGCTGAATGCCCGATTCATTCTGGCAGTCGTCCTGACGCTCCTGATTGTCATCCCGACAGCCTATTTTGTTTTCCGTTTTGGATTCAAGCTGAAAAATGAAGATCTGGTGATGATGATCTTTGGCAGCTACTATATCAATGTCGGTTACATGGGCATTCCAATCGCCAGCCTGCTTTTGAATTCGGTCATTCCGGTCATGATCATTCTGGTGATGCAAGCCTCGTTTCTTTTTCCGCTGACCGTTTTCATGATGGATCTGAAGACCGGCGGGAACAAATCGATCAATCTGAAAGATACGCTCTTGATTCTGGTCAAAAACCCCATTCTGCTTTCCTCGCTAATTGCAATTCTCTCGCTGGTATTGAAGATCGAATACCCTGAAATTGTGCTCAGAACGACCGACCTGCTGGGGAGACCGGCGTCAACCGTGGGCTTATTTGCACTGGGATTCACGTGCTACCTGCCGGCAGAGCGCCGAATTACCGCGCTCGAAATGAAACAGGCGCTGACGGCAACCTTCATTAAGATCATCTATCATCCGCTGGTCGCCTGGCTGGTGGGAAAATACGTTTTCAACCTGGATCGCTGGTGGCTGATTGCCATCGTGGTCAGCGCGATGCTGCCGACGGCAGTCAACCATTTCATCGTCAGTCTGCGCTACCGCTGCAATGAAAACGCATCAAAATTGATCATCCTGTTTACCACCTTCGGATTTACCATTGTCATGAGTATCTTCCTGTATTTAATTGGAGGTATATAAGGTTCAATGCGGAATAAAATTCGAGTATAATAATTGTCTGACAATTAATTAATCTACCGAAAGGGATTAAAAGAAGGGAAAAGGAATGGAAAAGAAAGTTGCTGTCGTCGCAATCGGAGGAAACTCCCTTATTAAAGATAAAGAGCATCAGTCTGTACAGGATCAATATTTGGCTGCGAAAGAAACTGCCAGTCACATTGTTGACATGATCGAAGCTGGCTGGGATGTTGTCGTAGGCCATGGGAACGGCCCGCAGGTTGGTTTTATCCTGCAAAAAGCCGAAGTCGCAGAGAAAGAGGTCGGGTTGACCATGATTCCGCTGGATGTCTGCGGCGCTCAGAGCCAAGGCCAGATCGGCTATCAGCTCGCCCAGAACCTGCAGAATGAACTGAAAAAACGGGGCATCAAAAAGTCGGTTGCCTGTGTTTTGGAACAGACGATCGTTGACAACAACGATCCGGCATTCAAGAAACCCACGAAGCCGATTGGCGGCTTTATGTCCGAGGAAGAAGCAAAATCCAAAGCGGCATCCGAAGGCTGGACTGTGATTGAAGACTCAGGCCGCGGTTGGCGCAGAGTTGTGGCGTCCCCGCTCCCGCAGGAAATCGTTGAACTCGACGCAATCAAAGCCCTCATCGACGCCGGCATCGTGACCATCTCCATCGGCGGCGGCGGAATTCCGGTAATCCGCAATGAAAGCGGCGAACTGGAAGGCGTAGCAGCCGTGATCGATAAAGATTTCGGCAACAGTCTGCTGGCACGCAATATCAACGCTGATCTGCTCCTGATTTCGACCGCGGTTGAGCAGGTTGCGATCAATTTTGGCACGCCAGAACAGCAGTGGCTGGACAAAATGACGCTGGCAGAAGCTAAAGCTTATATGGAAGAAGGTAAGCATTTCAAAGGCGGATCAATGGCGCCAAAGATTCAGGCTTGCATCTGGTTCCTCGAAGCCGGCGGAAAGCAGGCGCTGATCACCAATCCTGAAAACATCAGCCGGGCGCTCAGAGGCGAGACCGGAACAATGATCACTGCCTGATCCTTTTTTACGATTTGCTTAAAGCTGGTCTCAGCGACCAGCTTTTTTATTTTCCAGAGTACCTGAGGAATTGCCTAAAAGCATGGAGGACAACCGCATGACAAGTCCGCCCAAGCTGATTACTACGATGAATCCAAAAATTTATCGATCCAAATCGATAAGGTTATAATCGAATACGGATGAAAAATACGACAGGAGACGGCTAAATGACAATTCAGATTCTGACCGATGACGTCATTTCAAAAATCGCGGCTGGCGAGGTGATCGAGCGGCCGGCTTCTGTTGTTAAAGAATTGATTGAAAACGCGATTGATGCCGGGGCGAACGAAATCAGCGTCCGGATTGAATCCGCTGGGAAAAAGCTGATAGAAATCAGCGACAACGGCAGCGGTATGACCGAATTGGAACTGAAAACAGCTGTCCAGCGCCACGCAACCAGCAAACTCAGATCCGCTGATGATCTGTTTCACATCCAAACACTCGGATTTCGCGGGGAAGCGCTGGCGGCGATCGGCTCCGTTTCGCAGCTTTCAATTCTCTCGAAAACCGCTGCAGATCGGCATGGGCAGCGCATCCAAATGGATGGCGGCCAGCTGGTCAGCCTGCGGCCTGAGAGCACCACCCCGGGAACCAGCATCCGGGTTGAGAACCTTTTTTACAACGTCCCTGCCAGACTGAAATTTCTGAAGAGCGACGTCACTGAAAAAAACCAAATTGACATCCTGATTGCGCGGTATGCCATGGCTTATCCACAAATCCGCTGGCACTATTCACATGAAAACAAAATCGGTCTGATGACCACCGGGAATGGGAATCGGCGCGAAGTTCTGTCATCCATTTACGGCATTGACACCGCCCGGCAGCTGCTCGAAGTGAATCACGAGGCAGAGATGCTGCGCGTCAGCGGCTTCATCAGTCCAGTGGCATTGACCCGTTCGAACCGCAGAGAGATCAATTTTTTCGTCAACGGGCGCTGGATTCAGGACATTCAGCTGAGTTCTGCCGTGACCCGCGCTTATCAGTCGCTGATCATGGTCGGACGCTTTCCAATCACAGCGCTGTTTATTGAGATCGATCCTGAGGAAGTGGACGTGAATGTCCATCCTTCAAAGGCTGAAATACGCTTCCGTTCGCTTGACAAGGTGATCAGCGCAGTTCATCGCGCAGTCCGCTTTGGATTGATCGAGCAGTCGCCAGTTCCCGAACTCGCGGCACCGGTGCAATGGCAGACCTGGCTGGCGTCCCGCCAAAACCAGCAGGGCGCAGACACCGAAAACGGTCAGCGAGACTGGAGAAGGACAATCCCGTCTCAAGCCGGAGATCAGCAGCCGCTGGTTCAGGACCAGCCGCTTACGCCGCCGCAACAGCCAACTCAGCAGGACGCTGTCAGAGATGCGCATGCTTTCCCAATCCTGCGCTGGATCGGACAAATCGGTGGCACTTATATTCTGGCTGAGGGGCCGGATGGGTTATATTTAATCGACCAGCACGCTGCCCATGAGCGCGTTCTGTTTGAAAAGCTGATGGCAGGCGGAGATCACAAGCCAGCGGCGCAGGCTTTGCTCGATCCGGAGATCGTGCAGCTGCCTCCCTGGCAGGCTTCGCTGCTCGAAGAGAAAATTCCGATCCTAGAGAAACTTGGCTTTCGAATTGAACCATTCGGTCCATCTGCCTTCCGTCTGACTGCTATTCCGGACATTTTCACCAAAGGGAATCCGGCTGGCGCAGTGCGCGCGGTAGTTGAAGAATTTGAAGAAAATGAAGAACCGCTGCAAGCGGAAATTGAAAATTTGGTCGCTGCCAGAGTCTGTAAGCGCATGGCAGTCAAAGGCGGTCAGATGCTTTCCGACCAGGAACAGCGAACCCTCATTCGCGATCTGGAAAATTGCCAATCGCCCCGAACCTGCCCGCACGGACGGCCAACGATGATCCATCTCAGCATCAACCTGCTTGAGCAGCAATTTGGACGTAAAGGAAAAATATAATTGACGCATATTTGTCAGTCAATTCATGTATAATTCGAAAAAAGAAGGGGGAGCTATGTTGCAAATCGTTACAGACAGCGGCGCTGATTTAGCTGAAGATCAAATCAATGGCCTTCCGATTCATGTGATTCAGCTTGGGTTGAACCTTGAAGGACAGGTCTATGACAAAAACAATCCTATCAAATCGGAACGATTCTATCAATTGTTGGAAACATCCAACGATTATCCCACTACATCTCAGGTTTCGACCGGAGATTTTGTCGAGATTTATAAAAAAATAGCTGATCAGGGCGATCAGATTTTATCGATCCATATCTCCAGCGGACTGAGCGGAACGCTAAATTCGGCAAAGATTGCCGGAGCGATGGTGCCCGAGGCAAATATCACCTACTGGGATTCTAAAACGCTTTCGGCTGGCCTCGGCTGGCAGGTTCAAGCGGCTGCCATTGCTGCGGTGAACAACTGGTCGCTCTCCGCAATTCTGGAACGGCTGGCGTTGATCAGAGACCAGGTCGATGGACTGTTCACATTAAAAGAACTGCGCTACCTGATCCATGGCGGCCGCATCAGCCACATCAAAGGCTTGATGGCGCAAGTGCTAAAAATCAAGCCGATCATTGCAGTGGAACATGTTAACGGAACCTATGACAATATCGCACAAAGCATCACCTTCAAACGTGCGGTTCAGAATTTAGTCGATATCAGTTTTGAAAAATTTCAAAAAGAACGAGTTCGCGTACAAATTGTGCATGGGAACAGCCCTGATGGCATTGCTTTCCTGAAAGAAAAAATCGACGAAAAACTCGATGCTTTTTACGAGACAGTCGTGCCGGTCGCACCAGTGCTCGGCGCGCACACCGGACCCTCTCTGGTCGGACTGATCATCGGACCGATGGCATTATTCACCGATTTGATCAATGCCACCTAACAACCAGACGCCAGTTTAGCTGGCGTTTTTTTATCTGAGCATGAAAAATAACAAAATGCCTTTTGGCAAATATCTTTCCGAAAAATGCGGAATCAGTCCTGATCAGCCACTCTTAGCCGCTGTTTCTGGCGGCGCTGACAGTCTCTTTCTGTTGCGGCAGCTTCAGCTGAACGGCAACCCGCTGACAGCTGCCGTGTTCGATCATCAACTGCGGCAGCGGTCGGCTGCCGAAGCGGCTTTTGTCATGGATCTTTGCCAGCGATGGGGGATCCCTTGTGTCTGCGGAACGGCAAATGTGCGCGCTTATGCGGCAGCAAATCGTGTGTCAATCGAGGAGGCAGCCCGTGCCTGCCGCTATGCCTTTCTGTTTAGTGAAGCTGAAAAAGCAGGGGCAGCGGCGGTCGCTACCGGTCACCATGCGGATGATCAGGTCGAAACGGTTCTGATGCATCTGCTGCGCGGCAGCGGGCTAGACGGGCTGGCAGGAATGCAGCCGGTCACATTCAACCCGGTCTGGTCAACCCGAATTCCGCTCATCCGCCCCTTGCTCGAAGTTCAGCGATCGGAAATCGACGCTTGGTGCGCAGAGCAAAAAATAAAACCAGTTCAGGATGAATCGAATCTAAACAACGAGTATCTCCGGAATCGAATCCGCAATGTTCTGCTGCCGGAACTTGAACGAGACTATAATCCGCAAATTAGGAACAGCCTGCTGAAAACTGCCAGCGTTGTCGCGGATGACATCGAATTCTTGGAACAGGAAACCGAATGCTGCTGGCAGCAGGTGATTAACAATGAATTGAGCACTGCAAACTACCTGGTGTTCTCAAAAGACCTGCTGACACTCCCGCGAGCGCTTCAAAACCGGCTGATTCGAAAAGCAGCCTTTACGCTCAGACCGCAAGCCCGCGATTTCGGATATGACGCTGTTCAAACCGTTTTATCCTTTTTTAATCAGCCAGAACAAACAGGGAGAATTCATCTGCCCGAGAGGCTGAGCGCTTTTCAGCAGGACAACTGCCTGATTCTTGCTGCCGCGGATGCGCTGGTCAACTTAAAATCATTGCCGCAGCTGCCGCCATCCTCGCCTGCTGTTCAGCTTGAAATCCCCTCAGCTGTCCATTTCGAAGGCTGGTCGCTTCACGCTGAGTTAATACCGCTGCAATCCAAACCAGCTGATGAGCTGATTGATGCTGTTCGGGACGTGAAATGGAAAGCGCTTTTAGATTTAGACCAGATCGCTTTTCCATTAACCATTCGCAAAGCCTCCGCCGGCGATCGCTTCAAACCGCTCGGCATGGCGGGAAAAAGCCAAAAGTTGTCAGATTTCTGGATTAATCGGAAGATTCCCCAAGAGCTTCGCGAAAACTATCCGATCCTCGCTGATAAAAACGAGATTTTATGGATTCCGGAACTGCAGCTCGCAGATGCTGCCCGGGTGACTCCTTTAACAACAAAAGTGATTTTGCTGACCTTTCAGCGCAGCCAGAAAGAATAGAGAGACGACTGCATGACCCCTTTTCAAACGTTTATCATCCCTGATGCCCCCCCTTTCCCGAATAGCCAGCTGCCGGTGATTTTTTATCCCGGGGCGTTTCAAGCGGCGGCTCTCTCAGAGATCAGCTCAGTTATTGCTGAGCGTTTCAGCGAGAACAATTGGCCGGACGCCTGGCAAAACGGAATTTATCCTTTTGAT
>DHPK01000034.1:0-13055 GCA_002407845.1 Leptolinea sp. UBA5366 | reverse complement strand
TCCTTTTGATCACTTTCACGCGCAGGCGCACGAAGTGCTGGGCTGCGCACGCGGCTGGGTCAAGGTTCAGCTCGGCGGTCCAGACGGAATCCCCTTTCAATTTAAAGCCGGCGACGTTGTCCTGCTGCCGGCAGGAGTGGCGCATCGTCGGTTGGACTCATCCGCGGACTATCTGATCATCGGATCCTATCCCGCTGGTCAAACTTCGGATTTAAAAAGAGGAGAACCGGCGGCTTATCAAGCTGCCAAGGATGCTATTGCGCAGGTTCCACTGCCTGAGAATGACCCTGTAATGGGCGCGAACGGCGCTGTTCAGCAGGTTTGGTATTAAATAAAAAAGGCTGAAATATAAGAATTCAGCCTTTCGGAATTCACTCTTCCTGTGGTTTTTGCGCGGGCGGAGCATATAAATCACGCAGCTGTTTCAGCTTCATAAAGATTTCCCGCCATTGGATTTTTGACACGCCTTGCTTGATGCGAATGGCTTCAGGATCCATGTTGACATAGTAATCGTGAACGGCGCTTGTCCAGCGGCACATGTTAAACGAAACGTGTTTGGTGAGACCGGCTGTCTTCCCGACTTCCTCCAGCACATATTCCAGCGTCCGCGCCTTAAAATCGAATACTTTTTTGGTGCGTGCCTGAGATTTTTGATCAAGGTATTCCTGATAAACCGGAATCCAATCAACCGGCAGCTCGATCTTTCGTTCCTTGTATCGATTCGTCGGGGAATCATAGCGGATGTAGAGCACCGGGTGATCCGGATCTTCCAGGTCAATATGGTTGGGGTAAATCCCAAGCGTCTCATTTTTCTTGATGCCTGTCGCCAGCAGCAGCTGTGTCAGAGCGATCGGACGCGCATCCGGTTTAGCGCCAAAGCGAAATGAATTGGCAGCGTCCAATACCGCCTGATATTCGACTGACGTCAGAATTTCGGGCAGGGGGCTGATGACCGATTTCTGGATGATTTTTTCGGCAGGGTCATGCTCAATGACCCCATATGTTTTGAGCCATTTATAAAATGATTTTATTGAGGTAATCCGGCGTGAATAGGTTTTTGGACTGCAAGGGACATTCCGTTCATTTTCCATCCAATGCAGAAACTGATTGATATCCTTCGTGGTCAGCGAACCAATCGACCGATCCGGCGGGATGTTTGATGCCAGCAGGCGCACGTCGCTCAGAAACGCTTTGACCGTGTTGGTCGAGCAGCCTTCATTGACGAGGTGAATCTCCCAGGCGTGGATCGCAGCCTGAAATTTTGTATCCGCATTAATAAACTCTCTAACATTGTTGTTCATTTGTAGATCCAATCTTCAAAGGTATTGCGTATAAGTATAACTTATTGGAGAGGAAAAGACGCAAATAGAAATATTTGTAATGATTCGAGTTTTACGCTCATATTCCGCAACAAGTTTCTTATGCGAGCAGCTCACCGGCTGCGACGAAGTGAAACGAAATTTTCGGATCACTTTATGAGTATTATCCAAATCCTACCCGGTTAACAGGATCGTTGAATGTGAATCAATATCTTTTTTTTCAACAACATCAATGAAAAAGTTTGCAACATTTTTTATAGCGCTTTTATTTGGCAGCTAATACACTAACTCATATCGGAGCATTCATTGCAAATGTAGAATCGAATAAAAAGCTGCCATTTTAGGGGTTTTCCATAAAGGAGGAAAAGTGATTAAAAGAAAATCTGAGCCCTACCTGTATTTAATCCCAGCATTGACGATTGTCATTCTTTTTGTATATTATCCGTTTGTTAAAACCATCATCAGCAGCTTCTTCAAGGTCGATATCTATGGAAATTTGAAAGAATTCGTGGCATTCAACAATTACTTGAAACTTTTTTCAAACCAAAACTTTTATCGAGCCTTCAGCCAGACTTTGCTTCACACCCTGATGTATGTTCCAATTTCGATCTTCATTGGATTAGGATTAGCCTTTGTCAGCAATCAGAAATCACACTTCAGCCGTGTGTATGAGACGTTATTCACTCTCTCCATGGCAATTTCGGTCTCAATCGCCTGTCAAATTTTCCGGATGATCTACAACCCGTCATATGGATTATTAGCCAAAACGTTTGGAATCAATATCGCCTGGCTGACGAACAAGCAATACGCCTTATTCGCGGTGACATTTATCCTGATCTGGATTCAAATCGGTTTCAACTATATTTATTTATCCGCAAGCCTGAAAAACATTCCTGAAGACATCATCGAGAGCGCGAACATTGATGGCGCTGGATTTTTCCGCAAACTCTTCCATATTTATATTCCGATGATCTCCTCATCCCTTTTTTATCTGATCGTCACATCGATCATTACCGGACTGACGATGATCACCCCGGTTCTGATTTTAACCGAGGGAGGACCGCAAAGAAGTACGCAGACGATGATTTACAACATGTACGTTTATGCCTACAACAACTCCAACTATGCGATGGCTTACACCTATGGCGTGGTCGTCTTCTTCCTTGTCGCGATCATTGTAGCAATCAACTTCAGTTTTGAAAGAAAGAGCGTGTTCTATAGATAGGGTTCTCAAGCAAAACGTCAGATTGTCAATTGAAGGAATATTAAAAATCATTCTTGGACTACTTATCGTTTCTCCAATCATTTATGTTTTCGGAATGGCATTTATGACTACGCAGGAAATCACGGACATCAACACGTTTATCCTGCCAAAATCCTTCCGCAACTGGTCCAATTTCAAAGAAGTCTTTGCGATGACAGACATGAATCGATTGTTTATCAATTCCATGATTGTTGCAGTTGTCGGGACGGTTGGACGAATTATCACCTCGACGCTCGCAGCCTTTGCTTTCGCATTTTTCGATTTCAAAGGGAAAAAATTCTGGTTCTCATTCTTGATGGGCTCGATGATGGTTCCCGGCGATGTGCTGATCTTCAGTAACTACGTTACCGTCAGCCGATTAGGGATGATGGGGTCTTATTTGGGAATTATTATCGTTTATTTAGTCTTTGCGAACTACATTTTCATGCTGCGTCAGCACATGATGAGTCTCCCCCGGGAGCTTTTCGAAGCTGCCAAAATCGATGGATGCTCGAATTTTAGATTTTTCCTGACAACGGTCATTCCCCTGTCAGGTTCCATTCTCGTCTCGGTTTTTCTCTCATCATTTGTCGGCTTATGGAACATCTATCTTTGGCCGTTATTAGTCACAAACACAAATGAAATGCGCACCATCCAAGTTGGAATTTCAATGTTGAGTTCAGCCGAGCAGCTCTCCTGGGGACCAATCATGGCAGCGACGCTGATCGCCTTGCTCCCAACCGTCATCATCTTTACCATCAGTCAAAAATTTATTGTGAAAGGCTTAACAGCTGGCGCTGTTAAGGGATAACCATAATGGAGGAAATTATGAAAAAGAAAACCGTGTTACTCATTATTTTGTCACTTCTCCTGCTAACAGGACATTCAGGCACTTTGAGTGCTGCGGGAACCAGACCGGTTTCTGCCCAATCGCCAACTGAGATTTCATTCTGGCATTCTATGGGCGGCGTTATGGGCGTTACGCTCGAAGGGATTGTCCAAAATTTCAACGATACGGTTGGAGCTGAAAAAGGGATCTCAATTAAAACCGTCTATCAGGGAAAAAACCTTGAACTTGCTAAAAAACTGAAAGCAGCAGTCCAAGCAAATGACACAGATTCGATGCCCGACCTGACACTGATGTCATCGGGAGAAACCGGATACATGTTGAATTTGGAAATCGCGGTCAAAGCGGAAGATATTTTCAACGATAACTTGATTGGTTTGTCTCAGGATGATTTTTTGCCGGGTGCAGTCAAAGCACTTTCATATCAGGATAAAGCAGTCGGACTGCCGTTCGCGCCATCCTCACTGGTCATGTATTACAACAGAGATGCTTTCATCGCTGCCGATTTAGATCCGGATACTCCGCCGAAGACAATCGCTGAACTTGCCGAAGTTTCTAAAAAACTGACAATCGAAGAAAATGGTCAGATCTCACAGTATGGTTTCGGTCTGGTTATAGATTCATGGCATATGGCGAGCTGGATCGGACAGCAGAACCATGACGGAAACGGGTACTCATTATTTGGCGACAATGACAATGGGCACGCAGATCAGATGACCAAAGTAGTGTTCGATGAAAATGGAACAATGCAGCATTTTCTCGAAATTTATACCGCAGCTGCCAAAGAAGGGAATTTCAAGTACAAGGACGATGATCTGGTAAACAATTTTATTGCCGGGAATGTGACTATCACTTTACATTCTTCATCGATGCTTCCTGGATTATTAAAAGACACTGCTGGAAATTTCGAATTAGGCGTTGCTGCTATTCCGATGGTCGACGAAAATTCAACTGGCGGTGTCAGCTTCGGCGGTTCCGCAATTTATCCAATGAATCTTGGCGATGAAAATAATTTCAACGCAGCGCTTGAGTTCCTGAAATTCTTCTACTTGCCGGAACAGCAAGTCACATGGCAAGCTGGCAGCGGTTACCTGCCTGCAGTCAAGTCAGCTTTTGAATCGGAAGCTTATAAGTCTTTCGTTGCAGAGAATCCATTTTACAACGTCGCTCCTGCGCAAGTTTTAGCATCCAATCCAAACATTCAGGAACCGATGGTCGGTGTTGGAACGACAATTCTCGTCATTCTAAAAGATGGCATTGCCGAAGTTTTAGACGGCAATATGAGCATTGAAGAAGGGGTTGCAGAAATGGCAGACCAATGCAACATCGCCATTGAAGAATATAATGACGCAAATTAATCTTTAATTTCATAAAGTCAAAATACCAGTCTTTACATAAAGGCTGGTATTTTCCATCTCTATCACTGAAAGGACCTCCTATGAAAATCAAATTATTTGGAACAGGCGCTGCCGAAGGGTTCCCCTCAGGATTTTGCAATTGCAGCTGGTGCCAGATCGCTCGCGAGACTGGAGGAAAAAACATTCGAACCAGAACATCCACGTTAATTAATGATGACTTATTGATCGATTTCGGTCCGGATACGTTCAGCCATTCGTTTTTTCATGGGCTTGACCTCAGAAAAATCAAACATTTGTTAATTACCCATTCGCATCATGATCATTTTACTCCCGCTGAAATTGCAAACATCCATCCGCCAATGGCTGAGTCAAATAAACTGAGATTATATGGGAATGATGTGATCATTGACACAATGGAGCGGATAATCGATCGGCTGAAGCTTACCGAGCGGCTCGACCTGCAACGGGTATATTCTGGAATTCAGTACGCTGCCGATAGCTATCAGATCACGCCGATTAAGGCCGTTCATAACCCGAACGAAGATTGTCTGCTGTATTGCATTAGTCACGGCGGTAAAACCATCCTTTTCGCCCACGATACTGCTTATTTCAAGGAAGACGCCTGGGAACTTGCTGGGCAGCATTTCTACAATGCCGTGATTATGGATTGCACATCGCTTGAGACGACAAATTACAATGACGTGCATATGGGAATAGCAGACAATGTTAAAATGCGTTCTCACATGATTGATATCGGAATTGCTGATGAAAACACCGCTTTTATTTCGACTCATTTTGCTCACAGTTTCGGACCGCTGCATGAGAGGATTTCACCGCTGCTATCTGATGTAGGGTTGATCGCCGCTTACGATGGGTTAACAATTCAGGTCTGACAGAAAACTGTTGGGGAATCTTACGTCAAGCGTTTGCGATATTGCTGAGGGGTTTCGTTGAGGGTCTTTTTAAACAGGGTTGAAAAATAGGATTGATTTGAAAAACCGCAGGCATATGCGATTTGCGCAATCGTCATGCGCGTTCCCCGCAGCAATTCAGCCGCCTTCGACAACCGGAACAGGCAGATGAATTCCTGCACAGACAAATTCGTTTCCGACATGAATATCCGATAAAGATAGGATCGCTCAATTCCGATTTCCTTTGAAATCATGTCTACTGTCAAGGTTGAATCCGAATATTTTTGCCGAATGAAGTAAAGCGACTGATAAAAATACTCATTGACCGATGATGCTTTAATACTTTTGCTGTTGTCAATTAATTCTGAAAATACTTGGTACAAGTAGCCAGTCAGTAAACACTGCTTTGCCGAATTGGATGATTTTATTGAGGCTATTTCGCCCATTAATTTCACTAAAGTTTTAGAGTTGCCAAAGTTTTGCACTAGCTTTCCGCTTGAATATCCGCTCAACTGCAATAATCGCTGAATTTCATAACCATTAAATCCAACCCAGTAATAAGTCCAGGG
Source organism: Leptolinea sp. UBA5366 (assembly GCA_002407845.1). Taxonomy (GTDB): domain Bacteria; phylum Chloroflexota; class Anaerolineae; order Anaerolineales; family Anaerolineaceae; genus Flexilinea. Next base: position 6,808 of record DHPK01000034.1, on the reverse strand, counting down.
GGTTTTCTCATCAGCAACATACACTACCGGCACGTAAGGTTCAATCAAGAACATGTCATTTGTCGAAACTTTATAGTTAACATCGTTGCATGAATATGTCCCGCAGCCGCTGAGAATGAGGTGAACGATATAGTGATCATAGGAATCAGGTCCGCACACAAAGCCAGGATCACATTGTTTTTTATGTCCGCTCTGATAAACAGAAACACCAGCCTGAGGCAGTAAATCCATCGTGTAGTTGTTGTACACGATGTTCCATTTATTTTTTCGGATTGATAAATCCTCAAGCGTTTGATCTGATTTTCTGTTCATCGTCCCAGCCATCACAATTTCAGCACCTTCCCTTTGTTTCATTTTAGCATCATAATTGCTGATTTTTATTTTTTTACCTGGTTTTTGCTTTTCACTGATCGGAGAACGGAGCAAACGGACATCTCAGCCATCTTGTTTCTTCCTTCGATACAAAGTTTTAACAAGCGCCTCGGCTGGATTTATTGTCCAACTTTTGGGCTGCAGTTCATATGCGTTTCATACTGATACCATAGTAAAATCTTTCTAAGTGTTCAGTTTCCCTGGAGAACCTTCATAGTTGGAGTTAGGAGGAAACCATCGCTTCCCGGCAAACAACTCTGCTTTCTGAACGCAGATTAATAGTCATTGTTTTTTCGCTTTTCTTTTCCTGGCTTCTCGGTTTCCCGTATATGGGGAGGATTTTCTACGCCTTAACAGATTATTATGAGGTTTCGCTCCAATTAATATTGAAATTCGCATTACTTGCCCACATTGCCGGTCTGGCAAGCAGTGGTTTCTTAATTAAAAACCTTAGCACTGCAAAAAAATATATCCTCTTCTCGATTGCATTCTGCATGCTTGCATCTTCTGTATTCTTTTTCCCGCCATCCTCGCTTTGGACAGCAGCCCTACTGACATCCATGTTTTTTGTGGGCACATGTGTGCCAATCTGGGGCTATTATTTCAAAGAATATTGTTCAAAAGATGAGAGGCTGAGAATAATCGCGGACTGTCTCATTTTTTCAAACTTTTTTATGATTCCGCTCAACATCGCAGCAACTTTCGGATCCGCCCAATTCGGACTCGGGCTATCGATTCTAAGTTTAGCTGCCGCCTTCTTTTTCTCATTGAAGCTGCCGGTCGGGAAAGATACTGCCTCCCCGACAATGACCTCCCAAAAGAATTCCGCAGTCAGTATAAAGGGACCATTGGCATTCCTCTGTTTGTTTATTATCGTTATCACGATCAATTCCGGCATAATGTTTCAGGTTCAAAACCCCGCATTTATCCATTTGGAATGGCTGGCAAGCTGGTATGGTGTTCTGCCTTATATCTTAGCGCTGTTCATTCTTCGTAATCTTCCGCGTAAGATTAACCACACCTATATCCTTTACGGCGGAATCGCGATGATCGGCTTTTCTTATATTGCTTTTATCTTGTTAGCACGGGCTTGGGCAGACTATTTCATCATTAATACTCTCATGCTTGGGGCATGCGGCATCTTTGATTTATTCTGGTGGAGTATCATGGGCGATATGCTGGAGCTGCATCCCAATCCAGCTCGCATCGTTGGGATTGGTCTTGCTGCCAATGTTTTTGGGGTGCTCCTGGGCGGAGTCCTTAGCGATGCGATTGACGCAGGCGGACAAAGCACCCTTTCGTCCTTTCTTGCACTCGGGGTGGTCTGTGTCACGTTGGTTTTATTACCTCCGCTGCATCAAAGGCTGACAGTCTTGCTGAAAAGCCACGCCTACTTGACTTCGATCAATGATTTACCAGTCCAGAAGCAAAACCTGATTTTCTCAGAATTCAGCACAACTGAGAAACTTACTCAACGGGAGGCGGAGGTTGCTTCCTTAATCATTAAAGGAAGAACCTATCGTCAAATTGCATGCGATCTGCACGTCAGCGAAAACACAATTAAGACACATGTCAAAAATATTTATTCAAAAGCAGGCGTTCAGAGCAAAATCGAGCTCATGAATACATTGCTTGACACTCAGTCTGCTCCACACCAATCACAAGATAATAAACCTTCTATGGACTGAGTAAACCTGCCGGGAGAAGCAGTTCTTTTTCAAAAATCACCCGCTTTGGTGATGTATTTTTTAATAGAAATCCCATAAACTTCAACTGTATCTCAGCCATGATTTATTCGTTCCAAGGCACATGGCTTTAGTCACTGAGTGTCTAATTTTTCATTTAATTCAGAAGGTTTTTCTATGGAAAACGTTTGCAAAAACAGTGGTGCTCAGATAAAACTTCCTGTAAAATTTTATGGAGAATGCGGCACTCTTATCAATTCAAACCTAGTTTTTCCTCCAGAACTTAGCATAACTACGCCGAAAGCTATAATGCAGCCTAAGGATTCCAGCCTGAGCATTATCATTCTAGTTTTAGTATTGGTAGCCGTAATGACCATGGTTGCTTTTCTCAAACTGAAACCGTTTGAATCAAAAGGCACTTCGGTTCGAATCAAGGAATTCACCAGTCAACCTTACGGGAACCGGGCAATCATTATTCATGGCACTGGCTTTGGTTCATTCGATCTGGAAACCAGCCGGGCAATGATTGCCGCAACAGATCGGATTGATGACAGGATCCAAGGTGAGTGGGTCAATATGAAGGATGAGCCCACTGAACCATTTGGTATCTTATCTGCCAATAAAAACCCCTTCATGGTTCATTGGAAATTAGCAGATGCTAAAAACGATCTATCAATAGTGGCTCTTGCGGAAAAGGCTGAAAGGTACTCTTCTACCCCAAACTTCATTTATGAATGGCAGGCTAAGAAGTGAAAACGAAATTTTTACCCCGCTTCCTTATTTCGCTCCTTGGTGTCGCGTTCATCCTTTGGGGAGGTTCAGGTTTCATGCTGGCTGGGTTCGGTAAAACTGCACGCGCCACTGTAACGAGCATTCGACGCGAAGGCGGTGAGCGTGCCGAGGGAATCGCAGGCCGCTATACCTATGTCATCGCTTACCAGTTTAGTCTTGAAGACGGAAGAGAGATCAGCGGCCACAGCAAGCAGATCCGGGATGGGGTTTTTCTGAAAGCTGACGGAACCGGCAGCATAAGCGTGAAATACTTTGAGACACTGCCATTTATCAATGAAAGGTCAGAAGAAGCTAATAATCCAATCAGAAATCTAATTCTGATCGGGGTCGGCATTTTTCTGATATGGATCATTAATTACAAGGCAGAGGATTAGCATGAATTGTGCAAATTGCGGACACGAGATTTATGAAAATAATCGGTTTTGCGAAAACTGCGGCACACCTGTAACCCAAAGCCCGAATCCCGCTATGGAACCAGCGAGCCAAGCTGGAATAAAACCAAAAGTCAGCCGTTTGGTTTGGATCGCAGCAGTGGTATTAATCACCTTTTGTGCTGCTGCGATTGCAGGTCTGCTAATTGTTCGCAGCCGGGGATATGACCTGAAATCTCTGCTTTCCAAACCCACCCAAGATTCCGGGTATTCTGAGGAATCCTCAGGTTTTGTACCGTTAATGGTGAAAACACAGGTACCAACACATGGGATTGCTAACGAGGAAATAATCAGTCCGGCTTCATCGATAGTGCTGACCGCGGCAGGATTTGAATCCCAGCTGCCCAAAGTGACGGAAGCTGCAGAACCGGATGTCATGTCTTCCGCTGACACCTTTCTGGCGATGACTGACAATGGAATCTGGGTCATTGATGAGTTGACAAAAAAATCCATACAAATCAGTAAAGATCAGTTGGATGACACTTGGAATCTACAAAAAGGTCTATCACCGAATGGGCAGTTCTACGCCTATGTGACAGGATTTAATCGGACACCTATCAACCCACTCTTAAGGATTCTCGATCTTAAGAACCAAAATACACTGCTTCGCTTGGAGCTGACCGGGTCTATCGTCAAATCGGGCGTGGAAATTGAATTTGACGATCCTTCCTTTAACGCCTACCATGCAATGCAATTGCCTGACAGCTTTGCCTGGTCTCCAGATTCCCAGAATCTGGCTTTTATTGCGGCGCGGGACGGTGCAAGTGCAGATGTTTACCTCTGCAATCTTAATACCCGATCTGTCACCCGCCTTTCATACGAAGAAAGTCACGCCAATTCCTTGCATTGGTCCCCCAATGGCGAGTATCTGCAATATTTAAGCACCTTTTCCTTTGGAGCTGGCGGCGGTTCTGAAATGGATGCCTTGTGGACTTTTGACTTTCAGCAGAATACAGCGAAAACTCTTGAAAACCTGGGCAGCAATGGGGAACACTTTGTGGCGTGGGCAGAGAATGACCAAATATTGATTGCCAGTATAAACAGTGCTTGCGGATTGTACCAGCTTCGCTTCGTCAATCTAACTGACGCTTCGCGAGAAGTTCTCGTGGATGGTTGTTTCGCCAGTATCGCCTATAGCACTGAAGATCGGATTGGCATCTTTTCAGTCACGGATTTCGAATTCGAGAACTGCAGCTGCGGGGAAAAACTGGAACCTGGACTCTGGCTTATCGAAGAGAACATCGGTCAGCCTGTAGCAGGTGATTTCGGAGTTATGAGATTTGACGATTCGATTGCCTATGCCATTGAATACATTCCGCAAGATAGCTTTTTCACGATTTATGGCGATAATGGAATCCATAGTATTTATAGCGATGATGCTATTTACAGCTTTGATTTCTTCCCGGAAATCAAAGACCTATCGCCATTTCCATCCCCCAATAGCGAGTATTGGGCATGGGCTTCACAAATCTTTTCCGGGCTTTGGGTCCTGGATAGCGACGGGAATTTGTTTGAGATTTCCTCAGACTTCACAGGCATTCCTTTGTGGAGCCGCGACGGAGAAAGACTTTACTTCTATGAAAACGACCGCATTCTCTCAGCAATTGCTCCTGACTACGAAACAGTAACAGTGTTTGCGGAGCTGAGGGGAGAAACTTTGATTGGACTGGTGAAATAATGGAAACACTGAATGTTATGAATCCGACCAGGGAACACGTTAATCCCCTACCAAACCCTAGTCCTGGCGTCTACTTAAGCGAGGACGGCGTGATGCGCTGGACTTATGAAATGAGCATGTGGAAAAATCCGACAGTGTTCATCTCGATCTGGAAAGTGCTCCTATTGGCAGCTTTAGCGCCGTCGATGCTCAATTTCTACATCGGTCTGGAGGAAGGAATCGGCGCAGCTTTGCTGACGGGGATAAAAATCTATGGGATAACCGCCGCTATCATCACCGGCTTGATCCTTCTCGCCTATCCGTTAGTCGCGCTCATTTTCGGCGGAAAGTACAGCGTGCTTTTCGAAATGGATGATCAATGTATCAAACATATCCAGATGCAGAAACAGTTCAGGAAGAGCCAGGTTCTGGCGTTGATAACAACCTTGACAGGGGTGGCAACCGGCAACGTGCAAACAGCCTCAGCCGGGATTCTTGCAGGATCAAAACAAATCACAGTAAGCCAATTTACAAAGGTAAAAAAGATCATTGTCAATGAGCGCTGGCAGGTGATTTTTGTTAACGAAGCGTTCTCACGCAATCAGATCTATGCGGATCCTGCTGACTTTGGTTTCATCAAAGAAACCCTTATTAACCGCTGCCCAAATGCCGTAGTGATTTACAAGTGAAAACAAGCTTCGCTTATGACCTGATAGTCTTGATTAGAGCAAAATAGGAGATAGGAAGTTATAGGTTTTATTTGCTGCAGCAAACAGCAACTCGTTCTAATTATTTGTTTATTTATTTCATTTACATTAAAGCTAAAAGGTCATGTTGGCAATGACCTACTTATCCCTTTTAGGGGTGTACCCTCCATGTATTGCAATAATATCGTCGCTGGGCTCGAGGCTAATCCATCTTACAACAACTCGTTTGAGATCAATCACATTTTTAGACATCGGGGTTCCAATTTAAAAAAAAAGTCACGCTGTCATTGACTGAATTACCCTCGCGAAGGGTGTACCCTCCAAGTATTAGCGGAAGTCTCGTTGTAGCGTAAGAATTTTTTTCTCAGAAATTATATGGTTTTAGTTTGATCACATTATTTGAGATTTGAGAAGCGCCTTAGATGCACGCAGGTAATGTTTCCAAGATCGACTTATCCTTTTAGGGGTGTACCCTGCAAGGACAGGCGTTCCAGCCTCATTGCAAAAAGGTTATCTGGCAATGACCTACTTATCCTCGTCAGGGGTGTACCCCCAAGTACTGGTTATACAACCATAAAGAAAAAGGTCATGTTGGCAATGACCTACTTATCCCCTTTTAGGGGTGTACCCTCCAAGTACTTGCGGTTGTGTCGTTGTAAGGTTAGTAATTATTTAGTTAATAAAATATCCGGTTTGAGTTTGATCACATTATTTGAGATTTGAGAGGCGCCTTAGATGCACACAGGTCATGTTGCCAAGACCGACTTATCCCCTTCAGGGGTGTATCATCCATGTTCTGGCGCTCCAGTCTTAATGCAAAAAGGTCACGCTGGCATGACCGACTTATCCCCTTGAGGGTTATAACCTCCAAGTACTGGCGGTAGTAATGGTGCAAGATCAGACAAATATTTGTCAATAAAATATCAGGGTGAGATTGATCATATTCTTTGAGATTGGCATATTGCTCTAAAGCTAATGATCTCAGCGTTGGCGACGACCGACTTATCCTAGTCAGGGGTGTACCCTCTAAGTACTGGCGGTTGTGTCATTGTAGCGTAAGAAATCGTTTGGCTATGAAATTTCCAGATTGAGATTTATTACATAATTAGAAATCAGCTCATTGCCTCAATGCAAAAAGGCCATGTTGGCAATGACCTACTCTCC
>DHPK01000020.1 GCA_002407845.1 Leptolinea sp. UBA5366 | reverse complement strand
TCAGGCGATCCGCACCACCAGGCTGACTCCTACGATGAACTGAAACAGATTGTCGAAAACGGCTGGGCAGAAGCCTGGTGGTGCGGATCGCCTGAATGTGAAGCGAAAATCAAGGAAGAAACGAAAGCGACAACGCGCTGTATTCCGCTCGACCGTCATACATACGGCAAAGGAAAATGCGTTTATTGCGACGGCGATGCAGAGAGCCGGATTTATTTTTCAAAAGCTTATTAAATTAGCGGAAATGGTTGCGGATGAAACGATGGGCGTTCAGCAGAAATCTGATCGTCCATCGTTTTTCGAATCTGACAGCGTCTCAACGAATAAAAAGAATGGAGATTAGCCGGGGATGCCAGCAGTAAACCTGATCGAGCTGCGGAAAGAAATTAATAGCCTGCTCTGGGATTTCACCAATCCGGAGGCTTTTCGGGATGGCTTGATGAAGCTGATCGATCAGTATCGCACATTGTCTTTTCGTTTTGGCCACGGTGTTCAACCCGGAACCCAAACGTCCGAGATTCGAATTCCGCGGCTGGTGCTGCGCGAGCTGGAATTGGCGCTTTATCAGACGATCCGCGAGCAGCCTCAGGCAGCGCTGACGCTCTGCGATGTGTTATGGCAGGACGCGAATTTCGAAATGTACACGATCGCGACTCAAATGCTGGGTCAGATTCCGCTCGAATTTTCCTCAGAAGTGCTGGCGCGGATCGATGCCTGGTCAGCCGAGGCGCTGGATCCCTCAGAAAGGGAAACGCTGATCCACAACGGCGCTCATTTGCTGCGACAGCGGGAACCTGACAGGCTCCTAGCTCTCGCTCAGAAATGGACCAGTGGGGGAACGCCAATGGATCAGGAACGCGCGGTGTTAATGCTGAACTATCTGACTGATGATCCAAAGTTCATCAATCTGCCGGCTGTTTTCACTTTGCTGGAACAGCTGCTGGAAAGCGCACCGACGATTTTGCAGCCAGAACTGACCAGCCTGTTTAAAAACCTTTTCGATAAATCGCAGGTTGAAACTTCCTTTTTCCTGCGGCAGATGGTGGAAAAATCAAACCCCGGCAGCGTTGTACACCGCATTGCCCGAAAATTGCTGCCGCTGGTTTCTGCTCAGTCTCAGGAAGTGATTCAAAACCTGCTGCGATCGAAACATCAGCCGCAATCGGGGTAATGGCTGAAATTCCGCGGGATTCAAGCCTGGAAAACCTTTACATAAAATTTTCTGACTTATACTCATATCAATAAGTTTGATCCTTTTGCCTATCAGGACTGCAGGAAACTGCATCCAAATTTTTGAACATCAAGCGTAAAATACACACGAGAAGCTGTATTAGGGAGGGTGCGATGGGAAACGACAGAATGACAAGTAATGAACGCGTGCTGGCAGCCTTACGCCATCAAGAGCCGGACAGGATCCCCTTTGATCTCGGGGCGACAGCCGTGACAGGAATGAACGTCCACACATATAGAAAGCTGCGGGATGCGCTGGGACTGCCGAAAATTGATCCGGTCATCCTTGACATCACGCAGCAGCTCGCTCTGATTGACGAAGATGTCAAGACAGCGCTCAACGTTGATGTTTCAGGGGTTCTGCCGGGTGCGCCGCGGAAAAACAGTCATGCCCGCCCGATTGAGAAAAAGGGGAATTATTTCAGACGGGTCGATGAATGGGGCATCGAATGGAAGATGCCGATTGAAAACGGACACTATTTTGACATGGTCGCTCATCCGCTGGCTGATGTGAATGACGAGGCTGGACTGATGGCTTATCAATGGCCTGATCCGACTGATGAAGGGCTGTTTGCGGAGATGAAAGTGCAGACCGAACACATCCTGAATGACGAAAAAAGGGCAGCGGTGATCGGCTCCGGACCGGGCGTTTGGGAGCTGGCACTCTGGCTGAACGGATTCGAAAAATTTTTCAGCAATATGGCAGCTGATAAACTTTTTGCCCATGCGGTCATGCGGCGGGTGACAGATTATAAGCTGGCTTATTGGAAAAAAGCGCTGGACACGATCGGCGATCATCCGATCATTGCTAACGAGGCGGACGATCTCGCGACCCAGCAGTCTTTGCTGATCTCGCCGCGGATGTATAAAGAGCTGGTTCACCCTTACCATAAGGAATTGTTCCAGTTTATTCATTCCTATGCCAAGGGAGAGGTGTTCGTCTTTTATCATTCCTGCGGCGCCTGCAAACCGCTGATCCCCTATCTGATCGAAGAGGGCGTAAACATTTTGAATCCAGTGCAGGTCAGTGCGAAAGAGATGGACACGGCTGTGCTCAAACGCGAATTCGGGAAAGACCTGACGTTTTGGGGCGGCGGCGTCGATACACAGCGGATTTTGCCATTCGGGACGGAAGAGGACGTTCGGGAAGAAGTTAAACGCCGGATTGATGACCTCCGTCAGGGCGGCGGGTTTGTTTTTGCTGCAATTCATAACGTCCAGAGCGATGTGCCGGCTAATAATTTCTTGGCAATGTTGGAGACGCTGCAGGCGTACGGATGATTAAATCGAGCTTAAAGAGGCTGAATCGCTGGATTTATGCATACAATTATGTTAATTGATTGATAAAGAAAGTGACGTGATGGCAAATAAAATCTTGATTGTTGACGACGATACACTGCTGCGCCGCAGTATGGCATTTAATTTTGAGAAAAGCGGTTTTCAGGCAAACACTGCCGAGAACGCCGAGGATGCGATTGCAATCATCCAGATTGATCCGCCGGATTTGATCCTGCTGGATATTGGTCTGCCGGGCATGGATGGGCTGGACGCGATTGGAAACATCCGCGAGATCAGGGATATCCCGGTGATTTTTCTGACTGCCCGCCGGAGCGGCAGCGATCAGGTGATCGGACTGAATGCCGGGGCAGACGACTATATTACCAAGCCGTTTGATTTTGATGTGCTGATGGCACACGTGAAAGCCGTCCTGCGGCGTCGCGAAAGCGCCTATCCGCAGCCGACGGAGAAGGTCCTGCAGGTCGGGGATCTGACGATTGATTTTTCGCTGCACACTGCCACACTTGAAAAACGGGTTTTGGATTTGTCACCAAAAGAATTTGATCTTTTAACGGCGTTTGCACTTGAAGCCGATCAGGTCATCAGCACGGACAACCTGCTGAAACGGGTTTGGGGCGCCGAGTATAACGGCGAGCCGCAGGTGCTCTATGTGCATATCCGCTGGCTGCGCAGCAAGATTGAAATCGATCCCGATCATCCGCAGCGCATTGTTACGATCCGCTCAGTCGGATATAAGTTCAATTCAATGCTCAAAAATGAAAAGTCTTAAACTCCGGTTCATTTTCAGCCATATTCTTCCAGTTATGATCACGATCCCATTGATTGCGATTGCATTCAACTATGCGATGGAAACGCATTTCATTTTGAAAGATATGGAAGAGACCATTCAGGAACAGGCGGCGTTGATCACCCAGTATTCAAAAGGAAATCCAAAGGTTTGGGAGAGTGAAGGCGAGGCAGAAAGGATGATCCGGGAAATTCGACCGCAGCTGGTGACCGGCGTTATCCTGTTTAATCAGGAGTGGAATGCGCTTGCGACCAATCAATCCGGCGGGTTGATGGACGTCGCGAACCGCTATCCGCCGCCTATGCTGGAGATGGAATTCGGTGCGACCGGATTTGAACCAATTCTTAACATTTCCCGTTTTAACCCGTTCAGCCCATCGGACGAGATTATTTCAATGATGGTGCCGGTGGCAAATGATCAAAATCAGATGCTGGGCGTGATTCGGCTTAATTTTCCCTCCACTTATTTCAACGACCAACTGGAGCAGACCAGCAGCCGGGTGAAAATGATCATGCTTTGCGGGATTTTGATCGGCGGGATTTTCGGGCTGATCAACGCAACCAGCCTTGAGAAAAACCTGTCGAAGACGACGAACGCGATTTACGATCTGTCGATCGGGGTGCGCAGCGACCCCCTGCCGGAAGATGGACCGGTTGAATTGCAAAAACTCAACACTGCCTTTAACACGCTCTCACAAAAATTGGACACATCAGAACAGACGCGCGTGAAACTGGTCTCATATCTGACGCATGAGATCGGCCGGCCGCTGGGCGGATTATCCTCAGCCGTCGATGCGCTGCAAATGGGCGCGGATCAGGACGAACGGCTGGCGCGCGACCTGACAAGCGGGATGAAAAATGAGATCAAACGGCTGGAATTGCTGGTCGGTGATATTTCGCTGCTGCGTGAGAAGACAGACCCAATTAATTTGTATGTGATGAATAACACCGCTGTGACCCCATGGGTGGAGGACATCTACGACTATTGGATCGAATTTTCAAAGGGAAAGGAAGTTGACCTAAAAGCGGAAATTGAGCCTGATCTGCCGACGCTGAACATCGACGAGAACCGATTATTTCATGCGGTTGGAAACCTGCTGAGCAATGCGATTAAATATTCTCCGAAAGGTAAGACTGTTTATTTGCGTGCCTGCCAGGTCGGACAAGAAATTCAGATTTCCGTTCACGATGAAGGCATCGGCATCAGTGCGGAGGATCAGCTGCATATTTTTGAGTCTTTTTATCGCGGCTCAGAAAACAAGCGATTCACACAGGGAATGGGGCTTGGGTTGACCATCTCTCAGGATGTGGTGCAGGCTCATCAGGGGACGATCTCTGTCCAGAGCGAGCTCGGCAAAGGCAGCACATTCACGATTCATCTGCCGATCGAGCAGGCAGGATAGAGGATCGGTTGATGACAGAGCATGCCGAAACCCCATTAATTTTGCAGCTGAACAGTCTTGCGGATGAGGCTTACCGCCAATTCAGCCTTCGCCTGCTGCCCGGCGTTCCGCCCGAAACAGTCATCGGGGTTCGGCTGCCGCAGCTGCGAAAGCTGGCAAAAGGGATCGCACAGGAGGATCCCGAGCTGTTTTTTCAGACCGTGACGGATGAGACATTTGAAGAACGCCTGCTGCAGGGATTGGTGATCAGCAGCCTCAAGCTGCCCTATGATCAATTAATTGACCGCGTGCGGCAATTTATTCCCAAAATTGATACCTGGTCCATCTGCGACAGTTTTTGCTCAGGGTTGACTATTGCGAAGAAATACCCGCGTGAAACCTGGGAGTTCATCCTGCCCTACGTTCATCACGAGGCGGAATATTCGGCGCGGTTTGGGCTGGTGATGATGCTGGCGCATTACGTCCAGCCGGAATGGCTGGACGCAGCGCTGGAACAGCTGGCGCGTTTTCACAGCCCGCATTATTATGCGAATATGGCAGCTGCCTGGACAGCCGCAGCCTACTTTTCAAAATTTCCGCAGCAGACTTTCGACTTTTTGGAAGATTGCGGATGGGATGATTGGACGCGCAATAAAGCGCTGCAAAAAATTCTTGAGTCCCGCACAACTTCTGATGAATACAAGGCAGCTGTTCGAGCATTGAAACGCTGAATTCCCGGCAATCGTGCCGATTCTTAATGTATTTATAAGCTTTATTTTCTGGAAAAATTAATGTTGCGCTAATAATTTGGTAGTAGGCTTAAATATATCGAATCCAAATGGATTTGGAGCGGATTTGTATAGCACGAAAGGAACTAAAAAATGAAATTTTCAAGAACAATTTTAACAATTCTCCTAACGATCATGATTGGTGTCAGTTCTGTAATGCCAGTCTTCGCTCAGGACACCCTGACTGAAGAAGCGATCATTGAGACCAAAACTTCATTCAGTCAGCTCTATGAAGAAATCAACCCGTCGGTAGTTTACATTGCAGTCGCTGTACCGGCTGATCAATCCTCCAGCTATCATCAGATGGAGAGCCTGCCCTTTGATTTTCGAGAAATTTTCCCGTATATGGAACAGTTTAACCTGCCCCAGGACAAAGAAGAGAAAGTGAATCCAGACACAGAGGCTGAACCGAACATGACCTATGGTTCAGGAACAGGTTTCGTTTGGGACAATGAAGGGCATATTGTCACGAATAATCACGTCATCGAGAATGCAACCGAAATTACGGTCACTTATTCAGACGGAATCCAGCGTGACGCGACCCTCGTCGGCGCAGACCCGGACAGCGATCTTGCCGTTATTCTGGTAGAGGATTTCAAAACCGATGTGGTGCCAGTCAAGATGGGCGATTCAAGCCAAATCAAGGCTGGTGATTTTGTCGCGGCGATCGGAAATCCATTCGGCAATACCGGTACGATCACATCCGGGATTATTTCAGCTCTGGGTCGCAGTTTTGCCCTCGAGTCCGGCGCAACCGAGAATGGCAACTATACGATTCCGGATATGATTCAAACGGATGCGGCGATCAACCCCGGAAATTCCGGCGGTGTCTTGATCGACCTAAACGGAGAGGTGATCGGGGTCGTTAATTCCTTTGCCTCATCGACTTACTCCTCAGCCGGCATCGGGTACGCGATCCCCGCAAATCTGGCGAAACGCGTTGTGCCAAAATTGATTTCTGACGGCAAATATGACCATGCCTGGATCGGGATCAGCGGAATTGCGCTGACACCGGCGATCAATGAAGTCCTTGAACTCGACCATGACATGCGCGGTGCGCTAGTTCAGACAGTCCAAAAGGGCAGTCCGGCTGAAAAGGCGGGACTGGTCGGCGGAACAGACACCGCGACGCTGGATCGGGCTGAGTTTTTCATTGATGGGGATATCATCACCCGGATCAATGATCAGGAAGTGACTGCGATGGATGATATTATCGCCTACCTGGCTTCAAATACCAGCGCGGGAGATACGATCACGCTGCACCTGATTCGCGATGGGAAAGAAATGGATCAGGAACTGACACTGGCTCCGCGCCCGACAACCGCAGAAAGAAACAAGCCAGTTGCAGCTGAAGAGGATGTTCGGTCGCAAACAGGCGATGCCTGGCTGGGGACCTATGTCAAGGATATCAGCAGCGAAGACATTACTGCGCTCAATCTGGACGAGAATACCACCGGCGCTTTAGTCAGTCAGATCACGAAGGACAGCCCGGCTGACGATGCCAGCCTGGAAGTCGACGACATTATTCAGCAGATTAACGAGACAGAAGTTACGAATGTGGCTGACCTGAAAGCTGAGCTGGCAAATTATCTGCCGGGCGAGCGGGTCACGCTGACAATTCTGCGCGGCGGCGAGACGATTGAAGTGCGCCTGACGCTTGGAACAACCAAGACGCGCTGAGCGGGATAGAGTACGGCTGACGATACTGCCAGCCAAATGATGGAAAGAGTAGAGGGATGCCCTATTTCAGGGTGTCCCTTATTTATTTGAAGAGATTCTTTGAGTTTCCAATTTCTGGAAACCTGAGCGGTTGAAGCGATATGCTCGGGTGAAGCCGTCTCGGGAAAATGAATGACCAAATTTCAGCAGAGGATCAGCGGCACGCGCATTTCATCCGCGCTGATTCCGGCGTGGTGTCCTTTGAATTCCTTGGGAGCTTTCCCGCCGGCTGGCGCATAAAGCAGATCGCTGTGACTGGTTCCAATTGCCATGAAAGTTCCGAGAAAGTCTCTGACCTTTGGGTGGATCGGTCCCTCGCCAAAATAACCCCGCGCAAGGACTTCTTCAGCAGGCAGCAGCAAAAATTCAGAGCCGAATTCTTTATTGAACCTTTCAGCGAACAAATCTTCTTTTCCGGGGGTAACAGCGATCATTTTCGAGCGTGAGTCACCGGATGGATACGGCAGCACCAATTCATTCAATGGCTCAATCTGATCCAGCCGAAAATGAGTTGTGATATCCTGCATGCCGTGATCGGCAGTGATCAGCGTCGCTGCTTCCTCAAATCGCGGGATGTATTTTCGGAACAGGCGATCTGCGCTGGTCAGAAATTCTCCAACTTTTTCAGACGACAGTCCAAAATGGTGCAGCAGGTCATCCGGAGATTTCCAATAGCCCACGACGAAATGCTGCCCGGGCTGGCGGCAGATCGCTTCAATCTCCAGCAGCATCCCTTCTAAAGAAGAGACACTCGTCAGCCGGTCTCCCGCAAGCTGAACCAGCCGCGGCCGGGCAACATCGGTGAAAAGACAGTCGACTTTGACCTGATGATCGGTTGCGCGCTCGATCTTCTCAAAAATGGTCTCGAAATCCATAAAAGTGAGAATGTTTTTCTCAGCCGGATCGATGAGTTGTCCGCCGAACGCGTCGCGATAAGGATGAACTTCAATGACCTGATTCCATTCCTTGAAATAGAGCGCCCAAGCCAGCCAGGCGTGGGAGATGGGCGGCAGTCCGGAAAAAAGCGATGAGGTGACGCAAACCGTGGTACAGGGATAAATGGCTGTCAGGTCTTTTTGCAGATTGCTCCGCAGAAAGCTGCTTGGCGGTAAATGTCTCTCGAGAATTCCAGACCCCATTGCGTCCATCAGCAGAAAGATGACGTTTCGCGGATTTTTCTGATTGAGGTCCAGTTCGAGTTCAGGCAAGGGCGGAGTAACGCTGTCAGCCCCGAAAAAGTTCAGGTATGCAGCTGGAATGCCCAAACTGCTGTTCGTAAATTCAGGCAGGATAATCTTGTCTTGGGAAAAATCCATGAAAATTCCTTATCAGAAAAAATCGATCAGTTGTTTAATTAATAAACCCGTGACAACGACAATAAATAAAACGCGCACAAACCGGCTGCCTTTCAGGACGGCAAGCCTGACTCCCAAAAAGTTTCCGCCGACGTTGAAGATTGCCATCAATAGTCCCAGCCAGACATAAATGGACCCATGCAGCCCGAAAAGCGTTAAGGCGCCGATGTTGGTTGCCAGATTGATAATCTTGCTGGATGCCGAGGCGTGCAGAAAATCCATGCCGAAGATGCTGATCAAGGCCAAAATCAGGAAATTGCCTGTGCCAGGGCCAAAAAAACCATCATAAAAGCCGACAACCAGCCCGGCAAACATGCTGAGCAGGAATTGTTGACGGGGAGTAAACGGCACCTGATGTTCGTGTGCGCCTAAATCTTTTTTAAACAAGGTGTAAGCCAGAACCAGTGTTAGCAGAACGAGAACCAACGGACGCATCCAGTTGTTCGGGACGGTGGTCGCGATTAGCGCCCCTCCGACGCTCGAAATTCCAGCGATGACTGCGATCGGCAGCACTTTCTTCCACTCGATCTGGATCTTGCGGGCGTACTGATAGACTGCCATCAATGTTCCGCAGCTGGAGGATAGTTTGTTCGTGCCCAATACGTAGACGATCGGGACATTTGGATAGACCGCCAGGAGCGCAGGTAATTGAATTAGCCCGCCGCCGCCTGCAATCGAGTCGATTAAACCTGCCAAAAAGGCAAAACCCAGTAAGATCAGGAGTTGAATTGTCGAAATTTCCGGCATAAATGCGTTGTCCGTTCCTTTGGATAAGTGATCCGCTGAGATTATACCCTGAGAAGGTCCATGAACCTGAAAAACCTGCTTGAAAGAGGCGGAAGGACGGGCGGCTGATTCAGCAATGTCAGCTGGAATAAGGATTTCCCGTATAATATCTTAAGAAAGGTTGCGAATCTGCTGCGGAACTCATTTGTTATCCCGAACAAAGGCTGCATACCAAAAAGATGGAGACGGAAAAAATGAAAATCACCACATTGATCGATAATGTGTCAAATCAGCGGAAGCTGCTGCACCAGCATGGGCTCAGTTTTCTCATAGAATTAGGCGGTCGTAGAATATTATTTGATTTTGGAGAGGATGACTCTTTTCAGAGGAATGCCGATCGATTGAATGAATCTCTTGACGATGTTGAATTCGCTGTGCTTTCGCATGGCCATTTTGATCACGGGGGCGGGCTGGCAACTTTTTTGGAGATCAATGAGACTGCGCCTGTTTACATCCAGCGCAAGGCGTTCGGTCAATATTATTCGAAGCTTGCTTTTATGAAAAAGTATATCGGGCTGGATCAGTCGCTGAAAAACAATCAACGCTTGATTAAAGTGGGCGGCAAACAGGTTATTGACGAACAGCTGACCCTCTTTTCTGGTGTCTCTGGCCGCGAATTTCTTTCGCCCTCGAATGCAAGTCTGCTGGTTCAGGATGAAAACGGATTGCGTCCAGATCCGTTTGAGCATGAACAATATCTGATTCTGACTGAAGGGGAAAACACAGTGCTGGTCACGGGCTGCGCCCATAAGGGAATTATCAACATTCTGGAAGCTGCCGATAAAATCGCCGGCAGACCGATCACGCATGCGATCGGCGGATTCCACCTAATGAATCCGGTTATCGGCAAAAGCATCGATACCCAGCTGGTGGATGAAATTGCCTATCGGCTGAGCAACCGGTCCACTCGCTATTGGACCTGTCACTGCACCGGGCTGAATGCCTTTGGCAGGCTGCTCTCTGTGCTCGACAATCAGATTGCTTATCTTTCCACCGGCATGACAATCGAGATTTGAGGATGGAGACGCTGCTGACGATTTATCAGAAGCAGATGGAGAGCTGCTCCGCTGGCGAGACTGCCATTCACTGGGCTGATTCCCGGCTGAATAAGATTGAGATTTCGTGGAAGCAGTTCGAGGACGAAGTCAGCCTTCGGGCTGCTTTTTTGGATCAGATCGGCTGCCAGCCCGGGCAGCGCGTCTTTATATTTCTTGAGCCTTCAATTGAAATCTGGTATTTCTTTTGGGCAGCGCTGCAGCGCGGTGCCGTGCCGTGCGTGCTGTTCCCGGATTTTGGTGCGGACGCGCTCAGTGCGCGCCTGGCGGTTGGCAAGCCGGATTATTTGATCATTGATCGGTTCCGCGAGAAAACCGCAGCGGTGCTGCTTGAGAATCAGACTGTTGAGTCGTTCATCGTGCTGAGCGAGGCGGAGACACCGACTGACGGCCGGATTCGCCATTTTGTCCCGGCTGATCAGCAACTCTCGGCCGTTCAAGTTTATAGCGCAGCGCCGTCTGACCCTGCTTTCATGATTTTCACCTCCGGATCTACCGGCTTTCCCAAGGCAGTCGTCCACTCCCATCAATGCGCTGAGGCAATTCTGCGCAGCATGCGGGACGTGTTGGGCTTGACGGAGTCAGACCGCTTCTGGTGCACGGCGCATCCAGCCTGGGTGACGGGCACGGTTTACGGCGTGATCGGTCCGATTCTGGCGGGAGTCGAGTTGATCCAATACAGCGGGAACTTCCATGCCAAACGCTGGCTGCCGATCCTTGAAAAACAACGGGTCACGGTCTGGTATTCAGCTCCGACCGCATTTCGATCCCTAATGATGAGTCCAGCTGAATTCTTTTCAGGGTTTGACCTGTCTGCACTGCGTGCAGTTTTCAGCATCGGCGAACCGCTGAATCCGGCGGTTTACCACTGGGGCAAGGAAGTTTTGAATCGCGAGATATTTGATACCTGGTTCCAATCCGAGGCAGGCACGATCCGGATTGCCAACCGGCCGGGCGACGCTGTGGTGCCGGGCTCGATGGGGATGGCGGTGGATGACACTGAGGCGCATATCCTGACTGAACAGGATGAAGAGTGCGCGCCTGGAACGGTCGGCAGACTCTGCCTGCGGGAAGGCTGGCAGTCCTGTTTTGCAGCTTATTTTGGGCAGCCAGCTGCTTTTGAATCAAAGTTCAGAAACGGGTTTTATCAGACGGGCGATCTGGCAGTTCGCGATGAGTCCGGGCGGTTTACTTTTGTCGGGCGCGATGATGATGTGATCAACACCTCCGGCCATCTGGTCGGCCCGTTTGAAGTTGAAAGCGTTTTATTAGAGCAGGCTGAAATTGCAGAAGCAGGCGTGGTTGCGGCTCCTGATCCGCTGCTTTATGAAAAGGTCGTTGCATTCATCGCGTTGAAAGATGGCGTCGCGTGGAGTTCAGAGCTTGAAACCAAACTGCGCGTGGCGGTCACAACTCGCCTTTCGGGACATGCCGCGCCGAAAGATTTCTATATTTTGGTAGAATTGCCAAAAAATTCCGCAGGAAAAATCCTGCGGAATGAATTGAGAAAGCAATTATTATCAGAAGCCTGAAATCGGTCAGGCAAGCCGTTAAAAAGATTACTTCCTATTGATTTTCACAATATCGGCATATGGATTCTTGACGCCGCTGATAGCATCGGCAATAATCTTCGATCCTGCCATCGCATACACGGTGCCGTTGCCGCCAAATCCAAGCAAGTAATATGTGTTTTTCTCTTTGGCGGATGGACCGATGAAAGGCAGTCCGTCCGATGATTCCCCGAACAGCGCATTCCATTCATATTCGATCTTGACGTCTAAACCGGGCATGATCTTCTCAATCTTTTTCAAAATTTTCCGGTTGATCTTGTTCGTCTCGGAGCGGTTCTTTTCAACTTTTGACTTTTCTTCGTCCATGCCCCCGGCGATAATGCGGTTGTCATCAGTCATGCGGAAATAGAGGTAAGGGCGCTTGGTTTCCCAGAAGAGAAAGTTCTTTTTCCAGACCGGTTCTTTGGCAATTGTTGTGACCAGCGAATAGGTCCGGTTGATATCCGCTTTTTTCTTTAGTTCGCGGTATTGTTCTGCGTAACCGGTTGCGTAAATGACTTTCTTCGCTCTTACCTTAAGCCCGTCACTGGTGATGCCGACGATGCCATTTTTCCCCGATTTGACGTCTTCAATTTCGGTTTTTTCAAAATAGCTGACGCCCAGCGTGATATTCTCTGCGATCAGCGACTGGATGAATTTATAGGGGTTAACTCCGGCATCGCCGTCGCTGACGATGGCAGCCAGCAGCTCAACGCCGTAGGTTTCAAGCAATTCATCATGTTCCACAAATTTGGCTGAGAAACCGTGTTTGACAAGCTCTTTGCATTCTTTATTCAGTTTCTCAACATCATTGGCAGAACTGGCTGCATAGATGCTGTCCTGAGGAATGATGCCTGAGGGATTTTTAAGGGATTGGTCGAGCTCAATCAGATCACTGACAGCCTGCCGGCACATTTGGTAGAAAAGGACTGCCTTTTCCTCTCCAATCGATTTGATCAAGGTCGTCAGCATGATATCGCTGCAGTATTGAAGGATTCCGGTGTTGACAGCTGAGCTTCCGGTTCCAAACCGCTCTTTCTCACAGACGATTACAGAATAGTTTCTCTTCGCCAGCTCGTGAGCGCACAAATTCCCGCTCAAGCCGCCGCCGATAATTAAAATGTCCGTCTCGAGATTTTCGCTTACCGGTTTAAATTTCTCAAACGGTTTTGAGGTAATCGTCCAAAATGGATTGCCTTCATAAAGCTTTTGCATGCGGTCTCCTTCTTAAATAAACAATGCCAGGATCTAATTGTATACCGCGTTTTAAAATAAATGAGAGAAATTTACAAAATTTCTCTCATTTTATTCTGAACAGATAAAAAATTATCGTTGTTTGTGGAAAGAGTCGCTACCGCCGCTGCGCCGCCGGTCATCACCGTTGCGTCCGCCTGAACTTCTGCGATCACCGCTTCTGCCGCGATCTCCGCGATTTCCACCGCTCCGGTTTCCGGATGGTTTCTTTGAGTCGGATGCAATCGCTTCTTCGAGCGTCCAGCCTTCGAGCACAGCCTGTCTTGACAGACGGATCTTGCCGTTGCCGTCGATGCCGGTCACCATGACGGTGATCTCGTCGCCGATGCTGACGATATCTTCAACTTTGTTGACCCGTTCAGAGTCCAGCTGGGAGATATGAACCATGCCGTCTGTGTTCGGCAGAATCTCGACAAATGCGCCGAAATCTGTGATACGGACAACTTTACCGGTGTAGATATTGCCGATGACCGCCGATTCGATCATAGAAAGAATCTGGTCGCGGGCGCTGTCAGAATCCCCAGCGTTCGAAGCTGAAATGTAAACCAGTCCGTTATCGTCGATATCGATCTTGGTATGGGTTGTTTCCTGCAGCCCGCGGATATTTTTCCCGCCTGGGCCGATGATCGCGCCGATTTTTTCAATCGGAACCTGAATGGTCGTCAGCCGTGGGACGTGCATCTTCAGCTCTTTGTTCGGAGTTGCGATCACTTCAAGAATCTTATTGAGGATGAACTTGCGTCCTTCATGCGCCTGTGCCAAAGCCTGCCGCATGATTTCGGGGGTGATGCCGCGGATTTTGATATCCATCTGCAGCGC
>DHPK01000010.1:197173-206602 GCA_002407845.1 Leptolinea sp. UBA5366 | reverse complement strand
GGTCAGCGGCATTGCTGCCCGTTATGCCGAATCCTGGGCAAAATTTTTGAACGGATTCGCAAAAATTTTCATCTTTCTATTCAAGCCATTGTACAACCTCTATGAATCGTTTAAACCGGACAATGTTCGGCATGACTACACCTTCAATGAAGTGGAAGCGCAGCTGCGGGAATGGGTCAACAACGCCTCTGACAATACGGTTTTGAAAGAAGATGAACGAAAAATGGTGCGCTCGATTTTAGGATTTAACGACACCTTAAGCCGTGAAATAATGATTCCCAGAATCGATATGACTGCGATTGAAGTTGATGTGACCTTAGAGGAAGCCGCTGCTGCGGTGCTCTCCTCCGGGCACTCCCGTCTGCCAGTCTATGAAGATGAGATCGATAACATCATCGGCGTGATTTACGCCAAAGATCTGCTGAAGATTTATGCGGAACACCCCGAGGATCAGGTACTCCGTGACTTCCTGCGGCCGGCGCTGTTCGTCCCTGAAGCCAAAAAGGCTGGGGAATTGCTGAGCGAAATGCAGTCTTCAGGAATCCATATGGTCATTGTGGTGGATGAATACGGCGGAACTGCCGGGATTGTCTCAATGGAAGACATCGTTGAGGAAATTGTCGGCGAGATCAGAGATGAATATGACGAATCAGAAGAGATTCTGGTCGAGGAACTGGGTCCGAACGAGTATTCATTGCTTGGCAGAATCGACCTCGAAGATGTGAACGACATGCTCGGAACGCACATCACGCGCGACTCCGCGGATACGCTGGCGGGTTTCATGTACTCCCAAATCGGGAAAGTGCCTGTTGGGGATGAAGTGATCCGGGTCGACGATTGGGATTTCCAGATCGGCGAATTGTCTGGAAACCGGATTGCCCGCGTGGTTGTAAAACGCGTTGATGAGGACTCTGATTCGGAATCCGACGGAGAAAAGAGCACAGATGACTGATAAAAACATGCAGGAACTGATCGATTTAGCGTTGCTGGCGCGCAATAATGCTTATGTTCCTTATTCAAATTATCCGGTTGGTGCCGCGCTGCGAACAAAAAGCGGGAAAGTTTATACCGGAGCAAACATCGAAAACGCATCTTATCCGCTGACAATCTGCGGCGAACGAAACGCCATGTTTCAAGCAGTGGCAGATGGCAGCCGGGATTTTGAGACGCTGGTCATCGCTACCCGAGACGGCGGGTCGCCCTGCGGCGCCTGCCGACAAGTAATGATTGAATTTTCCTTAGATATGGATGTTGTCATCGTGGATGAACAAGGGAAGATTACGCTGCGCGCAACCCCTGCTGAATTGCTGCCGGGTGCCTTTACTTCCATTTCATTGAAATGAAAGGCTGATGGTGGAGCGTTCGGTTCGCGTTCAGGCGATCGTGCTGAGCCACAACAATTACGGTGAGGCAGATCGCTATATCAAGCTGCTGACCGCGGATCGGGGAAAAGTTTCTGCACTGGCAAAAGGGGTGCGGAAAATGAACTCCCGCAAAGCTGGACATCTTGAACCTTTCACGCTTGTCACAGCGCAGTTAGCGCGCGGCAGCGGTTCATCCTGGATCATCAGCCAGGTGTCTACACTCGAATCTTTTCCCAACCTTGCCTGTGACCTCGAATCAACCTGCCACGCGGCTTACATTTCCGAACTTACGGATCGATTTGCAAACGATGAAGTCATGAACCGGGAGCTTTACGTGCTGGTCATCGATTCAATGCGCCGCCTCGCCAAAGCTGAAGATCGTTTTCCGGTGCTGCGGTATTTTGATTTTCGCCTGCTGGATATCGCGGGATTCCGTCCGCAGCTGCATCAATGCGTTCAGTGCGGTGAACCGGTTCTTGAGCAGAATCAGTTTTTTTCGAGCGCATTGGGAGGAATCGTCTGTCCAAAATGCAGCCGGCCGGAAAGCGGATTAACTCCAATTTCAGCCCGCACGCTAAAATACTTCCGTTTCTATCAGACCCAGCCATTCTCAAAAGCCGCAGCAGCCGGCTGGCCGGCGGCGCTGCGTCCAGAAGCTGAGACAATCTTGACCAGCTATCTGACCTGGCTGCTCGAACGTAAAATCAACAGTCAGACTTTTCTGAACTGCATTCGCTGAACAAAACCCTCAGCTTACAAATCCAGATCAATGCTGATCGGACAGTGATCCGATCCAAACACATCATTATGGATCGTGCTGCGAATTACCCTGTCTTTAAATTCCTGATTTACGTAAAAATAGTCAATACGCCAGCCGACATTGCGATCGCGCGCTTTGGTGACATAGTCCCACCAAGTGTAGTACCCGCTGCCCGATTCAAAAAGACGGAATGTATCCAAAAATCCGCTAGAAATGAACCGATCCAGAAATTCCCGCTCTACCGGTAAAAAACCGGAAACCTGAGCGTTTTCCTTCGGGCGTGCCAGGTCAATTTCCTGATGGGCAGTGTTGACATCGCCGCAAACGACTACCGACCTGCCCTGCTTGACCTGATCGAGAATGTGAGCGTGAAATGTCTCGTAGAAATCCAGCTTGAATTGCAGCCGTTCTGCGCTGGCTTTTCCATTTGGGTAATAAATGTTGTACAGCAGGAAAGAACCAAAATCGGCGATCTGTGTCCGCCCTTCAACATCGAAGCGCTCGACGCCGAGTCCGGGTTCAACCGTGACTGGCGCCACCTTTGTATAAATCGCGGTACCGCTGTATCCTTTTTTGGCGCGGGATGGATTAAAGAAGGCATGATAGCCAGGAACATTCAATACATGATCCGGCAGCTGATCGGGGCTGGACTTTATTTCCTGCAGGCACAGCACATCAGGTTCGAGTGCGAAAACATCCTGAAAATTTCCTTTGCGGTCAATCGCGCGCAATCCATTCACATTCCAGCTGACCAATCGTATCATTTTCACTTCCTTTTCTGCCTAATTATAGCAAACTGCCTGTGGGAATTCCACAAAACGATTTCATGAAGACAATAATACAAGAACACAAGCATTTGAAAGAATTACATCTCTGTAGTCGATGAAATTAATAGGGGAGTTGACCATTTATCCAGGTGTTTCTAATATTCGGGGTTCATTTATTCATTTTTCAATGCAATCCAAGAATGCTTTTCTAAATTTTCAAAATATTCGGCTTTTCTATCAGATAAAACGATATGTTCTTCAGATAACTATTCAGTTAGGATTTTTAAAAATTAACGATCCCAAAGCATTCATAATGTCCTCGTAAGTAATGTGTTCAGCATAGCTGTAATCTTCCATATACTTTAACCACCTTGCTTTCAAAAAGTCACTTTTACGTATTACGTTGAAGCGGTTTTCTATGTCCAAGAAAATATATGTCGTATTTCTATGCTCAGAAGTCGATCTGAGTGCTTGTATAAATACTGAATGCTCGAACCTTTGGGTCTCCGTTAAGATATATAGGTCATAAAAATCTCTTGGCCTAGTATTGCCTTCTACCCTTCTTAAAATTGTTTCCACTTTTTCTGCCAGCACAGTCTCAACATTATATGCCCAAATGCTAATGTCCCCTTCGTCGAAAATCATTTTAAATAAGTATTGAACTTCATTTGGAGTTATTGCATCCCCTGTAGTAATGTCAATTCGTAATGGCGTTCTAATTGAATCATAATCAGCAGTAATAGCTATCCGGTAACCGCCATATTCATCATCTTCCCGAATTCTTTCAATTCCTGCATAGGTAAAAGTTACATGATCATTCACGTAAATATTCAGAATATCCAAAATTGCATTTTCCAATGACTCAACATTCAGAGGATAACCTTTGATCGTTGCATCTAAATCCATAGTTGATCGCTTATCCATCCCAACAATGGCTGCTATCAAAACACCACCTTTAAGGATAAACTTTCGCTGATACTTGGATTTTGACAATCTTACTAAAAACCGTTCAAACATATAGTTTTGCAGAACAACCTGAGCGGTCACATCTTTTTCTTTTGCCAAATTTCTAATTCTGGCCTTTAATCCCATGGATTTTCCGCTCATAACAAAACCTCCAAATAACGGTTGAGCGATTTATCAATTCGCAATTGTTTTGCATAGTCCATAAGTTTCAAATAATCGACCGATTTTAATCTCACAAATCGTTTCAATGCTTCATTAAATATTTGAATGTCAATACGATTTCTGCTTCTGACTAAATCGCAGATCGTCCGTTCGATGTTGTATATTATTATTGGATTCCCGTGATTACTGCTGACTGTCTCTATGCCAAGCTGATGAAGTTCTTTTTTTATGTAAAAAACCTTAAACCGATCCGCTACCTTGCCAACAACTTTATATCCACTTGGAACCGAAACCGAATAATCGAATGGAGTTCTATCTGTAAGCTCGTGTAAGTAAAGGGCAGTTTCATGGGAGTAAACCAATTTTGGATATTTTGTTTGCATGGCAAACAATTCATCTTCAATCGAATTTACAGAAACGTATATGCCTCGTCCGACTCTTTCCAATTGCCCTTCTGCTACCATCTTTTGTAAATAAATCCGAGGAATTTCGTATGCATCCAAGTCAGCGCTTAAAACTGTGCCGTTTTGTTTTTGAATAATCTGCTTCAACTTTTCAGAATGATTCATGATCTCCCTCCTTTTTTACAATAATACTTATATATTATGCTATTTAAGTGTTTTTGTAAATACAGCTAAATAAACATCTCGAAATTATCAAAAACCCGCATTCATGTGAATGCGGGTTTCTCATTAATGAAATGTGTGTATTAACTTTAGCCCTTGTCTAGAAAATATTATGACAGGGCTGAGCGACTCAGATTACTGAATGTCCCATTTTTCCCAGCGTTCATACCCAGTAACGGAAACCGGGGCGACGATGCGCGGGTTCTGCAACACGTATGAGTTGTTCCAGCTGAGCGGATTGATGATTGCTTCTTCGTTGATCAGAATTTCCTCACCGCGCGCATAGAGCGCAGCGCGGGCTGCCGGATCGTCCTGCTTGCCAGCCTGTTTGATCACGTCTGCATATTCAACATATTTCGGATTTGAAAGATCGGCACATGCCAATGACGGCCAGTCAGTGATGTCCTGATAGGAGCCGCCCGGGCAGAGGAAAACGTCAGCTGTGAAGTTGTTCGCGTCCATATAGTCCTGAACCCATGACGAACGATAGACATTGTCCATCCCATTGGAGCGCTCTTCCTTGAAGACTGCCCAGTCGCTGTTTTTCAGCGTCACATTAATTCCCAGCGTGCTGACCCACATTGCCTGGATTGTTTCCGCTCTAATTTTCTGAGCGTCGGTGGTGTTGAAGCTGTATGAAAGCGAAATTTCAGAGGGGGTGATTCCTTTTTCTTCACAATACTCGGCGATCAGCGCTTTCGCTTTTTCAGGATCATACATGATCCCCAGTTCCGGGTAATCAGCCGGTTTCGGCGCACCGGCAACTGCCGGGTTGACAAAGTAAGGAGCAGCTTCGCCAGCTTTGACTGTGTCGACGACAGCCTGTTTGTCTATGGCGTAACTCAATGCCAGCCGGACGCGGACATCGTCGGTCGGTGCCAGTAAATGATTATAAACAAGCCATTCAGTGCCGATGGAAGTCGGCTTGTAGATCAGGTGATCCTGATATTCCGGACTGGTGATAATGCGGTCATAGTCGCCTGCCGGGATAATTGCATAATCCATGTTGCCGGCTTCATATTCCGATAATGCCATCACGTCCCCAATCAGGCTGTAGTGAACTGAATCCAGTTTCGGCTGAGGAACTGCGGCAGTGCCGGGCCAGAACGGGTTTTTCACTAATTCAAGGTGGGAATCATGCGTCCATTCTTTCAAAATGAAAGGACCATATCCCTGATATGTGCCGGTTTCCGACCATCTTTCAGCCAAACCTTCTGTGCAGGCATCCCCATCGATAACCCAGGACGGCATCGCATGCATCATCCACATACTGACAATATTCAAATTGAAGACTCCGTCTTCCTTGAAGGTGACTTCCAGCGTCTTGCCGTCAAGCGCTTTAATCCCGACGGTGGAAAAGTCCTGTGTCTTATCAAGGTTGTAATCTTCCGCGCCGACCAATGCCTGATTAACCAGGAAGGCATAAGGAGACGCCGTAACCGGACGGAGCGTCCGCTCGGTTCCATAAACGAAATCCTGAGCGGTCACGGTGCGAACATTGCCATCACAGTCTTTCACTTCTTCAACAGCGCCAGTTGCGGGATTGTAAACCACCCACGGGACGCCTTCCATCAAATTGAACGTATAGGTCAGGCTGTCCTCGCTGGCTGACCAATCGGTCGCCATGCCAGGTTCCAATTCGCCATTTTCTTCATTCTGGCGCAGCAGACCGACGGTCAATTCGTCAACCAGCTGAATGCCAATGAAATCGCTCACCAACGCCTGATCAATGGAGGGAATGTCTCCGCTGTTAAAGTTGGTTCTAAACACTTTTTCTGACTGAGCTGACACTGGAACCAGCGTCAAGCAAACCAGAATCAGAACTGCAAAAAGAAAGAATAATTTGCTTTTTTTCATTTTTCGAGCCTCCAAAATAAAGAATATATACTTCACCAAAAATCAGGTGTTGTTTTTAATAGATTGCTGTTGTTGACCTGTAAAGATAATAATAAATTTGATGTTAATCGGAAACAAATATTTTCACAAGGACTAAATTTCAATAAATTACATTCGCCATTTCGAGGCACATTTACGAAACATTCGGTCATTCAAATAATGAATCATTTTTTTTCATCAGCCCATGTCTGGCGAAACCGAACAGGCAGAAAAAAAGATGGCTCCGTTTTTTCGGAGCCATCGATCGAAATCTTTTCAAAACCGACGATTATTCAATCGTCCATTTCTCCCAGCGTTCATAGCCAATGATGCTTTCGGTGGCTTTGATGTTTGTCTTGCGCAGCAGCAAACTGCTGTACCAGTAGATGGGATTGATGATTGCTTCATCTTCAATAATAATTTCATCCGCCCGGGCATACAGCGCTGCCCGCGCGACTGGATCTGTTTCCTTGCCTGCTGACTTCAACACGTCCTCATACTCAACATAGGACGGATCCGTTTTATCAGTGCAATCCACGCTCGGCCAGTCGGTCACGCTCTGATATCCGGCGTTGCAGAGGAACACGTCTGCGGTGAAGTTGTTGGCGTCCATATAGTCCTGAACCCAGGTGCTGCGGTAAACGTTGTCAAGACCCTGGCTGCGCTCAACCTTGTAAACTGCCCATTCGCTGTTTTTCAGGTTGACCGTGATCCCCAGCGTGTTCTGCCACATATACTGGATGGTCTCTGCCATCATCTTGCGGGATTCGCTGGTATTGAAGCTGTAGCTGATTTCGATATCTTTCGGCTCAATGCCTTTTTCAGCACAATATTCATCGATCAGCGCTTTTGCAGCTTCCGGATCATACATGATCCCCAAATCAGGATAATCTTCAACTTTCGGAGCACCGTCAACTCCCTGATGGGTGTAGAACGGAGCGACAATACCGCTCTTCAAGGTGGTCACAACCGCTTCTTTATCGATCGCGAGGCTCAGTGCCATCCGCACACGGTAGTCGTCTGTCGGTGCAAGCCATTTGTTGTAGATCAGGAATTCAGTTCCGATTGCGTCGGTAGCCGTTTTAATCTGATCAGCATATGACGGATCAGCCAGAATCCGGTCATAATCGGCACTGGGGATCCCAGACTCGTCCATGTTTCCGGCTTCATATTCCGCCAAACCGGCAGAGGCATCGATCAATGCATAATTGACGCCGGCAATTTTCGCCTGTGGTACAGTTTCATTTCCCGGCCAGAAAGGATTGGCGATGATCGTCAGATGCGAGTCATGAACCCATTCTTTAAGAGTGAAGGGGCCATACCCTTCGTAAGAGCCAGTTTCAGTCCAGCGTTCCGCCAGTCCTTCAGTGCAGGCATCGCCGTCAATCACCCAGCTCGGCATCGCGTGCAGCATCCACATGCTGATGATATTCATGTTGAAAATGCCAGCCTCGGTGAACGTGTATTCAACAGTCAAATCATCCAGTGCTTTGACGCCAACAGTAGAAAAGTCACTCTCTTCGTCCAGGTTGTAAGCTTCAGCGCCTTCGACCAGGTAAACAACATAAGCGTAACTGGAGGCAGTTGCAGGGCGAAGCGTGCGTTCTGCACCATAAACGAAATCCTGGGCAGTCACGTAACGGACATTGCCATCGCAATCCTTGACTTCCTCAACCGCGTCAGTTTCGGCATTGTAACGCACCCAGGGGACATTTTCCATCAGTGTAAAGGTGAAAACTCTCCCGTCCTCTGAGACGGAATAATCCGTTGCCATGCCTTTTTCCAGCAACCCGGTTCCTTCGTTCTGCCGCATCAAACCAACGGTCAATTCGTCCGCAAGCTGGATGCCGACAAAGTCAGTGACCATCGCTTGATCGATTGCCGGGATGTCGCCGCTGCTAAAAAATGTGCGGAAATACTGCGAATCCTCAGCCGCAGCCGGCACCGTCAACAGCAATGCCGTCATCAGTACAGCTAAAAACAGAATCTTTATTTTCATTTTCTTCATAATCAATTCCTTTCCAAACGGATAATAAAAATACAAAACCTTCAAACCAGAAAGTCAAATATTACTTAAATAAATTATACAAAATATTGATTACAAAAAATATTTTTCAAATGGTAATCGACAAGCCTTTTTATTTCAAGGCTTTTGTGACAACACAAACCCGCTGTTTTGAATTGTAAACGATTCTCCAATTCTAGTATTTCTGCGGAACGGGGATCTGATCACAATTCAGCCTAGTCAAGCATCTCTGAGGTCACCAACACAACTGAAGGAAAATCTGCTTGCGTCCCAAGCCAGGTGGGCGAAACTGGAATTTACACCGGCATGCAGTCTTGGGTAAGCACCGCTTTTCGTTGCGGTTGGTTGGAAGGAGCGAGCTTGGCTTTGGCTGAAGTTCTCTCAGTCTGCAAGCTAAAAAGTGATCGTCCGCGGTGGTTTTACAAAGGATGAAAAGGTCGCAATTCCGTTTGAAAAGTAAAAAAGCTGTGTATTGGAATCTGTTTCCGAATATAGGGATTTTAGATTCGGATAATGATCCAGCATGCTGCGAATGGCTTCTGTATTATTATCTTCAATTGCAACCGCTTCAATGCGCAGCCAATTTTCTCCGTCTAATGCGCAAAGCTCAACTTTTGGGTTCGCAGCTAATTGGCGGGAGACTGCTTTTTTTCTGCTGGTAATTGTGTAAAGCCTGTTATTAAACAAAACAATTGCGCCAAACGGGCGAACCCGAGGTTGACCATTTTCTTCTGTTGCCAGAAAAAAGACACCGCATTGGATCAAAAAATCATAAACTTCTTTCATATTCTTTTCCTTTGGCTAAGTTGTTCCTTATAAGTTGTTCCTTAAACGATAATCTAGTTTTAAACCAAACCTGAGCCAATTTCTGGCTTTCAGGCGG